>JBBQVH010000018.1:0-72307 GCA_038211695.1 Blastocatellia bacterium | reverse complement strand
TAAAACCGTGAAGCAGATCGTAGCGAAAAACACGTTGGCGTTCTACGTGCTTGGAAGCAATCGCCAACGTCAATTGACACCCAGAATGTCGACCGCCGGGCCGCGCAAAAGCAGCTAACTGCGAGCAAACAAACTGTTTAGGAATTCAGTATTTGCCATTTCAATCTCCGGGAAACGGCAGCTATAGATTTCAAGAAAGTGTTTTTCACTACGAATGCTCACGAATGAACACGAATTGGAAATTTGATCATCGGTAAGCTCTTACCTGTCATCATCCCCTACTCTTATTCGTGGGCATTTGTGCTTATTCGTAGTTGGTTTCTTTTTCTTGAGAGCTGTATAAAAGCTATATAAGTCATTGTCAGCCTTGCCCAGCCACGCTTTCAAAACTCTTTCAAGAAAATTTCACCTGCACCTCAAGATTTCAGTTGCCTGCCCTGGCTATTCTGCGCTCGTGATCCAAAGAAGAACTCGTTGCTCTCAGGTGATTCGCTAAGGCGATTCGCCAATGAATTCGGATGAGATTGGGAGACTCGCCCAATCTTCATCATCGTTTAACAGTTCAAGAGAAAGGCAAAGTATGAAATTGAGAATTTTGAAGCTCACGTTTTGTTCGCTCTTCGCGCTGGGCGTTTTGGCGTGCTGGCGATTTGAAGAGTACAGGTCCACGGCGTCGGCACAAAGCGCGCCGAACGGCCCAACCAGTTCCGGCCCCATCGGCGTCAGCCCCGACGACAAGACTGTCTGGGTGGCCAATCCGGACAGCAATTCGGTCTCCGTCATCAACGTCGAAAACGACGCCAACCAACTGGTCGCTGAAATCAAAGTCGGCGATGAACCCAACAACCTGGCCGTTTCGCCGAACGGCCAAACAGTCTATGTTGCCAACACCGTCAGCGGCTCGGTTTCGATCATCAACGCCGCAACGCAGAAGGTTGTGGGCACGATCTTCGCCGGCACGGAGCCGTACGGGCTGGCGCTGACCCCAAACGGTTCAAAGCTGTATGTTGCCAACGCGCGTTCGAATGACGTTTCCGTCATCAACACCGCCACCAATCAGGTCATTCGCACCATCACCAATGTTGGCGATGAACCGCGCGGCATTGCCATCACCAGCGACGGTGATGCCGACGATGCCGACGAAAAAGTGTACGTCACGCAGTTCAATGGCGTGGACGTTCCCGGCGTGCTGATCGGCGCGGACAATTACAAAGAAGGCCACGTGACGGTCATCTCTACTTCAACCGATCAAGTGCTGGGCCAGGTCGTGCTGCCGCCCGTCGCCGATACCGGTTTCAAATCAAAAGGCTCCGCGCTGGACTGCAAATTGAAAGGCGCAACGGATCCGAATTGCACGACTAATGCAGCGGACAATTCATTCGTGACCGGCGCGTTCCCAAATTCGCTGAACAGCATCGTCATCAAAAACGGGCGCGCCTACCTGCCGAACAATGCCGCTTCGCCGGACGGGCCGGTGCGCTTCAACGTCAACGTCCAGGCCTTCCTGAATGTGATTGACACCGCGACCGACAAAGAAGGCCTGGCCGACGGCAACCGGCAAACGATCAACATGAATCGCGGCATCAACTTCGAACCCGCCGGCGAAAAGAAGCTGTTCATCGGCATGCCGTGGCACATGGCCTTCGAGCATAAAAGCAACGTAGGTTACGTCGTGGCCTCCGCCGCCAACATCCTGGTCAAGGTTGTGCTGGACGCCAATGGCACGCCGACCATCAATGCGCCAACCGCCGCTGGCCAGGCGGGCAATGTCGTCCGCATCAAGACGGGCCAGAATCCGCGTGGCGTGGCCATCAACAACGCCGACACGCGCGCTTACGTCATGAACGAAGTTGGACGCAGCGTGACAGTCGTCAACCTGGCCACGGATCAGGCCGTTGCCAATGTACAGGCCAGCGCACTGCCCACGGCGGGCACGCTGGAAGCGACCGTGCATTACGGCAAGGCAATCTTTTTCAGTTCGGCGGAAGTGGACGTGCCGACGGGGCCGAAGATTCCCGTGGGCCGTTTGTCCAGCGAAGGCTGGAGCGGTTGCGTGTCCTGCCACGCCAACGGCCTGACCGATCAAGTCGTCTGGATGTTCGGCACGGGGCCGCGCCGTTCGGTGCCGCTGAACGGCACCTTCAATCCGCATAATCCAACTGACCAGAAGGTCCTGAACTATTCGGCGATCTTCGACGAAGTCCAGGATTTCGAAAACAACATTCGCGGCACGTCGGGTGGATTGGGCCTGATTACGCTGGCCGACGGCGTCACGCCCGACCCAACATTGAATGCTTTCGCGCTGGCGAACACGGGGCGCAGCGCGGGGCTGGATGCGCTCAATGCTTTCATTGCCCGCGGCATTCGCACGCCGATTTCGCCGCTGCGCAACGTCAACCCGTTCAGCCAGGATGCGCGCGACGTCGCGCTGGGCCGCAGACTGTTTGCCGATACCGGCTGCGTCAAATGCCACGGCGGCGGCGGCTGGTCGGCATCACGCCGAGATTACATTCCGCCTCCGGCGACCAGTGAAATCGTCAATGCCCAGGTCTTCCGCTTTCTGCGTCCGGTCGGCACCTTCAACGCAGCCAATCCCAACGAAGTCCGCCAGAACGGCGCCGCGCCGCTGGGGGCGGATGGCTTCAATCCGCCCAGCCTGCTCGGCGTTGGAGCGTTGGGACCGCTGCTGCATAACGGTTCGGCGCTGGATGTTGACGACGTGCTGGACAACGCCGCGCATCGCCGCGCCGGCCTGACGCCGTTTCAGCGTGATCTGCTGAACAACGCCAACAACCGCAATGCGCTGGTCAAATTCCTGAAATCCATTGACAGCGTCACGCCACCCTTCGCGAACTCGCCGTTCGACCGGTAATCGCCGGCCGCAACAGCAACAACAGGCAGGCGGCCAATCGCCGTCGGCCCAGGGCAAGAGCTGGAGAACTGCACCGCGCAGCAACACTCCGGCTCTTGCTCGCGCGACGTTCCCATCCAAGAAAGCCTGCCGCTTTCCAAAATTCCCGACAACCGGTTCTCTCAATCAAAAAATCCTGCCCTCTTTTCGCGCCAACTACTAATTATTTCATTGACAGCCGATGGCCTCGCCATTATCCTTCGTACGAATTCTTTAGTAGTTCAGTTATCCAAATCAAAAACACGCAATACACGACACCGAAGGAGGTGATGCAAGTGGCTCGCAGAAAATCGCCCACGCTGACAGAGGTCGAGCTGGAGCTGATGGATGTGCTTTGGGACAAGGAGCAGGCGACAGTGTCTGAGATTGTTGAAGCGCTGCCCGATGAGCGGCTGGCCTACAGTTCGGTGCTGACGATGATGCGCATTCTGGAACAGAAAGGCTATGTCACGCACGAGAAGGAGGGCCGGGCTTTTAATTACCGCGCGATCGTGGATCGGCAGCAGGCGCAGAAAAGCGTCATCGGCTATTTGCTGAAACGATTCTTCAACAATTCACCGGAACTGCTGGTAGTCAATTTGCTGGATCACGAAGACGTTGGCCCCGCCGAAGTCAAACGGCTTAGAAAAATGATCGAAGAGACGAAATAATCCAAAGGGGTTGGGCAAACTGGCAGTTTGCCCAACATATGCATCAGGAGAGCGAAATGAGCATTTTCAATTTGCTGCTGGAAAACCTGGACCCGTTATCGCAGTTACTGCTTCAGGCATTGTTCAAAACCTTATGGCAAGGTTTGCTGATTACCGCGCTCGTCTGGTTGTTGCTGCGCCTGTTCAAGCAGGCCAGCGCAACCACGCGACATGCAGTCTGGCTGGCCAGCCTGCTGATGATCGCCGCACTGCCGCTGATCGCCATTGCCACCCGGCGCGATGCGCAATTGCCAAACGCCACCGCCTCTAATGTTCAACCGCAAAGAATCGGAAGCAGGCCAATCGCCCTGCCGCAAGTGACGACTCCTGTTCCGCCAGTCACAGCTTTGATGACCAACCTGATTGAACCGCGCACGGTGCAATCGTCTGTCCGAACCGCGCGCCCGTTTGGCGATTACGACCGCGCGGCCCAGGTGGATCAGACATCGCACCTGATCACGCTGGCTGAATCTGCCAAGGTCGCACGCCCGACGACGATTCAAGCGCCCCCGACGATCATCAAAAAGAGTTTCCGCCAGCGCGCGTCCGACTGGTTTGCCAACAGCCAATGGCCGTTAGCCCAATGGCCGTTAGTAATGATAACCGTCTGGCTGATGGTTTGTGCCGTGATGATGGCGCGCATCCTTCACAGCTATTACTCGCTGCGCGTTTTGCGTCGTTCGCTGAACGCGGCGGCAGGCGAACAGCAAGACCGCACGCAATATCTGGCCGACCTGTTTGGCATCCGCCGCCAGGTCAGGCTGTTCACCACGGCGCAGGTGGCAATGCCCCGGCTGATACCGATGACGATTGGCGCGTTCAAGCCGATCATTGCGTTGCCGTCCGATTTGGCAAGCGCGCTTTCGCAATCTGAATTTGACAGCGTGGTGGCGCACGAACTGGCGCACATCAAACGCTGGGATTACCTGACCAATCTGCTGCAACGTTTGGCGCAAGCTGCTCTCTTCTTCCACCCGGCAGTCTGGTTCATCGGTCGTCAATTGATGATCGAACGCGAACTGGCCTGCGACGATTGGGCGGTGAAGATGTGCGAGCCGCGCCGGTACGCAAGCTGTCTTGCGCGGCTTGTGGAAATTTTAAGCGACAGCCGTCCACTGGCTGCCGCCGCTGGAATCCTGTTTGGAAAACACGTTATCTCTAGGAGGGTAGAAATGGTTCTCAATCGTGACCGCAACGCCACGACCGCCGTATCAAAACCGGCAGTGGCCTACGCGATTGGCTTGGCAGTCATGCTGGTAGCCGTGTGCAGCCTGATGTCGCCAGTCGTCGCCATTCCGTTGGGGCAGCAAGCCAGGAAGCAAAAGAAAGAGGTCAAAGCGACCATCGCTGTTCCATCCACGGGCGCTGGGGCATTAACGCCGTTGTCACCAATCGCACC
Source organism: Blastocatellia bacterium (assembly GCA_038211695.1). Lineage (GTDB taxonomy): Bacteria > Acidobacteriota > Blastocatellia > RBC074 > RBC074 > RBC074. The sequence continues at coordinate 67,308 of JBBQVH010000018.1, read as the reverse complement.
GGATGCACTGCCTGAACTCTTTGAACTGGCCGACAGTCTGGACGCGCCATTACCGCCACTGCCGCCATTGCCGCCAGACGCCCCTGAAATGCAGATTGCCTCGGCAGACTTGCTGCTTTCAATGCAAGACCCGCCGCCGCCACCTGCCGCGCCTCCGGCTCCTGCTTCCGCGCCGTCTGCGCCTTTCGCACCGCCCGCACCGCCCGCAATGGCCACCACTGTTTATGGATTGACCGGAAGCTTTGCGGCGACTGCGCCCGTGGCTGCAATCGGAAGCGCGGATTCCCTTTATTCCGTGGCAGTCGCCGGGTTTGGACAGGACGACAAGAATCGGACGCCCGCGATTCCCGAAGCCGAAATGCTGAGTCTGCTGACCGACATCGTCAAACGCGACACTGATCCAAATGTCCGCAACGAAGCGCTGCAGGGCATCTATCGTCTGCGGAGCGATGCCGCCATCAACACGCTGATCCAGCTTTACGATTCGGTCAGCGACCCCAAGACCAAAGGCGAGATCATTGCGTACATGCTCCGCCGCACCGGCGACAACTCGAAAGCCACCGCCAAGCTGACCCAGATCGCCAAGTCAGAAAAAGACGAAGAGTTGCGCAACCGCGCCATCCGCTATCTGGGCAACGTCAAAGGCGACGAAGGCGCAACCACCCTGATTCAGATTTACGACACGCTGCAAGACCCGAAGACGAAACAATACGTCGTCCGTTCGCTGGCCTTCAACAAAAGCCCCAAGGCGATTGAGAAGCTGAAACAGATCGCCAAAAGCGACAGCGATCCACAGATTCGCTCCGCCGCCATCCGCAGCCTGTACAGCGTGGACAACCGTTTGTATATGGACACGCTGCCGCCGGGCGCAAAAATTGGCAGGCTGGATCAGGAGTTTAACTTTAACGACAACTTCAACTTTGACAATCAGCGCGCGTTTGAATTCGACGCCAAACACTGGGCAGAGATGCAGCAGGAGTGGCAGGAAAAATGGAAAGAGAATCAGGGCAAATACAAAGAGCTGATGGAAAAGATGCAGATCAAAGGTCTGGACGAACTGCGCATTGAAATGCCGAAGATCGAGATGAAGTTGAAAGAGATCGAACAGCAGATTAAAGAAGGGCAGAATGTGAATCAGACGGCTCCGCTGCGAAATCAACTGCGCGTACAAATCGCTCAGGTCTCAGCGAAGCTGGCCACCTTGCGTTCGCAGTACACGGAAAATCATCCAACGTTGATTGAAACGCGCAAGCTGCTCAACTCGCTGCAAGCGCAACTGGACCGGGCCGAAACCACACGCGTCCGCACGCCCAAGGCTGCTGCCAGCCCCGAGTATCGTGTCGCGCCAACTGTGGCAACGCCGCAACCCAGGCCTGGCCAATCGAAGGGCACAGGCGCTTCGGCCAGTTCAATGTTTTAACCATCGTTCTAACTCGTCCACTCATTCGAAGCAGACCCTATCGCGCTCACGTGGCCTTGCAGTGCAAACTGTAAAGCCGCCTCTGGGCGCCTTTTTCTGGGTACGCATCGCCTCCGGCGTGCAGGCGTGGATGGAAAACCCAGTGGAATCCACCGTGTCTTTCGCCACGCCCGCACGCCGCAGGCGATGCGTACCCAGGATTCAAGGAGAAAATATGTCTCGCAAAGTTTTTCTAGCTCTATCGCTGATCGCGCTGCTGGCCGCACTGGCCGCGACCTTCGCGCAAGATAAGCCAAAGCGCACCTACACCAAAAACGATTTCATCAACATTGATGGTGGAAATCTGAACGACCGCATTGAACGCGCATTCAAACAATTCAAGGCTTCAAACCAAGGCGATTCGGTGTGGCTGGCCTATCACTTCCCTGCCCGCGAAGGTTCGGCCATCGGCCCCTTCGGCGGGACGGTTTATTACGACGATGGCATCAAACTGGAACGCAAAGACGATCCGTCATCCGCCGCGATCTTCCTGCTGACCGATGCCAGCGGTTCGTCGCCCAAAGTCACGCGTATCAAAACGCTCAGCCTGAAAGAAGATTTTGTCTTTGAGGACCGCCAGGTTTATTGGCTGGGCAAGGCGGACGCGAATCAAAGCCTGACGCAGTTGACCAACCTGATGCGCGGCGACAAGGAGAACAAAGACCTGGTGCGTGGCGCATTGCGCGCCATCGGCAGCCACGACAGCCCGCGCGTGATTTCACTGCTGAAAGAGTTCGCAACGCAGGAATCGAATGTGGACTTGCAACGCTCCGCGGTCTCCAATCTATCGCGAGTGAAAACGGCGGAAGGCACGGACGCCCTGATTTCATTGTACGACGACGCCAAAGACGAAGCAGTCAAAGATGAAATCATCGCCGGTCTGGCGCGCGCCAAAGAGCGCAAAGCCGCTGACAAACTATTGTCTATCGCCAAGAACGACGCGAACCCAAAGATGCGCCAGCGCGCCATTCGCCGCATCTCGACCGCCACCGGTTCAGGCATCTTTAGCAATTGACCAAAATCAGCAGTGCGACCGGCAGCAAGCGAAGCTGACAAAGCAGCCGCTTGTTGCCGGTCGCGCGACTGACTCAATCCCTGCCTGCGCGATTTTGAAGCTTACCCATAATGCTTCGCGCCGCCTGATGGCCGAATAACGCAAAGGGGAACAGCTTGTCCATCCTCATCCCGATAAATTTCTGAAAATCACACGGTCGCTCGGTTTGTCTATTGGTAAAAACAGGCGCGCGGAATATTATCCGCGCCGGTAAATCCAATCTGATCAGCACTGAGGTTGCCTTAGCGGTCGCTGGCAACCCAATAACACGCAATCAAAAGCCGTCCCAAACTTGAAAGGAGAAAGATATGGACGATACAAGCCGCGTTAAATATCTACGCACCGCCCTGCTGCTGGTGGGGATCATCTTCATCATTGGGATTTACCCGCTGACCATCATCTGGCCTTCGGGCTGGGCCTGGCATGCCGAGGGACGCTCCGATTATCTGGAGATGATTCTGGGCATCTATGCCACGCTCGGTGTTTTCCTCATCATTGCCTCGCGCAATCCGATGGAGCACCGAAGCCTGATCTGGTTCACGGTCTGGTCGAGCATCGTGCATGGCGCGATCATGGCTGTGCAGTCGTTGATAAATTCCCACCACATGGGACACCTGTGGGGAGATGTGCTGGCGCTGTTCGCCATCGCCGCCGTGCTTGCGCTGCTTACGCCACGCAGGTAGCCGGCAGGAGTCCCCGCCGCCGGCGAATAGTGGGATTCATCAGCAATCGGGTGAGCCTTCGCAACCGAAACCGCACCTAACCACAATTGGAGGATCAACGTAATGTCAAAAATTAGCGACGCAATTCAATCCGGCAACGACAACTGGATGGCGGCCTTCAATCGCGGCGATGCCGCCGGCGTGGCCGCTTGTTACACAGCCGACGCCTGTCTGCTGCCGCCCGGCGGCGCAATGACGACGGGCATCCCGGACATCACCGCCTTCTGGCAGAGCGCGATGGACATGGGCATCAAGTCGGCCAAACTGGAAACCAAGGAACTCCACGAGCGCGGCGACCTGGCCGTCGAAATCGGTCAATGCACGCTGACGATTCAACCCGAAGGCGCCGCTGCAATGACCGATGTCGGCAAATATATCGTGGTCTGGAAAGACGATGGCGGCACGTGGAAGCTGTACGCTGACATCTGGAACTCGAACGGCGCGGCATAACCGCACGCGGAGGAGCAAGACATGACACTCACTGGAAAGTATGCGCTGGTCACGGGCAGTTCTCGCGGCATTGGCCGCGGGATCGCGTTAAAACTGGCGGAAAAAGGCGTCAAGGTGGCCATCAACTACCGGCAGGACGCAGCCGCGGCAAAGGAAACTCTGGACAAGGTGCGCGAACGCGGCTCGGATGGTTTTGTCATCCAAGCCGATGTTTCTCGCCCGGAAGACAACGCCCGGCTGTTCGAGCAAGTGCAGCGCGAGTTCGGCAAGTTGGATATTTTTGTCGCCAACGCGCTGGGCGATCTGTTTGCCGTCCTGGCTCCGCCGATGGAACTCAAGATCGAGCAATGGGACAAGGCGCAGGCCTCGCAAGGCCGGGCCTTCCTGGAAGGCGTGCAGGCCGCTGCTGCGCTGATGCCGGATGGCGGTCGCATTGTGGCGATTACTTACACGCCCGGCGGCGGCACCGGAAGTTGGCAGTCTTATGCCGCGCAAGGCCCCGCCAAAGCCGCGCTTGAATCCCTGGTGCGCTATTTCGCCGTGCCGCTGGCCAAGCGCGGCATCACGGTGAATTCCATCAGCCCCGGCTTGACCGAAGACAGCATCATCAATGCCCTGCCTCTCGCCGCGCAGGAAATGATTCGCACGTGGTGCGCCGCCGGTTGGACGCCGATGGGGCGAATGGGCACGACCGAAGACATCGGCAATGCCGTTGCCATGCTTTGTTCTCAAGAGGCCGGTTGGATAACGGGACAGGCGATTGCCGCTGACGGCGGCGCGTCATTGATGAATTCGGATTTCCCGTTGGAGATTCAGCTTGGTTGATGGGAGTTTGATCAGAAGCGGCGCCCAATTCCGAAAACCACACGCTGATTGGCGGAAATCCAGGCAGAGTTCAACCGAAGTTTCTGCTGCGCCGAATTACACGCACACTTTACTTAACCGCGGCTTGACACATTTGAATCCAGGAGGTTCAGCATGCCCAGGGTGCAATTGAATGAGCTTGGCAATTTAACGGACTTGCTCGGAGTCGCCGGCCACGACGATCTGCACGGGATTGTGGATGAGTACCGGATCACATATAGCACCGCCGACGCCATTGGCGACCGGCTATTGACTTTTCCGACCGAGGGAGACATTCGACGTTCACGTGCCTTGATTGGTCGCAGCGCCAGGGCCAGCTTGCCTGAATTATTGCTCGTGACAACGCGCTTTATCGTGGATGACCGCGGCCCCAAATTGGAGGTCAGCCGTCGCATCCGCAATATTTCCCGCGCTCCGCTGTGGATTTATAAGATTGAAATGCAGATTGACCTTCGCTACTTCACGCCAATTCGTAGCACTTTGAATCTCAACCCGCCGCCGGAGCGCATTGGGCCGCCCGATCACCAGCCGAACCATTGTTTGAAAGGGGACCCGTCTTGTCTGCTGCCAAGCTCTCGCCCCGAGGGGGAGAGGCAGGTCTATCACTGGCCCGATGAATCCGGCTCGCCTTTCCCCGTGCGCCTGGGGCCCGGGCGCGAAACACTGGCGCGTTTGACCTATGTTTTGAGGAGGGATGTGTGAGATGAAAAAAGCAACTGACTCGCGGCGCAAGCCTTCGGCGACGGTCTCCGTCGCGCCAGGCAAAGCCCTGTTGCCACGCCTGGTCGTCAAGTTCAAGGATGACGTGGAGCTGCCTTATCAGGACGGGGTTGAGGCGCGACTCAATCAAGCCGATCGTGACTTCTGGAAGCAATTGAGCGTGCGATTTCCCGGCCTCACGCTGAAGCGGCTGTTCAGGGTTATCACCCCGGCGCAACTGAGCGCGAAAATTGCCCAGGCTCAACAAACCGATATAACTTATAAGGGGCCGAACCTGCTCACTTATTTTTCATTGGAATATCCGGCGGGCACGGATTTGTCGGCATTGCTCGAAGCCCTCTGTCGCTGGCTAATTGTCGAAACTGCCTACGTCGAGAGCCGCGTGCTGTTGCCGCCCGCGCTGACGCCTGATGACGAGCCGCATTTTCGCGAGCAGCGGTATCTGTTGGGCGAGAACATTGGCATCAACGCGCCTTATGCGTGGGCGAGGCTGGACGCAGCGGGTGCCGGAGAGGGAGTTCGCTTCATTGACATAGAGTCAGGTTGGAACCTGGAACATGAAGACCTGTTGCGCGCCGATGGCAGTCCCGTCGTGCGCGAACTGGTTGGCGTCAATCACCCCTATGACGGTTGGCGGGCGCATGGCACTTCGGTTTTGGGCATCGTGCTGGCCCAGGATAACGGGCGGGGGAACATCGGCATCGCTCCCAACGCCGCGGCTTCAGTTGTCTCGGAAGTGGTCGCCCGCACGGCGGAATACGACGATGTGGTGGACAGAACGCGGGCGATTGAGGTGGCGATCTGGCGTTTGGAATTCGGCGATGTTTTGCTGCTCGAAGCTCAGTATGTGGCCGATTGCATGGCGGACGAAACGCGCCCCTGGCCCGCGGAAGTGGAGGACGCGGTGTTCGCGCTGCTCCGATTCGCCGCCGCGTGGGGCATTATCGTGATTGAGCCGGCCGGCAATGGGGAGTGGGACATGGATACAGAGGAGTTTGTCCAGCAAGTGGCCAATGCGGATTCCGGCTGGTGTCAGGAGAGTCCGTGCAAACGCCGCGTGACGCTTAATCCCGCCTCTCGCCGGTTCCGTGATTCCAAAGCAATCATGGTTGCGGGCGGCACGTCGAGCGTCCCGCATGGGCGCTGGAGCGAGACGAATTTCGGCAAACGGATTGATTGTTATGCCTGGGCTGAAAACATCCATGCGCTGACCACGCGCGAAGGTCCGCCGGGTGTTTATTCGAGCGACTACACCAGCGACGCCGCCGCCGAGCATGAGCGGCACGGACACGATCACAGTTTCAATGGCACTTCGGGAGCGTCGGCGATCATTGCCGGCGTGGCGCTGGTTGTGCAAAGCGCGGCGAAAAAACTGCGGGGCCACCGGCTCGGCCCCGATGAAATGCGCGCGCTTCTGCGCAATCCGGCGCGGGGCGTCAAATCAGCCAGAGCTGCCGACCGCATCGGCGTGATGCCCGATCTCAAAAAAATCCTGCTCCACCTTTCGCGCTCAAGATAAGCCCGGCGATGCGTCCGACCTATTGCAACCAGAAACGCCTGCTCCTCTCGCGGCAGATTGCCGGCGGGCTGCTGCTGATTTGCCTGGCGCTTTGGGCAAGACCTGTTTCGGCGCAAAACGAATTAACCACGCGTGACCAATACCGCCAGGTGGTGCGGCTGATCAGCAACCGGAATTATGCCGAGGCGTTGGCGACAGCCCGCCAACTGATCCAACGCACCGATCAGTACTCGCGCATCTATTCCCGCCTCGTCCAGGCTGCCCGCGCCTGGGGCCAGCCCGCCGCGGCCAAAGCCCTGTTTGAAGATTTGTTGCGCGCCGACCCGCCCAATCCACGCGGGTATTACGGCTTGGCGATTTATTACGAAGAGGAGCGGAATTATCCGGCAGCCATCGAAAATTATCAGCGCTGCCTGCAGGCGCTGCCCGAATATCATTTCGCGCTCGTGCGGCTGATTACCCTTTACGTGGTGCTCAAACGCGCGCCGGAGGCCAAACAATACTTGGATTCGCTGCTGGCGGCGCGGCCTGACAGTCCGGCGGCGCAACTTGGTTTGGCCTATTTCCTGATGGCGCAGCGCAACGTGGACGCCGCTCTCGCGGCCTTCGACCGGGCGCAAGCCCTGCAAGCCCACGCCGCCGACCTCTGTCTTTACCGGCAGACGACTTGGCAGCGGGTGCAGCGTTACCAGGAACAACTGGCGACGCTCAAATCCTGTGTGCCGCCGCTGGAAGCGGATTTGGAGGATGATTACCGCCTGAGCTTCGAGATGAGCCTCGGAACTGTTTACACCTCATTGGGAGATTTTGCCGCCGCCATTGAACACCTCGCGAAAATGCAGCGACTGGCGCAGGAATTGGGCGACATCGGCGCGGAGGAAATCGCCTGGGGCAATCTCGGCGACCTTTACTTCCGGCATGCTGATTACTCCCACGCGCTGGCCGCGCTGGGGCAGGCGCTGGCGCTGTCGCAACGCAGCGACCGCAGCCGCAGCCGGGCGACCTATCTGCGAAATCTGGCGAATACTTATTTGCAACTCGGCGATGAAGCGGCGGCGATCAATCATTACGAGCAGGCTTTTGCGCAGGCCAGCGATTTGGATACGCAATTGGATATTCTGTTCAGCCTTGGCGGCCTGGCGGCAGCGCAAAACGCCCCGGCGCAAGCGGCGACTTATTACCGGCGACTGCGCGAACTGGAACAAGCCCAACCGGTTGCCGCGCGCATCCCGCGCGCGCTGGTTGAGGAGGCGCGGGCGTTCCTGTTGATGACCGAAAAGCAATACGCGCCGGCCGTGGCCGCCCTGCGGCAAGCCGTGCAAATCGCCGAGACAAGCGCCAACCTGGAGCCGCAACTGCGGGCCAGCAACGGCCTGGGAGAACTCTATTTGCTAACCGGTGATTTCGCGCGCGCCGCCGAAACATTCAATCGCGCGCGCGCGCTGGCAGCGGAGCGCAACAAGCCTCACCACGTTTGGCGCGCCTATTTCGGCTTGGCGCGCATCAGTGAACGCCAAGGCCAATGGGAACAGGCCAGCGAGTTTTACCGGTTGGCGATTGAAACCCTGGAAGGCGTGCGTGCGAAGTTGAGCGTCCTGCAAGAGCGCACCTACTTCTTTCATCACAAAAGCGAAACCTACCAGCGCGCAACGGCGGTGCTGGTAAAGTTGAAACAGATTGCGCTCAAGCGCGGCGAGCAGGCGACGGCTCAACGCTACGCTGCCGAGGCTTTTCACATGGCCGAGCGCGGGCGGGCGCGAGCGCTGCTAGATGCGCTGAGCCTGAATACCCAACAACGGCAAGCCGCGCTGCTTACCGTCCAGCAAGTCCAGGAACTGCTCAAACAAAAATAACCTTCAGCGCGGTTCGCCGTGTTGCACAAACGCCGCCCAGTAATACGGTGCGGCCCACTGCCGACTTTTCAGCATTTTCAATTGGGCTTCGCGCAAGGCTGCCGATGGTCGCAAGCCGCGCTGCAACAATCCGCCATAAAACTCGCCCATCAAACTTGCCGTGGATTTATCGTTCACGTCCCACAAGCTGACCACCACGCGCGCCGCGCCTGCAAACATAAATCCGCGCGTCAGGCTCATCAGCCCCTCGCCGCGCACCTCTTTGCCCAAGCCGGTTTTGCACGCGCTCAGCACGACCAGTTCGGCGGGCAGGTTCATGTTGTAAATCTCGACCATCCGCAGATGGCCGTCCAACTCGCGGCCTTGCGCATCCAGGCGCGAAAGCACCAGACCCGAAAGTTCCGGCGTCGCGTTGTCTATCAAACCGTGCGTGGCGAAATGCACGTAGCGGTATTGGCTCAAGTCCGGATTCAAAGCCGCATCCTGATTGGCATCGAAATCCAGCGCGCTGAACCGCCCGGCTTCGGGCGCGAAGGCCAGAATCGCATTGGCTTCGTCCCGCGTGTAAGGCAAACGCTTCAACCCGCCGCGCTCGCCATCCAAACCAACATCCCGCATCGCCCGCGTCAACTCGTCCGCCGCCAGCACAGCCTTAGCCGCCGGCTCTTTTTCCGGCGTGGGCATTTGCCGCTCGCGCGCCAGGCGGTCGCGCACCTCTTTCGGGACGCGTTCGTCTTCCGCCTCAAAAACCGGATCGGCAAAAACCGCCAGCGTCTTGGGTGCGAGGCTTCGGTCTTTCAATTCGCGCCGCAGCACGGCCAACGTTGAAGCCGACGGCAGATTGACGATTTCGTACTTGGCAACCAGCGGGACATACGATTGCGGATTGCGGATTGCGGATTGCGGATTGGTTTTGCTCGCGCCCTTGCCGACCCTTGCCGCAGGCACTGGCAAAGCTACAAATGGCACGTATTGCAACTTCCCATCGGCGACGATCAGCAATTGCTTCGGGCGTTGCCCGCGAAGCTCGGCGGCAACCGGCGTCAGAATCATCCGGCTCAATGCGGCGGCAGCGGTTTGAAATTCCGCATCGGCTTTTTTGATCCGTGCTGGCCGCTCTTCGGCGGTCTCGAAGTTAACGGATTGATTGCGCGCGGTCAGCAAATCGTAAACTCGCTGAGCCGTTTGTTCGATCACTTCTCGCTTGGGCAGTTCGTAGCTGTGGAAGCTTGTGGCCGTAATCGCCCACAAGTAGCTTTGTTCCTCGCCCAACGCGTATTCCAGCAGCAGCGTGTCAGCACCAACGACAACCTCCTTTTGGATATCGTCCAGATTAAGCGGCTGCGGTTGCGTCAGCGCGGCGTAACGTGGGCTGCTCGTCACCATTTGTGCGCGAACTAATCCCAGTTCAGTACTGAGTTCGTCAATCTCACGTGCAATAGTGTCGAGTCGGGCTTGATTAGTATTGCTTTCGCGCAAGCGGTTTTGCCCAACGGCTTTGACTTCAAGCTTTTTCAGCAATCCTTTCTCACGTTCGCGCAGCGCGGGATCAGTCCCTTGCCGAATGTCGGCGCGCGCTTCAGCCAGCAAGGTAACCAGTGAACGCGCGCGTATATGCTCGACCACTTGGAAAGCTTGGTGCGCATGACCGGCGGACGTGGCGTTCCGATGCTGCTTCATCAGCAATTCGACGTAATCGGCGTAAAGCCTGTGCTTGAAACCTAGATAACTCGCACGGGTATCGGCGCCGATAATCTCGGAGCTGGTGGCTTCAATCAGTCGCATCACCTCTTCCAGCAAATCGCAGGCTTGCGCCGAATTGCCTTTGCCAGTGGCAATTGAGGCGAGTTGCGAGAGAGCGTTCGCCTGTGATTCGCGGTCTCTCCGGTCGCGGCTGAGATCGAGTGATTCACGGCAGGCGGCAGTGGCGGCGGCGTAATCGCCCTGCTTAATCTGGGCGCCACAAAGCTCCAGCAACGCTACGATCAATTGTGTTTGGTTGCTGGTCTCACGATGCAAGGTAATAGCCTGGCGCTGGTATTCCAACGCTTTGGGCAGATCATTCAATCCCAGCCAATCGATGGCGATGCTTGACAGCGAAATGGCCTGACCAGGTTTGCTGTTCCGTAGGCGTGCCAGTGAGAAAGCCGCCTGATCGTATTCAAGCGCTTTCTGGTTGTTGCTGAGTGTGCGGTAGATACCGCTCAGTGTTTGGAGCGCAAAAAACTCTTCGTTGCCACTGCCCGATTCTTGCGCCAGCTTCAGGGACTCTTCGCAAGCATTCGATGCTTTGTCGGTCTCTCCCAACGAGAGCCACAACCCAGCAATCGTGGTGAGCGTTGCCCCTTCCGCTACGCGATTCCCGTTCAGACGATGCAGGGCTATGGCATCAGTGAGCAGGCTGAGGGCTTGTTGTTTCTCACCGATTTCATAATAGAGCTTGCCCAGGTTGCTCAGGGTGCCGGCCTCATTCACTTTATCGTTGCGCTCACGGCTAAGGGAAAGTGATTGCTGGAAGTAGCTAAACGCCATTTCCAATTCGCCGAGCCGGTTGTAAAGATTACCCATCATCCCGAGAAAGTTATTCTCCAGCGCTTTGTCACCAATGGCTTGCGATAGTGGCAAGGCTTCGCGCAGCGCCTCCAGTTCTTTCTCATTGTCGCCCATCTGTGCGTAAAGTCGCGCTAGATTGCCGAGTGTGACGGTGATGCCGCGCTGATCGCCGAGGGCGCGGCGCAAGGACAGGGCGCGCTGAAAATAACCCAGCGCTGATTGTGGTCCGTGCAATGCCAGTTGAATGTTACCGATCACATTGAGTGTTTCTGCTTCACCGCGTTGATCGCTCAATTCGCGCCGCACCGCCAATGCCTGCTCGCAATAACCTAATGCGATTTGCCTTTCTCCCAGCGCGTTGTGAGTCGAGCAGAGGCTGTGTCGCACCGTCGCCTCCTTGCTCCGATCCCCCAAACTCCGCCAAAGTGGCAATGACGCCTTGTACTTCTCGATAGCCGCGCGTCGTGAATCAACCGTGCCTGCGATGCGCAGCCTTTCCGCTTCCGCTAGCAACTGATTTGCCACATTAGCTTGCGTGTCTTGTGAAGTGACGACAGATGAAACCGGGGGCGAGGCACCGCCTGGGTCATCACGTACCGCTCCACTCTCGCTCCGTTCGAGAGCCAGAGTGTCTTGTGAATTTGAAAGCGCATGACGCAACCGCCCGCGCGCGCTCAGTATCGTTGGCGAGATGAGCGCCAACGTGATGAACAAACCGAAGCCAATGCCAAACAAGAAAAGCGCGCGCATCAATCCTGGTAGCGCAGCACATACTTGCCTGCGTGTTTTGGTGGCGCGCCTCTCTCTTTTCCAAACAGTCTTTCCCACAAGACCAACTGGTCGGAGGCGCTGCGCTCCCAGTGAATGCCAATATCGAATCATTATGTTCCTCCTGAAAAGGCGGCTGGTTTAGGTGTTCGCTTCGGAAAGTTACTTCTGTTTCTGTTTCAACTGCTGAATGTCGCTGAGCAGTTCGCTGCTCAATTGGGCAATGACTTTTTCCGTGGAGCCTTCATATCTGCGCGCGCGCATGCCTGTCGTCAATGGCCAGATGACTTTGCCGCTGACGTTGACGATGCTGGCGGTCACGCGGACGCGCTGGCCGGCAGGCTCGACCGTCAGCTTCAGCGCAATCTCGGCTTCGTTGCGGTTGCTGGTGAAGTTGAAGTCTCCCTGCTCTTGCAGGCGCTGCCTAAGCATTTCGCCGAACTGTTTGGTCAACGTCGGGGCACCGTTGCCGTCCACGTAAAGCTTTTTGGCCTCAAGCAGCGAGGTCACAGCTTGTTGTTCGCGCTGACCGCGCGTCAGATTTTCAAATTCCGATAGCCGTCTGGCCGGAAGGTCGATAGCGACGACTTCATCGGTTGTCGGCGGTGTTGTCGCCAAAGTTGGCGCAGGCGTTGGAGAGGTTCCGGCCAGCAGCGGCGAAGCGTCCGGCGAAGTGGATGGCAAGAGCGTGGGCGTCGGCGAAGCTTCGGTAATGACCGGCGGTTTTGGCGTTGGTTGTCCGGTCAAAAAGTAAACCAACCCGACGGCCAGAATCGCCAGTGCCGCAAAACCGATGGCCGGTTTCAACCAGCCGCCTTGCAGCCAACTGGAAGCTTTGGCAGAGGGCACGGCGGCTTTTGGCATCAGTGCTGCCGCTTGGACGGTTGCGCTGGTCACTTCGCCTTCGGCATTGCGCGACGGCGTGATGATGAGCCGGAAGTTTCGTCCGCCAGCCAATTCGATCTCAGCCCGTTGCTCGGCCAGGTCGCCGTTTTGATCCAGTTCCAGCGGATGCAGGGCGACGAGCATTTCGCCCTCGCGGTCAACGGTGCGAATCTCGATGAACTCGGCGGAGCGCGGGATTGCGAAACTGACTTCGCCTGGCTGTCGTGGATTAAGCTTCGCCAGTTCTTCATCGTCCACCACGAAAAGCAACAAGCCGGCAGTCGAAGCCTGGCGGCGGTCAGATTGGCGATTCAAATGGCTGCGCACGGCGGCGCGGTCATCGTCGCTGAGTCTGGGCGGCGAAGCATTGCCCGAATCATCTTCGTCGTCGTCCCCGGTGTCTGATGTTGAAAGCAGAAATTGCGGAATCGCCAGCCGCGTCGAAGGCACGCCGTACCCCAGGGCCAGGATGAGCCGCTCGAAGCAAGTTGGATGCAGCAGCGCATGGAAGCGATTGAGTTCGATCTTGTGCTCTTCATCCGGCTCCTGCCCGTCAAAGCTGAGCGCATCCAGATCATCCGTCATCGGATCGAAACGGTCGGGCAGGCGACACGCCGTGCGCCAGGGCGTGAAATGTTCCAGGCATTCTTTGACCAAATGAACCAGCCGCTGCGAAGCGGGCTGCGTCCGGAACCGCTCCTGATTGCGCGGGCCACGTTCAATCGTGAGCAATGCGCCAAACCGCTCTTTTATTTCGGCCAACAAAATCGCCTTGCGCGAACGCCAGTATGCGTCTTCCGGCACGCGGTCGGGCGCTTGCAACACCAGGCTGTAAATTTCCGCCGTCTCCGCAGTCGAATAATCGTAAAGCAAGCGGCTGACGCCCAGCGTGACGTGCAGCGAATTGCGGCGGCTGGTGATTTTGACCAGATGTTTGATGAAGCGTTTGACCATGGTCGCCTGGCTGGGCGCGCGAGGCGCAGCCTGTTCCTTGAAGCGTTCCTGCTTTTCCGATTCGGCGTACACCAGCCGTTGCAGCAAAAGCAATTCGGGCATCGAAACGCGGCGGCGCGGCCCACTGGGGTTGTAATACCGCCGTTTGTCCTGCGTGCAATCCGCCGCATCCAGTTTTTCCAGCGCCGACGTGGCAATCCGCAGCGCAATCTCTTCGTCGCCATGAATGAAGTGCGCCAGTTGGAACGCCAACTCCAACAATTCATCGTGTGTGGTTGGATGAGCCATATTCGATTGCTTTTCGTTGATCAGGTCGCCGACCGCGCGCTGACCGCCCGGATAATACGCAGGCCATCCGAAATCGCCAAGCACATTCCCTTTTCCTTTTTCTGAAAATCACACGGTCGCTCGTTTCGCGAATTGGTATAAGCACGCTGCCGACGGCCACGAATACGTGAACAGTATCGGATGCTGCGCGCTTCGCGGTAATGGTCAGCCGGACGCGGCAAGGATCGCTCGCGCAGTCACTGGAACCGAAGCGGCTCTTCATTCGCTTCGATTGTTCAACCAACACGGGAAACAACCTTAAACCGAAAGCTTGCGCTGAAGGTTCCTGTAGGCGGAAGTGTTCGCGGGCCTCGGCGCGAAAACAAAACATCCACATCTGAACAGAAAGGATTCGAGATGAAACTCACTCGGCAATTCACCATCAGCTTGATTCAACGGACGGCTCGCCATCGGCGGCTCCTGCTCACCGGCCTCGTCGTAGCGCTTGTCGCGTGGCCAATCATCGAACGTCCGGCCAGCATCGCACGGGCGAAACTGGCGTTCGCTCCACAGTCTTTCACCTTCCTGGCGCCTGGCTTCACACAGCAAATCATCGGCGTCAGCACTAGCTTTTTCGGCGGCGTGGCTTTTGCGCCCGACGGCGATCCGCTGGTGGATTTTTGTGGTTATTCAGGCAGCCCATTGCATCGGTTCGACCTGGGTGGGGCCACGACGACCGTCAATGGCACCGCTTTATATCCAAGCAGTTTGATGAGCAGCAATGCCGGTTGCGGCATCACCACCCACCCGGACGGCAATCTGTATTCAAACACGGGTTTGGGAGTGGTCAGGCTGAACGCCAACACCGGCGCGCAGATCGGCAGCGCATTCGGTCCCCCCGGGAACGCATTGGGAATTACCCCTGACCCGCAGACAGGAAATTTGGTCTATGTCGGCAGCGATGGAACCATTCGCTTCGTCAACTCGGCCTTCACCACGAGCGGGGTCTTTTCGACCGTGACGACGGGAAACTTTGTGGATGGAATCTATTTTGATCCGACCGGCAACTTCCTGTTCCTGGCGAATCGCATCCCCAGTTTCCGGCTGACTATCCTGAACCGCGCCGGTGCGCTTGTCCGGCACGTCCCGATGACTTCGGAGCCGGACGGCATCGCTTTCCATGCCATCGCGCCGAAGTTTGTCATCACGAATAACACCGACGGCACGATCACTCGCTTCGATTTTCCCGGCGACGACTTCACGCAAGCCCCATCTCAGTCGCTCTTTGCCAGCGGCGGTTTCCGGGGCGATCTTTCTCAGGTAGGCCCGGATGGTTGTCTTTACCTGACACAGGATGGCACGCGCTACAACGATGGAACCGTGACGGGTGAAAACAGTCTGGTGCGCATCTGCCCCAACTTCGCGCCGCCCGTCTGTCCGGGGAACATCACGCTGCCGAATGCCTCCGCCGGTATGGCCTATAACCAGGCAGTCAGCGCCGCGCCAGGCGGTCCGTATATGCTTTTAACCGGCAATCTGCCGTCCGGGCTAACGCTCAACAGCATGACCGGCGTTATCAGTGGAACGGCGACCGGCGTCGGCACATACAACTTCACCATCAACGCCAACAGCATAGGCGGTTGCAGCGGCTCGCGCGCTTACACGTTGACGGTTGTATGTCCGACCATCGGTTTCAATCCGGCCAGCCTGCCGAACGTGGCAGTGGGAGCGGCATACAATCAGTCGCTCAACGCGACACCAGCCGGCGGCAATTACTTTTTCGTTGTGGCCAGTGGCGCGCTACCCGCCGGATTGTCGTTGAACGGCGCCACCGGCGTCATCAGCGGCACACCAACAGCAAGCGGGACATTCAACCTCACGATTACGGCCACTGGCTTCGGTTCGTGTTCGGCCAGCAAGCCTTACTCGATTACCGTGACCGGCGGTGGTTGTGGGGCGCTCATGCTGCCGACTATTTCCGGCGGCACGGTCGGCCAAGTCTATGGCCAATCGGTGGACGCTTCGCCCGCTGGCGCCTACAGCTATACGGTAACCAGCGGCGCGCTACCGCCCGGCTTGGCGCTGTACCCCGGCTTGCTCTTCGGTTTTCCGACGGCGGTAGGGAGTTACAACTTCACCATCACGGCGAGCGGTGGCGGATGCACTGTCAGTCGTCCATACACCGTTGTGATCAACAATTGATAACGCCAGGAGCTTTTTTTTAAGAGTTGGTGATCTGCATGGCCAACCGGCCAGGCTGAATTGTTATGGCCCAGTTCTTCCGTCGCGGCTGAGAGCACGCCATGTACTGGTTCAACAGTGACGATGCAGTGATCACGAAAGCGCAGGGCCATAAGCGGCGACGCGCCCGTTGCAGGCAGGGGAAACTGAAGACAGGGCATGTCTTCAGCCAGACCTTTCAGGCAGACGCCAAATGCGCCGATTCGTCTGGCAATTTCCGAAAATCACACGGTCTGTTTGTCGCGCCGGGGCGAATCTGCTGGCGCACCTGCTACGGACGAGGCGGTCCCAGCCGCCGCAGTTGCTCATCTCTCAACCATAAAACGCAAACACAAATTCGACGCCTTCGGCACGCGCCACGGCGTATCGGGGAAGTTTTGTCTCTCGCACTCGAAAAGGAGCACGTATGAAAAAGATCAGCCTGACTCGGCAATTCTCATCAATCCGTTTGGCGTTGTTTGGCTCAGCTATCGCGCTGGCATTGTTCTTTACCCTGTGGGCTTTGACCGCGCGATCCACACACTCGCGCCAAGTTGCCACGCCAGCCACATTGCGCGGCGAATCGGCGATTGCCCAGTTGAAAGGGCAGGGGTCATACGGCTCTTTGCAGGAAGCGATGCGGGCGGCGCGATATGGCGCGACGTGGGCCAATCAGACACCGCTCAAGCAGGGCGCTTATCACGCGGCCAATCCGGCGCAGCGCTTCGACGCTTACTTCACGCCGCAGGGCGTGCAGGTCTTCACCGGGCAGGCGGGCGTCAGTCTGAAACCAAGCGGAATCGGTTATGGCGCGCGGCTGCGCAAAATCGAGGCGGGAGAGATGCGGACAAACAACAGCCGCGTCGAGATCAAACACCCGTTGGCGGCGGAAGCGTCTTCGGCCACGCCATCTGCAACGCTCGACGAATGGTTCGTCAATGACGCGGCGGGGTTGGAACACGGCTTTACGCTTCCAGCCGCGCCGGGCGAGCGGCAGACCGGCGAACCCTTGCGGCTGACGCTGGAACTGGCGGGCGGCTGGCAGACGGAATTGCAAGCCGACGGACAAGGATTGTTGTTGACCGATGAAAAGAGCGGACGGCATTTGAGTTATGCGGGGCTGAAGGTCTTGGACGCGGCGCAACGGCAATTGCCTTCGACGATGAAGCTGGCTGGCCGCGAAGTCGCGCTGGAAGTGAACGATGCCGGGGCGGTTTATCCGGTGACGATTGACCCGACCTTCACACAATTCAATAAGCTGACGGCCAGTGACGGCGCGGCGGGAGACCAGTTCGGCAGTGCGGTCGCGGTAGATGGCGACACGGCCATCATCGGCGCGCCGGGCGACGATATCGGCGCGAATCCCGATCAAGGTTCGGCTTACGTCTTCGTCAAATCGGGCGCGAATTGGAGCTTTCAACAGAAGCTGACGGCAAGCGATGGTTCGTTGGATGACACCTTCGGTCGTTCGGTTGATGTGAGCGGGAACATCGCCGTGATTGGGCAGTACGCGGGCGAGTTCTCTTCGCACGCCTTTCGCGGCGGCGCATACATCTTCGTGCGTTCCGGCACGACCTGGACGCAACAAACATTGATTACCAACGGGTTGACCGGCGACAGCTACGGCGTGGCAGTCGGAATCAGTGGCACGACCGCCGTTGTCGGCGCGCCCGAAGACAGCACCGCTGCAATCGGCAGAGGGGCTGTTTATGTTTACACACAAGGCCCCAGTCCTTTCTTTTTCTGGTCGCAACAGCAAAAGCTGCTGCCCGGCGGAAGCGACCTTGCGGCGAACGACAACTTCGGACGGACCGTGGCGATCAATCCCAGCAACAACAATTTGTTGATGATCGGAGCGCCGAGACATCTTGGCAATCGCGGCGCGGTTTATTTCTTCAGCCGTTCGGGTTCGGTTTGGACGCAACAGCAAAGGCTGCTCGCGAGCGACGGCATCGGCGGAGATTTCTTCGGCGAGGCGCTTGCCTTTGACACAACAACTGTTGTCATCGGCGCGCCCAAATACAATCCGGGATCGCAAACCAATCGTGGCGCGGCATATGTCTTCGCGCTATCAATTTCGAGTTACTTTCAGGAGGCTGGCCCGCTTGCTCCCAGCGATGCCACGACCGGCGATCAGTTTGGCTTCAGCGTAGCGGTCAGCGGCGATGCCGCCATCATCGGCGCGCCTGGCGACGATTTCGGGAACAGCTCGAATCAAGGCTCGGCTTACGTTTACGAGCGATCCGGCACAAGCTGGACAAACAAGCAAAAATTGATCGCCACCGATGGCGCGGCCAATGACTCCTTCGGCGCGGCGGTCGGGCTGAGCGGCAACAACGCGATGGTCGGCGCGTTCGGCAACGCCTCCGGTCGCGGCGCGGCTTATTCTTTCAACGGCAGCGATGCCTTCCCGAAACAAACGCAACTGCTGGCGGGCGATGCCGCCGCGAACGATCAGTTCGGCACAGCCATAGCCATCAGCGGCGATACAGTGGTGGTTGGCGCGCCACGCGACGACATTGGCAATGCGGTGGATCAAGGTTCAGCGTATGTGTTTGTCCGCACACACACGCCGCCCGCCGCGCCCGTCTGGTCACAACAGGCGAAGTTGACGGCCAGCGACGGCATCAGCAGCGACTTCTTCGGTCAAGCCGTCGCCATCAGCGGCGAGGTGCTAATCGTCGCGCGCTTCGGTGGAGCTTACATCTACGACCGCACGGGCAGCGCCTGGACGCAGCGCGCCAATTTGACGCCCAGCCCCGCTTCGGACTTGTTCGGGAATTCGGTCGCGGTCTTTGGCAACACGGCCATCGTCGGCGCGCCCGGTGACGATACGGGTGGCACGGATCGCGGCGCGGCGCACGTTTATGTCAAAGCGGGGACGATTTGGCAGTTGCAACAGAAGATCACGGCTGCGGACGGCGTCGTAGGAGACGGATTGGGCAGCGCCGTCGCGCTCGGCGAAGAGATGGCGCTGATCGGCGCGCCAGGCAGCGACGCCAATGCGATCAATCAAGGCGCGGCGTACGTCTTTGTTCGCAACGGCACAAACTGGTCACAGCAACAGAAATTGTTGCCGGGTGACGTGGGCACGAATGACAACTTCGGTTCCGCAGTTTCACTCAGCGGCAATTCGGCTCTGATCGGTTCGCCGGGTGACGATAGCGGTTTCGGCGGAGCCTACGTCTTCTTGCGGACAGGCGCCGTTTGGGCGCAACAGCAAAAACTGGTTGCCAGCGACGATGTGAACACCGACCGTTTCGGCAACGCGGTCGGCATCAGCGGCAACGTGGCTGTCGTTGGCGCGGCGCTCGACGACGTGAATGGCAATGCCGATCAAGGCTCGGCCTATGTCTACACGCGCAACGGGACGGTCTGGACTCAGGCACAGCGACTGGCTGCCGATTTGGCGACGGGCAGCCCCGACGACCGCTTCGGCGCCTCGGTTGGCGCAAGCGGCGACACGGTGGTGGTGGGTGCGCCGTTTGACGATGTCAACCTCAGTAATCAGGGATCGGCTTGCGTCTTCGACAACTGGCCGACGGCCAAGATTGATCTGACGCCCACGACACTAGCCAACGGCGCGACGGGCAGCGGCTACAGCCAGACGCTCACGGGAAGCGGCGGCACGGGGCCGTACACGTTTTCCTTGATTGGCGGAGTTTTGCCAACGGGCTTGACGCTTTCCTCCGCCGGCGCGCTGGCAGGCACGCCGAGTGCGGGCGGCGTTTTCAATTTCATGGCGCTGGCGGTGGACGCCGCCGGTTGTTCGGGGGCGCGTAGCTATACTCTGACCGTTACCGCGCCGCCGCAACAATTCATGGTCAATACTTTCGCCGACGAAAACGGCACCAACCCTGGCGCTTGCAGCCTGCGCGAGGCGATCACGGCGGCCAACACCAACACGGCGTTCGGCGGCTGTCCGGCGGGTTCGCCTGGCTTGGACAACATTTCGCTGACGGGCATTGGCCTGGCTTACGCGGTTACGACTCAATTGCCGGACATCACCGAACCGATCACGATTGACGGCGCGACGGGCAACGGCGGCTTCCCCCGTGCCGTGCTCAGCGGGCCTTCAACAGCGGCTTGTCCAACCAGTCCCGGCATCTCCGGGTTGGCCATCAAGGGCGGCAACAGCACCATCCGCAATCTGGTCGTCAACGGATTTACGCAAAGTGGCATTGCCTTATTCAGCAATAGCAATGTCGTCGAAGGGTGTTATGTGGGGACCGACACCACGGGTACGGCAGCCATCGGAAATACGTTCGGCATTTCGGTGAGTGGGTTCGGTATCGGTGGCGTAGCCCAAAACAATCGGATTGGCGGCACGACGGCTGCGCAGCGAAACGTCATTTCCGGAAACAGGTTCGGCCTGGATATAGGCTTTGGCGCTTCCGGCACGCTGGTGCAAGGCAACTACATCGGCACGGATGCGACCGGGAACTCTGACTTGGGCAATTGTGGCCAGGGCATCTATATCTCCGGCGCCACCGGCAACACAATTGGCGGCACGGCAACAAGCGCGCGCAATATCATTTCGGGCAATAACAACGAGGGCATTCGCATTACCGATGCCGCCACTTCAAATCTGATTCAGGGCAATTACATCGGTACAAACGCGGCAGGCACGAGCGCTTTGGGCAATTCGTTTGGTGGTGTTTGGATCATTACGGGAACTGGCAACGTGCTCAACAATTCCATCGGCGGAACAGCGGCGGGCGCGGGCAATCTGATTGCATTCAACGGTTGCAATGGCGGTATTGTCATCTTCTCCGGCAATCACACTGGGAACACGATCCTGAACAATTTAATTCACTCGAACAGCAATCTCGGAATTGATCTCCTGAGTAACGGCGTCACCCCCAACGACGCGGACGACAGCGATACCGGCCCGAACAACCTGCAAAACTTTCCCATGCTGACCGACGCTGTCAGCTACAACAACGGTACGCCCGCGACGAGCATTCTCGGCACGCTGCAAAGCCAGGCCAACAAGTCGTACAAGATTCAATTCTTCGTCAACAACACCTGCGATGCCTCCGGCAACGGCGAGGGGCAGACGTTGCTGGGCGAAACCACTATCACAACCGGCGTCAGCGGACTGGGTCTCATCAACCTATCGTTCCCGGTCGCGCTGACCAGCGCGCAGTTCGTGACGGCCACGGCGACCGATGTTGCGACCAACGACACGTCGGAATTTTCCGCCTGCCGCCAGGTAGTGACGCCGACCCTGACCGTCAGCGACGTGACGGCCAGCGAAGGCAACGCGGGCACAACCAACTTCGATTTCACGCTGACGCTTTCAGTCCCCGCGCCGGGGACGGGAGTCAACGTCAGTTATGCCACCGCCAACGGCACGGCCATCGCGCCAGGCGATTACACGGCGCTGTCGAACAACTCTCTGTTTTTCCTGGCCGGGCAAACGAGCGGCACCGTCACGGTCGCGGTCAACGGCGACACGGCGCTGGAACCAAACGAAACTTTCTTCGTCAATCTGAGCAACGTCGTCAACGCGACGGTGGTGGACGGCCAGGGGCTGGGCACGATTCTCAACGACGATTCAGTCGGCATCAGCCCGGCCAGCCTGCCCGCCGGGACGCTCGGCGCGGCCTACAGCCAGACGCTGACCGGCAGCAACGGGACGCCCGCCTACAGCTTCGCGGTGACGGCGGGCGCCTTGCCGGCGGGGTTGACCCTGGCGGCAAACGGCGCGTTGACGGGTACGCCGGCAGCACTGGGCACGTTCAACTTCACGGTGACGGCGACCGACGCCAAGAGCTTCACGGGCACGCGCGCTTATTCGTTGGTCATCAACTGCCAGACGATCACTGTCAATCCGGCGACGCTGCCGGGCGGCACGGTTGGCCTGGCTTACAGCCAAACCGTCACGCAAACCGGCGGCAATGGGACGACGACGTTCAGCGTCAGCGCGGGTGCATTGCCCAACGGCTTGACGCTTTCGGGCGCGGGGCTGATTTCCGGCACGCCGACGGCCAACGGCGGTTTCAACTTCACGGTCAGGGCGACAGACGCGAACGGTTGCACGGGCACGCGCGCTTATACAATCGCCATCGGCTCCTGCCCAACGATCACCATCAATCCGGCCACGCTGACAGGCGGCGCGACCGGCACAAATTACAACCAGACGTTGACGGCCACGGGCGGCGCTTCGCCCTACGGCTTTGCGGTCACGGCGGGCGCTTTGCCGGCGGGGCTGATGCTGACGGGCGGTGTGCTGTCGGGCACGCCCACGGTCAGCGGCACGTTCAACTTCACCGTCGCGGCGACGGATAACAATGGCTGCATCGGCACGCGGGCTTACACTCTGCTCATCTGCGGCACGATCACGGTCAATCCGGCCACCCTGCCCGCGGGCGCGCTTGGCATTGCCTACAACCAAACCATCACGCAAACGGGCGCGGGCACGCCCACCTTCAGCGTCAGCGCCGGTGCGCTGCCGGGCGGATTGTCATTGAACCCGAACACCGGTGCGCTGACTGGCACGCCGACGGCGACAGGCTCGTCTAACTTCACCGTGCGCGCCACGGACGGCAATGGCTGTTTCGGCGAACGCGCGTACACGCTGACGATCAACGCCTGCGGCAATGTGACGGTCAATCCAATTGTGTTGCCGTCCGCCGTGCTTGGCATGAATTACTTCCAGACGATGACGGCAACGGGTGGCGTCGCGCCATATAGCTTCACGGTCAGCGCCGATGGGTTGCCGGGCGGGTTGTCGTTGGCTACCAATGGGCAGATTACCGGCGCGCCCACGGCGATCAGTAGTTCGACCTTCACCATCAAGGCGACCGACGCCAACGGCTGCATGGGCACGCGGCAATACACGCTCTTCGTCAATCGCAAATTTGAGTTGGTGGCGGGCGACGGCGCAGCCTTTGACTACTTCGGTTTTGACACAGCCATCAGCGGCGACACGGTCATCGTCGGCGTGCCCCTTGATGACATCGGGGCGAATGTGGATCAAGGGTCAGCGTACATCTACACGCGCTCCGGCGGCGCATGGGTCTTCCAGCAGAAACTGACCGTAGGCGACGGCGCGGCGGGCGACAACTTCGGTTACGCCGTCGCCATTCAAGGCGATACAGTGATCGTAGGCGCATATCTGGCCGATGTCAGTGCGCAAGCGGATCGCGGAGCAGCTTATGTTTTCA
This sequence comes from Blastocatellia bacterium, assembly GCA_038211695.1. Lineage (GTDB taxonomy): Bacteria > Acidobacteriota > Blastocatellia > RBC074 > RBC074 > RBC074. The sequence goes on along the minus strand of JBBQVH010000018.1, from coordinate 43,848 downwards.
CGCGCAGCGGCGGCGTCTGGACGCAACAGCAGAAGCTGACGGGCGCGGATGGCTCGGCCAACGACCAATTCGGTTTTTCCGTGGCGATCAATAACAACAGTGCGATCGCGGGCGCGCGCTACAATGCGCAAAACGGTACGGCTTACGTCTTTACGCGAACCGGCACAGTCTGGACGCAGCAACAAAAGTTGGCCGCTGGTGATGGCGCAATCGGCGACCTCTTCGGTTTCAGCGTTGCGGTTGAGGCAGACACCGCCGCCATCGGCGCAATCGGCGATGGCATCGGGGCGAACGCGAATCAAGGCTCGGCGTACGTCTTCACGCGCTCTGGCAGCGTCTGGACGCAGCAACAAAAGCTGACGGCGAACGATGGCGGCGCGGGAGACAGCTTCGGCGGAGCCGCGGCACTGTCAGGCAACACCGTGCTCATCGGTGTGACGCAGTCCAATGTGCCCGGACAGACGCAACCGGGCGCGGCTTATGCTTTCACGCGCTCGGGCAGCGTCTGGGCGCAGCAACAGAAGCTGACCGCCAGCGACGGCAATCCGAACGACGGCGTCGGCAATTACGTCGCCCTCGAAGGCAATCTGGCCGTAGTCGGAGACAATCTCTTCTTTGCTCGGACCTTCGTGCGCTCCGGCGCGACCTGGTCTGAACAACAAAAGCTGCGCGTGCCTTCGCAGATTCGCGGCGTTGGCGTCAGCAATGGCGTGATCGTCGCCGGAGCACAGACCACCAATGTTGGCGGGAACGCCCAGCAAGGCTCCGCCTGCGTTTTCGACAACTGCCCGCTGATCACCATCAGCCCCTCCACGCTGCCCGCTGGCGGGCTGAACACTGCTTACAACCAAACACTGACGGCGACGGGCGGTTCCGCGCCTTACAGCTTCGACGTTATCAGCGGCACTCTGCCGGCAGGCTTGAGTTTGTCGGCGGCGGGCGTTCTTTCCGGCACGCCGACAGCGGCGGGTACGTTCAATATCACCGTCCGCGCGACGGCCACTGGCGGTTGCACGGGCACACAAAGCTATGCGCTGACAATTGGCGCTTGCCCGACGATCACCATCAATCCGGCGACGCTGCCGAACACGGCATCTGGCGCGAACTACAACCAGACGCTGACCGCCACGGGCGGCGCGGAACTGTATAGCTTCACGGTCACTGCTGGAACTTTGCCCACGGGATTGGCGCTGAATCAATTCGGCGGGCTGTCCGGCCCAGTCAGTGCGACCGGTACGTTCAACTTCACCGTGCGCGCCACCGATGAAAATGGCTGTTTCGGCGAACGCGCTTACACGATTGTGGTTGGGACTTGCGCGACGCTGATGGTCAACAGCCTGGGCGATACGCCCGACGCCAATCCTGGCAACGGCATCTGCGCCGACGCGGCCGGGCAATGCACACTGCGCGCGGCAATTCAGGAAAACAACGCGCTGGGCTGCGGCACGACGATCAACTTCAGTGTCACGGGCACGATCAATCTGGGCAGCCTCCTACCAATCATCCTGACTAACGCGACAATCAACGGTCCCGGAGCCGATCAATTGACGGTGCGCCGCGACAGCGCAGCCTCATTTAGCGTGCTGCGCGTCTCCACCACCAATGCCACAATCAATGGATTGACGATTACCAATGGCAGCGATCTCAAAGGCGGCGGCATTTTTAGTAATAATGGAGTGACGATCAACAACTGCGTCATCACTGGCAACCAAACCACGGCCAATGGGGAAGGCGGCGGCATCTGGGCTTCCGGCGCGCTGAACGTGAATAACAGCACCATTTCCGCCAACACCACGCCCCGCTTCGGTGGCGGCATTCATATCGGAGCCAGCAACGCCAGCTTGACGAATTGCACTATCTCCGGGAACAGCGCCATGGATGGAGCCGGCATTTACAACACCTTTGGAAGCACGACCACGCTGGCCAACTGCACCATCACTGCCAACTCAGCCACCAGAGATGGCGGAGGCTTGCATGTTCGCAACGGCGCGGTCACGGCTCTCAACACCATCTTCGCGGGCAACACGGCCGTCACCGGCCCCGACATACGCGGAGTATTGACTTCGCAAGGCACTAATCTGATCAGCGATGTGGCGGGCGCTTCCGGCCTGATCGCTTCGGATTTGCAGAACGTCAATCCGCATCTTGCGCCGCTCAACAACAACGGCAGCCCGATGCCGACGCACGCGCTACGCTGCGACAGTCCGGCAATTGACGCAGGCACGAGCACCGGCGCGCCAGGCACCGACCAGCGTGGCCTGCCGCGCAATGCCGACGGTAACGGCGATAATACTAACTCCGTGGACATCGGCGCGCTCGAAGTCCAAAAGCTCGTCGTCATCAACACCAACGACAGCGGCGCGGGCAGCCTGAGGCAGGCGTTGCTGGACAACAACGCGATGGGCGGCAGTTTGATCGCGTTCGACATTCCCGGCGCAGGCGTTAAGACGATTTGGCCGTTGTCTGCCTTACCTGTGATTACCAAGACAGTAGACATCAACGGCTACACGCAGCCCGGCAGCAGCAGCAATACTTTGTCTGGCGGGAATAATGCAGTCTTGTTAATCGAACTGAGCGGCGCGAGCGCTGGGAATGCCTTCGGGCTATTCTTGAATGCCAATCATTCGTGCTTGCGCGGCTTGGTGATCAATCGCTTCAACCTACCCGCGACCTCGCTGGGCAGATTCAACGAGCAGAATCTGGTCTTCGGCAATTTCATCGGCACTGACCCCAGAGGCACGTCCGCCTTGGGAAACTCCGTAGGAATAACGGTTGACGGAGCGAAAAATACAATTGGCGGGGCCACTACCGGCGCGGGAAACCTGATTTCCGGCAACACCGAAGCCGGGATCAGACTGGTTGGCAGTACCGCCACTCAGAATGTCATTCAGGGAAATCTGATCGGCAGAAATGCCGCCAATACCTTGAATCTAGGCAACGCCGTCGGCATCAACACCACGCTCGACGGAGTGATTACCGGCCCGGTCAACAATCTGATCGGCGGTTTCACTCCGGCGGAAGGCAACGTCATTGCAGGCAATAGCGGTAACGGCATTGACCTGTTCTCAATCACGCAAGGCACTGCGATTCGCGGCAATACAATCTTCGGCAACGGAGGATTGGGTATTGATCTCCGTCCAGGATCGCCAGGCGTGACTCCCAATGATGCTGGCGACCCCGACACCGGCCCGAACAAACTGCAAAACTTCCCCTTGCTTGATCCGATCACCAGTGCCGGAACAGTAACCGGTTCGCTCGACAGTTTGGTCGCTAATTCCGCCTATCCGATTCGCATCGAGTTTTTCGCCAACACAGCCTGCGACGCCAGCGGCAACGGCGAGGGCGAAGTCTTTCTGGACTTTATGACGCTGGCCGCGCCGGGCAATTTCACCTTCAACTACACGCCCATCGCGGGCAAATCTTTCATTACCGCGACGGCGACGGACTTGGGCGGCAACACGTCGGAGTTTTCGGCCTGCCGTCAGGATGTTTCGTGCCCGACAATCACGGTAACCCCTGCCAACCCGACCTTGCCGGTGGCAATCGCCGGACAGCCTTACAGCCAGACCTTCATGGCGACGGGTGGTGCCGCGCCTTATGCCTTCACCATTAGCACGGGCACGCTGCCGGGCGGGTTGACGTTGACCGCCGGCGTGTTGTCGGGCACGCCGACGGCGTTCGGCGACTTCAGCTTCACGGTCACGGCCACGGACGCCAATCTGTGCGCGGGCAGCCGCCTGTACACGCTCCATATCAATCCGCCGTGCGGGACAATCACAATCAACCCGCCGAGCCTGCCCAACGGCTTTGTCGGGACGTTTTACACGCAAACCTTCACGGCCAGCGGCGGCACTGCTCCCTACGCCTTCACTTCCAGCGGCACGCTGCCGCCAGGATTGACGCTGACGAGCCCAACGCTGTCGGGCACGCCCACGGCAGCGGGAACATTCACCTTCACCATCTCGACGACGGACGCCAACGGCTGCCCCGGATCGCGCCAATACACGGTCATCATCAGCGGCAACGGCTTGCAGTTCTATCCGCTGCCCAGACCGGTGAGGCTGCTGGATACGCGCGCCAATCAAGGCAACTGCGACAACGTCTCGACGCCGATTGCCGCAGGCGGCACTTTGACGACGCTGGCGCGGCTGACTTGCGAAGGCATTACGATTCCGGCCAATGCCAAAGCCATTACCGGCAATCTGACGGCGCTCAATCAGACTGCGCAGACGGGCTTTCTAACCATCTACCCCGATGGCCAGACGCTGCCCGTGGCCGCCAATATGATCTATGCGCCAAACGACATCCTCTCAAATAACTTCACGGTCGGTTTGAGCGCGGCGGGCAACTTCAATATCTTCGGCGAACGCACGATTCATGTCGTCGTCGATGTCAGCGGGTACTATGCACCGCCGGGCGCTGGCGGGCTTTATTACCATCCGCTGTCCAAGCCCGTCCGGCTGCTGGACACGCGCGCAGGCCAGGGCAATTGCGACAGCGTCTCGACGCCAATTGCAGCGAGCACTTCAATCACCACGCTGGCGCGCGTCAGTTGTGATGGCGTGACGATCCCTGCCACCGCTCAAGCCATCGCCGGCAACGCGACGGTCATCAATGATGTTTCTGGGCAGACCGGATACTTGACGATCTACCCGAATGGCGTGACGGTGCCGCTGGCCGCGAACTTGATTTACTTCCCCGGGCAGATTCTGTCGAACGCTTTCACCGTCAGTCTGGACGCAAACGGCGAGTTCAACATCTTCGCCGAACGAACGATTCATATGGTGGTGGACGTGGCGGGCTATTACAGCAACGAAGCGGTGGATGCCAACGGCGCGGGCCTGCTGTTGACGCCGCTGGCGAGACCGTTGCGAATTCTGGACACGCGGGCCAATCAAGGCAATTGCGACAACATCAGCACGCCGATCATAGGCAGCACTTCGATAGCGACGGCGGGACAGCTGACTTGTGAGGGCCTGACAATTCCGAACAGCGCGCAAGCGGTGATTGGCAACGTGACAGTGATCAATCAAACGGCGCAAGCGGGCTATTTGACACTGTACCCGGACGGCCTGCCCGCTCCGCTGGTGGCCAACATGATCTATTTCCCGAATCAGATTCTGTCGAATGCGTTTGTCGTGGGCTTAAATGCGGGGACGGGCCAGTTCCGCATCTTCGCGGAGCGGACGCTGGATGCAGTCGTGGATGTGTCCGGCTTCTTCGCGCCGTGACCACCAATCAGTGTGTTCTCAGCCGGACTCTTCAGGCGGTTGGCATTCGTGCTAACCGCCTGATTTTTTGTCGCGCGCCAATCAATGCAAATTGCTTGCGCCGCTTGGCAATCTCCTGTGGCGCACCTACAATTCGCGCCGTCAATCCACGATCTGTTTTCCACCGGAGACGCGCACGATGAACTATTCAGAAGAACTCAAACTGGAATACAAACGGCTGGTCACTCGACGCCACTTTTTCAAAGATTGCGGCATGGGCTTAGGCTCGCTGGCACTGGCGTCATTGCTGAACGACAAAACCTTCGGGCAGTCCAAAAATCCGCTGGTGCCGAAACAGCCGCACTTCGCCGCCAAAGCCAAGCGCGTGATCTATCTGTTCCAGGCGGGCGCGCCGTCTCAGTTGGATTTGTTCGACTACAAACCCGAACTGGTCAAATACAACGGCCAGTCCATTCCGCAGGAGTTCACCAAAGGTACCAACTACGCCTTCATCAGACCTGACGCCGGCCTCTACGCTTCTGAATTCAAGTTTGCCAAACACGGCCAGTCGGGCGCGGAACTTTCGGAAGCCTTCACGCATCTGCCCAAAGTCGCCGATGACATTACGATCATTCGTTCAATGATGACTGATGCCATTAACCACGCGCCGGGACAGATTTTCATGAACACCGGCAGTGTGCAGTTTGGCCGCCCCAGCTTCGGCGCTTGGGTGACATATGGGTTGGGATGCGAAACGCAGGATTTGCCAGCATTTGTTGTGCTGTCTTCAGCGGGCGGCACCAGCGGCGGCGCGGGCAATTGGGGCTGCGGTTTTCTGCCCACGGTGTATCAGGGCGTGCCCTTCCAACGCACCGGCCCGCCAATCCTGTCACTGGCCAATCCGCGCGGCGTCACGCGCGAAATGCAGCGCCGCTCGCTCGACACATTGAAAGAACTGAACGAACATCATCAGGACTTAACCCACGATCAGGAAACCGCCACGCGCATCAATTCGTTCGAGATGGCCTATCGAATGCAGGAGAGCGCGCCTGAATTAATGGACTTGTCGAAAGAATCGAAAGCCACGCTGGAACTGTACGGCGCTGAACCGGGCAAGAGTTCGTATGCCAACAACTGTTTGCTCGCTCGCCGATTGATCGAACGCGGCGTGCGCTTTGTGCAGCTCTTCCACGAAGCCTGGGATCATCACAGCGAAGTCTATAAAGGCGTCAAATCCCAAATGAAAAACACCGATCAGGCGACCACTGCATTGATTCTGGATTTGAAACAGCGCGGCTTGCTGGACGACACGATTGTGGTCTGGGGCGGCGAATTCGGACGCACGCCGATGGTCGAAACTGACCCCGACGCGGGCCGCAGCAAAGGCCGCGACCACCACAACAAAGCCTTTTCAATGTTCGTCGCGGGCGGCGGCTTCAAACGCGGCGCGACCATTGGCAAGTCCGATGAACTTGGCTTCAACGTGGCGGAAGACCCCGTTCACGTTCACGACCTGCACGCGACGATGATGCAACTGCTCGGTTTCGATCACACCAAACTGACGTTCAGGTATCAGGGCCGCGACTTTCGACTGACAGATGTTCAGGGATTGGTGGTGGATAAGCTGCTGGCCTAGCGTTAGAATGGCGTTCGTTGATAACTTAAAAGCCAAAAGAAATAGCCATGGAAATGATTAATCCTCAGTTGAAAGAAGTTGAACGCAAGGTTGAAGACATGAAAGAGGCAATATCCCATATGCGAGGCGAGGTTGATGTGATTAAGCACAGTTCGCGCGACCTTGCCCGGCAAACGATATGGCAGTTCATCGCTTTTGCCGTAGCAATGGGGGTAATTGCGATTGGTGGGATTAGGTATCAGGCAGAAATCCTGCGCAACGAAATGAACATTCGCTTCGAGGCTCAGAGGCAAGAAACAAATGCCCGTCTTGATGCTATTGAAAAACACATTGAACAGTCAGAAAAGAACATCATCGCTCGTTTCGATGATTTGAAGCAGGAGGTTCGTGCCAGCCGTAAATGACCACGCTACGCCCGATGAGTTGATGCGCCTGTCCAAGCTGATGGCCCAACGAGGCATCTGTTCCCGCCGCGAAGCCGATGTCTTTATCGAACAAGGCTTGGTGACGGTTGATGGCGTGGTCATCAATCAGCTCGGTACCAAAGTCTCGCCCGACGTCGAAATCACACTCGCCGCGCAAGCCCGCAAACAGCAAAGCAATCTGGTTACGATCATTCTGCACAAACCCATCGGCTATGTTTCCGCGCAGCCTGAAGACAACTACCAACCTGCCATCAAACTGATCACGCGCGCGAATCAATTCGGCGAATCAAGGCTGCGGCTGCAACCGGCGCATCTAAAAGGTCTGGCTGTGGCGGGACGCCTGGATATTGATTCGCAAGGCTTGCTGCTGTTCACCCAAGACGGGCGCATCGCCAAACAGATCATCGGCGACAATGGCAAAGTCGAAAAAGAGTACATCGTTCGTGTCGAAGGCTTGTTGCCGGATAATCGTCTGCAACTGTTGCGTCACGGGTTGGAGTTGGACGGCAAGCCGCTGAAACCCGCGCGCATAGAATGGATCAACGAAGATCAACTGCGATTCGTCCTGACCGAAGGCAAGAAGAGGCAGATTCGACGGATGTGCGAGACGGTCGGATTGAGAATTGCCGGATTGAAGCGTGTGCGCGTCGGCAAGATCAGGCTGGGCAATCTGCCGGAAGGCAAGTGGCGATTCCTGGAACCGGACGAAAGGATTGACTGACTTGCCGGTGCAGTACCGCGCGCGTGAGCAAGCGGCGGCTTACAAATACCCGCTTGCTCACGCGCGCGGTACTGTACCGGCGACCATTTGCTTGATGCGTTCAATAGCTTCCTGCAAAGCTTCCATCGAATTGGCATACGACAGCCGGATGTAGCCTTCCGCGCCGAAGGCCGCGCCATCCGTGCCAACCACACCGTATTTGTGGAGCAATTCGTCCGCCGCTTCCTTCGACGTGGCAAAGCCGCAGGCTTTCATCAAGCCTTTGATGTTTGGGAAGGCGTAGAACGCGCCTTCGGGTTGGCTGCATTGGATGCCAGGGATTTCATTCAGCGCGGGGATGAACCATTCGGCGCGGCGGCGATATTCGGCCAGCATCTCTTTGACAGGTTCCTGTGAAGTGGCCAGCGCAACGACGGCGGCCTTTTGCGCAATCGAAGCCGCCATCGTCGCCGATTGGGTCTGAATCTTCAGCACCTCCGTTACCCAATCTTTCGGCCCTAGCGTGAAGCCAACGCGCCAGCCGGTCATCGCATACGTTTTCGACAACGAACCCGCAATCAAAACACGCGAACGCAGATTCGGCGGCAGCATCGCCGCCGAATTCACTTGGTGCGGCGGATAGACGAATTGCAGATAGCATTCGTCCGAAATCACCCACAAGCCACGTTCGACGCACAGTTCGACAATCTTTTCGTATTCTGCCGGATCAATCACGCGGCCCGTCGGATTCGACGGCGAATTGATGATGATCAGTTTTGATTTCGGCGTGATGGCCGATTTGACCAGATCAGCAGTCAGATGGAAGTCGGTCGCTTCGGTGTTGATCAGCACGCTGCGGCCTTCGGCGAAATTGACGATCTGTGGGAACGACACCCAGCAGGGGTTTTCCAGCAGCACATGATCACCAGGATTGATCAGCGCCATCACGGCGTTAAAGATTCCCTGCTTGCCGCCGACCGTTACGCAGCATTGTTCGGCAGTGTAATTCGATCCGAAGTTTGAATTGGTGTAATCGCAGATGGCCTGGCGCAACGGCATGATTCCGGCGGACGCGGTGTATTTGGTGAAGTTCGCGTCAATCGCCTGTTTGGCGGCCTGTTTGATATGTTCCGGCGTCGGGAAGTCCGGTTCGCCAACGCCCAGATCAATCACGTTGATGCCCTGCGCACGCAAACGATCCGCCCCTATCACGACTGCGGCGGTGGAAGACAGATGCGTATTTCTAGCGCGAATCGAAGACGGGAATGCGGATGTGGCAGGTATGGTGGATGTGGTAGTTGCGGTAGTGCTCATAATCAAAAGCCTCTGCATTGTTTCATTCTTTCGATGACCAAATCAGGAACCAGACCGTCAATCGAACCGCCCAGAGTGAAGACCTCTTTCATCAAGCTGGAACTGATGTAGCTGTTCTCTTCTGAAGCGACCAACAGCACGGTTTCGACATCGGGGTTCAGCCGCCGGTTCATCAAGACCATTGGCAATTCATATTCGTAATCTTTGACCGAGCGGACGCCGCGAATGATGGTGTGTGCCGCACGCTGGCGGCAGTATTCCACCAGCAACCCTTCAAAGGTTTCGATGGAAACATTCGCAAAACGATTCGAAAGAACCTCGGTCAACATCTCGACCCGTTCCGGCACGGTGAACATTGGATTTTTGCCGGGATTGACCAGCAGGGCGACGATGACTTCGTCAAACAGTTGGCAGGCACGCGCAATGATGTCCACGTGGCCGTTGGTCAGCGGATCAAAGGTTCCCGGATAAATCGCGCGTCGGATCAATCTGTCGTTCTTTCCATGTTGAGTGAAGCCGAAAGCCAGCGAAGGTAATCATCCGCTCCGGCTTCGACTGGCAGCGCAATGATCTCTGGCGTTTGATACTTGTGATTCTCTTGAATCGCTGCTTCCAGTCGCAGGTAGGTTTGACGATTCGTTTTGATCAGCAGCAACGTTTCGCCCGCCTGTTCGACCTTCCCCTGCCAGCGATAGACCGACGTGATTTGCGGCAGTACCTGCACACAAGCCGCCAGTTCACTTTCGACCAGCAGATGCGCCAATCGTTCAGCGTCTTCTTTCGTTTCGGTCGTCGTGATGACCACCAGCGCGTCAGTCATGGTTCAATTCAGTTGACTCGTTGGGTAACTCTTTTGCTTCTTCCGGCACATCGGCGTCTGCGACAAGATCATCACCTTCCTGCGGCTCAAAGAACGCATCATAAAGCTGCTGCGCGCGCGCCTGATCGCTCTCTTTCACCAGCAGCACGGTTTCCGATAAACCGCCCGGCCACAGATTGTTCAGGCTCGCCCCTTGAACAATGACATCTATGCCATTGTTTTCCAGCAGTTCCTTGATCATTCCGGCATCGCCGGAGTTGGACAACCGCGCCAATTCGATGAGTTCGACTTCCTGTTCTTCTTTCATAATTTAGCCTCGGGCAACCCACTCGCCGTGATAAACAGCGCGCGCTTCGCCAGTTTGCACTACGGTATTGTCGTCACACCATTCGACAATTAATTCTCCGGCAGCGGTCAAGATTTTGATTTTTCGCTCAGTCAGTTCGTTGAGCATCACAGCAAGCGCTGCGCCACAAGAACCTGTACCAGACGCTAATGTCTCGCCACAACCGCGCTCCCAGAACCGGACTTCAATCTCTTCACGATTCAGAACGCGAATGAATTCGACGTTGGTGCGATCCGGAAACGCAGGATGCGTTTCAATCGCCGCGCCAAGTTTACGCCAGTCAATACTGTCAAAATCGTCCACCAGCCCATCAAGCAAAATGCTGCAATGCGGATTGCCCATCGAAGTGGCGGTGATCTCAATTTGCTGGCCGCCAACATCCAGCGGTTGCCGGACGACACGATCCAAGGGCTGCGGCAAGATCACTGGTATTTCCTGACTGCGAAAGCGCGGCGTGCCCATCTGTGTTTCGAACACCAGCCCCTCATCGCGCCGCTCCACGGGCTTCAATGTTTTGACGCCCGCGCCGGTCGCAATGCGGACTTCGGGCTGCTGCCATTTTTCGATCAGATACAAATACGCGCCGACGCAGCGTGTTCCATTGCCAGAAATCGGCGTCTCGCCCCCATCCGCATTGAATAAGCGAACTTCAAAATCGGCTTCTGCCGAACGCGGCGAATCGAGTAACAGTTCCACCCCATCCGCCCCCGCGCCGAAATGGCGATCGCAGATTTGACGAGAGAAAGATTCGTAATCGTGGGGGTGTCGCCGCAGTTCGCTTTCGCGAACAATCAGGAAGTCATTGCCGAGAGCTTGGAATTTGTGGAAGAGCATCGCTGGTGGTTGGTGGTTGGTGGTTGGTCTTAAGCCGAGCCACCAACCACTGCTTCAGATTTCAAAATGCGTGAACTCTTTGAACCGATGGAAGCGGTCGCGAATTTCCTCCGGCGTCAGCTTGCGCAACCGGTCGCAGCTAAACTCTTCGACGTTGTACGAAGCCATCACTGACCCGTAGATGATCGCGCGGCGCAAAGTCGTGTCATCTATTTTATCGGACTGTGCCAGATAGCCCATAAAGCCGCCCGCGAAGCTGTCGCCTGCGCCCGTCGGATCGAACACGCCTTCCAGCGGATAGGCCGGAATCGCGAAATAAGAATCCTTGGTAAAAAAAGCCGCGCCGTATTCACCGCGTTTGACCACCAGCATCTTCGGCCCCCAGGTCAAAATCTTTTTGGCGGCACGGATCAGGTTGGATTCCTGCGCCAATTCGCGGGCTTCGGCGTCGTTGATGATCATTGCGTCAACCACCGCGATGGTCTTCTGCAACTCTTCGCGCGCGATCTCGATCCACAGATTCATCGTGTCCATCGCGACGAATTTGGCGTCCACCTGTTCGCGGACTTCGCGCTGCAGCGTGGGCTGAATGTTTCCTAAAAACAAAAACGGGGATTTCTTGGCGGCTTCGGACAATTTCGGCTTGAAGTCAGCAAAGACGTTCAGTTGCGTGTCCAGCGTTTTGGCGGTGTTCAGATCAAAGCCGTATTCGCCTGCCCAGCGAAAGGTCTTGCCGCCGGGAATGCGTTCGAGGCTGTCGGTGTTGATCTTGCGTTCGGCAAAAACGGCGGCATCTTCAGCGCTGAAGTCTTCGCCAATGACGGCGACGACGCCGACTTCGGTAAAGAACGAGGCCGAGACGGAAAAGTGAAGGCCGGAACCGCCCAGGCTGCGTTCGCGTTCGCCAAACGGCGTTTTGATCGAATCAATCGCGACGGAGCCGACAACTAACAACGGAGTTGTTGATGACATTCTAAAAAATTACCCCTTCTTCGATTTTGTGTTTGCTTGTTCTTCGTTCAGACGCTTTTGCGCTTCGGACTTGATCTTTTCGTCGGAAGTCTCTTTCGATGCCTTCGTCCAGAACTCGACAGCCTTGTCCGTATCGCCACTGCGTTTGTGCGCCTCGCCAAGCAGAAAATAGACCTCATCAATCCGCGCGAAGTTCGAATTGGTATCCACGATTTCCTGCAAACGATCAACGACGGCTTTGTTCAACCGCACGATACCGTCTTTGTCCTTTTTGTCAGGTTTGCGTTTGTAGAAATAGAACTTCGCGGCGTCCAGGCTTTTGAACGATTGCCTTTCCAATTCAGGATCGCGCGGCACGGTGATGGGGCCGCGCCCGGGACCTTGCTGAAAATCCCATGCAGCAACCGAACAACCGCTATTTGAATGTGGAAACGCGCCCGCCACCAGATTCACCGTCGCAAATGACGACGCCAGCAGAATCAGCGTCAAAAACTTTGATTGAGGTTTCATACTTCCTCTCCCCAGTGAAAAATTATTGTCAGTAGAAGCGAAGAACGCCTTGCTATCCGCTGGCTTGCGCCTGGCAACGATGCTGGCTTATTCACCAACGTATTTGCCAATGATCGCGGACAACTTCTTTTTCGTCTCCGCTGGAATTTCGCCGTGCGTCAGGATGGCGTGTTTCAGCGCCGATCCGCATTTGCACTGGCGCGGCTGTGCAGCCAGACGAGCGACCGCGTGGCGAATGATCTGCTGCGCATTGGCCGAGTTTTTGTTCAAATACTCGATCACCAATTCGACCGTCACGGCATCATGGTCAGGATGCCAGCAGTCGTAATCGGTGACCAGCGCCATCGTCGCGTAACAAATCTCGGCTTCGCGCGCCAGTTTGGCTTCCTGCAGGTTGGTCATGCCGATGACGTCCATGCCCCAACTGCGATAAACCCTGGATTCGGCCAGCGTCGAAAAGGCCGGGCCTTCCATGCACAGATAGGTTCCGCCGCGATGAACCTTGACGCCGACCTTTTCGGTCGCGTCGCCCAGCACCTGGCACAGTTCGTCGCAAACAGGATGCGCGAAGGTGATGTGCGCAACGACGCCTTCGCCGAAGAAGGTAGAGACGCGCCCGCGCGTGCGGTCAAAAAACTGGTCCGGGATGACGATATCCGTCGGCGCGTACTGTTCCTGCAATGAGCCGACCGCCGAAGCCGAAAGAATGCGCTCGACGCCCAGCATCTTCATCGCGTAAATGTTTGCGCGGAACGGAAGTTCCGTCGGCGTGATGCGATGGCCTCGACCGTGACGCGCCAGAAACGCCACGCGCACGCCGTCCAGCGTGCCCAGAATGAAATTGTCAGAAGGCATTCCGAACGGCGTCTCGACGCTGATTTCGCGCACATCGGTCAACCCTTCCATTTGATACAACCCGCTGCCGCCAATGATTCCGATTTGAGCCTTTTCCATTTTCGTCTCTCAGTGAAATGGGGAAAGTGGGAAAGTGAAAGCACGGATCTCCCCGTCCCCCACTCTCCCTGTCTCTCACTCTTTCTTACTTCTTCTCGTTCGGATCAATTCCCTTCATCGTGCCGCTCTGTCCGCCGCCCAGGCCGGGCAGGCCGCCCGGATTCAGACCGCCGACTTTGACGGGGAAATCAGCGGGGATTTTGACTGGATATTTCAGCGTGGCGTCTTCCATCGCGCGCTTGACCTTCTTCTGCACTTCTTCCTGTTCGAAGCCTTCAGCGGCGTCCGTGCTGAAATAGATGTGGCGCGTATGAACCTGCTCTTGCGGCCCCTGTGGCGTGGGCACGGGAGCGGGAGGTGCGCCAGCCGGTTGAGCAGCAGGACTTGGCGCGGGCGTCGGTTCGACAGTTCGTTTGTCGTCAACCTTCACGATGTGGTACCCGAATTTGGTCTTGACCAGTTCCTGGCTGAACTGTCCCTTGTCCAATGCGAAAGCCGCTTTCACAAATTCGTCGTCAATCTGCCCGCTGCCATCCATCTTGCCGTCTTTGCCGAACCAGGGAAGTTCGCCGCCATTGGCTTTGGTATCGTCTTCGTTGACTTCGCCGGCAACTTTCTCGAAGGCTTCGCCGCCTTTGACGCGAGCGAGCGCAGCCTGCGCTTTCTCTTTGATCTTGTCGGCATCGGCTTCGGGATGTTCTGTGACGTAGCGTTTCTTTTCTTCGGGCGTCAGCTTGTACTGCTCTTCCAGCTTCTTGCTGTAGGCATCTGCCAGCAATTTGGCCCGGCCAAGTTTGACCTGGAATTTGATGCCCGGTTCATTTTCAATCTTTGCCGCCCGGCCTTTCTCGGCGCGAAGCTTCAAGTCTGCCCACGAATCGCGCAGAAGCTCTTTGTCTTCGTTGGACGGAGCCTGTTTGGCATTGCGCGTGATCAGATTGAAATCGCTCTCAAACTCGCTCTTGTGGCCGTTGTTGTATGCGTCGCGCTCTTCCTTGGCCACATTCGCGTCCGGGTTGCGACGGGTGTATTCGGACGCCATCAGCTTGTCCAAATTCAGCGCCATTTCCTGCTTGAACTGCGCGGTCTTGTGCAAGCCTTCCGATTCGCCAGCCTGTGCCAATGCAAAAGGCGTCTTGAACTGGCCGAGCAATTGATCGCGCATGGCCTTGTTCTGTGCAAGTTGACGTTTCTGTGAATCAGTCAGCGTTTCGACCAGCGCGCCGATCTCCGCCGTCGTCACCTCGGCGAAATCGCTTTTAAATAAGAGCGAGCATGATTGCGTGGTTGCCAGGCTCAACACGAGGATGAGCACCAGCATAGGTTTCGTCAATGTCTTCAAAATGAAATCTCCTTCGGAAAATGTTGGGCAAACTGTCAGTTTGCATAGTTGCCTTGAAAAACTTCTTTGTCGGGAGCAAGGCAAACCGACAGTTTGCCCAACCTTCGTTTCACGAGTCTTTAGGGATGGCCCGAAAACAACTCTTCCCAAAAAATCATCTCACCGCAGAGGCGCTGAGTACCGCAGAGGTTTCGCGGAGAGTTTTCAGACTCTGCGTTTCCTCCGCGCCCTCTGAGCCTCTGCGGTGAGTTGGTAGAGTTAATTGCATTCCATTCCTTAATGGCTTCCAGTTCCGCGCTGCGTCAGTTCAATCAGCACGCCGCCAGTTGATGCCGGGTGCACAAATGCGACCAACGCGCCGCCTGCGCCTGTGCGGGGTTGTTCGTCTATCAACCGCACTCCACGCGCTTTCAATTCGGCCAGCTTGGCGTTGATGTCGTCCACTTCAACGCACAGGTGATGCATTCCCACGCCGCGTTTAGCAATGAATTTGCCGACGGGCGTTTCAGCGCCGGTGGCTTCCAGCAGTTCAATGCGGCTGTCGCCGATGGGCAGCATTGCCACGCGTACGCCCTGATCTTCGACGACTTCAATCTGTTTCAACTCCAGCCCCAGCCCATCCCGCCAGAACGCCAGTGCGTCGTCAATCGAAACGACGGCGACACCCAGATGTTGAATCTTCGTTTCCATAAAACCTTTTCGACAGGATTTGCAGAATTGAACAGGATGAATGTCGGTCATTACTTCGCCTGATCACCTTCAATCCTGTTAATCCTGCCTATTTGATCTGAACCTTTCCGATGATCTCTTCGACGATTGAGTAAGGGTCGCGCTGCCGCGTTGCAACAGCCATTGCCAGTTCGTGCAACTGACCCGGCGACAGCGATTCGTCCAGCACGCGACGCAGCAGGCGATCGCGCAACATTTCAAGAATGCGGTTTTCAGCAATGCCGGCGCCACGTTCAAGCGAGGCGCGATGTTCTTTTTTGAATTCGGCGTACCGTTCAATCGCCTCGGCAAATTCGACAATGCCTTTGTTTTGCGTGGCGACGGTACGAACAATCGGTGGATGCCAACCGTCTGCCCGTTCGGCCATGTCCAACAGGGAGATCAACTCCCGTTCGGTGCGTTCGACGCCGTCACGTTCGGCTTTGTTGATTACGAACAGATCGCCGATTTCCATAATTCCGGCTTTGATGGCCTGAATACCATCGCCCATGCCCGGCACCAGAACCACCACCGAAACGTCTGCCGCTTTAACAATTTCAACTTCGTCCTGCCCGACGCCGACGGTTTCAACCAGCGTTCTATCGTAGCCAGCGGCATCCAGAACGGCAACCGCATCCACCGTCGCCCGCGCCAATCCACCCAGGTTGCCGCGCGTTGCCATCGAACGAATGTAAACGCCGGGATCATTTGCCAGCGCCTGCATGCGGATTCGATCCCCAAGAATCGCGCCGCCCGAAAAAGGACTGGACGGATCCACCGCGATGATGCCAACCGTCTTGCCGGTTGAGCGGTAATGCATTGCCAGCTTGTCCACCAGCGAGGACTTCCCAGCCCCCGGCGCGCCCGTAATGCCAATCGTCACCCCTTTGCCCGTGTACGCAAACAACGCCTTCAGAATGTCGTTCGCATCCGGCGCGTCGTTTTCGATCTTGGAGATGGCGCGGGCAATCGCGCGCAGATCGCGGGAAATGATTCGGTCAACCAGTGAAGAGGTCATTAGTAATAGCAGCGCATCGCAATGGGGTTCAGCGGTCAGCAGCAGGTCGCAGACTATACCTGCAAACAGCCGCAATTTCCAACTCGCATTCCAACCGGTAAAAGTTATAATCGCGCGGTATCAAGGCTGGAAGAGATCCATCCCACAACAACAAAACGGAGGTGCGCGATGACTGCTGACTGGTTGACAACACTGGGCACGGCGATGGGCTCGGCTTGGTTGTCTGGAATCAATTTGTACGCAACCGTCGTCACACTGGGACTGCTGGAACGGTTTCATCTGGTCAAGTTGCCCGGAGATTTGAACATCCTGGGCAACTGGTGGGTGATTGGTCTGGCGGGCGGAATGTATGCGGTCGAATTCGTGGCGGACAAAATTCCGGCGGTGGATTCTGTGTGGGATGCCGTTCACACCTTCATTCGCGTGCCTGCCGGAGCGATCTTGGCGGCAACGGCGTTCGCAGACTTTGATCCGGCCATTAAATGGACGGCGATGATTCTGGGCGGCGGCATCGCGCTTGGATCGCACGGCACGAAAGCCGCGACCCGACTGGCCGCCAACACCAGCCCCGAACCGGTATCCAACATCGCGCTCAGCCTGGGCGAAGATGTCTTCACGTTTGGTTCAACGATTTTGATGGCGTTCTTCCCCGTTGTGATGTTGGTCGTCGTGGTGATCTTTTTGATTCTGCTGATCTGGCTGGGGCCGAAGGTCGTTCGTGCGTTGCGCCGCTTGCTGGCGCGGTCGCGCGAGTTCTTCGGCGCACCATCACCCGCGGCTTGATTGCCGCCGAATCAGTACCGCGACCGGTAGGCAGCGAGTTCCCATCAGTAGCAAATTGCGGATGCGCCGCTTGCTATCGCGCGCGGTACTGACCCGGCTGAGCAGCTATTAAGAGGGAATAGCGAAGCCTTCGCCCAAGTCAACGACGCCCGGAAACTTGATCTCCTCGGATTCTTTTTCCAACAACTCATACTCGCCGTATTTGACCTTGCAGATGCCTTTGCAGGCGATAGCGCGAAGTTCTCTGATCCTGGCGTCCTGAATCTTGAGCACTGCGCCGTCAACTTCCAGTTCGAGCGTCACCTTGAACCGTAGCTTGCCCATCGGGCTGTCGTTGAGCAGCAATTCGACCTCCGGCTCGTGATCGGAGCTAACGGAGTGTTTGACCAGTTCGACGTAATTCACATCCTCTGGTTTGTACTTCTCCCTGTCCAGAAATTTGCGCAACTCGCGCGATTTGCACCAGGTCGCGGCCAGCAAATCCGGCAGCCCTATCTTCAAGGTCTCGCCGATGGATTCCGCGACGACGCCGGCCACGTCGCGCCGCGTCAGCGAAGAGAGGCCGGAAACAGCGTCGAAGACGCGCTGTGTAATCTGCTGGCGCTCGATGCCGGAGATTTGCTCATCGCTCAGCTTGATCTCCTGCAAACCGAAAAAGTCCCTGACGGTAATTGCGGCGTTGTTCATAACTCCTCCCTTTCAGCGGCAATCAGATTGCCGTCGTGCCCGTGATAGTTGATGCGCTGCGTGCCGGCGTCGGCGCGTGGGCGCAAGCTCAAGGTGAATGATTGACGTGGCTGGCTGACGGTGCGAATGCTCTGCCGTCCGGCGTCTGGCCGGGCGCGAAAATTCAGTCTCGGCTTCGGCGGCGGCAACTTGGCAGATGGTTTATTGCGCAGCCGCTTGAAGATTTTGGCCAACAGAAAACCGGCCAGTCCAATCAGCGCCACGCCCAAAACTTTGAACCCGTCGGTGAACGGCGGCGACGGCGGATTTACGCCCGAGGGCGGAGTCGGCGTCACTGAAGCCTGCGTTGGCGCGGCGGCAACGACCAGATCAATGCGGCTCCCGGCATTGACGCTTCTTCCCGGCGCGAGCGATTGGCGCAGCACAACATCGGGCAAGGCCGTCGATTTTTCGGAAGTCACCGTTCCGGCGCGCAGGCTGGCGGATTCGATCTCTATTCTTGCCGCCGCCAGCAGCTTATTCCGCACATCAGGCACGGTCGCTTTGATCGGCACGGCGATGACCACGTCAACCGCGCTGTCAACAAACACTGTCGCGCCGGCGTCGGGCGTCTGAGCGATTACGGTGTCCGGCGTTGAGTCTGATTGTTGTTCGGTCACTTTGCCCAATCTAAGCTGAACTTTGCTGAGCGTCTGCTCGGCTGTTTTGTGATGCTGCCCGTGCAGATTGGGCACGGTCGCTTTTGGAGGTTGCACGGAAATTGTCAAAGCCACGGCGCTGTTAATCGGCACCTGAATATCAGGCAAGGGCGATTGATCGAGCACGATGCCGGGATTGCCTTTTGAAATTCGTGTTGGCGTGTCGCCCACTTTGAGTCCGAATGCCGCGAGCCTGCTCCTCGCCTGGTCCACCGAAAGATTTCTCACATCGGGCACGAGAACGGTTTGCTGTGAGACGATCAGGTTGACGGCGGAGCCTACTGTCGCCGGCCTCCCGGCGGGCGGTGATTGGCTCAAGACCTCATCGTTTCTTTTCGGCGAGAGACTGGATGTCACTTCTCCCACCACAAGCCCGACGGCGCGAATTCTATTCTCCGCCTGGTCTCGCAAAAGTCCCGTCACTAGCGGCACTGGCATGTTGCGACTGCGGAGTTGGACATTGACCGTCGTGCTCGGCCTGACTCGTTGTCCCGACGCGGGCGATTGGCTGGCCACGCTTGAATTCTCAACATTGCCACTCGATGGCGGCAAGCCAAGATTCAAGCGAATACCTCTCAGTCGTTGCCGCGCTTCGCTAACCGTCGATCCCACCAGCGGCGGCACGGAAACAAGCCCGTCGTTGTTGCCTCCGCCCTGTGATTGGCGGCTGAGTTCCACATTGACCCTGTCGTTTGGCCTGAGCCGGGTTCCGGCTTCCGGCGACTGGCCGATTACAGTCAGGTTGTTGTCGGTCGCTCCCTGTGGCAAGCCGATATTCAAGCCGATGAAATGCAGCAAGGCTCGCGCTTCGCTCAGCGTCTTCCCGACAAGCGGAGGCACGCGGATAAGCCCGTCGTCATTGGAGGGAGGGCGTTGCTCGGAAGGGCGGTAATACAAAATCACCTGTGTTTGCGCGGTCAGCGGCTGACCTGTTGCCGGCAATTGACGAGCAACCTGCCCGGGTTCTACTCGTTGGTCATTGACCGAGTTCGCCTGGATGATGAGATTGGGGAACATCTTTTTTAGAATCGCTTCCGCGATGGCCAAGTCTTTCCCGAACAGATCCGGCATTGTCCGCGATTGAGTCGTCACGACGGCAATCGGCGGGCGTTTGATTTCCACTTTTTCCTTGGTCTGCGCGAAGGCCGGAAACGCCAGCAGCAACAGTGCGCAAAGCACGATTGGCAATGGTGAATGTGGTTTGAAGCGATTCATAAGCTTGATCCTCCTTCTTGCTCTTGAGCCAGGCTGAACAACGGCGCGAAGATCGCAGAGCAATAACGGCTGAAATCCTGACAACAACTGAATGGCAAAACCGGCTGATGCGTTTTGCGTGGCGCAGTGTACTCCATTGGCTCGCTTCGTCAAACAATAAATTCAAAAGCCGCGCGCGGCATAATACGCCAGCACCTCGTCGGCCACTTCGCGCCACGAACGCCCGCCCGCCGCCAATGCAATGACCTCTCGATCCCACTCCGCGCGCAGCGCAGCATCAATCTCCGCCGCGAAATACTCTGCTGACGGCGCACTCACCACGCGACCGCAAATCGGATTTACCAACTCTTGAATTCCGTCCATCTCCGCCGCTACCACCGGCAGTCCGCAAGCCATCGCTTCAACCACGACGTTTGGGCAGCCTTCGCGATGGCTGGCCAGGCAGAACACGTCAGCGGCAGCGTACCAATCGGCCAGATCGGCTTGCGGTTTTGCGCCGGGCAGAAAGATGCTGTTCTGCAATTTGAGATTTGAGATTTGAGATTCGAGAGATTGACGCTCCTCACCTTCACCAATGGCAAAAAGCTTGGGCGGCTTCACGCCTGCTTCTAGCGCTTCCCTTGCCAGCAAAGCCATTGCACCAATCAGCCGGTCGATCCCTTTGCGCGGAATCAATGCGCCAACAGTAAGAATGATCCGGTCTTCGAGGTTCAGACCGAGCTTGCGCCGGGCGGCTTCTCGATTACGCGGGTGGAAAGTCTCGCGGTCAATGCCGTTCGGGATGACGGCGATCTTTTGGCCGATGATGCCCAACGCGACCATTTGCTGTTTCAGCGCATCGCTGACGGAAATCACGCCTGCTGCGCGATTCAATGAATTGATGATCTTCGGCCAGATGTGCGGCATCTGCGAAAACAGGCTGATATCCGTTCCGCGCGCAGAGATGACCACCGGAATATTCAATCGCCTGCCAATTTCGACCGCCGCGAATCCGTCCGGATAAACGTAATGCGCGTCAATCAGGTCGAACGGTTTTTCCGCATGCAGCCTTCGCACGGTTTGCCACGCGCCAGTTGCCATCCAGCTTCCATAAAAACGCATCCCAACTTTCGGCGTCACCAGATAGCGCGGATGGAAAGTCGGCAGCCCGTCATTTTCTCCGGACGTTGGGTCTTCAACCTCCGGCACCCGCGCCAGACGCAGCCAATGTTGTGGCAACTGGCCCAGCAATGCGAGCGGTTTCGGAAAGTACGGCACAGGCGCAACGACACGAACATCCACACCATCTGGCATACCATCAAACCGGGCCATCGCCGCCACGCGATGTTTTACAAAGACGCCGAAATTTGGCTGTTCAATGTTCGGCCAAAGTGAAGTGAAAGTCAGGATATTCATCTTTATCAAGATTGGATCAAGGTTGGATCAAGACTGGCGGGCGAACGTCCGTTGCCACATGCGAAACATCAACATCGCCCACAGGGGCCGCGAAGTATCGCGCCAGCCCGATTGATGCTGCTGCCACAGTTTCGCCACCGCCTGCCGCTCCAGCCAACCATCATTCGCCGCTGAATCGAACAGCGCGCTTTCGGCCAGTTCGCGCAGATCGCCGCGCAACCATTCCGCCAGCGGAACAACGAAGCCCTGTTTGCGCCGCGCCAAAACTTCCGGCGGCAGCAAGGGCGTCATCGCGCGTTTGAAAATGTACTTCCCTTCGCGACCGCGCAATTTGAAGCCGGATGGAATGCGCGCGGCCAATTCCATCAACCGGTGATCGAGCAACGGGCAACGGACTTCAAGCGAAACGGCCATGCTGGCGCGGTCTACTTTCGTCAGGATGTCATCGGTCAGATAAGTTTTGATGTCCACATACTGCGCCCGCGCAAGCGGGTCAGTGGTGTTCGCGCGATGGTAATGTTCGGCGAACAGGTCAAACGGATCGTAGCCCTGTAACTGTGTTTGAACTTCCCGGCTGAGCAATCCATCCCGCTCATTTGCCGTCGCGCCGTAGACCGAATTGAAATAGCCCAGCGCCGGATCAAGCGATAGATTTCGCAACGTGGCCTTGGCGCGCAAAGGGCGGGGCAGCCAATCGGCTTTGGGATAAACATCCGCCAGCGCGCCAAACAGCGGGCGGCGCAACCCCGCCGGAACAAACGACCGAACGCGATTTTCCATGGCATCGAAGGCATAGCGCCGATACCCGGCAAAGCTCTCGTCGCCGCCATCGCCCGACAGCGCGACGGTGACGAATTCGCGCGCAGCTTGAGCAACATAAAACGTGGGAATGGCCGAAGCATCCGCAAACGGTTCGTCATAATGCCAGGCCAGCTTTTCAATAATGCCGACTGCATCTGGCGTGACGATGCAGTCGTGATGATCGGCATCAAGGCTTTTGGCAAAGCTTCGCGCGTCCAAAGCTTCGCTGTACTTCTCTTCGCTGAAACCCACGGTAGCTGTGACAACGGAATGTTCAGAAATGCGATTCATCATCGCCACAACTGCCGACGAATCCACGCCCGAAGAGAGAAACGCGCCCAAAGGCACTTCGCTGATCAACCGGCCATCCACTGCCGTGCGAAATTCGTCGAGCAGCAGCTCGCACCATTCTTCTTCGCTGCGGCTTTCGGTCTGACTGAAATCAATATCCCAGTACTGCCGTTCCCGCGCGCCGTTCGGCGTGACAGCGAGCAAATGCCCGGCTCTCAATTTGCGAACTTGGCGAAAGATCGTTTTGGGCGCAGGGATGAATTGGTAGGAGAAGTAATCGGCAACGGCTTGGACATCCATCTCTCGCGACATTCGGGCCAAACGTGGGTGCTCGAGCAGCGATTTCAGTTCTGAGCCAAAGAGCAGGCACCCATCAACGTCGGCGTAATAAAGCGGCTTCTTGCCCACGCGGTCACGCGCCAACAGCAGCTTTCGCTCGCGCGCGTCCCAGATGGCAAACGCAAACATCCCGCGCAGATATTCGACGCAGGCGTCGCCGAACTCTTCGTACAGATGCAGGATCGTTTCGGTGTCCGATTGGGTTTGAATTTTGTGGCCGCGTGATTTAACCAATGTGGTCAATTCGCGGTAATTGTAGATTTCGCCGTTGAAGACAATCGCCATCGTGCCGTCTTCGTTGAAGATCGGTTGATGCCCTCCGGCCACGTCAATGATCGAAAGACGACGATGGCCCAGTCCGATTCGACCTGAAACATAAAAGCCCGCATCGTCCGGCCCACGATGCGCCAAGACGTTGGTCATTTGCCGCAGGACGGAGTCACTGATCGGCTCATCGTTCGCGTAGTTGTAGATTCCGGCGATTCCGCACACGCGCGGTACTGTACCCCAACCAGGTGGCATCTTGCGAAAAAAGACAACGCTCCATAAGCTGCCTGCGCATTCACGACATCTTTGGAGAACATCAGCAATGAACATTTCACGCAGGGATTTTCTGGCCGCCACAGGCGCGGCAGCACTGGCTGGCAATTCAGCGTTCGGCAGCGAGCCAGCCGATTTCAAAATCGGCTATCACGTCAGCACCTGGGGGGATAACTTTGAGCAGGCAATCAATGAAATCTCCGAACTCGGTTTTGCGGGCATTCAGATTCGCGCTAACGATTACCGTAAATACGCCAAACGCGCCGGAGAATTCAAAGAGTTGATGGCGGCTAAAAAATTGACGCTCGTGGCACTCTCCTCTGGCTCTTCCGGCAACGTGACGCTCAAATCAGACACAGAAAAATCGGAGATTGAAGAGCGGTTGGCAATGGCCAAATGGATGAAGGAGGTTGGCGGGTCATCTCTGGAAGTAAGCGACGGCGCGCGCGTCCAACAGGGCGTTAACGATCCGGACGATTACAGAAAGCTTGGCAAACGGCTGACCGAGATTGGCAAGCGCACGTTGGGCGAACACGGAATCAAGCTTGGGTATCACAACCACATGAACAGCCTGGGCGAACGTCGCGACGAGGTAGATCGCATTCTGGCTGCGGCTGATCCGAAGTACGTATGGGCGCTTACCGACATCGGGCACGTTCAGGCAGCAGGCGGCGATCCCGTTAAGTTCGTGCGCGAATACACAAACCGGTTGCTCTACCCGTATTTCAAAGACGTCATTGTTTACCCTGCTGGCCCGATGAACCTGAGCGGCAAAACTCAACGTCCCAAATATGACTTTGTTGAACTGGGACAAGGCAAGGTTAACATCCCCGGCGTGCTGCAAATTATGAAAGACTATCGCTGGACTGGCTGGATCGTCATTGAACTTGATAGCCCACGAACAGGCCACACGCCAAGAGAAAGCGCGGCCATTAGCAAGAAGTTTGTAGAGGAAAAACTAAAGCTGAAAGCCTGAAAACAGATTGCTTTCAGAATTATCCAACTACCCCGTTGACAAAACATCCATTGACCAGTAGATTCACCATTCGCTTTGACGCGGGGTGGAGCAGCCTGGTAGCTCGTTGGGCTCATAACCCAAAGGTCGTAGGTTCAAATCCTACCCCCGCAACCACTTCATAAAGCAAAAGTCGCCGAACCTTCTGGTTCGGCGACTTTTGCTTTAGAAAACTACCTTCTCGCTTTCATCAGAAACACTCTTTAAACCAGATCAGCCGGTTATTTCTTCGCCGGCTTAAAAAGCGCGTCCAACTCTCTTTCGGCGCGCGCCACTCGACCCCCAGCGTCATTGGTGCCTCCTCCATCACGATTGGTTTTGCGCCCTTCACGGCAGGGCTTACACCGCTTCGGCTCGCTCATTCCACGCTGCTGATAGAATTCCTGCTCGCCGGACGTAAGCGTAAAAGCCTGCTTGCAGTTCCCGCATTTAATCTGTTTATCTTCCATCTTTAGTTTTCCCCTGCTTAAAGACCGCTGTTTGTGATCATCGTCGCCTTAGCAGCAAAACAATAATCAGGATAAATAACAATAGCCCTATCCCCCCGGGCCAAACGAACCAGCCACCACGGCTGGAATAACCAACTCCTATACATGACGATGACACCAATTGCACGGACAGTATAAGTAACAGTGCATGTACTCGTTTCATGGCTTAGTCCTCTTCGGGTGCTGTTATTGTTGTTCTCTCGTATTAACCTCTGGTTGCGCTTACCTATTGGCAATCCGACATCTTCGTATTTTTTCTTTTTCGTATCTTCACCGACCTCTTCATTTCAGGATTTATCCTTCGCCCGGTAACTTGGGCGGGCGCGAACAACGGCGTCTTTGCGCGACGCTTTCACCTGAACCTTGCGCAGCTTGCCGTCACGCGCGGAGTTGGCCGGGTAATAACCAATCGCATACTGATTCCGCAATTCCCCCGCAATTTTGGCGAATGCATCAGGTAAATCAGCCAGTGTGTCGGCGCGGTAAAGTTCTCCGCCCGAAGTGGTCGCCAATTCCTTCAGGTATTGGTCTGCCGTGCGATAAGCAGTATCCAGCATAGCATCTATACCATCACGGGGTGACCGACGCGGCCCGTTAGGCCCATTGGGATCGTTGGGATCAGGATTGCGGCGACTGGGAGCAGGATAATCACGCGGGTCTGGCGGACGGCGAGTGTCCGGGTTGCGGCCTCTGGAATCAGGATCGTTGGGATCGGGATAACGGCCTTGGCCATTCGGATCATTCGGGTATCGCCCGCCCCCAACTGGCGGAAGTCCAATTTTCGGAATGGGCAGACGATATGGATCATCGCCGCCCGGAGTGCGCGTCGGCACACGTGTCTGGCCGGGCATGGTCGGCGGAGTCGTACCGCTTGTGCCCCCGCCGCGTCCGCCGAAAATCACATCCAGACTTTGATTCTGACCGCGCAGCATCGCTTCAACTTCGGGCCGCGTGTTATAGCGGATCGGATAAACGATCACGCCAGCCTCTTCCAAATCATCAATGTTGTCATCGTAGGTCGTCGCGTCGCTGTGCCAGTCCACGCCGTCGGTCAGAATGACGACGGCTTTGCGGTTGGACTTCAAGCGCTTCAGGCTGTTCAGCGCCAGTTTCATCGCGTCGTAAAGCTTGGTTCCCTTTCCGGCTCGGACACTGTTGATGGCCTGCCGCAAAGCGCTGCGGTCGCCTGTAAAATCGCAAAGTTCATTGACCGTGTCATCAAACGAAATGATTTTGACGCGGTCGCCCCCCTGCAATTGTTCGATGAATTCGTGGGCCGCGCTTTGAACCTGCTTCAATTTTTGAAGGCCCGTGCTCAGGCTGGTATCCAGCATCAGGACGACGTGAAAGGGTTCTTTGACCGTGCCGAAAAAGGCAATTTCCTGCTTCACCCCGTCTTCGTAAACGGTGAACTCTTCTTTGCGCATGTCGGGGATGTAGAGGTCTCGCCGGTCACTGACAATCACCGGAACCGTTACCAGATCGGTGTCAATTTTGATCGTGTCGCCCTGCTGCGCATCAGAAAGCGGCGGGGAAGGCGGCGATTTTTTGTCATTCTGTTTTTGCGCAATCACGCCGGAAAGAAGATTGAGCAGCGAGATCATGACGAAGGCGAGGACGAGAGTGCGCCGAGTTGCAATTGGCATACGCCACCTATTTATTTGACGTTTAAATCTTGGATCAGAAAGGGAGCGCGGGGATTGTAACAGCCGGGTTGAAACTCAGCCAACAGTTTCTCCGGCCCGCCTAGCTTGTCTTACCAAGTAATCTATGGCAAAAATCGCCAGACCATCGCTCACATTCAAACACAACCATCAACCCGTCGTTTTAGGAGAGACAATGAACAACCGCCGAGATTTCATCAAATCGTCTGCTGCCGCAACGGCCATTGGCGCTGCCAGCACACTAGGGTTCAACAGCAAGAGTTACGCCGAAAGCCCACCCAATAGCCCGAATGACACGATCCGCGTTGCCGTCGTTGGTGTTAAAGGACAAGGGAATTCGCACATCAAAGAATATCTGAACATGCCGAACGTCGAGATTGCCGCAATTTGCGACATTGACGATAAATACCGCAACCAACGAATCAGCGAGATTGAAAAAGCCTCCGGCAAAAAGCCGAAGGAATATGTAGACGTGCGTAAACTGCTTGAAGACAACTCCATTGACGCCATCTCCGTCGCCACGCCAAACCACTGGCATTCATTGATCGGCATCTGGGCTTGCCAGGCGGGCAAAGACGTTTATGTCGAAAAGCCATGTTCGCACAGCTATTGGGAAGGCAAGCAACTGGTCGCCGCCGCGCGCAAATACAACCGGATCGTCCAACACGGAACCAACAGCCGTTCGACCGTCGCGTTGCGCGAAGGGATGCAGAAATTGCAGGAAGGCGTGATCGGCGAGGTCTATATGTCTCGCGGACTTTGTTTCAAATGGCGCGACACGATTGGCAAAAAGACTGACAGCGCCGTGCCCGCGGGCGTGGATTACGATCTGTGGACTGGCCCTGCGCCCAAGCGGCCGTTCAATGAGAATCGCTTCCATTACAACTGGCACTGGAACTGGGATTACGGCAATGGCGACATCGGCAATCAGGGCATTCACGAAATGGACATCTGCCGTTGGGGCCTGGGCGTGACGTTGCCGACCAAAGTCTTTTCGATGGGCGGGCACTTTATGTTCGACGACGATCAGACGACGCCGAACACCATGATCTCCAATCTGGAATTCACCAAAGACGGAAAGAAGAAGATCATCGTCTTTGAAGTCCGCCACTGGATGAGCAATCACGAAGCCGGCATTGGCGAAGGCGGTGATTCAAATACCATCGGCAATATCTTCTACGGTTCGGAAGGTTATATGGCAATCTCCGGCTACAACTCGTACAAGACATTCATGGGCAAAAAGCAGGAGCCAGGCCCCAGCCGCAAAGAAGGCGGCAGCAACTGGGCCAACTTCATCAAAGCCGTTCGCAGCCGCAAACGCGAAGACCTGAATGCCGACATCGAAGAAGGCCATCTGTCATCGGCGCTGATGCATCTGTCGAACATTTCTTACCGGACGGGACGCTCGCTCGATTTCGATCCGGCCAAAGAAATGATCGTCAAGGACTCGGAGGCCAATGCCATGTTGCGCGATAAATATCGCGCGCCGTTCGTCGTGCCAGAGAATGTCTAACGGCAAAACTGATCTTGTGAAACCGGCGTTGACGTGGACAGCCAGCGCGCTGCCCGTGTCAATGCCGGTCGCAAAAACAGCTTTCTCATCCCGCCGCAGATCGTGCATAATGCCTTCGGCCCCACCTGATTCCCGCGATAAGGACAAACTGAAATCTATGAGACTCATCCACCGGGCTGCTTTTTCTGCTTTTATACTTCTGTTCTTTTCCGTCTTTGCCGCCGCTCAAGCTGGCAGATTCACTGTCCAGTTGGAAGCCGCACAAACGCAGGCCGAGGCCGACGAAAAGGTCAAACAACTTAAAACCAAAGGCGTCGAAGCTTACATCCTGAAAAGCCAGGTGCCCGGCAAAGGGACATTCTTCCGCATAAGAGTGGGAATGTTTCCGAACGCCAACGAAGCGCGCCAATTCGGCGCTTCCATGCAAAAACAAGGGAAGGTGCGGGACTTTTTCATCGCCCCCTTCGAACGGCCAAAAGAAGAAGTCGCGGTAATCAGCAAACCCGACGTGAAGCCCGTGCCAACGAATAAGCCGCCGGTTGCAAATGCTCCCGTGACTCCGCCGGTGAACAAAGAAGCGCCAAAAGACACCGCCAAAATCGAGGCATTGCCAAAGCCAACGGGTAAAGCACCCGCCGTTAAGGAAAATGCGGCGCTTCCAGCCACCGCCAGCTTTACGCAGTTCCGCGATCAGTTGTCAGGCTTTTCGTTCGAGTATCCAAGCTATTGGTCAGGCAGTTCCCTGAGCGCCGACGATGCCAAATCGCAACGCATCAATGCCGGCGCGCTTTTCAAATCGCCGGAAGATTCGGCCTTTCTCAACGCGATTTGGAATGAGCTGGACAAAGCCAACAGCCCAACCAACGATAATGATTTGATCGTTGACGTCATCATCAAAAGCATGCGCTCAGGCGACGGCACCAGGACCATGGAAGAGGTCACGCGCAAGGTGACCGAAGACAAAGAGAAGGGCCAGGTGAAAACCGTGCTCGCCCTGCGCGCGACCTTTCAACAAGGCACAGGCGCGCCACTGAACTTCGTCGGCAAGGCAATCATCATCCGCACCAGTAAAGGCATCCTGCTGGTCGCGACTTTTTACTCAAAAGACAGCCGTCCCGAAGTCGCCGCTGTCGCAGATAAAGTCATCACCTCCGTGAAAGCACCAGAATGACGGAAAGAAAGAGAGACGGAGGGACGGAGAGAGAGAGTGTGTCTGTCTTCTTTGTTCCTTCGTCCCTTCATCTCTCAGTCTCTCCATCCCTCCGTCCTCAAGAAATCTCACCAGAACTTTCCCTTTCCGCGCAGCGTTCAGCCGACTGTCAATCGCGCGGATGAATCCACCTACAACCTACTGATCAACGAGGAGGAGTTTGTCATGTTGATGGCCGACACGATGGCGATCTTTTTTGTCTTCCTTGGATTCCTGCTGGCGTTTCCAGGCCTGTGGTTATTGTGCCGTGGGCTGTGGCCGCAGACAGTTGCGAATGCTGCGGCGACTTGCCGGAATGGATTGCTCAAACCTTTCTTTGCGGGTCTGCCGCTGACAGTTGCGATGCTGTTGGCAGCGGTCGCGCTCGGCAATCTTGGCCCGCCGGGAAAGATCGCAGCGGCGGCAATTGCCTGCTTTTACCTGATGATCGCGAACTGTGGCGTGGCTGGATTGGCCACGATGATTGGGGAGCGGCTGGCTTCGCCAACGAAGGCTGTGGATCAAGAGGCGTGGCGCACGACGTTGCGCGGCGGTGTGGCGATGGAGTTGGCCTATCTGCTGCCCATCCTTGGCTGGTTTCTGATCTTGCCTGTTTCAGTCACGATTGGCTGCGGCGCCAGTTTGATCGCATTGTTCAGAAATCTTGTCGCACGTTCGGCGGCGCGGCTGCCCCAACCAACCAACCAGGAAAATGCTGCCAACGCCAACACGACAGACTTCGACACGGCGGGAGCAAAGCAATGAATTCCGCACGGCGGCGCTGGCTGAAGGCTGCGGCAGCAGTTGGGGCATCGCTCCCCTTCTCTGGCTGCGAGCGTTTGATCAGCCGCACCGCAAAAGAATTTGGCCAAACGATCCCTGACCACATCGCCGTGGCGGATGGCGCGGAGATTAGCCCGGCGTTTCATCTGCTTTCGCGCACCAGCTACGGCATTTGGCCGGGCGATTTGGATCGGGTCAAAAAGGGAAGCCACGAAGCATGGATTGAAGCGCAGCTTGCGCCGGAAAAAATTGACGATACCTTGTGCGAATTGCGCGCTCGGCGGTTTGAAACCCTGCACCACGATCCCGGCACTTGCTACGAATACAAAAAGCCTGTGCTGCGCGAAGAGATCACACGCCACACGCTGCTGCGCGCTGTTTACAGCCAGCGCCAGTTGTTCGAAGTCATGGTTGGATTCTGGACGGATCATCTGAACATCAATCTGGAAAAGGGCGATTGCATCTATTTGAAACCCGCCGATGACCGCACTGTCATTCGCGCCCACGCACTGGGCAAATTCCAGGACTTGATCCGCGCTTCGGCGACCTCACCCGCGATGCTTGTTTACCTTGACGGCAAAGAGAACAAGAAAGCCAACTCCAACGACATCCCCAACGAAAATTATGCGCGCGAGTTGCTGGAGCTTCATACGTTGGGGATTCACGGAGGCTACACACAACAGGACGTGTATGAAGTCGCACGCTGTTTGACTGGCTGGAGATTGCGGACGAAATGGCGCAAAGGCACCGTCTACTTCGATCCGGCACTGCATGACGACGGCGAAAAAACCGTGCTCGGCACACGCATTCAATCGGGCGGCGGTGAAAAAGATGTGGATCGCGTTGTCGAAATCGTTTGCCATCACCCTTCCACTGCACGCTTCATCGCCACGAAACTGGCGCAAAAGTTTGTCATTGAAAATCCTCCGGCCTCGCTTGTAGATCGCGTGGCCAAGGTCTTCACCGCGACCGGCGGCGACATCAAAGCCATGCTGCGCGAAATTCTGCATTCGGACGAATTCAAAGCCGCGCGCGGCGCGAAGTTCAAACGGCCTTTCCATTTTATTGCCAGCGCATTGCGTGCAATGGGCGCGGACACGCACGCGCACAAGCCGCTGATTGAATACTTGCTGCGAATGGGGCAGGCGCCGTTCGAACATCCGACGCCGGACGGTTACCCGGACGAAGCCGCGCCGTGGCTGGGCACGCTGCTCTGGCGCTGGAACTTCGCGCTGGCGCTGGCCGCAAATGAAGTGCCGTCTGTCGCGGTCGAGCCATTGAAGCTGATCGAGGCAATTGACGGCAACAGCGGCCCTGAAGCAATAAGCCCGGCAAAGCTGCTGCCGCACTTCATTGGCCGCGCGGGTGCTGAGACCGAACTGAAATCGCTCAATGAATTTGCAGCAAGCGTGGGCTTGGCAGCAAACGAACGGAAAGCCGAGATGGTGGGTTTGATTCTGGCGTCACCGGCATTTCAGAGGTATTGAACGATGACTTCACGACGCGGATTCTTGAGACAAATGATGATCGGCGACGAATCGGTGGTGGATGCGGCGGGCGACCAAACGCTGATTTGCATCTTTCTGCGCGGCGGCGCGGACACACTGAACCTGATCGTTCCATACGGCGATGACCTTTACTACAAGCTGCGCCCGACGATCTCGATTGCGCCGCCGACGGCGAATGAAAGCGCAACAGACGTGGCAGTTAAGCTGGATGACTTTTACGCGTTCCATCCGAAGCTGCGCCCACTTCTTCCTTTGTTCAAAGAAGGCCGGTTAGC
Organism: Blastocatellia bacterium; assembly: GCA_038211695.1. GTDB lineage: Bacteria > Acidobacteriota > Blastocatellia > RBC074 > RBC074 > RBC074. Next base: position 11,875 of record JBBQVH010000018.1, on the reverse strand, counting down.
CATCGTGCAATCGGTCGGATCGGACAACACCAGCGGTTCGCACTTTGAAGCGCAAGACCAGATGGAACATGGCGAATCGCAAAATCACGTAATCGGTGGCGGTTGGCTGGGGCGTCATTTGCGCTCACGCGCGGGCCGTGAAATGACGCCGCTGTCGGCGATTGCCATCAGTCCAACAATTCCCGAAAGCTTGCGCGGCGCACCATCGGCAAGCGCGCTGAAATCGTTGGATGAAGTCCAGATCAAAAATCCACGCGCCGTCTCGCAAGCGCTGACAGCGATGTATGGCGCGGAAGTCGGACTGCTCAGCCAGCCCGGACGCGCGACGCTTGATCTGCTCAATCGCGTCGAACGTTTGCGCGGCAAACCTTATCAAGTGGAAAACAACGCTGCTTATCCGGAAGATGATTTCGGCAGCGGCTTGCGCGAAATTGCTCGACTGGTCAAAGCGCGCGTCGGATTGGAAGCCGCCAGCGTTGATCTGGGCGGTTGGGATACGCATTTCTTTCAAGGTACGACGGGCGGGTTGCAAGCTGAACAGATTGACCTGCTGGGACGCGGGCTGGCCGCGTTCGACGCCGACCTGAGCCGCGAGCGCGAACGCGTGACGGTCGTCGTGATGACGGAGTTTGGCCGCCGCATTTATGAAAATAGTTCGCTCGGCACGGACCACGGACGCGGGTTTGCAATGATAGCCATCGGCAGCCGCATCAACGGCGGCAAAGTTCACGGCGATAAGCCCGACCTGAAAACTGAAGATGAAACGCTGCTCGGCCCCAGTGGTTTGCCGATCATTTTTGACTATCGCTCGGTGTTGGCTGAAGTGTTGTCAGGCGTAATCGGCAATCACAATCTTCATCGCATCTTTCCGGGCTTTCAGTCTCAACCTGTCGGACTGGTATCAAGTTCAAAGTAAAAACCCCAGCGCAGATTAATTATTTGGTTGACCTGCAAACATCCGGAAAACTAGAATCCGTCCGTCATAGATCAAACCCGATTCGGTCCGACCCCACGAATTCCCTGACAATCCAGCTTCCCCAGCGTTGCACTTTGTACATGCTATGCAGTTAAACCTCTTTGTTCCCGGTTTGTCGTTGAAGACCATCGGCTTACTTGCCGGCTTGGCAATCGCGTGGCTGACTGGCCTTCCGGCCACCGACACGCCACAGTCGTCGCCCGCTGTTTTACTGCCGGGCGATAACACAATTGCCGCGGCGGCGGGCAATCAAGCGTGGCCGCAAATTGCGAAAGGCGCGAACGGGTATTTGGTCGTGTGGCAGGATAGCCGGAGTTTCATCCAAACAGTGAATACTCCTTCTTCGATTGGGCGCAGTTACGTCTCGGAGATTTTTGCTGCCCGACTGGATGTGGCGGGCAATTTGATTGACCACACTCCGCTAGTTTTGGCCAAAGCGCAGTTCGCACAATCCCTTCCTGCCGTAGGATGGAATGGGCAACATTGGCTGGTCGTTTGGCACACCGAAAGCATAGATGAGACAACCAATCTCGTGGACGACATTGTGGAAGGCGTGAGGGTTTCAGTTGGGGGCGAAGTTCTGGATGCCAGACCGATTCGAATTGGCAATTCGTATCCGACATCGTCAGTCTTTCGGGCAACATTATGTGTCGCGTCTGACGGAACAAATTGGTTAGTGGCGAGGACACGCTCCGATTATCCTGCTGGGGGATCATTGAGCCTAGTGCGCGTTGCCCCCAATGGAATCGTGCTTGATGCGGGAGAAAAACTATTGGCGCCCATTCCTGCTGGCCAGCGGTCAATCGGATTGGACATTGCTTTCGCCGGGGACGAATACTTGGCCATCTGGGCTGAATCAATGCCAGTGTCAATCGACGTCCCCACTCAATACGTAATCAAAGGCCGACGTCTTTCGCCAACGCTGACGCCAATTGGCGATCCAATAAATCTTTTTTCAATCGTCGCTTCTGTGATCAATCCGCGGATTGATACTGATGGCAACAATTTTATGGTGATTTGGGGACAAGGGGCCCTTCTGGTTTCGCACGATGGCCAAGTCCAGCCGGAGCGAGTCACTACCTTTTCCAGCCCGCTGTTTGATGTTTGTTGGGATGGGACCGCGTATGTGGTAGCCGCTGATTACTATGGTGAGCTGAGAAGTTTCCGGCTTAGCGGCACGGGTCAATTGCTCGATTTGTCGAATGGGATCCACCTCGGAGGTGATTTTAAACAACTCAGCATGCTTGCCCCACGTGAGGACGGCGGTGCGCAATATCTCTGGAGAGGGCTGAAATCCTATCCCCGTTTGGAGAATCCGAATGACACTGATTTTCTGCCCGAAGCTGATGTTTTGACCGCCAGCGTTGCAGCAGATGGAGCGGTTGGGCCGCTGGTTGTCGTGACGCAAAGCGCCCCGCGGCAAAGCCAGCCGCGCGTGATTGCCGGCGGCAATGGTTTTTTGGTGGTCTTTCGCAGTGAGATTTCAGGCGAGGCGAAAATCCTGGCGCAGCGGCTCAATGCTAATGGAATCGTGATTGATCAGGAACCGATCGTGGTAGCGAGCGGGTATCCCGGCTTGTTCAATCCGGCAGTGGCCTGGAATGGATCGGCTTACTTAGTGATTTGGGAAAAGGCGCAGATTCACCAGAGCAATTATTTTCCGCAAGCGTTTACTTATGGCCGCCGTCTGGCGGTGAACGGCACCCTGCTTGGCGATGAATTCCTCATCACGCGTGGGTTCAATCCAGACGTGGCGGCGTTGGGCGAAAACTTTCTGGTAGTGAACAGCTTTGCTGATCATGGCAATGCGGTTCGGGTTGGAGCAAGTGGCGCTATCCTGGGGACTGCAATGATCAATCGTATGCAAGTCGGTGTGGCCAACCCGCAGGTGATTTCTTTCGCAAACAGATGGCTGATGGCGTGGATAGATGCTGAATCATTCGATTACTTTGCGTCCTCAGTTCAAGGGCAATTCGTGAATCCTGACGGTAGCACCGCGCCGCCTTTTGCCATTTCTGATCACTCCACCGGATTTTACTGCCGTCAGTTGCAACTGGCGGCAACGAATAATGAAGCATTGGCAGTTTATGAATCCTCGCTTCCGGGAGGGTTTTTCAATGGCGGTGTAATTGGCCGCCGGTTGAAATCCGACGGCGCATTACCAGCTCCAAGCTTCGTCATTTCGCCACAGGGCTTTATTCCCAGAGTTGCTGGTGATGGCAGTTATCTGGCTGCCTGGCTTGACCCGCGCAAAGAAATGTTTTCTGGAACCCGGCGGGGCGATATTTTCGGAGCACGAATCAGCCATGAAGGCGCAGTGTTGGATGCCGCGGGGTTTGCTTTGGCGGATTCGGATGTGGTGGAAGATTATCCGTCCGTGGCCGCACGAAACGGCATCGGCGTTGTCGCGTTCAGTAAGTATGTGCCGCAAGCGCCTTATTCGGCGTTGAGGATTCATTTACGTGTCGTGCGCGGAGCCTTCCTCGCACTGCCTGCATCTCCAACAAATTTGGCAAGCACAAATACCAGTTGGAATCAGCTCACCCTGACCTGGCAAGACAATGCAAGCAATGAATCCGGATTTAAGATTGAGCGATGTGCAGGGCAAAACTGTTCGAACTTCGCTGAGATTGCCACCATTGCCGCCGACACAACCGGCTTCACCGACACGGGGCTGTCAGGGGGCAGTTGGTTCCGTTACCGCGTGCGCGCATTCAACGCCGATGGCGGTTCGCCTTACACCAACATCGTGCAGGTTCAAACCACCGACCCACCCAGCTTTTCAATCACGGGCCGTCTGACCGACCGCAATGGCAAGGGGCTGGAAAATTACAGCCTCACGCTGACCGGCGCGCAAAGCGGTTTTGTTCGTACTGACCGTTACGGTTATTACCGGATCAGCAGCGTTCCCGGCGGCGGTAACTATCGCGCGACGGCGCAATCGCCTGGGCCGCGCATCAACTACACGACGTTTTATCCGAATCCCGGATGGATTGAGTTCAGGAATCTGGCAGCGGATCAAGCAGCGAATTTTGTTTACAACCTGACTTCGCCGTGGGTGCCACCTGACGCGACACCGACGCCGACTCCCACGCCAACACCCACGCCGACACCGACGCCAACGCCGGGCAACGACGGCATGATTTTGAATCCAAACTTCGATCAAGGTGGCGCGAATTGGATGACCGGCGGCGCGGTCAGCTTTACGAACAGCATCGCTCGATTAACGCCAACCATCAGCCTGTCGCCCGCTTCGATCGCGCAATGGCTGGTGCTGACGCCCGGCGTGACATATGAAGTGGCGGCGGATTTGGCCGCCTCCGCTTCAGCGCGTGTTACTTTTGGGGTGCGGTTCGACGACGGCAGCAGTGTTGCAGGCGGCCCGTCCACCAATTTCAGCAATAACACACGGCCAACAACTATGCGCGTACGATTCGCCGTGCCTGCGGGTACGAATCAGGTAGCCATCTACGTTCAGACCAGCGGCGCAATTTCCAGCGGCAGTTGGGCGACAGCAGACAACTTTCGTCTCACGCGCACCAATTGAATCTTTCAAAGCGTGATTGGCAAGAGATTAATCATCTCTTTGAAGCTTTTTGATTAATTTGAGATGTGCGGTGCGAAGTTCGAGTCTATCGGCCAACCTTGCACCAACCGTTTGCGTCAACCACCCTGTTCAATCTTCGCACGCTCACCGCGTCTAATCTTTTAACCATTGCCAGCAGTATTCCCCGACTTCCGGCTGCCAATTCGTGCCCTTAGCAGAAAAATCCGAGTTCCTCGACAGGAGTTTTACGAATGAGAACCTCACTGCACGTTGCTGCAAGCAAGCAGCAACACGTCCACATCTTTGCCGGACTACGCCGCGTTTTGCAGCAGTGGCCAGTTGTCGCATCCACACTACTTTTCTTTGTGTCTGCCATTATTTTTGCCCACTGGCATTCGGCAGCAGCGCAAGCCGTGCTGAACATCACGACGGTGGCAGGGTCGAGCGGTGGCACGGGGTTGGTGGCGGAATTTCAAAATGCGCGCGGTATCGCGGCGGCATCGTCGTCAGTGATCTACATCGCCGATACCGATAATCACGTCGTGCGCAAAGTGGACGTGACGGCGGGTACGATCACGGTCTTCGCCGGCAAGGCGGGGATCGCGGCAACGGATGCAACCGCGGCAAATGGCGACGGGGCCGCGGCAACGAACGCGTTGCTGAAAAGCCCATCTGACGTGGCGATTGATGCGAATGGCGACGTTTACATTTCTGACAGCGGCGACCGGCGCATTCGCAAGGTGACAATCAGCAATGGCCAGATCAGCACGGTTGCGGGCAGTGGGGTGCCCGGATCGAGCGAAGGTTCGGCGCTGGGCGCTGTCTTCACTGATCCGCGCGGGGTGGCATTTGATGCCAATGGCAGGCTGTTCGTCGCTGACGCGGGCAGCCATCGCGTCACCGCCGTCAACGACATCAACTCCGGCACGGCAACGGTCTCTCACATTGCGGGCAACGGCGCGGCGGGCGGTGAAGGGGATGGCGGCCCTGCCGATACGGCTGCGCTGAACACGCCCACGGATGTGGCCGTTGACGGCACGACCCTTTACATCGCCGACACGGGCAATCACAAAATTCGCATCGTCAGCGCGGGAATCCTCAGCACGTTTGTGGGAACAGGAACGCCAGGGTTCAACGGCGATTCCGGCACTCCGGACAGTATTCAATTAAGCAGCCCTTCCGGCGTGACAGTGGACGCGACACACAAAGTCATCATTGCCGATACAGGCAACCACCGCATTCGCCAGGCCGATGCCTCTTCCGTCACTCCAGCAGCAGGCAAAGCGGGGCAGGGTTATAACGGAGATGGCACGCCGGCGACCAATTTCACGCTGAATGCGCCGAACGGCGTGACTGTGGCGGGCGGACAAATCTTCTTCATGGATTCCGGCAACAACCGGTTGCGCAAAATTGCCGGCACCACATTGAGCACCGTGGCCAGTGACGGTTCCAGCGGTTTTGCGGGCGACGGCGGACTGGCCGCAATCGCCAAACTGGATGGGCCAGCGGGCGTTGCAGTGGATAATGCAGGCAACTATTACATCGCCGACACCAACACCCACGTCATTCGCAAGGTCAATGCCGTCGACAAGAAAATCAACACGATTGCGGGCACGCCCCACACTCCGTCAGCCAACCCGAACGATGTGAACGGCGATGGCGGCCCGGCATTGGATGCCACCTTCAACAAACCTGGCGCAGTGGCGGTGGATACGGCGGGGAATATTTACGTTGCCGACACGGGCAACAATCGCGTGCGCAAGATTGGCCTGGACGGCAACATCTCGACGCTGGCAGGCACGGTCGGCGCGGGAACGCCAACGCTGAATGGCCCCAGCGCGGTTGCGGTGGACACCAACGCGAACCTTTACATCGCCGATCCCGGCAATCACGTCATCCGCCGCGTTGCCACCAATGGCGGTGCGGTGACGGTCTTCGCGGGGCAAGTCGGCTTGTTAGGCTCCACAGGCGATGGATTGGTTTCCACGGGCGCTCGCCTGAACCGCCCAAGCGGCGTTGCCGTCAATACCGACGGCGACGTCTTTATTGCCGACACCAATAATCATCGCATCCGCAGAGTCTCCAACGGAACTATTGGCACGGTCGTTTCGCAGGGTTTGCCTCGCTCTGGCTTCGAAGGAGATGGCAACACGGCAAACGTGGCGCGGCTGAATTCGCCCTGGGCGGTTTATGTAGATTCAAACGACAATTTGTACATCAATGATCGCGGCAACAACCGCATCCGCCAAGTTACGGCTTCCGACAACATCATCAATACAATTATCGGCAATGGTGAGATCGGACTTGGCGGCGATGGCGGCCCTGCCACATTGGCCAAGCTGAGTTTGCCGGGAACGCTTGCCGTACAGCCCGGCACAATGAAAGTGTATATCGCCGATGGCGGCAACAATCGCATCCGTCTGGCCCAACCCGCGCCGAACAGCCCGCCCAGCCTGACCAGCCCCGGGAACAAAACCGTCAACGAAGGCCAGGCGCTGAGCTTCACTGTGCAAGCAACTGACCCGGACAGCGGGCAAACCGTCCTGTATACGATGGCCAATGGCCCGGTCGGCTCATCATTCAACAACAACACCGGCGCGTTCAGCTACACGCCCGGCTTTGATGTAGTGCCGAACACCGCCAACGCAACGCAAATCTTCACCGTCACCTTCACCGCGATGGACAATGGATCGCCGCAGTTGAGCGATGCCAAGACGATCACCATCACCGTCAACAACGTCAATCGCGCGCCCGTGGTGGATGCGGGCACAATCCCCGCAACGATTGAAGCCGTCAATGCCAACGGCGCAACCCTGCAATTGAACGGCACGGCAACCGATCCGGACGGCGATCAAATCACCAGCATGATCTGGACAGACACGCGTCCCGGCCCATCAACTGCGACGATTGCCACACAGTTGAGCGCGCCGGTGGTTCTGGCGCTGGGGCAGCATTCAATCGTTCTGACCGTCAGCGACAACAAGCCGAATGGTTCGGCCAGCACAGCAGCGAAAGCCATCACCGTGCAAGACACAATTCCACCGGTGTTTTCCAACGTTCCGGCGGACATCACACAAACAATCACATCGGGCACAGGAAAGGTCGTGACCTTCAGCTTGCCGACGGCGATTGACGCGGTTTCAGGTAATCGCACCGTCACGGCTGCGCCTGCTTCGGGTTCGACATTTCCGATTGGACAAACGACGGTAACCTTTACCGCCGGCGATGCGGCGGGCAACACTGCAATGACGACGTTCAAAGTCACGGTCGTCTGTAATGGCGCTGGCTGCAACCCGCCGCCGACGCCTACTCCAACTCCAACGCCGACACCCACGCCAACGCCAAGTCCGACGCCAACACCGCCTGTCACGCCCTCGAACTTTGACATCACGGTTCATGCGGGCAGTGGGACGTATGGCAACACGGGCAATGGGAGCTTGGCGACCAGCGCATCCTTCAAAGAGCCACGCGGAGTCGCCGTGGACTTCAATGGCACGGGTTATGTGGCTGATGCCGAAGCGCGCGTCATTCGCAAAATCTCTCAGAGCACAATCAGCCTGCTGGCGGGCACGGGGGCCAAAGGCTTCGCGGGGGACGGCGGCGCAGCGACTTCAGCAAAATTCAACAATCCAACCGGCCTGGCGCTGGATGTTATTCGGAATGTGCTGTACATCGCCGACACTGGCAATCACCGCATACGCAAGATTGACCTGGCCACAGGGCTAATCTCCACGGTTGCGGGGAATGGCATCTCGGGGATTGGCGCGGCAGGACAGGCAACCACCACCTCGCTGAACATGCCAGAAGATGTTGCGGTGGATGGCGCAGGCAATCTGTACATCGCCGACACCGGCAACAATCGCATCTGCAAAGTCGTCAGTGGACAACTGACCATCATTGCCGGAACCGGTGAAGTGGGATCAACGGGCGATGGCGGCGCGGCCACGGCAGCCAAGCTCAACCATCCAACCGGCGTCGCCGCAACCAGCGATGGCAACACTGTGTACATTGTGGATCGTGACAATCACCGCATCCGCAAAGTCGCCGGCGGCACAATGACAGGCATTGCCGGAACCGGCACGGCAGGATTCAGTGGCGATGGCGGATCGGCGGCAAGCGCGCAATTCAACGCGCCCACCGGCATTGCCATTGATGCGGGCGGCAATTTACTGGTGACCGACACCGACAATGAACGCGTCCGCAAAATCACGATTGCCGATGGCAAGATCGCAACCATTGCGGGCAATGGGAACGCAGGGAATACAGGCGACGGCGGCAATGGCACCAGCGCCACGCTGGATACGCCCACGGACATTGCGGTGGATACCTCCGGCGGCACCATCGTCTTTTGCGACACGGGCAACCTGCGCACGCGCCGGTTAAATGCATCAGGCCCGGCAAACAATCCACCCATTCCGGCAGGCCTGGCCAATCAGAGCTTGAACAAGAATCAACAGCTCAACGTGGCGCTCTCCGCAACCGATGCCGATAACGATCCGGTGACCTTCACGCTGATTCCATCGCTGGCGTTTATCAGCATCACCAACGCCAATCCAGCGGCGCGCACGGCGACGCTGTTTATCAATCCGAACAACAGCAACGCAGGCGTTTACAACGTTCAGGTCAAAGCCGACGATGGCAAAGGCGGGTCGAACCTGACGCCCGTCTTCACCATTACCGTCAACGATCCGAACGGCCCGCCGAACCAGCCGCCCGTCGCAGTGGCCAATCAACTGTCGGCGAGCGTCGTGGCACCGGATGGCCAGAACGCAACGGTACATCTGGACGGTTCTGCTTCATCCGACCCGAACGGCGATGCGTTGACTTATTTGTGGAAAGACAATGGGCAGCAGATCGCGGCAACCGCAGTAGCCGATGTGCCGCTCGCCGTCGGTCAACATTCCATCGTGCTGACCGTCAGCGACGGTAAAGGCGGAATCACTTCCACCGCTGCGCAAATCGTGACGGTTACCACGCCGCCACCGCCAGCCGAATTGGCAATTGATACGCTGACGCCGAACAACGCCAAGCGCGGCACAACCCTGACAGTGGTCATCACTGGCACGGGCTTCACGCCGCAATCGGTCGTGGCGGTCAACGGTGGTGGCGTCACCGTCACGATCCTGAATCAAACCAGCACCCAACTAACGACGAAGTTCGCCATCTCCGCCATCACGCAGGCGTCTACGCGCAGCGTGGCTGTCACGAATGCCGATGGCACGTCGGTGACTAAATCTGCTGCATTCACGATCAAACAATGATGAGGCAAGGATGAGGCAATGGCGTAGATAGTAAAAAAAAGCCTGGTAATTTGTGGCGCGAGTTGTTTACTCGCGCCATTTTTTTGAAGAGCAGAAGCTGAGTGGTCGGCAAACGCATTGGGCGTGAAGTGATGATTGCGAATCACAGCGGCAAGCGTAACTTGGCTTCGCAGCCTTTGCCGCCCGGACGATTTTCAAGCATGAGCATGCCGCCGTGGCCTTCGGCGATTTGGCGGCTAAGCGCCAACCCAATACCCGAACCGCCCGGCTTGGTGGTGAAGAAGGGAACGAACAGATTGGCGGTGTTTGATAAACCGTGGCCTTCATCTTCGACGACAACTTCCAGAAAGCCATTGTTCACGCGCCAGCCAACGCTGGCACCGCCTCCGGTTTCACCATCTCCTATTGCCGCATCCACGGCATTGCGAACCAGATTGATCAGCAGTTGTTCCAGTTGATCGCGGTCGCCCTGGATGGTTAGTTCAGGGCCGGGCAGCAATTCGACTTTCAAACGTGTTTCCAGCCCGGCCACTTGACGCACCCACGCGCTGACTTCCACTGGCTTCAGGTCGGGGCGCGGCAGCTTGGCCAGCTTGGCGTAGGCAGTCATAAAGCGGGTCAGCGATTCGGCGCGCGTGGAGATAATGGACAAGCCGCGCTCGACATCCTCTTCCCAATCCGCCGCCCGCGATTCACGCGCCATCAGGCTTTCCAAACTGCGCGCGATGGATTTGATCGGCGTCAGCGAATTATTCAGTTCGTGGCCCAGCACGCGCACCAGCCGTTGCCACGCCAGCCGTTCCTCTTCGCGTAAAGCGCGGCTTAAATCGGCGATGACGACCAATTGATGCGGCTTCCCATCTTCGCGAAAAGTGCTGCGCCGCATTCCCCATCTGCCAGAAAAGTTGGTCGAAAAATTGGCCGCGTTGCTGAATCCACCGGAAAAACTCCGTTGCAGCGTCCGCGCAGGTTCGCCTTCCAGACAATCCTGCATGCGCAACTCTTCCGCCGTGCGCCCCAACAGTTGCGCCGCCGGACGATCCAACAATCGTTCGGCGGAGCGGTTGACCAACCGCAACCGCTGTTCGCTGTCGAAGGCGAAGACGGAAACTTCAATCTCTTCCATCACCCGGCGCAACAGCACGTTCGCTTCCATCGCACCCAGCCGCTGGGTGCGCAGTGTGGAGCTGAGCGCGTTGACTTCGCGCACCACATCGCCCAATGGATCGTCCATGTTGACGGCACGCCCGCGAATCGAATAATCGCCTTCGCGCAACGCCGCCAACAGGTTCGATAATGTTTGCAACGGCATGACCACGCGTTCGCGCAGCGCGTAAGCGCAGCCTAGCCAGAACGTGACGATGAAGACCGTCAGCGTCCATTGCACCTTCGGCGTGTAATCGCCCAGCCACAGCATCAGCAGCGCCACCAGTGCGCCGGGAAATCCCGTGAAAAAAGCCAGCAGCCAAATGCGTTTGTCGAAGCTCAAGGGTTGCGGATGGAAGGGACGAGGCAGGGGTTTGACGTGGACGTGCGAATCTCCGGCCTTCGTCACAGGCGGCGGCAGGATGGAAAGCAGGTGCGGACGGTCATCATCCGCAGGCTCGTATTCGCCAAAAATTCGCAAGCCCAGAAGTTTCATAAGCTGAGCGCAAAGTCAGATTGTTTTGAAATCATTGGGTGGGGCTTTATGCGGCGATTTCAACATACGAAGAATAACTGCTTGGCTCTGGCACGTCATAACCTTCCAGCCGCAGCCCTTCCAAATGAAAATCAATCGCCTCCTGAATGTTGTGTTCGACTTCCACCCTGGATTTTCCAGTAGACCCGCATCCCGGAACATCGGGAGAATATGCTGAGTATCCAGTTTCTGTTTTTTCGATGACGATCAAATATTTCTTCATGGCTTCAGACCTGCCTGCTTCAAAATGTTATTCAACGTCCCAGAAGCTAAGTGAGCGTAAAAATTTAACTTCCCGGTTTCGGCGCACCCTCTGTCGTGGGGCCAGATGCCAACGTGTCCCACATAGAGACGTTAATTTTTTTGTTATTAATAACGGGCTTGAGGCGTAAATGAAAGGAAGAAAGTGG
>JBBQVH010000017.1:0-73721 GCA_038211695.1 Blastocatellia bacterium | reverse complement strand
TGGTGCGCAGTGAATGCCGGTCGTAAGTCTCGCACGATTTGGTCGTATAGGGTTTGTATTTGCTTGTACAGTTCGACGCGCCCATTGGTTTCGGGCTTTGCGCGGGTTGTTTCATCCAGCGCGATGTAGCGGGCGCAAAGGTCTTCGATGTTGACGGGTTGGCCCTGTTGTTTACGGTATGCCCAAATTGCCTGCACCGCCGCGCCGACCGCCGCGCCTTCTTCGCTGGCCACGCAGACGACTTCGGCGTTGAAGACATCAGCCATGATTTGCCGCCAGACAGCGCTTTTGGCGCCGCCGCCCGTGGCGCGAATCTCCGTCGGATTGATGCCAAGTTCGCGCAGCCGGTTCAGTCCATAATTCAGCCCCAGCGTCGTGCCTTCCATCGCTGCCCGCGCAAAATGAGGAATCGAGAAGGTGTGCCCGCGCAAGCCGAAATAAACGCCCGTGGCGTCAGGTGCGTTCGGCGTACGCTCGCCTTCAAAGAAGGGAATCAGCATCAGCCCGTCATTGCCCGCCGGAACCGATGCCGCAGCATTTGATAGATCATCGTGGGAAAGCTTGAATCGTTCGCGCACCATCTCGGTGGCGACCGTTACATTCATTGTGCAAACCAGCGGCAGCCATTTGCCGGTCGAATCACAGAACGCGGCGACTTCACCCTGCGGATCAATGGCTGGCTTTTCGGAGCAGGCGTATATCGTCCCTGAAGTGCCCAGGCTGACCGTGACGACGCCGGGCGCGACATTGCCCGTGCCGATAGCGCCCATCATATTGTCGCCGCCGCCGCTGCTGATAATCACATTGCGGCTCAAGCCAAATTCGGCGGCCAGTTCATCGCGCAATGTTCCAGCGCTGTCATCCGAAGCGATCAGCGCGGGCAGCATTGCAGCAACACTCTGATCAACCGCATCCATCGCGGCTTTCGACCAGGTGCGGTTGCGAACGTCCAGCAAAGCCGTGCCTGAAGCGTCGCCGCATTCCATTGTTTTGCGACCGGTCAACCAGAAGTTGATGTAATCGTGGGGCAGCAGGATCGAACGCAGCCGCGCGAAATTCTCCGGCTCGTGCCGCTTCATCCACAGAATCTTTGATGCCGTGAAGCCCGCAGGAACACCGTTGCCGACAGCAACAATGGTCTTTTCCAAACCGCCGAGCTTTTCGATGATCTCTTCGCATTCGGGGCTGGTCGAGGTGTCGCACCAGAGCTTGGCTGCACGGATGACTTGATCCTTTTCGTCGAGCGCGACGAAGCCATGCTGCTGGCCCGATACCCCGATCCCGCGCACGCTCGCGCGATCAATGCCCGCCACCGCCGATGCTTCAAGCACGGTTTGGATGGTCTCCTGAACCGCCGAAATCCATTCTGCCGGTTGCTGCTCTTTGTGTCCGGCGGGCAAGCCTGCAATCAATTCATAATGCTGGCTTGCGCTGGCGACAACCTGGCCAGTGTCCGCATTAAGCAAGATTGTTTTTGTGCTCTGCGTGCCGCTGTCTATGCCGATGAAGTATTCGCTCATTCGACTATTGCAGGTGAAATGAGAAGGGTACGAAGACCGCGCAACTGAATTGCCGTCTTCGTGCCCTTCGTGTTGTTATTTGGTTTGATCGCTGACGAATTCATTGCGCAACGTACCGACATTTTCGATGACGACTTCAAACACGTCGCCGTCTTTCAACAACACTGGCGGTTTGCGGAAGACGCCGACGCCTTCGGGCGTGCCGGTGGCAATCACGTCGCCCGGTTCGAGCGTGATGGCTTGCGTGATGTAATAAACTAGATAGGCCACGTTGAAGATCATCTTGTCTGTGTTTGACGACTGCATAGTTTCGCCGTTCAGCTTGCCTTCGATCTTCAGCGCTTGCGGATCGGCGATTTCGTCTTTGGTGGTGACGAAGGGGCCGATGGGGCAGAAGCCGTCCAGACCTTTGCCACGCACCCATTGGCCGTCGGCGAATTGCAGATCGCGTGCACTTACGTCATTCAAGCACGAATAACCGAAGACGTAATCAAGTGCATCGGATTCGGCTACCTTGCTGGCACGTTTGCCGATGACGACGGCCAGTTCGGCTTCGAAGTCAATCTGTTCGCTGATCGCGTGCAGCGTGACTTTGGCATTGTGGGCGTTGAGCGAATTGATGAACTTGGTGAAGATCAGCGGCGATTTCGGTGGTTCGCTGCCACCTTCGATGGCGTGGTCGTGATAATTGCGCCCGATGGCGATGATCTTGCCGGGCGTGGCCGCGGGCAGATATTCGACCGCATCCAGCGCATATGCCGTTTTTGCCGTCGCGTTCTTCGCTGCGTGGATTGCTGCTACACCGCGATTGATAAACGCGTTTATGGTCGGAGCAATTTCAGTGATGTCCACAATGACATCGTTGCTAAGCATTCCCAGACGTGCGTCGTCTGAGGTTTTGGTTTTGAATTGCGTAAGTTTCATAGTATCTCTTGAATCAATTCGTAGAAGTGATTCAATTTTCCCCCAATAGTTTGTTGATGCCAGTAATGAAAGCTCTAAGACTAGGCGACTTGGGATCCTCCAGGTTAAGGTGAGGAGCGATTTTGGTTGCCCACTCAGTTTTATCTGCCCGACTACAGCTTTTAGCTTTACGTCCAATGGCTTTTGCGAGAAGTTCCCAGGCTCCAACAATGCTATCCGGAGGTACTCTGGTAAGATCCGAAACTTTTGCTTTCGGATAAGCTCGCCTCACCGCGTCAGGATCAGCAATGAACCAAGATTCTGTTTCTTCAACAGCAATACGAAAAAGTGCACAAGAAGGGCGAGATTTCAATTTGTGATGCAAGTCTACCAATTCAGCCTTTAATTCTTTGCAAGGAGTCTCATCAGCGTCCACAAGAACAACTATGCAACGATCCTTTGTAAAACTCCCATAACCTTTGAGCGTAGCTGGAAGAAGGTCAAGTAGTCCTCTGCGTTTTGGATCGGGTTTCTGATGTGGATTCTTCGAAATTTCCCCTCGTCCCTGGTGTGGGTGTATACGAAAGTCCTGGTTTTCAATCATCCGAAAACGCTTCTCAAGAATGACACGAACCGTTGGCTGGTCTGAAGTACCTTCTACCAACACTTCAAGAAACTTCACGGATTACCCCTCCCGAAATGATTGCTGTACCACAAACTACCGAGCGGGATATCCTGGGCAAAAAGCTCCGTCACTGTCGGTAATTCTGCTGCACAGGAGATGGTGCTGAAGCCGTCTTTGCCTTTTTCGATCACCCAAACTTCTTGTGGAGTTAATGCATCAACGAAATATGGAGAGTGCGTGGTGATAACAATCTGAGGCCCTCGGTCTCGTTCCGAATACCTTTTCATTTCCAACGCTAGAGGTTCCAGTAATTGATGGTGCAACCCATTTTCCGGTTCTTCAATGCCAATCAACGGCGGCGGCTCTGGGTCTTCTAGAAGTAAAAGATACGCCAGCATTTTTAAAGTTCCGTCGGACATATCCTGTTGGTAGAAAGGGTCTACGTAACCAGTTTCGTTGATTAGCAAAAGCAATCTCCCATCCGGTTGTCTTTGTGGTTCGATGCTCTTAATGCCAGGGATTTTCTTGGCGACTTGTTGCAGTACCTCTGCAAAGCGTTTTTCATGCTGCCGCGCCATAAATTCAACGTAGTTTGCCAAGTTATTGCCTTCGCGATTCAAATGCTTTTGCGCGCCAGCCATTGGCAGGTTGCGTGCCTGTTCGGGTACGAAATAAGATAAATACCAACCTTCAAGAAATTCACGGAAAGCGACGATTCGTTCGTGTTGAGCGAGGTTGCCCAATGTCGTAATTCCCAGGCGTTGACTATCCTCCAACTTAACGTCAACTCTCTCATTGCCTTCCTGACTTTCAGTTGCTTGTCCAGCCCAGCTATAGCCTTCACCTCTGGTCAATTCCAGGAAAGAGTAAGGCCAGCCGACTTTCTGTCCTTTGCGTCTTTGTCGCAACCGCTCATAAGCGACGTAAGGACGATTCTTTTCAGCGTCTATTCGAAGTGAGTAACTGATTGGTCGGCTTTTGGTGTCTTGACGGTAGTAGATTTCAAACTGTATTGGCCCATCCTGGCCCCGTGTACGAATGCGCTCGAAGCCACCACGATGAGGGCGATCACAAGCTTCTTCCACTCCCAGCCGCAAACAATCGCCGAGAAAGCCAAGCGCATCCATCAAAGATGATTTCCCACTTCCGTTTGGTCCAATGATTGTCATCAAGCCAGGTAGAGCCGTACCTTCACGAGTCTCAAAAGTCTTTCCCAAGGAAATCTC
The DNA here is from genome assembly GCA_038211695.1 of Blastocatellia bacterium. Lineage (GTDB taxonomy): Bacteria > Acidobacteriota > Blastocatellia > RBC074 > RBC074 > RBC074. Next base: position 69,447 of record JBBQVH010000017.1, on the reverse strand, counting down.
TTTCAGAGCTCGATAGTTTTGAATACTAATGCCTTCTATTCTCGCCATAAGTTTTCTAGGCTTCCACGCTTTCCATTCGCCGCCGCTGAAATTCGTCAAAGGTTACAGCTAGCACGATCACTCCGCCAATAACGATCTTCTGAATGAAAGGAGAAATTTGCAGCAGGTTCCCGCCATTGGCCAGCACGCCCATAATCAGCGAACCGATGATGGTGCCGATGACCGTGCCTTGCCCGCCGCTTAAACTGCCGCCGCCTATGACGACGGCGGCGATGACATTCAGTTCGTAGCCTTCGCCGGCATTGGGCTGTCCCGTCACGGTGCGCGAAGTTTCAATCGCTCCGGCCAGACCGGCGAGCGCGCCCAGAATCGTGTAGTAGAGGATTTGATAGCGCGAAACACGAATGCCCGCGTAACGGGCGGCTTCGATGTTGCTGCCCATTGCGTAACAGTATCGGCCCAGCCGAGTACTGCTGAGCGTAAAATGCACGATCAGCGCAAAGACCACGACCATCAATAATGGCAGCGGAATTGCGCCGAACAGATTCTTTTCGGCCAAGGTTCCGGCGGAGGCAGGCAAACCCACCACCGCATTTCCATCGCACAGATACAACGCCAGCCCTCGGTATATGCCCATCCCACCCAGCGTCACGATGAAGGCAGGGATTTTCAGCAGGTTGATGGTCGCTCCGTTGATCAGCCCGCTGGCCGCGCCGATCAGGATGCAGACCAGAAAACCGACGATGACCGGCATGCCACCTTTGACCATTGCCATTGAGCCAATCACGCTGGCCAAGCCGACAATCGAACCGACTGATAAATCAATTCCACCTGACACCATGACCATCGTCATGCCCATCGCCATGATGGTAATGACGGCAGTTTGGCGCGCAATGGCGGCCAGATTGCCCGCCGTAATGAATTTTGGATCCTGGCCCAGCACGAAGTACTCGGCCAGGGGAATGAGCGCGCACAGCACAATCAGGCTGATGAACGGCAAAAAGCGTTTAACCCACTCTGGCATAGCGTCCTGTTTTAATTTGGAGTATTGGACAAACCGAAACGAGGCCGCACGTTAAGACAGCTATCCCGCTTAGTCAAGAGTTGGTCTCGGGAGGGTGAAAGACTTATTGATCTGATCTTTGCCCGTTGGTTTTTTTACGAGGGGGCTTGGCCAAGTCATTCAGAATGGAGGGACGCGCCGCGCGGACGGGCTGACGAACCGGAGGAGCTTCTCGCGGCGCCAGCGCGGGTCTGCCAGGCGTCTGGCCCAGGCAATCATCACACTCGCCGCCATCGTTGCCATCCATACGAAAGGTGATCTGCCAGATGGATTGGCCGAGCAGAAACAGGCGCGCTGTTTGTCCGGCCAGCTTATCCGTCCCGCCTTTTTCAATGCCGACAATTTGCGGATAAGACATTCCCTGCACGTCCAATGGCAGGCGGTCGGGCGACAGCCAGCCTTGTGGATTGAACAGATTGTTGTTGTAGGAAATGTAAACGCCTTCCTGACCCCAATACTTGTCAATCGCGTGATTCAGCACAATCACATAACTGTTTAGATAAGTATTGAAATGAATTGAAGGTCCCCAATAAGCATCGGGATTTGCTGCATGCCAATCATTGATGATTGGAAAGACAGGTGTGACGTGCCCACCCAAACCCGGTTCGTTCCAAACGCCATCTCGCCATTTCCAAAGTTTGCCTATTGGCTGATCACGGTCGGCATAACTCATTCTGGCAATTGAAACGCCTTGTTCTTCAACTTGACGATGGTAAGTGCCGAAGAAAAAGTAGAAATAGTTTTTGCTGGCGTCCAGCATTACCGAAAAGTCACCATTGCCGCCTGCGAAGTAGTAGTTCTTAGTATTGCAATCAAGTGCGTCAGCAGGGGCTTCAAGAATGATCCCCAGATTTTTCCAGGTTGCGCCTTCGTCATGCGAAACCATCGCGCCAATGCGCGGTGCTGACAGGTGTGGATCATTCGAACAAACGCCGGGCGGCTCGTTGTGGTACCAGCCATACAGGGTTCCATCGTCCGTGCGCCAGGTCGCTTCCAACCATTTGCCGCCTTCCACGCCAAGAGTGTCTTCAATCGTTGTGCTCTGTGCAGAGGGAGATAAGGTGTAAAGACTTTTGCCGCTGCTGCGAAATGGATGGCGGACGGAAGGGAAGAAATAAAGATTCCCCTGATCATCCCAATGTAGCGGGCTGTTGCTGTCAACCTCATCCGTAATTCCTGCTTCGGGCAGATCCGCTCCTGGCAGGTGAATCGGATAAACCTGTGCGATGGAAACGTCAGGAATTGCCGCATTTGCCGTTCTGGCCCGCGTAAAGATTTGGGCTTGAAGTTGATTGAAACCGCCAAAAAAAGTAACGAGAAGGAAACACCCAGTCAGAAGTCTAGCAAACATCTTTTTTCCCCATCATTGTCGAATCACCTTGCCTTGCCGCTGTTTTCAGCCTGCCGAAATGAGGGATGACGGCGTAGAATAGATACCGTGAAATTGCTGGTCTTTGATATATGGGGGGAACGATTGGGATGCTTGACGATGTCACGTAAACATGAGTTTTCAAGAAAGCCGAAGCTTGTTAAAGGCAGGCGGATTGTAGCAGAGGAAGGCGGAAAGTCATCCGGCTATTTCCGGTCAGACAAAAATGTTGGAGGCAGTGAACCCATCCGGCAGGAGGTGTTGAGTCGGCCTCTCATTCCGCCCCTTGCCCAGTGGCAGACCTGAGCGGATGACTCGTCTGCCTGGATGGGTTGACTGCCGCAAGTTGTGATCTATGAAAAAAAGACAGAAGCCGAAAGCCGCCGAATCACTGGGCGTCTCGATCTTTTATACTACGGTGGGAATGGTCGTTTGCGCGGACTGGCTGTGCTGCAAGTTCGACGTTTAATGCGGTGCCAAATAACACAGGCCGTCAGCGCGCGCGATGCTTCTGACGGCCTGTGCGCCTAGCGACGAAGGGTCAAATCAGTAACCCGATTATTACTTCGCCTCTCAGACTGGGTTATGGCATGCAAGCGCCTGGCTTTATAAAGGTTCCGTTGATCAACTGTCCCGCACGCGGCGGCGCTACTTGCCCCGGCAAGAACTGGCCAGTTTGGCCAGATGGGTCAACCACCTGTTGCAGACAAACAGTCTGGGGAGGGTTAGCATTTGCTACGGCTCCATTCAGCGGAACATTAACGCCCGCAGCAACAATAAAGGTCCTGCCACTGATGGTGATTCGACCTTGCTGATTTGCTTCACTAAGGGAAGCAAGATTTCCCGCAGGCGGTATGTTTACGGTGGCTTCGAGTATGCCTTGGACACTGCCGCCCTTGGCAACATTAGCCGTAGAGAGCTTCCTGCTTCCATTTGAAGCCCAATTAAGCGCGTCAATGTTGAGTTCAAAGCAGGCGTACACGTCTTTCGAGATTTGGTTACTGATGCTGAAATTGGGAGCAAATGGAACGCTTGTGGCACCATCCACTGTCATTGTTTCAAAGCTCTGATCGCATTGGAAAAAGCCACCTGTCGAACCTAATGGATTGAATGGAGTGGTTGGTGAACTGTTGAATGGCACGACCGCTGCAATTGGGCCTGCAGCGTCAAAAGCGTTTACGTCTCCAACTTCAAACCCACCCACTGAGCGATAATTTGCGGGCGCACCACAAATTGTAAGCTTGCGATAGGGGTCGCCTACAGTCGTCACGGTGAGTTGATTGCTCGCATTCAAAGTGCCGATGAGGCGTACAAGATTGGCTGCAACCGCAACTGGTACTGTCGAGCCAGGCGCGACAGGGAAAATCAATCCGTGGATGGTGACCGAACCTGCTGTCGTTGCCGTGGCAGCAGTGAATGCGGTGACCACACCGGTAATGTCCAGTGATCGGACGGTTGTTGTATTAAGCCCGGCGAGAACTTCCAGACGGATGCGGTTTTGCGGATCCAGATAGACGCCCAGCGTCCGTCCTGTTCTATTCACTTGCCAGACCTCCGAGATGACATTTGCCTGGGCAAGCAACCCCGAAGAGTTGATTACTTGCATCGTGTCAAAAAAAACAACATCTGCTCCGGCTGCGATGACAAGCGTCTGACCGCCAATGGTAATTGAACCGGGTTTGCCACAGTCCGATGGGGTAAATGAATCTACAAACCCACTGATGCGCAATGGATCGAATGCCTGTGCACTGGCTGACACTGAGATCAACAAGGTCAGTGCAAGAACGAGCAGGGAACTACAAATCAAAGAACATTTTTTCATGGGAGATTCCTTTCCTTTTTGAGAGGTTGAAACTGCAACGGGGAAAACTCTCGGAAGGCACCATTGACAGCCGTGACTTGGCCACACCTCAGGGCTGCACTGCTGCCATTACCGACAGAACTTCCACATATTTTTGTTGCCGCATACATCTGTTCGCGGCAACGTGGTAACTGACTTTTTGCTTGCGTTTGCAGAGCGGCCGCCCTGCACTTTGGATTGATCGAATTGGGCTGAGTGTTACAAGGAATTTTTGAAAAAAAATGGCGTGACGAAATGAAGACTCGGCTAAGGAAATTGAGAGAGCTTATTCATCAAAGCACGAGCGAATTCGACCTGTTCCCGTTGCGGTGGCGAACCAAGAAAGTTTCGCTCGAAAAGCGCGCGATCTTCCTGATTCAGCCTTTCGTGCAGGTAATCATCAACCAGCTTTTCTTTGGTTGCCTGAAGGCAGTCGAACAGCCGGTCGTCAGCGAAGAATAGTTCTTCCAATTGCCGTTCTTCTGCGGGGGGAAGATTGCCCAGGAAATACTTGACCATTTCGCGCTCCGATGCTTCAGCGCAAGTCTGCTCGCGCTTGTTGTCGAATTTTGAAGTGGGCAAGTTTCCGTTCATCTGCTATTGATGAAAAGCGTCAATCTGTTTCGGTTTTTTTCAGGGGGTGTGATTGTGCGCGGCTATTTGATATTTCCGCCGCTTGTTGCTCGCCGCATCCAGTCGTGGAGTTGTTCGCGGATGCGCAACGCGCGAATTCGCAAACTACCAGGGGAAAGCCCCAACTCCGCAGCCAGTTCATGGCGGTTATTGATCCTTCCACGATGATCGCCTTGATAGTATTTCAAAATCAGTTTGCGATCTTCCGGCGACAGTCGTTGCAGGCAGGTGTCCAAGTGAGCAAGATTGATCTCAGTTTCCTGAAGCTCGCTTTCTACCAATGGGGGAACTGTCGCGTTGGTGGCAGGATTATCGTTGTTGGGCTGAGAGTCAAGGGAAAGCGTTTCTCTGGCGGGATTTCGCCAATATTCTTTCAAAATATTGTGCGCAACTCCGTAACAGTAAGATGCGGAATCGGCAGGTGGAACTTCCGTCCCCGTCGCAAGTTTTCGGGCGACGCGATCCAGCGTTTTATCCGCCAAATCGTCCGCAAACGGACAACCGCGATGCTCGAAGAAAAGCCGCAGCTTCTGGCGCAGTCGTTCGTATGCCTGACCGGCGCGTTCCCGTTCAGGGTCGAGCCAATCCAATAAACGGGCGAATGCCAGATTGGTCAAGGCCCAATTCGTCGTCTCTGGCGCTTTATCAATGGCCATTCAATTTCTCCGAGAGACAGCCGAGGTCTTTAATGTTAATGATCGCCCAACACCCGAATCACCCATCCATTATCTAATGCGAAAAAAAGCAACAATGTGGCTCAAGTCACGATAATTTTTTTATCCGGTCTTTCGCGGTTCTCTTTACCCCATAAATAAACAGCAACCAGGCTGGTAGGGTTTATGGAGAGACCTGCCTGACTTGGACGGGACGTGTTTAAGCTTCATGGAGTAAGCTACCCAGGTGACTGCGGAAACAATCCGCGAATACGCCATGCCGATTAAGGGGCTGATTTCAGCGTCAAAGCGAAGTTGTTGTTCGATTATTCCTGACCTAAATGGCACCGTAGTTGAAAGGCAAGGCTGACGGACATTCTCAACTGCGTGCTGCGGCAAGATAAGCCATCGGTGAAAATCTGTCCATAGCGAGAGATAGAAAACCCTACAGAAACTGTAGGGTTTTCGTGAAACATCGCTGGAAATGTGACGAGGTTGAGAGTAAGCGTTCGGTAATATTATCGCGTGCTACTACTCCACCCAATCGGCAATGAAGACATTGGTATCGCCTTGCTTGGCGTCGTGGCGATTGGAGCAGAAGACTAGTTTCTTTCCGTCAGGGGAGAACATCGGAAAACCGTCAAAGGTCTCGTTGAAAGTGATGCGTTCCTGACCGGAGCCATCCACGTTGACGGCGTAAAGCTCGAAATTGCGTCCCTTCGGATCGTCCAGGTTCGATGAAAAGATGACCCGCTTTCCGTTCGGAAAGAAGAACGGCGCGAAGCTGGCTTTTTTGAAATTGGTAATGCGTCGTTTGTTCGAACCGTCGGCGTTCATAATCCACAAATCAAGCGTGGTGGGGCGAATCAGGTTCTCTTTGATCAGCGCGATATAGTCCGCTTTCTCTTTTTCGGTTTCGGGATGATAGGCGCGATAAACAATCTGTTTGCCGTCATAACTCCAGAACGGCCCGCCATCGTAACCCAGTTCGGTCGTCAGCTTCTTTACGTTCTTGCCGTTCTTGTCCATCGTGTAGATGTCCAGGTCGCCATCGCGCAAAGAGGTAAAAACAATGGTTCCATCCGCGCGAATCGTGGCCTCGGCGTCATAGCGGTCGGTGTGGGTGAGCTTCTTTGGATTCGATCCATCCAGATTGGCCTTGAAGATGTCGAAGCCGGGATAGAGCGCCCAGACGTAGCCTTTTGAGAAATCCGGTTTCGGCGGGCAGGTCGGATCAGCCTTAAACGTCGAAGCATAAACGATGCTTTTCTTGTCTGGCGTGAAGTAGGAACAGGTTGTCTTGCCTTCTCCATTCGACAGCATCTTCATTCCTGATCCATCCAGGTCCATCGAAAAGATTTGGTCGCAGCCATCGCCTTTCGCTGCCCGCTGAAAAATCAGCTTCTTGCCGTCTTGCGAAAAGTAGGCCTCGGCATTCTCGCCTCCAAAGGTGAGCTGTTTGATATTGGCCAGATGTTTTTCGCGTGGGTCTTTGAGTTCGCCAGACGCCTGAGGTGCCTGCGATTGCTGATCAATGAAATGGGACGCCACCTTGTTTGAATAAAGAAAGATGCCGCAGGTCGTTGCACAGAGAACCAGGATCAAGCTTACGAGGATTCGCATAATCTTTTCTGAAAAATGAATGGGAAAAGTAAAGAGTGATGAACGGCGATTATCTTTAACCGTCGTCCATCACTCTTTGTTCGATTCGTTCGTTACTCTTGTTCGTTACGGCGGTTTGGACCTCGGCCGGCTTCTTTGCCGCCGCCCTTATTTTCATTGGCCAACGCCTTGCGGCTCAGGCGGATTTTGTTGCCCTCGATGCCGATGCATTTGACCATGACCTGCTGGCCTTCGGTCAATTCATCACGCACATCGCGAACGCGATAATCGGCGATCTCCGAAACGTGCAGCAGGCCGTCCAGCCCCGGCAGAATTTCGATGAACGCGCCGAAATCCACAATGCGCGAAACCGTGCCGAGGTAGGTTTTGTTAATCTCGGCTTCGGCGGTGATGTCGCGAATGATCTGCATCGCCATCTCGGCGGCTTCGCCGTTGGCAGTGGCAATCGAGATCCGTCCGGAATCTTCCACGTCAATCTTCGCGCCCGTGCGTTCGACGATGGATTTGATCATCTTACCGCCCGGGCCAATGACGTCGCGAATCTTGTCAGGGTTGATCTGGATGGTCAGGATTCTGGGCGCATATTGGCTGATCTCCGGGCGCGGAGCGGCCAGCACTTCATCCATCTTGTCCAGAATGAAGAGACGGCCTTTCTTCGCCTGGTCCAGCGCATCTGCCAGAATCTGCGGGTTCAATCCGGTAACCTTGATGTCCATTTGCAAAGCGGTAATTCCGTTGCGAGTCCCGGCCACTTTGAAATCCATATCGCCATAATGATCTTCGGCGCCAGCGATGTCGGTCAGGATGGCGAACTTTTTGTCTTCCATCACCAAACCCATCGCCACACCGGCAACCGGCGCTTTGATCGGCACGCCCGCATCCATCATTGCGATGATTCCACCGCAGACCGTGGCCATCGAAGACGAACCATTCGATTCGGTAATGTCAGATACGACGCGAACGACATAAGGCCATGTTTCATCGTCCGGCATGACGGCTTCAATCGCACGATGCGCCAGCACGCCGTGGCCGATTTCGCGGCGTCCGGGGCTGCCCGTGCGGCCCGTTTCACCAACCGAGAAGGGCGGAAAATTGTAGTTGAGCATGAAGCGGCGTTTGAATTCCCCATTCTCCAGGCTGTCCACGTACTGCGCATCCTGCGATGTGCCCAGCGTTACCGTCACTACGGCCTGTGTTTCGCCACGCGTGAAGATGGCCGAACCGTGCGTGCGCGGCAGCCAGCCGGCTTCGATCGCGATTGGACGAATCTCTGAAAACCGGCGGCCATCAGGACGGCGGCGATTGTTCAGAATGTCATCGCGGAAGATGGCCTCTTTCAAGTGATCGAACAGGGAACTCGCTTCTTTGCGAAGCTCCGGTTTGTCTTCGGGATAACCCTCGATGACGCGTTTCTTCAAATCGCTGATTGCGCTGTAACTTTCGATCTTCGATTTGTTTTGTACGTTCAAGCCTTCGCGCATATCGCCGCTGTATTTTTCGGCGATCTCGCGCAGCATTGCTTCATTGACCGGTTTCGGTTCGAAGGTGCGCTTTTTAATCGCGAGCTTTTCGCCCATCGCGCGCTGCAACTGGCAAAGCTTCTTGATCTCGCCGTGCGCAAACAGCAACGCTTCCAGCATGACCTGTTCGCTGACTTCTTTTGCGCCCGCTTCGACCATGACGATGGCTTCTTCGCTGCCCGCGACAATCAGGTTCAGCACCGACTCCCGCAATTCGTCGTAGGTCGGATTGACCACATACTTTTCCTCGACCAAACCAACGCGCACACCGGCAATCGGATTGTGGAAGGGGATGTCCGACAAATAGAGCGCCGCTGACGCCCCGGTAATCGCCAGCACATCCGGCTCATTGTCATCATCCGCCGACATGACCATCGAAATGATCTGTGTTTCGTGCTGATACCCTTCGGGGAACAGCGGACGGATCGGACGGTCAGTCAACCGGCAGGTCAGAATCTCTTTTTCCGTCGGGCGGCCTTCACGTTTGAAGTACCCGCCGGGGATGCGGCCCGCGGCGTAACCATATTCGCGGTAATCAACGGTCAGCGGGAAAAAGTCCGCGTTTTCTCTGGGCTTGCGTGCGGACACGGCCGTCACCAGGACGACGGTTTCACCTTGTGTAACCAGCACGGCGCCGTCTGCTTGTTTTGCGATGCGGCCGGTTTCAATCGTGAACTCACGACCGCCTAAATTGATGCCTTGTTTCAGAAACATCTTGTATCTCTCCTCATCAACGTGGGCATTCAAATCGGGCAGCTCTGGCGATTAGCTGCCAGAGCTGCCTGATTTGAATGCCACACAAACAAAAAACCACGAGTTGCGCGCGACGACGAAGATTCGCGCCGCGGCATCGTGGCCGGAACTGTGATAATAAATTGGTGATTCCTTGTTGAGGGAATATCAGAACTTTCGCTCACTGCGGGCGATCTCAGGTGAATGGGCAGCTCATCGAAAGTGATGGTGGCGCTGAGGGCATCCGAAAAAGTTGTCAGCAGGATTCGGATGTAATCATTCGTCTTCCCCGTCTTCCTCAGTAAACTTGCGGACGAGCCAGCTTCAAATCTATCGCGAAGCTTTTGGCAGGAAGTACGTGCCGTCACGTTCGGCTGCACAGCGAAAGCGGCGTCCGATGATTTCGGACGCCGCCAACAGGTTCAAACTTACTTTCTCAAACCGAGACGACTAATCAACTCGTGGTAGCGATTGATGTCAATGCGCTTCAAATAATCGAGCAGGCTGCGGCGCTGGCTGACCAGCTTAAGCAGGCCGCGGCGCGAGTGATTGTCTTTCTTATGCGTCTTGAAATGATCTTGTAGTTCGTTGATGCGGTTGGTCAAGAGCGCCACTTGAACTTCCGGCGAACCGGTGTCGCTGACATGCGTCTTGTACTGCGAAATAATGTCTAACTTAGCTTCTTTTACTAAAGCCATTACAGGTATCTCTTTCCTCCGAATGTGTTGATTGCCTTGTCGAGTGAGGCGTCAAAGTAGCAGAGCGATAGATAAAGTTCAAGGCTCGCTTGGTTCGGCATGAACGCAGGCGAAATGCCGCCGAATCGCACTCAATCTTTGCGCATTCGTCCTTGCAATCGTTGGTTCCAATCAAACAGCAGGCTGAGGTTCAGTATCCGATCCTTGACTTGCTGTTCCAACTGCTGGCGCTCAACTGACCAACTGGGTGACGTTGGCGGCGGGCGAAGCGTTTGAGCCGAAGTTGATGTTGAAATGATGCTTGTCCGGCTTATGAGCGTGTGCCATTATTTCGACCAAAGCACATTCAACTTTCAATCCAAGGAGAAGATGATTATGGCGACCACAGCGATTGCTCAAAGCGAGTATCATTCACTGATAGACTTTCAGGAAAACGCTGGCAAGCATATCAGTCAGATGAAAGAGACGCGGCACCCTCTGATGCTGACTGTTGACGGGCAGGTGGAAGCGATTGTGCTGGACCCGAAGAGCTATGGCCAGATCATCGAAACGATAGAGTATTTGGAAACGGTCGAGGGCATCAATCGTGGTCTGGAATCAATGCGTGATGGCCACGGCGTTCCTGCCGAACAAGTGCTTGCGGAATTGCGGCAGAAGCTTAACCTTCCTGAAAAACAATGAGCTATCGGGTCATCATCGAAAAGCCTGCCAAGCTTGAAATTGATGAGGCAGCTTTGTGGATCGCCCAATTTTCGCCAGAGCAAGCAACGCTTTGGTATCTCGATCCGGAAAAAGCACTGGAAAGCTTACGCAATTTTCCGGCGCGATGCCCGGTCGTATCGGAAAGCATGGCATTCAAGAGCGAAATTCGTCAGCTTAATTTTTGGCAAGTATCGCATTCTGTTTCGCACAGAAGACGAAACTGTTCACGTCCTTTATTTCCGCCACAGTGCACAAAGGCCGCTCAGCCCGGATGATGAAGAGGCCGGATGATGGTACCTGATAAACTTGAAGCCATTCGCCATCAATACGAAGAGTATGGCGTCGAAGGCTACTATGCGCAGTTCGGCGCGGAATATCGAAATCCGCACGAACGGACTATCCGGGAAGTATTACAGCAAGCCGTTCATTGTTGGCAGTTGGATTTGACTCGGGTGCTCGACTTGGCTTGCGGCAGCGGAGAAGTGACTTTGGCAGTACGCGAACTGGGCTGCCGGCAAATTGACGGCGTTGATCCGCATACCGGAGAAGCGTATCTGGCAAGAACCGGGCAGCAGGCCGAGGCCGTCAGCTTTGAGCAGATTGCGGCGGGGGCAGTGGCCGGGCGGCAATACAGTTTGATTGTGTGCAGCTTCGCCATGCATTTGATTGACGAATCATGGCTGCCAGCGTTACTGGCGCAACTTGGTTTGATTGCGGACTCGCTGCTCATCCTCACTCCTCATAAGCGGCCCGCGATTAAGGCCGCGTGGGGATGGAAGCTGGAAGATGAATTCGTCAGTGAACGGGTGCGAGCCAGGCTTTACCGGTTACATCACTAAACATCAACTAAAAATCGGGAGACACCATGCCCCAGACATTGCTGCTTTTTCAGGCCGGAACGACGCATTTGGTTGGGATTGATTACGTCGTGCTGGCGCTCTATTTCGCCGTGGTCTTTGCCATCGGCTGGTACCATTCGCGCGGAGAGCGCACGGCGGCAGGATACTTTTTGGCCAGTCGCGATGTGGCGTGGTGGGCGATTGGCGCATCGCTGTTTTCATCGAACATCGGCAGCGAGCATTTCATCGGTCTGGCTGGCAGCGGCGCTTCGACGGGCATGGCGGCGGGGCATTTCGAATGGCTGGCTTCGCTGATGGTGTTGATGCTCGGCTGGGTCTTTGTACCGTTCTATCTGCGCTCGAACGTGTACACAATGCCGGAGTTTTTAGAGCGCCGTTACAACAGCGCGTGCCGCACTTATCTGGCCAGCATTTCGTTGATCGCCTACTTGTTTACCAAGATTGCCGTCTCGATCTTTGCGGGGGCAATTGTGCTGAAAGCCGTGCTGGGATGGGGCATGGTCAAAAGTTCGCTGGCGCTGGTGATCGCGACAGGGATTTACACTGTGGCTGGAGGCCTGGCGGCGGTGATCTACACGGAAGTGATTCAGACGGTGATTCTGGTTGCCGGTGCGTTGATCCTGGCGTTTATCGGTTTGGGGAAGGTTGGCGGCTGGTCGGGCTTACAAGCCGCGGTGCCTGCGGACTTCTTCCATATGATGAAACCGATGTCTGACAAAGATTTTCCGTGGACGGGGATTTTCTTTGGCGCACCGATTTTGGGCATTTGGTATTGGTGCACAGATCAGGTCATTGTGCAGCGCGTGCTGTCCGCCAAAGATGTCGGCAATGCCAAAGCCGGAACCGTCCTGGCGGGGTTTTTGAAAATCCTGCCGGTCTTTATGTTGATCGTGCCGGGAATGATTGCGCGAGCCTTGTATCCGCAGGAGATGGCTGCTGATTCGAACTCGGCGTTTCCGATGCTGGTTGTTCGGCTGATGCCTGCGGGCTTGCAGGGAGTAATGGTTGCGGCAATGCTGGCGGCGCTGATGGCCAGCAAGGCTTCGGTTTTCAATTCCAGTTCGACCATCTTCACAATGGACTTTTATAAAAAGTTCAACCCGGACGCTTCGGAAAAACGATTGATCAACGTCGGGCGTTTGGCCACGGTGGTCATGATTATATTGAGCCTGATGTGGATTCCATTTATGGGCCGTATCAGTTCGAAGCTTTGGATTTATCTGCAAAGCGTGCAAGCTTATATTTCGCCGCCGATTGCCGCCGTCTTCCTGTTTGGTGTTTTCTGGAAACGGATCAATGGGCAGGGAGCGATTTCCTCTTTACTAACTGGGTTTGTGATTGGCGCAACGCGATTCATTCTGGAAGTGGTTTATGCCGGGCAACACCTTCCAAGCTCTCCGTTCGGTGTCCTGGAATTTTTCGTCCGCGTGAATTTTCTGCATTTTGCGGTGCTGATGTTTGCCGTTTGCGTCGCAGTGCTGATCGTCGTCAGTTTGTTGACGCCCGCTCCGGCAGCGAGCAAAGTTGCTGGGCTGACTTTCCAAACGATCAAGGAGAAAATTGACCTGGGCATGATTGGATCGGAAAGCATCCTTGAGATCCCGATGGAACCTGAAGCGCCGAATCAGCGGAAGATCAATCTGGCTTTGGCGGGTGTGCTGATCGTCATGATCATTTCTTTGTGGATTTATTTTGCTTAAAACCTAAGACCACGCGTGAGCAAGCCGTGGCCATGCTGCGGCAGTCTTGGCGTGAAAGCCGTTATGGCCGGTTGCGGTTGGTCATGGATTTTTACGTGCCATTCCGGTTGTTTCGCCTGTGGCTGGATGATGGCAAACAGAAAAAAGAATTGCTGATGGCGATTGATGCCGTGATTGGCGGGCTTGATCCTTACTTGTTTCCCGAAGCACCCGGAGCCGAAGAACTGGTCGTCATCAAGACTGTGCGGAGCGCTCCTTCGTTGGTGAACGAACGGCATGCGCTGAAACTGCTCGAAGAAAAGTTGAAACGCGAAGCTTTTCGAAAAGGCTTCTTCAAGCTTGGCGATTTGAAGGTTGGCGGCGAACAGATTGCCAGTTTCCATTTGCCCTATTGGGTCGGTATTTACGAGCGTAACGAGCAAGCGCATATGGAAGTGATTGATGCCGTGCGCGGTAGGTTGGAAGGGGAGAAGTTGCGCGAGATCATTACCGATTGGCTCAAAAAACCTGGCTCAAAAAAACAATGATGAATTTGTCCGGATTGAGAGAGCAGTTTCGGCAGCTTTACGGCGGCGAGCCGCGCATCTTTTCAGCGCCAGGCCGGGTCAATTTGATCGGCGAGCATACCGACTACAACGACGGGTTTGTGCTGCCAATGGCGATTGACCGGCGCACGTATGTGGCCGCCGCGCCGCGCAATGACGGCATCGTTCGTTGCGCTTCGGAAGAGTTCGCCGGGCAAATTGAATTTGAATTGAATCCTGATCTGAAGCCCGGAAAAGATTGGGCCAATCACGTGCGGGGCGTGGCAACCTGTCTGTTGCGTGATGAGGTTGCCTTGCGCGGCGCGGATTTGTTGATTGCCAGCGAGGTGCCGCCCGGTTCCGGCTTGAGTTCTTCCGCCGCGCTGGAAGTTTCAGCCGGCTTCGCAATGCTGAAGATTTCGAATCAGTCTGTTGATTCGCCGAATGGTCTGATTGCTTTGGCGCTGGCCGCGCAACGCGCCGAACACGAATTCGCCGGGACACGCAGCGGCATTATGGATCAATACATCGCTGCTCTGGGCATTGCCGGCCACGCACTGTTGCTTGACTGCCGCAGCCTGGAATACGAAGCCGTCCCGATTGACCTGAGTGACGTGCGGATTGTGGTTTGCAATTCGATGGTCAAGCACGATCTGGCAGCAAGCGAATACAACACACGCCGCGCGGAATGCGAAGAAGCCGTCCGGCGGCTGGCCACTTATTTGCCAGGCATTCTGGCGCTGCGTGATGTCGAGATTGAGGAATTTGATGTATGGGCGGATGCCTTGCCTGATGTGATTCGCCGCCGCGCGAATCACGTGCTGACCGAAAATGCGCGCACGTTGGCGGTGGTTGAGTCGCTGAAAAAAGGCGACCCGGTTCAATTCGGCAAATTGATGTATGCCTCGCACGAAAGCTTGCGCGACGATTACGAAGTCAGTTGCCGCGAACTGGACTGGTTGGTCGAAATTGCCAGGCAATGCGCGGGCGTCTACGGTGCGCGAATGACGGGCGGCGGATTTGGCGGATGCACGGTCAATCTGGTTGTTGCCGGGCAGGTGGAATCCTTCATCTCTTCGATTACGGAAGCTTACCAAAGCAAGACCGGTTTGATTGCGCAGTGTTATGTTTGCCAGGCATCAGATGGAGCAAGGGAAGAGAACCGGTAAGCTAAAAATACTTCAAGGTTATTCCTGTTTGAAGCACTTTGTTATTCCAGCATAACCAAGCTGGCACACAGAAACCAAGCCATGTTACTTGATAATAATGTAGCCAGACATTTGTGCGTCGCGTTGTTAGTGGCTTGGCTTATCCCTGGCCAGTTCTCCTCAGGTCAGGCTTTCTACGCCGCCGCCGCCGAACCTGCAAACCAGACGCCCAAAAATTGGGAGCGGGAGCGTGAACGAGCCTATCACCGTCAACAGTTCAGCCAAAACTTCCGCGACCTGCAACTTCTCGGTCAAAATCTGCTCAAGGAGCATGAAGCCAATCGTCTGACCTCCGAGCGGTTAGCCAAAGACAGCAAATCAATCAATAAACGCGCGAAGGCATTGCTTTCACTTACTGCGCTGGGCGGTTTGGCGTCACCGCCAAAGATCAATACGGACATCACTACGCCAAAGCAGTACGACGAATCAATTCGCCGTCTGGCGAAGCACATCTGGGATTTTGCGCACAATCCCCATCTTCAAAACAGCAAGATTTTCGATACCGAACAGGCGAAACGCGCACAGTCAGATTTGCTGGCAATTATTGATCTTTCAAAAGCGATTGAAACTAAGGCAAAACGATATTCTTCAAACATTCCCCGGACACAATGATCCGGCAGTTACCTGCCTTTTTTGCCCATTTTGAAGCTCCACGAACAAATCCTGCGCGGTGATAATTGTAGTATCAGGGAATGTCCTACAGGATTGTCATCAGCAGCCTACCTCCGCCGTTCGTGTTATTCGTCAGTCCACATTAAATTTATGATTTATGGCAAAGATGTTAGAAAATGCCATTGACGAGTAACCTGGACGTGCATACACTCCGCACGTCGGGAAATCGTCCTCTCACCGACAAGCCTTCATCAAATTATAGACAAGCAAATAAGATCGCTCTGGCTTTCGTGCTGGTGATGAGTTTACTGGAAAAGTAACATCTGAGCAGTTTACTGAAGTAGAGTCCGGGGTGTCAGCCTGGTTCTGCGGGCTGTTGCCCAGGTAAACAGGCATCGTTGTTATGTGCAGGTGGTTTATCGTCCGGAACTGCTTCCGGATAGGCAGGCCGATCTAAGGATTGGTCCGGGCAATAACTGCCAAATTATGATGCGCCGGAGTTATTCCGACCAAGATCATTGACCAAGATCATTGAAAAGTAGCCCCAAAATAAAAAAGGCAGTTTTGCAACTGCCTGGAAGTTTCTTTGTCTTGCGTGCGAGGCTGCGACCGATCCTGCGCAACCGAGCGTTTATTACTCCTCACCCCTGATCATCTCCAAGGCCGCCGGCATCACCGACCACAGACACCCGACCAACAGACACTATGCTCACTTCCACCCACCGCCCGTTTGCCTGTTCCGGCAGCGCGCGTTCTCGGGTTACCCCCTCCTCTACAGCTTCGCACGCATTGATTCAGTTTTTGGCTTTGATTCGTCTTTATATTTCATTTTCTGTTGCCTAAGGTTTTTCCCCACCGTTGCGCCAGTAGGGTAAGTGGGGTGGCGTAACGGCGATTTCGGATGAGGTTAGCTCGCAGGGGAGTTGGCCTCATCCGGTTTTTATTGGAGCTTCAAATTTATCCGGGACTTATGGCCGCTTTTCTGCGTAACGATCCAGATAATCAAGCAAGACATTCGACATGACTTTGACACCGATCACCAGACTTTCCTCGTCCGCGTCAAACTCCGGCGTATGGACCATTGCCGTAATTCCTTTTGACTTGTTACCTACGCCAAGGAAATAAAAAAATCCGGGAATCACTTTCTGGTACGCCGAAAAATCTTCCGCTCCCATTTGGGGCATGGGGACGGTTACATTTTTTTCGCCAAGAATGCGCTTCATCATTGGCAACGTAGCTTCAACCAGCGCCGGGTCGTTATAGGTAACCGGATTATTACGTCCAAACTCCAGTTCATAACTTGCGCCGTACACCGATGTTACTCCGGCGAGTGTTTGTTTCATCATCTGCATTGCTTTGGCGCGAACTTCTTCGTTAAGCGTGCGCATGGTTCCTTCCATCTTTACTTCGTCGGTGATGATGTTGAACCGGTTGCCGCCGTGAATGCTGCCGAGCGTGATGACCAATGGCTCCTGCGTATTGATGCGGCGGCTGCGAATGGTTTGCAACGCGGTGACACATTCGGCGGCGACGACGATCGTATCAATTCCGTCGTGTGGATACGCGCCGTGAACTTTTTTGCCGCGAAGGGTAATTGAGAATTGATCTGATGACGCCATTGCCGGGCCGGAGTTCACGCCGATCTGGCCGACTTCAATATTGGGCATGACGTGCAGGCCAAAGATGGCGGAGGGGCGCGGGTTTTCCAGGCAGCCTTCTTCAATCATCAACGGAGCGCCGCCACGCTCGCCCGTCGGCGCGCCTTCTTCGGCAGGTTGAAAGATGAATTTGATTGTGCCGTGAATGCGGTCGCGCATTTTGCTTAAGACTTCGGCGACGCCTAATTCAATAGTCATATGCAGGTCGTGGCCGCAGGCGTGTTTGACTCCGGGGTTCTTCGATTTATAGGCGACATCAATCGTTTCCTGGATCGGCAACGCATCCATATCCGCTCGCACGGCGACGATTCCACCCGGCAGTTTTCCTTTTAACAAGGCAACGACGCCATATTTGCCGACGCCGGTCTTGACCTCGTCCAGCCCCAGCGCGCGAAGCCTTTCAGCGACCACTCTTGCCGTGCGTTCTTCGCGATTGGATAGCTCCGGATTGATGTGGAAATCACGGCGCTGTTCGATCAGTTTCTGGCGCATGCCTTCTGCTGCGCGCGCTATCTCTTTCTCGCGAACGTCATCTGCCGCATTCACGCCCGATGGCCATTTCGTCATCAAAATAACCAACGCCGCGAACAAGGCCATAGACACGGCAAGAGCAAGTTTTACCTTCATGGATCGCCTCCGATTGTTAAAGTTGAAGTTCTAAACGGATTTTCTAATTGGTGGTGGCACGTTACAGGATGGTTTGGAAGCCGGTCAACTGATGAGTTGTTGGACAAACTTGACCTTCCCGGCAACAATGAAAATTACATCGCAATGGCCTGAAACGACGAAAGTGTGGAGTGGACTTTAGTCCGCTCCGGCAAGCGAGCGGACTAAAGTCCACTCCACACTTTTCAAGGAGATGAGTGTGGCAGAGTTCAAGAACATCCTTTACGACATAAAAAACGGCGTCGCCGCTATTACGCTGAATCGCCCTGACAAGCGCAATGCGTTGAATGACCAACTGCTGATTGAACTGCGCGAAGCAATTGATGCGGCGGAAGCGGATGAGCAAGTCCGCGTGGTTGTATTGCGCGGGGCAGGGAAGGACTTCTGCGCGGGCGCTGATCTGTCACAATTGGAAAAATCGGCGCAGGCTTCGATTCTGGAAAATCTTGATGGCGCATCGCAGATGGCTGATCTATTCATCAAGATGCGCAGGCTGAAGAAGCCTGTCATCGCCGCTGTTCACGGGCGCGCATTGGCGGGCGGTGCGGGGTTGGCTTCGGCTTGCGACATGGTGATTGCGGCGCGGTCGGCCAGTTTCTGTTACACCGAAACGCGGATCGGTTTTGTGCCCGCCATCGTCATGTCCATTGCGCGGCGCAATCTGGGCGAAAAGCGCGCGTTTGAAATTCTGGCGACGGCTAAGACTTTTTCGGCGGACGAAGCGGCCAACATCGGCTTCATCAATCGTGTGTACGATGACGCGGATTTTGAAACGGAAGTGGAGAAGTTCGCCGCCGAAGTCGCGTCCTTAAGTCCGTCGGCGCTGATGTTGACAAAATATCTGCTCTACCAAATTGATGCGATGAGTTTTGAGCAAGCCATCCGCGCAGGCGTTGATGTGAATGTCATCGCGCGATTGACGCCTGACTGCCAGAATGCGGTCAGAAAATTTTTGAGCAAGGCATAAACGGTACAGAACCGGAAGCGACCGGTCGCTCACGCTCCCGGTTCTGTACCAAGCACCATTCAATGAATTCAACTGCAATCGAACCTACCCCCGGACAAACTTACACATTTCGCACAATCATCACGCTGGTCGGAGTCGCCATGGCGATCCTGATGGCTTCGCTGGAAGGCACAGTCGTTGGGACGGCAATGCCGACGGTAATCTCCACTTTGGGCGGGATTGAAATTTATAGCTGGGTCTTCGCGGCATACATCCTGGCTTCGACGGTGATGACGCCGGTCTGGGGCAAGATGGCCGATCTGACCGGGCGGCGTCCGGCGATGTTCGGTGGATTGGCGCTGTTCATCATTGGGTCAGCGCTGTCGGGCGCTGCGCACTCAATGCCGCAGTTAATCGGCTTCCGCATTATTCAGGGACTGGGGGCGGCAGCGATCTTTCCCATCGGCATGACCATCGCTTCTGATTTGCTGACCTTGGAACAGCGCGCAAAGACCGTCCCGTTGTTTGCCGGAATGTGGGCGCTGGCTAGTCTGATTGGACCTGCCGCTGGCGGTTATCTGACCAAATACTGGTCGTGGCGCGCGTGCTTTTACGCCACCATCCCGTTCGGCATGTTGTCGGGCGTCATGATCTGGTGGTCGTATCGCGAAAAGTTCGAACGTCGCAGAAAGGTCTCATTCGATTACGCGGGCACGGTGACGCTTTCGATTGCATTGATTCTGGCGCTGCTGGTCGTTGAACGCGGGCCGGAGTTTCCGTGGCCGGTCAGTGCCGTAGGAATCGTTGCGTGCCTTGCGCTGCTGGTTCTTTTCATTCGTATCGAACGCAAACATCCTGAGCCACTGTTCCCCTTGGAACTGCTTCGCAGCCGAATTGTTGCGGTGGCAATGCTGCACGGCTTTTTTGTCATGATGGCGCTGATCGGGGCGATGTCGTTCCTGCCATTATTCGTGCAGGGGGTTATCGGCACGGACGCCGCCGAAGCCGGCAAAGTGCTGACGCCGCTAATTGTGCCGTGGGTATTGGCAGCAATTATTGGCGGACGATTGATTATCCGGTTTGGGTATCGGCCATTGGTGCTGGTGGGAATGGCTTCGATGGTGATTGGGGCAGCGTTGCTGGCCAATATCTCGACCGAAACCACACGTCTGAGCTTATCGTTTGACGTGATCTTTTTGGGAATTGGCGGCGGGCTGACAGTCGCGACTCTGATGCTTGGCGCACAACATGGCGTTCCCAGTTCGCAAATCGGAATTACCACTGCCAACGTGCAGTTCGCACGCAGCATTGGCGCGGCTTTTGGCACGGGCACGATGGGCGCGCTGCTGAATTGGCGGTTGCGGACTCAGTTGGCCGTTGCTCCGGCAGAGATCGCCAGTGCTGTTGGGCATAGTCAGATCGGAGCGATGGTCAGGCCCGAAACGCGAGCGTCACTTTCCCCGGCAGCAGCGCGTTTTCTGCAAAATGCGCTGGCGGGTTCTTTGCGCACCTCCTTCATTTTCATTCTTGCCGCAGTCATCGCCGCGACAATCATTGCTCTGTTTGTGCCGCGCGGCGGCGCGCACGAGTTAGCGCATGCGGAACATCAGAAAGACGAGATGGCCGGAGAAGCTTCAGCAGGTATTCCGGAGATTTAAGGGAAAGACCTCCGCCCACTGGAAAACAGGAAGCCAGGAAATAGACACTCCTTCCAAGAAATGCACGCAAGCGGGATGAGGCGATCCACTCATCCCACTTTGATTTTCAGCCAATCGTTTTTCCTTCCGGGGTCTTACCACTCCCATTCCGATTGCCGCGCGATTTTTTTCAGTCGCCGCTTGACGTATCTATGTAGTAAACGATATAAGCAGAAAGCGAGATAAGCAGTAAAACAAGAGGAGCTTCGAATGGGAAAGAACTATCTATCTTTTTCCGCCGCCGTCATTTTGCAGGCGCTGGAGAATGGCTATCAATATGGCTTCGACATTATGGATGTGACGGGTTTGCCAAGTGGCACAGTTTATCCGGCTTTGCGGCGGATGGAAGAAACCGGATACGTCAAATCGAAGTGGGAAAAACACGCCATCGCGCAGGAAGAATCGCGCCCGCCGCGCAAATATTATGAACTGACGCGCGAGGGGCGAGAAGCGCTTGTTGAGGCGCGCAGCCGTTACCGGTTGCTGGAACAGGCGCAGCCGCAAAAGAACGACAAACCCAAAACATCCCGCGCGTGAGGTCTTGCCCATGCCCAACGCTCGCCACAAATCCGGCTTTTCCAAACTTCATCTGTCGCTGATTTACATCATCGGCGTGATCGTGCCGCGCCGGTTGCGCGCTGATTGGCAGCAGGAGTGGGAAGCGGAGTTGCGTCATCGAGAAGAATTGCTGGCCGAGTGGGACAACCTGAACTGGCGAACCAAATTTGATTTGCTGCGACGCAGCCTGGGAGCGTTCCAGGATGCGCTGCTGCTGCAACCGAAAAGATGGGAGGACGATATGTGGCAAGACTTACGATTTGGCGTACGAATGTTGCTGAAAAGCAAAATATTTACGGCAGTTGCCGTGCTTTCGCTGGCGCTGGGCATTGGTGCGAATACGGCGATTTTCAGTCTGATAAATGCGCTGATGTTGCGCATGCTGCCCGTCAAAGATGCACAGGAATTAGTGCTTTTTTCAGTTACCGGGCCGAACGTGCCGCCAGGTGCAGGCGACAGCATGAACTACCCGCTTTACGAAATGTTCCGTGACCACAATCAATCCTTCAACGGCATTGTCACCGGGGCTGGCGTAGGGCGGGCGCGACTGCTGGTGAACGAGCCGGGGACAGGTGGCGCGGCAGAATCGGTCGAGCAGCAGCGCGTCTCCGGCAATTTCTTTGCCGTGCTGGGGGTCAATCCGGTGTTGGGACGTGCGCTGGCCGAAGCCGATGACAACCCGGCTAATACGCAACCGGGGGCGATCATCAGCTATGAATATTGGCAGCGCCGTTTCGGCCTCAACCCGAATGTGGTGGGACGGCAGGTCACAGTCAACAGCGTGGCCTTGACCATCGTCGGCGTCGCGCCGCCGGGCTTTTTCGGCTTTGAAGTCGGCAGCAAGCCGGAACTCTGGTGGCCGCTCAAGGCGAGTAAGGAGAACATTGATCAGAAGGGGTCGTGGTGGCTGCGCGTGATTGGGCGTTTGCGTCCGGGCGTGAGCAGGGCACAGGCGCAGGCAGAGATGGAGGTGATCTTTCAGCAGCAAATTAACGAAGTCGCCACCGCGCGCTCCGCCAACTGGACGCCGACACAGCGACGGAATCACTTCGAGCGCAACCTCAAACTGGATGCAGGGGGCGCTGGCTGGACGAGGCTGCGGCGACAGTTCCGACAACCGCTGTTGATTCTGATGGCAACGGTCGGGCTGGTGCTGCTGATCGCCTGCGTCAACGTCGCCAACCTTTTGCTGGCGCGCGCGGCGACACGACGCAAAGAGATTGCGATGCGGCTGGCATTGGGCGCGGGACGTTTCCGCCTGCTGCGCCAGTTGCTGACAGAGAGCGTTTTGTTGTCGGTGCTGGGTGGTGCAGCGGGCTTGCTCTTTGCCCGCGTCTGCCTGCGTGTGCTGATTACTTATTTGCCGCAACAATCTCAAGCGGCGCTTGATGTCGCGCCCGATCTGCGCGTGCTGGGCTTCACGCTGCTCGTCTCCATCCTGACCGGATTGTTTTTTGGTCTCGCGCCCGCGTGGCAGGCAACGCGCTTGAATTTGACGGCTGCGATGAAGGATCAAACTGGCGCAAGTGCGAGCGGGTCGCGCCTGACGCTGAACAAATTGTTGGTGGTCACACAGGTTGCACTCTCGCTCTTTCTGCTGATCGGAGCTGGATTATTTGTGCGCAGCCTGCGGAATTTACGCACGCTCGATGTCGGGATGAATTACGAGAACATCGTGCAGTTCTCGCTTGATACCGGCAGCGGCTACAACGCACAACAACGCAGTGACCTCTACCACCAAATGCTGGCGCGGCTGGAAGCTTTGCCGGGCGTGCAAGCGGCGACGCTGTTGTACTTCAGCCTGCTGAGTAATAACACCACCTCACATACCATTGTTGTCCCCAGCTATGCGCAGGCTCCTGACGAAAACACGAGTTGTAATGAAATGGCAGTGGGGCCGCGCTTTTTCGAGACGATGAAGATGCCCATCCTCGCGGGGCGTGACTTCAGTCCGCAGGATGAGCGGCCCGTGCCCCCGAGCAATCCCACGACCAATCCACCCGCCACGACCGCGCCGCCGAGTCTGACGGCCGCGCCACTGAGTCTGACAGCCGCGCCGCCGCTTTACGCCATCATCAATCAGACGATGGCGCGCTACTTCTTCGGCAACGAAAACCCTGTCGGCAAACGCTTCAACCTGAAAGGCAATGAACAGCCGTATGAAATCATCGGCGTCACAAGAGACGCCAAGTATGCCAACCTGCGCGAACCGCCGCCGCGCACGTATTACCTTTACTACTTCCAGCCGCCGCGCCGCGACAGCATGACCTTTCAACTCCGCACGAGCAGTGAGGCGGCTGATTCCGCCGCCGCGATTCAACGCGTAGCGCGCGAGCTTGATCCGCAATTGCAGGTCGTGGGCTTGCGGATGATGAGTGAGGTGGTCAACGAATCGCTCGTGCAGGAACGCTTCATCGCGCAAACCGCCAGCGCGTTCAGCCTGTTCGCGCTGTTGCTCGCCTGCGTTGGATTGTACGGCGTGATGTCTTACGCGGTGACGCGCCGGACGAATGAAATCGGCATTCGCATGGCGCTCGGTGCGCAGGTGCGCGATGTTGTGCGACTGGTGATGCGCGAAGTCTTGCTGTTGGTTGTGCTGGGCATCGGCATCGGATTGACAGCAGCACTGGCGACTACGCGATTAGTTGCTACGTTGCTGTTTGGGCTGACGCCGACCGATCCACTGACGATCACATTGGCGACGTTGTTGATGATTGGCGTCGCAGCGTTGGCGGGCTATCTGCCTGCACGCCGCGCCGCACAAGTTGATCCACTGGTCGCGCTGCGGCACGACTGAAACCGATGACCGATTCAATAAACACAACGCGCTTTCGTTTCTGGCTCTGGCTTATTCGCTTCATCGGCCTGATCGTGCCGCGTCGGTTGCGTGCCGACTGGCGGCAGGAGTGGGAGGCCGAGTTGCGTCACCGCGAAACTCTGCTTGCCGAATGGGAAATGCTGAATTGGCGAACCAAATTTGATCTGCTGCGGCGCAGCCTGGGCGCATTCGTTGATGCGCTGGCGTTGCAACCCCAAAGACTGGAGGACGAAATGTTTCAAGACTTGCGTTATGGCGTGCGGATGCTGCTCAAGCATAAAGGCTTCACGATTGTCGCTGTGCTTTCACTGGCGCTGGGTATCGGCGCGAATACGGCGTTGTTCAGCGTAGTGGATGCCGTGCTTCTCAAGACCTTGCCGGTCGCTGAGCCGGAACGCTTGGTGGTGTTTGCCTGGTATGCCGGACTCCCGTTCAGGGTGGGTGGCATGAGCGGCACGTCGAATGTGCCCAAGCCGCCGGGCACACGCGGGCTTTCGCTGTTTCGCTACGAAGTCTTTGACAAGATGCGTCAGGCGCACGCCGCCGCGCCGGACAGCCCGCTCAGCGATCTCTTCGCCTTCGCTCCGCTGCCGGAATTAAGTGCGGCAGTGGGCGAGCAGGCGGAGATCCTCAATGGGCAGGCCGTGACCGGCGGGTATTTCGCCGGACTGAGATTGCAACCGAGTTTAGGGCGCGCGATTACTGACGAAGATGACAAGCCGGGCGCAGCGCCAGTAGTTATGCTCAGCCATCAGTTTTGGCAAGAGCGATTCAGCGCCAACTCCGCCGTCATTGGTCAAACGCTCAAACTCAACCAGCAAACATTCACCATCATCGGCGTGATGCCGCCCGCCTTCACCGGCACATTGCAGGTGGATTATCGCCCCGCCGTCACCGTCGCGGTTGCCTGCGAACCGTTGCTGCGGGGTGAGCAGAGCTTATTGAGCACGGCGAACCAATCAGGCGTCTGGTGGATGAATGTGATGGGGCGGCTCAAACCGGGCGCGACCTACGAACAGGCACGCGACAGCCTGAACGGTACTTTCCAAGCCGCCGCGTTGGAGGTTATGCCGCCGCCGCGCAAAGCGAATCAATCGGCGCAACTCGAGCCGAAAGATTATCCGCGTCTGATCGCGGAATCCGGCAGCCGTGGGATGCTGGACACCCGCAGGGATTATGCACCCACCATCTACGGGCTGTTCATTGTGGTGGCGCTTGTGCTGCTGATTGCCTGCGCCAACGTGGCGAACCTGTTGCTGGCGCGGGCGGCCTTGCGCAACGCAGAGATCAGCGTGCGGCTGGCAGTCGGCGCGGGACGCTGGCGGTTGATCCGGCAACTGCTGACCGAAAGTGTGTTGCTCGCGGCCTTGGGCGGCGCGGTCGGTGTGATCTTCGCCTTCTGGGGTAAGAGCGCGCTCCTGGCACTGGCCGACAAAGACACGGGAATCTTGCCCAACGACGTTGACCTCAGTCTGAATTGGCGCGTGCTCGTGTTCACGCTGGCCGTCTCACTACTGACCGGAGTGCTGTTCGGGTTGGCGCCTGCGTGGCGCGCGACGAATCTGGATTTAGCCACTTCGCTCAAACAGAGCCGCCGCACGACGAGCGCCGTGTCGCGTTTGAGCAAAGGGCTGATCGTCGCGCAGGTCGCGCTGTCGTTGTTGTTATTGGTCGGCGCAGGTCTGTTCATCCGCACGCTCTACAACCTGCAACGCGTCAACCTGGGCTTCAATCAGGAGAACCTCTTGCTGTTCAAGTTACAGCCGCAACAGGGCGGATACAAAGACGAACGGCTGGTGCAGTTCTATCAGCAACTCTTAGCGCGGCTGGACAACTTGCCCGGCGTGCGCGCGGCGACGTTTGGGCGCATCCCGCTCATCGCGGATAACAACGTATTTACCACCGTCTTGCTGCCCGGCGAGACGGAAAAGACCGCCGCCGAACACGAGACTAACCGTCAGATGGCGCGCGAGAACTATTTCGCGACGATGGAAATTCCGTTGCTGCGCGGGCGCGGCTTCACGGCGCAAGATGATGAGCGCGCCCCCCAAGTTGCCATCGTCAATCAAAGCTTTGCGCGGAAGTATTTCTCCAACGCCGACGTGCTCGGCCAGCGCGTCACGGCGAGCAACCGCGAAGTCGAGATTATCGGCGTCGTCGCCGACACCAAATACATGAGCCAGCGCCAGGAGCTCCAGCCGCTGCTCTACACGCCGTGGCAGCAGGAAGGCGGCGAAATCGGCGAGATGCATTTCGCCTTGCGCACTATGGGCGAACCGACGGCGCTCGCCACCGCAGTGCGTCAAGTCGTGCGCGAACTCGACAGCAATCTACCGGTCACGCAAGTCAGTACGCAAACCGCACGCTCGCAGGCTACCCTGGATCAGGAACGGTTGTACGCGCGGCTCTTGAGTTTCTTTGGCGGCCTGGCGCTTTTGCTGGCGGCCATCGGGCTGTCGGGCGTGTTGGCTTATTCGGTCGCGCAACGTACGAACGAGATTGGCATTCGGATGGCGCTCGGCGCGCAGGCGGCCCACGTCCTGCGGTTGGTAATTTGGCAAGGGATGAAGCTGGTGTTG
This sequence comes from Blastocatellia bacterium, assembly GCA_038211695.1. Taxonomy (GTDB): domain Bacteria; phylum Acidobacteriota; class Blastocatellia; order RBC074; family RBC074; genus RBC074. The sequence continues at coordinate 42,788 of JBBQVH010000017.1, read as the reverse complement.
CTTGGGCTGGCCGTCGGTGCCTTCAGCGGATATGCCCTGACGCGCTGGCTGGCCAACGCTGCCTGGCAGGCCCAACTCGCTAATTTGCTTTACGGTGTGGGGAAGGCTGATCCAATGACTTTTGCCGTCATCGCGTCACTGCTGTTGCTGATCGCGCTGATCGCTTGCTGGCTGCCCGCGCGCAAGGCAGCTCAAGTGGATCCCCTTGTGGCGTTGCGCCATGACTAGCGAGGGGCAAACGTGAAACCGCATCTCTTGCTGATTCAATTCATCGGCATGATCGTGCCGAAACGCTTGCGCGCCGACTGGCGGCAGGAATGGGAGGCGGAGTTGCGGTATCGTGAATTGATGCTGGCGGAGTGGGATCGGCTCGATTGGCGTAACAAACTTGATTTGCTGCGGCGTAGCTTGGGAGCGTTCCGGGATGCGTTGCTCTTACAACCACGAAGACTGGAGGACGAAATGTTTCAAGACTTGGGATATGGCGTGCGAATGTTGCTGAAGAATCCTGGCTTCACTACCGTTGTGGTGCTGACGCTGGCGCTGGGCATTGGCGCCAACGCGGCGCTCTTTTCGGTGGTCAATGGGGTGCTCCTGAACCCGCTGCCTTACCCGCAGCCCGACCAGCTTGTGACGCTCCATCAGAGCAAGCCGAATTTCGCCACCGGCGCAATCCCTTACCCGAATTTTTGCGACTGGCAAAAAGAGAACCGGACTTTCTCCGCGATGGCCATTTCGCGCGGGGCCAGCTTCAGCCTGATCGGCGCGGGCGAAGCCGAGCAGGTTGGCGGGCGTTGGGTCTCGGCGGAGTGCTTCTCCGTGCTCGGCGTTCAGCCTGCGCTGGGGCGCAGCTTTGCGCCGGGCGAAGATGAGCGCGGCGCAGGCCCTGTCGCCATGATCAGCGCGGAACTTTGGCAGCGCAAGTTCAATGCGGCGCCGGACGTGTTGGGCAAGAGCCTGACGCTGGATGACAAGAGCTACACGATCATCGGCGTGCTTCCGGCAAGCTTCAAACTGTATCGCAGCACGGATGTCTATCTGCCCATCGGCCAATGGAGCAATCCCGCGCTACAGAACCGCAGCGCTGCCTTGGCGCTGCACGGCATTGGCAGGCTCAAGCCCGGCGTCACGCTCGCGCAGGCGCAGGCCGATCTGGACGGCGTGATGCGCCGTCTCGCTGTCGCTTATCCTGACGCCAACCGAGGCAATGGCGCGGGGCTGATCCCGCTCAAGGAAAGGCTGGTGGGCGACGTCCGGCTGATCTTGTGGCTGTTATTTGGCGCGGTCGGATTCGTGTTGCTGATTGCGTGTGTCAACGTCAGCAATCTCTTGCTCGCGCGCTCAACCGCCAGGACGCGTGAATTCGCCATTCGCGCTGCGCTGGGCGCAGGCCGGTGGCGGTTGCTGCGCCAACTGCTGACTGAGAGCATGTTGCTGGCATTTGCTGGCGGCGGGCTGGGATTGCTGCTGGCAGCCTGGGGCACGCGGGCAGCAATCAGTGCGCTGCCGGCGGGGTTGCCGCGTGCGGAAGAAATCGGACTGGATGCGCGCGTCCTGCTTTTCACCTTCGCTATTTCGTTGCTCACAGGAATGCTTTCGGGTCTGGCTCCGGCGCTCAAGACTTCGCCGGGGCGGTTGTCCGAAACGCTCAAGGAAGGTGGGCGCAGCGCGGGTGGAGGACGGCATCGCGCACAAGGCATCCTGGTCGCGGTGGAGATGGCGCTGGCGCTGGTTTTGCTGATCGGCGCAGGGTTGATGATTCGCAGTCTCAACGCGCTCTGGAACGTTGATCCCGGCTTTCGCCCGGACAATGTGTTGACGTTCGGATTGAGCTTTCCGCCGTCAATGCGGACGGCCAAGCCGGAGGCTGTACGCGCTAATCTGCGCGACCTTAGTGATAAGCTCAACTCCATGCCGGGTGTGCGTGCGGCTTCATTCTCTGATGGCGCATCTCCCTTGCAAGGTGAAGATGATCTGTTCTTCTGGCTCGACGGCCAAGCCAAGCCCGCGAGCACCAGCGAGATGAATATGGCGCTGGTCTATCGCGTTGAACCCGGCTATTTGACGGCCATGGGCATCCAGCTCAGACAAGGCCGCTTTTTCACCAATCAAGATGATGAACGATCCGCGAGCGTCGTGGTGATTGACGAGGCTTTTGCTCATAAGTATTTCCCCAACACAGACCCCATCGGCAAACGAATTAATCTGGACGATCCCAGAGACCCGTTGCAGATTGTCGGCGTGGTCGGTCACGTCAAGCAGTGGGGAGTTGATGCGTCGGATGGCCAGCAATCGCTCCAGGCGCAACTCTACGAACCGTTCAAGCAAGTATCGGGCAGCCCTCCCGGCTTGAGCGTGGTGGTGCGCGCCGAAGGCGTTGCTGGAAAAACCGGGACTGCGCTTTTTGACTCGATCCGCCGTGTCGTGCAAAGCCAGCATAGCCAGAACGTCATTTTCGCGCCGCAGACGATGAATGAGGTGATCGCCGACTCGCTCAGCGGCCAGCGTTTTTTGATGATCCTGCTCGACGCCTTCGCTGCGGTGGCGCTGTTGTTGGCGAGCATTGGCTTGTATGGCGTCATTTCCTATCTGGTGGGCCAGCGCACGCACGAACTCGGCATCCGCCTGGCGCTGGGTGCCGAGCGCAGGGATGTGCTGCGTCTCGTTTTAAGCCAAGGCATGAAAATGGCGGTGGGCGGCGTGGCGCTGGGCTTGGTCGCCGCGCTGGGCTTGACCCGGCTGCTGGCAAAAATGCTCTACGGCGTAAGCGCAACTGACCCGGCGACCTTCGTGGTGATTGCCTTGTTGCTTACAACGGTGGCCCTCGCGGCCTGCTTCGTTCCGGCATGGCGGGCGACGAAGGTAGACCCGCTGATCGCATTGCGGCACGACTGAAACCGATGACCGGCTCAACACCCACAACGCGCTTTCGTTTCTGGCTCTGGCTGATCCGCTTCATTGGCTTGATTGTTCCGCGCCGGCTGCGCGCCAATTGGCGGCAGGAGTGGGAGGCCGAACTATGCCACCGCGAGGCGCTGCTGGCTGAGTGGGACAATCTCAATTGGCGAACCAAACTTGATCTGCTGCGGCGCAGCTTGGGCGCATTCGTTGATGCGCTGGCGTTGCAGCCTCAACGACTGGAGGACGAGATGATTCGGGATTTACGTTATGGCATGCGAATGCTGCTCAAACAGCCAGGCTTTACCTCAATTGCCGTGCTGACGCTAGCGCTGGGCATTGGCGCGAACACGGCGATTTTCAGCGTAGTGGATAAGTTGTTGGTGCGTTCGTTGCCAGTCAAAGAGCCGCAGCAACTTGCGATTGTGTCGGGCGAATCGGTCAATCCGAAGTTTATGAATAACCTGTTCTCGTATCCCGACTATGTGGATTACCGCGCACAAAACGAAGTCTTCAGCAGCTTGCTTGCGCGGGGCCAGCTCAACGACATTCGGTTTGGCGAGGGAGAACGGTCCGACAAGCTGAGCGTCGAATTGGTTTCAGACAACTATTTCGATGTGTTAGGCCTGACCGCTGCGCAGGGCCGCCTCATTCAAGCGGAAGACAATCGCAACGAAGACGCGCATTTCGTCGCGGTCATCAGCGATAGTTGCTGGCAACGTCGCTTTGGCGGGAAGCGCGATGTGATTGGGCAGACGATGTTGCTGAATGGCGCGCCTTACACGATCATCGGCATTGCGCCCGCCGGATTCAGAGGGCTCCGGCTGGAAGTCCCCTCCGAAGTTTGGGCACCGCTGATGATGCGGCGGCAATTGCTGGGGGCGACGACTTCGAACTTTGAACGCAAAGGCGGCTCGTTACGGTTGCTGGGGCGGCTCAAACCCGGCGTCTCGCTCGCGCAGGCGCAGGCGAGTTTTGATTTGACGGCGCGGCGCATTTGGGAGGCGAACACAACGCAGAGCGACCGCAAGTTGCCCTTCAACGAAAAGCGCATCCTGATGGAGCCGGGCGGGCAGGGCTTTTCGACGCTGCGGCTGGCGTTGGGCGATACGCTCAAGCTTTTGTCAGGCGTTGTCGCGTTGTTGTTGCTGCTGGCTTGCGCGAACGTTGCCAATCTTTCGCTGGCACGCGCCACGGGCCGTCGCAAAGAGATCGCAGTCAGGCTGGCGCTGGGCGCGAATCGCTGGCAGATTATCCGGCAATTGTTGATCGAAAGCCTGTTGCTTGCAGGGCTGGGCGCAGGCGTGGGGTTGTTGTTTGCGCCGTGGTTGTATCAGTTGCTGCTGGTTTTTCAATCGGGCTTCGTGTTGGAAGGTTCGTTGTTGCAAGGCAGCCTGGATGCGCGCGTGCTCGGCTTCACCGCGTGTACCACCCTGCTCTCCGGCCTCCTGTTTGGCTTGGTTCCGGCGTGGCAGAGCGCGCGTGCGGATTTGGTTCCTGCCTTGAAAGATAGCGAAGGCAGCGCTGCCCAACGCGAACGCCGCTGGAACGTGCGCAGCGTTCTTGTCGTCGCGCAGGTCGCGTTGGCGTTGGTCATGCTGACCGGCGCAGGGCTGCTGGTCAGAAGCCTGCAACGATTGTTTGCGATTGATCCCGGCTTTCGCACGGAGAAGCTATTGATTGTGATGTGCGACCTGCCGCTTGCGCCGTACGCGGCGGCCAAAGATGAAGCCGGTATGCGCGCTGCAGACGAACGCAACAATCAGTATTACTTCCAACTTGCCGAGCGCGCACGAGCCTTGCCCGGCGTCGAAGCAGCCACGACAGCCTTTATCACGCCCTTCAGCGGCAACATCGGCAAAACCTCTGTCGTGATCGAAGGCCGACAAACGAAGCCAGGCGAGAACATCGCTATTGATAACAGCAAGGCCGGGCCGGGTTATCACGAATTGATGGGCATTCCGTTGGTGGCCGGGCGCGGCTTTACGGAACGCGATAATGCCAATGCGCCCGGCGTTGTGATTGTCAACGAGACACTGGCGCGCACCTATTTCCCAAATCAAAGCCCGCTCGGCAAACGGCTCAGTTTAGGGATCAATAACCCCTGGCTCGAAATCATCGGCGTGACACGCGATCACCATTTGCACAGCCTGACCGAAGCGCCACTGCCGCATCTTGATCTGCCTGCTCTGCAACGACCGTATGGTTCCTTCGCACGTCTGGTGGTGCGCACGAAGCTTGATCCGATGGCGTTGTGGCCCACGGTGCGCAAGGAAGCATTGACGCTGAACCCGCAAGTGACGCTGTATCCACCGACCACGTTGGATGACGAGATCAAAGGTTCGATTGCGGCGGCGCGGATGGCTTCGACGCTGACGAGTTTGTTCGGCTTGACGGCGTTGTTGCTCGCGGCGATTGGCCTGTACGGCGTGATGTCTTACGCCGTCAGCCGCCGCACGCGCGAGATCGGCATTCGCATGGCGCTGGGCGCAGAGCGGAGTAACGTATTGCGGCTGGTCATCAAACAGGGGCTGCTGCTGACCGGTATCGGGATCGCCTTGGGCCTGTTGGCGGCGCTATTGCTGACGCGCTTGATTCAAAGTTTGTTGTACGGGGTGGGCACGACCGACCCACTGACCTTTGGAGCCATGGCGTTGCTGTTGGCGGGCGTGGCGCTGCTGGCCTGTTACATTCCGGCGCAACGCGCGACGAAGGTTGATCCGCTGGCGGCGCTGCGGCATGAGTAGCGAGTGGGGCCAGAGTTGGATTATGGAGTGAGCGTTTGCAGCCATTCATCAAAGGCGAAGATGGCTTCGGTTTCGCCGTCCTGCCGCATCCGCGTCAGATATTCGCTGAGGATGGCGGCGGTCAGCATTGGCAGGGCGCGGCTGGCTTCGGCTTCGACGTAAGCGCCACCTTGCAAATGATAGATGGTCGTCTGCTGCCCGTCGTAGCGCCAGATTTCAAATACTCCAAGCGCGGCATAAATCGGATCGCTCTTCGTCGAAGCGTGATGAATGTCTACCTCGACCACGATGTCGGGCGGCGGATCAACCTCGAAATCCAGATTGAGCCGGTTGCCGACCACCGACGCGGTCTGCACGTAAAAGCCGGCGTCCGGCTCATTGCCCTTGCTCTTTTTCTTCTTCCGCATCGTGGCTGAGCCGCTGAAGAGAATGTTGGGGCGCAAGCGAAAACTGAGTTGGTGCATTAGCCGCTTGAAGAAATCGGCGTACTTTTCGTGTTCGAGGGAGAGTGACATGACGTTCAAGACTCCATCGTTGTAGCTGATCCGCAAGTGACTTGCTTCGCCGACTTGTTCGAGCAGTTCTTCGTACTCGTCCCAAGTGACGTTGCGGAAAGTGACCTCGCTGTCGGCAGGCAGTTCCGAAACGATGGCATAGTGATTTGGAGCGTAGGCGGATTTGGAAGGTGCGGCAATCATAGGAATAGACCAAGTTATTTATAGACTAGGTTATTTATAGACCAGGTTATTTGTGGAAACGGCGCGATTCTAGCGTCAGCCCCAGGCGAAGGCAATCATTACAGCAGATTGAAGAGACGGAGTAAGTTTCAGCGCCTGAAGCAGACAACCGGCAATTCACAAGGCTTTCCCTTTGGCTGAAGGTTAGCGCTTCATTTTGAATATCAAACCGGACTCCCACGTGAGCCTGGAAAGACAGTTCGTCGGCAATGAAAAGAAACTATAGACTTCAAGAAAAAGAGCATGGAGTTCAGCCTTTGGGCTGTTGGCTTTCTTGGCCAGATTCTTCCCGGAAACCGGACAGCCTAAAGGCTGAACTCCATGCTCGGCGCGCGACGGTTTGCTCGGCAGACGAAAAACATTATCTTGACAGCTATATGCAAGACGCTTCACGAAAAGGCTTTTCGGCAATGGCATCCGTCAATACCGTCAATAGTCTAAAGGCGAAGCCGGGACGCTGTCTGTGGAGTTGTAGCGGTTGTTGGCGGGCTTATACCTTCAGTATCTCGTCTTCCTTGTGCTTGCTCAGGTCGCTGATTCTGGCAATGTGTTGATCAGTCAGCTTCTGCACTTCATCGAGGCCGCTCTTTTCTTCATCCTCTGAAATTGTTTTGTCCTTGAGCGACTTCTTCAATTTGTCGTTGGAATCGCGGCGGATGTTGCGAACGGCAGTCTTATGGTCTTCAGCCATTTCGTGAATGGTCTTGACCATGTGTTTGCGGCGCTCTTCGGTCAATGGCGGAACCGGAATGCGAATCAGCTTGCCGTCATTGCCCGGATTCAGGCCAAGATCGGAGGCGCGGATGGCTTTTTCAATTGCACCCACCAAGGTTGGGTCGAAGGGCTGGATCGTTAACATCGCGGCATCCGGCGCGTTGAGCGTGCCTACCTGGTTGAGCGGCAGTTGCGAGCCATACGCCTCAACCGTGATGTTGTCGAGCAGATTGGTCGAAGCGCGGCCCGTCCGCACTGAACCGAGTTTGTGCCGAAAATCTTCGACCACTTTTTCCATTCTTGTGTTGGTGTCTTTGCTGATCTCTTTGACCATGATGTCCTCACTACTTGTTTGAAATTCCATCATCCGGTTTCACGATCGAACCGACGCGTTCACCCATCACGGCGCGCTGAATGTTGCCAGGTTCGTTCATGTTGAAGACCATAATCGGCAGCCGATTGTCTTTGCAGAGCGAAATGGCCGAAGCATCCATGACAGCCAGTTCTTCCTGCAGCACGCGCATATAAGTTAACTCTTCAATCTTGACAGCATTCGGGTCTTTACGCGGGTCGGCGGTGTAGATGCCGCCGACGCCGGTCGCTTTCATCAGCACATCCGCTTTGATTTCGAGCGCGCGCAGAGCAGCGGCGGAATCCGTCGTGAAGTAGGGATTGCCGGTGCCCGCCGCAAAGATGACTACACGGCCTTTTTCCAGATGACGGACGGCGCGGCGGCGGATGAATGGTTCCGCGATTTCGCGCATCTCAATGGCAGAGACGACACGGGTGTCAACATCTGCCTTCTCCAATCCATCCTGCAACGCGATTGCATTCATGACCGTTGCCAACATTCCCATGTAATCGGCAGAGGCACGGTCAATCCCCATCGCGCTGGCGCTTAAGCCGCGAAAAATATTGCCACCACCCACGACCAAGGCAATCTCTACACCGAGTTCTTGAACATCTTTTACCTCTTGGGCAAGGCGACGAATCACCTTTGGATCAATTCCATATCCGGACTCGCCCATTAAGGCTTCGCCGCTCAACTTGAGCAGGATGCGTTGGTAGAAAGGTTTGGTTTTATTGGGTGACTCAGGCACGGTGGTTGGTGGTTGGTGATCGGTAGTTAGTGGCTGGGTTTTTCTGCCAACCACTAACTATCGATCACGGTGCGGCTATTTCATCATTGACGCGACTTCGCTGGCGAAGTCTTCAGACCGTTTCTCAAGGCCTTCGCCCATTTTGTAGCGTGTGAAGCGGCGGATGCTGCACTTCTCACCCGTCTTGGCCGTCAAGCTTGTGACTAATTCTCCAACGGTGACGGTCTGGTCTTTGACGAAAGGTTGTTCCAGCAGAACGGCTTCAGTTAAGAATTTGTCCACGCGGCCCTGCACCATTTTCTCGATGATATTTTCGGGCTTGTTAGCATTCTTCGGATCCGCCATCGCCTGTCCGCGCGCGATCTCTTTCTCTTTCTCGATCAGATTCGCCGGAACTTCATCCTTGCCGACGAACTGCGGTTCGGATGCGCAAATGTGCATTGCCAGGTCTTTGACAAATTTCTGAAAGTCTTCGCTGCGCGCGACGAAATCTGTTTCGCAGTTGACTTCAACCAGCACGCCAACTTTGCCGCCCATATGAATGTAGGAACCAACCGTGCCTTCGGCGGCGATCCGGCCTTCGCGCTTCTTGGCGCTGGCCAAGCCTGCCTTGCGCAGGAATTCGATTGCTTGTTCTTCGTTACCGTTCGACTCGTTCAGAGCCTTCTTGCATTCCATCATTCCCGCGCCGGTCTTTTCGCGCAGGGTCTTCACCATTTCTGCCGTGATAGCCATAACTTCCCCTGTTATTGGTTGATGATGTTATCCGTGAATAACGATTCTGTTTCGCAAAAACGGCGCAGCCGCGCTTTGTGTGGGCTACGCCGTCCTGATCAAATCAAAAAATGTTTTGTTGATATTCGATCTATGCCGACTCTGCCACGCTGGTTTCCGCCGGGGGGGCCTGTGTTTCAACAACAGGTTGGATTGGCTGCGCCAGAATGGGATCAACTGCGGGCACCGGTGATTCCACAGGGGCCGCAGCAGATGCAGCCGGAGTTGCCTGAATCGCCGGCGCTGCTGGGATTGCCGGACTTGCTTGCGCTGCGGCGGCAATCGCGCGACGCGGTGCTCTGTCGCCGCGATTCTCGCTTCTGCCACCACCAGCGGCACCACCAGTAGGCCCACCGCCTGAACCGCCTGAACCGGCACGCCGGTCACCACCACGGTCGCTGCGGGGGCGATCATTACGATCCCGTCCGCGACCTCCACGATCACCGCGGTCTGCTCTGTCGCGTTGTTGGCGTTGCTGAATGTCCACGGTCACACCGCTGACTTTCGCCTGTTCGGCAGCAGCAGCGGCTTCTTCCGACTCTTTCTGCTGGGCCAGTTGCTGACCTTCGGCAATGGCGTCGGCGATGCGCGCGGCAAACAGCCGCACGGCACGCAGCGCATCGTCGTTGCCGGGAACAACATAATCCACGCCTTCGGGCGAACAGTTTGTATCAACAATGGCAACCACGGGAATGCCCAATCGGTTGGCTTCTTTGACCGCAATTTCTTCTTTGCCGGTGTCAATAATGAATATAACATCGGGCAGCTTACGCATGTCTTTGATGCCTGCCAGATTCTTTTCCAGTGCCAGCCGCTCGCGCTCAATCTCCAATCGCTCTTTCTTCGCGTACTGTTCAATGCGGCCATCGGCCTGCATGGCTTCGATATCTTTGTAGCGTTTGATGGATTTCTGAATGGTTTGGAAGTTGGTGAGCAGGCCGCCGAGCCAACGCTGGTTGATGTAAAACTGATTGCAACGCAGTGCTTCTTCCTTGATCGCGTCCTGCGCCTGACGCTTGGTGCCGACGAACAGGAAGGTCTTGTGTGTGCCTTCACCCGCAGTGGTCGAGACGAACTTAATGGCCTCTTTGAACATCCGCTGCGTTTTTTGCAGGTCAATAATGTAAATGCCGTTGCGTTCGCCAAAGATGTACTCTTTCATCTTTGGATTCCAACGGCGCACTTGGTGCCCGAAGTGTACGCCTGCTTCGAGCAACTCTTTCATCGTAACTGTAGCCAAACTATGCCTCCAGGAAATTGGTTTGTGTACTCGCCTTCCTCAAATTCTCGTCTGGATTATTTCAGCGCAGAGGAGACTCACGGCCTGTTTGCCGTAGAACAACCAGCAATGAGGAAGGCAATGGAATGATGAATTGAGAAATGCGGACTGCGGATTCAAAAGCAAACAACTCTTGAAAAATCCGCAATCCACATCCGCATTTCACATAGAAATTAGCGTTTCGAGAACTGGAAGCGTTTGCGCGCGCCCTTCTGGCCGTACTTCTTGCGCTCTTTGGCGCGCGGATCGCGCGTCAGCAAGCCGGCTTTCTTGAGTTTTTTGCGCAACTCGCCGTTGAACTCAAGCAACGCGCGGGCAATGCCGTGACGTACGGCACCCGCTTGTCCGGCGCTTCCGCCGCCCGCAACATTGACTAGCACATCGAATTTCGCCAGTGTGTCGGTCAGATGCAGCGGCTGGCGAATGATCATGCGCAGCGCTTCGTTCTTGAAATAGTTGTCAATCGAGATTCGATTGACATTGAAGTTGCCGGTTCCTGGCCGCAGATAAACCCGAGCGGTTGCGCTCTTGCGACGGCCAGTTCCGTAGTACTGAATATCAGCCACGTTTCAATTCGCTCCTGAACATTGATTGGTCGCCGGTTTCGTGTAGTAAAGGACGTTGGAGACAGGCGATCCGGTTGGTGTTTGACATTAACTTCGGACGTTACTTAGACAGGCAGTTTGCGTGAACCGGGCTTCTGCGCGCCGTGCGGATGTTCCGCAGTGGCGTAGATCTTCAGCTTGCTGCTCATCGCGCGGCCCATTTTGGTCTTTGGCAGCATGCCCCTGATGGCCAATTCGAGCAGACGCGCTGGTTTATTCGCCAGCATGTCCTTCGCCTTGACCTCTTTCAAACCGCCCGGCCAGCCTGTGTGATGCCGGTAAATTTTGTCTTCGGTTTTATTGCCTTTGAAAACGACTTTGGAGGCATTGATGACGATCACGTGATCGCCCGTATCCAGGAAGGGAGTATAGGTCGGTTTATGCTTGCCCATCAGCAGGCGGGCGACTTCACTCGCCAGCCGACCGACAGTCAGGCCATCGGCATCAATTAGATGCCAATCGCGATGCTGCTCCAATCCTTTGCCACTTGGAAAGTAGGTAGACATAGATAGATAGAATCTCCGTGTTTCAGCGTGAAAAAAGCGAACGCTGAGAATAGGGAAAAGGGCTTAATGTGTCAAGGCAGCCACTTGCCTAATGCGAAAACTATGAGGATTTTGTTCAATCTTCCATCAGAAACCGATTGTTTGCCTATTGCTCGCCAGTTTTCAGGTGTTGGGCGCGATAGATGAAGTGGGCGCGGCCAAAGCGGATTTCGCATCCATCTTCGAGTTTCGTTTCGTTGATGCGCTTGCCGTTGACGAATGTGCCATTGCTGCTGCCCAGGTCATACAACGCATATTCGTCATCTTCAGCGACGACGCGGGCGTGACGTTTGGAGACCGATGGGTGTTCAACCACAAATGCATTATTGAGTGTACGGCCAATCATGATTTCGTTTTCGTTCAGGATGTAGGCGATGCGTTCTTCACCTTCGGGAGAGACCGCGACGAAATGCGGGCGCGTATCGAGATTCTCTCGGGCTGGAAGTTTGATATTTGCGCCGCATCGCGCGCAAAACTTTGCGCCGGGGCGTTGCGGCGTCGTGCAGATTGGGCAAAGTTCCAATTCTTCCGGGTCAGGAACGAACGCGCCGCATTTGGGACAGCGCATTCCGGCGGTGCCTTTTGCGCCGCATTCCTGACAGAAGCGGCGAGTTGGCAGCAGCAACGTTCCTTCGCGATGTGGCGAGGTGTCGCTATGAAACCGGATTCGCCCGCGGACTCGGAAGAACAGACCCACCATGACGCAGATCAATAATCCGAAGAAGAGAATGCTGACTCGCGAAGACGCCACCAACAGCGCATCAAAGAGCGAGTGGAGCAGGGAAGCATAGACCCATCCTTCCAGAATGATTGGGAAGCGTTGACTGAAAAGATTGGGTTTGGTCCTGGCGCGGCTCAAGCCCATTCCCCAAACTGCCGAAAACAGCGCATGGCCTGGATTCGATAGAGGGCCGCGCAGCAGTACCAACATCGCATCGTTCTGTGCCAGATAGACGACGTTTTCGATTGCGGCAAACCCCAGCGCCGCCGTCGCACTGAAAATGACTCCGTCCAGCGCCTCGTCAAATTCCTGCTGGCGGTAGGCATAAAAATAGACGACCAGTAATTTCATTGCCTCTTCGACCGGACCGACAATGAACAGCAGCACCAGCAGATGCGACCACGGCGTGCTACCGAAAAGCATGATGAAAAGCTGTTGGCCGATTAAGTTGAGGGCGAGCGCGGGAATCGTCGCCAGCGCGCCAAGCAGGAAGGTCAGGCCCAGGACGCGAACCGCCGGGCGCTTGTAACGTGTGCGGCTGGAGAAATACCACAGCCACAGAACGCAAGGCAGCAGCGAAAGTACGGGGACAAAAATGAATTGCTGTAGCGCATTCATGAGGGGAGTGTCATCGGACAAGGCCGAAGTGCGAATCAGTCTCCGACGCTTTTGCGTTTAACGATGACCAGTGTCAGGTCATCAACGGTCTTGGCTTTGCCGACGAATTTGGCCAGCGCCTCATCAATCCGGTCGCGCAAGCCGGCGGCTGTGCGACCGCGGTTCTTCTGTACAATTTCGACCAGACGCGATTCGTCGAACTCCTCGCCTTCCTCATTCTGGCTCTCAGTCACGCCGTCTGAGTAGATGACCAGAACATCGCCCAACTCCAATTCCACCCAGCCTTCGCGATAATCGCAAAACTCTGTGATGCCGACCGGAAAACCGCCAATGTCCAGTGTTGTTACTTCGCCGCTGGCGCGTACCAGCATCGGCGGGTTGTGGCCGGCATTGATGTAAGTGAGCTGATGCGAGCGCGGGTCAAGTTCGCTGTAAAAGAGTGTGACGTAGCGATTGGCGGGCGTATTGTCGTAGATGTATTGATTGATCTCGCCGACGACTTCGCTGGCGGACAAGCGTGTCGTTGTATGCGCGCGCACCGCCGCGTGAACTGAAGACATCAACAGTGCCGCGCCCGTCCCTTTGCCAGACACGTCGCCAAGCGCGACGACGTAGCGCCCGTCGCGCTTTTCGATAAAGTCGAAGTAATCGCCGCCGACTTCGTAGCAGGGGAAGCTGACGCCGATCATATCGTAGCCTTCCAGGGCAGGCGGCGATGCCGGATGCAACCTCAATTGAATCTCGCTGGCAACGGCCAGTTCATTGGCCAGACGTTTCTGCTCCTGCTGCACTTCCAGCAGGCGCATGTTCTCAATCCGGATTGAGGCGACATCAGCGATCAGTTTCAACAGTTGCAAGTCGCGTTCGGTAAACCGATTGCTGTGATATGGGTTGTCAACGTAGACCATGCCTGAAACCCGCCCTTCGACGGAGAGCGGAACCGCCATCACCGAACGCACGCCGCCCAGCACAATGGATTGGCGTTCTTGAAATCGCGGATCTTGTTGTGCATCGGAAGTCAGCACTGACGTGCCATGTTTTAACACCTGCTCGGTAATGGACTGGCTGAGATGTATGCCCTGATCCTGGGTAGGCGATTGGCTGCGTGCTTTCATGGCCTTGCAGACCAGTTCAAATTCGACGGCTTGCCCATCCTTCGGTTTGCCTTCGGGCTTTTCCAGAAGCATGACGTAACCGCGATCGGCAGAAAGAACGTCGAAGACGCAATCAAGCACCTGCTTCAGCGTCTCTTCCAGCGAAAGCGGCGAAAGAAGTGTGAGGCTGACGCGGCTGATGATGCTTAGCGCGTCATCCTGTGGCACCGCTAAAGGCGTTGGCACTTGTGTCACCAGATGGCTGGCGGCTGGATCAGGAACTGGGTTGATAAACGTTCGGTGCGCGGCTTCAACCGAAGAGAGTAAATTAGCTGCTGAACTGCGCGAACCGGCAGTGATCGTTGCTTCGGGCAGTGGCGCGAAACTGCTATCGTTGGAAAAGAGAATGCTTGTGCGTCCTCGCGCCGGAGCAGTATCGGCGCGCTCGGAATATTCGATTTCGGTTTCGCCGATGCGGACGATGTCGCGGTCATTGAGCTGCACCTGTGTCGTCAACCGCATGCCGTTAATCAAGGTGCCGTTGGCGCTGCCCAGATCGCTGATCCAGAAGGCATCACCACGCCGCCGGATTTCGGAATGCAACCGCGAGGCAAACGGGTCTTCGACGCAAAGATCATTGCGCGCCGAGCGCCCAATCGTCGTGCGTAATCTGCTCAATTCAACCACTGAATCACCGTGTGACGGCGTGGAGCGAACAATCAAACGTGGCATATGGGATGAAACGGGACGGGAAGATTGAGAGACCGGGAAATAGGGAGGCAAGGCAGCAGAAAATAATAGTTATTCTCTGCTCGTTCTCTTTCTCCCTCCCTCTCCCCATCAGGTTATTGTTCCAAACTATTATTCAAACTGCTTTTACTCTTTTGGTTGAGATCGTCCTTGACCTGATTTTGCGAGTCGTTTTTTAGCAGTTCCCGGCGCTTGGCCTCCTCGCGCGCGGCCTTTTCCGTCCGGGCTGCGCCGGATTGGGCGACGCCGATGTAATTGCCGCTGTCCACGCGTCTGTAATAATCGTGCGCCAACGCGAACTCGCCTAAACCATAGTACGACGATCCAAGAAAGTAGTAGATGTCTTTGTCTTCAGGCGTCAGCCGCAATGCAGAAAGAAAATCATTGATCGCTGCCCGATATTGCCGCACATTGAAGTAACGCAAGCCGAGTTTCTTGTGACTATCTGCCGCCACGCGCGGATCGGGCTTTTCTTCCGGGCGATTATTGAACGTTGGCGGTTTGATGCCTGCCGCCGCCATTCCCGACTGCGGCAACAGAACATTCGCCTGCATCATTGCCCCGGGCAGCGTCACAGGCGTTTTCTTGGCAACGGTACGTGGACGGCGCAGATTGGCATCGGCGATTTCTGGCTTGCCGGAATCTTGAGATTCCATGATTGAAAGTGCCACGGCGGCCTGCGGGCTGTTTTGATCAAGCGTGATGATCCGCTGGTATTCCTGCAGGGCTGCGTTCCAGTTGCCGCGCTGGCGATGAATCTCTGCCACCTGCAGCCGGGCTTCGAGTTGTTCGGGCATGATCCGCAGCAGGGATTGATAGCTCTTCATTGCTTCGTCACTCTGTCCTATCCCGGCATAGGTTTGAGCCAGCATAAACAGGACATCAGGATTGCTGGGCGTCAAGGCCAGAGCATTTTGGAAATAGCCGATGGCGGCTTCGGAATGGCCTTGTTCACGGTCACGCTGTCCCGAACGCACCAGATATGCGCTTTGCTCTTCGGCGCTTAACAGGTTTCGTCCAGCATCAATTAACCGCGCTGGACCGGCCAGCTTATCACGCAATAAAAAATAGCCGCCTGCTGCCAGCATCACCACCAATGCCATCACTCCAATCCGAAACCGGGAACCCATGTTCGATTGTTTGCCCAAACCCGATGCCTGAGCCAGTACCGAAGACGGGCCGTTCGGTGGAAGCTGCGCCATCCCGGACAATGCGCCGCTGTTGCGCGTTGTCGTCGCCATAAATGACCCGGACGCTCCGGATGCCCCATATGCCCCAAGTGCCGCATGTGGAGAAGTTGATTGCGGCGGAATTGAGTTTTTGCGGTTGCCTGACTGCGTCGGCGTTGCCGAGGTGGATGACGGAGACAGTTTGCCGAGAGGCCCTGTGATTTTGGTTTTGGCCTGCGGAGGGGCTTTAGTGACGGGCACAACGGATTGAGACTTTGCCGCTCGTTTCTTGTCACGCTTGCCCTCGACCGACGAGTCAATAATCCGGTTAATGCGTTCCTGTTTTTTCTTGTCCTTGGATGTATCGGTCAACGGGCCAGAAGCGCGTAGCTTTTTCAGTGATTCGCTAATCGCTCTGGGGTCTCTGGTTTCACTGTCTTGCTGATCAGCAGCCTGATCATTTGTCTTAGTGGTTGGGTAGGGTGGAGGTGTCGGAGGCGGCGGAATCTCACGCGTCCTATCTTTCGGCGCATTGCGAGCAGAAAACTCCACGGTAAGCGGGGAAGTGCCGGAAGAAAATGCTGCTTGATTGTGCAACTCCACACCACATTGCCGACAGTAACGGGCAGCCCTCCCGTTGGCGGCACCGCATCTCCCACAATAATTCATGGTCATAACTTCATCCCTCGAAACACGCCTGTGGAATTTGTCTGTCAGTGGCGCTGAGTCACAACCGTCATTGGCCGTGACCGCGCTTCCCGAAATCCATCGCTGCGATGAGCAGTCTTTGCTGCCGATGATCACATCGGGTTTGGGCTAGCAGATCGTCTCCTGGGGAGCTGGCGTGCTTTCAAACAACTAATTCAATAATTGCGGCTCGCTATGCCCTAAAGAGCAGGGAACGAGTCAAAACTTCCGAAGCAATTACTTGGGGTCGCAGTTTATAAAATGGATAGCGAATCAAATCAGGATGGCATTATGAGAAGCGCTTGACTGCTCATAATCTCTCCCGGTCAAATCACAATCGGGCCACAATCGGGAAATGAACGAATGAGGGTCAGTCTTTAACAACCACCGTCCCAGCGAGCTTGTCGTGCCAGCCGCGCTGCTCGTCATCCCACAGAATTCTCAGAAAGCCATATCCGAATACAAGCAGCGAAAGCAACGACCCAAGCAGTCGCACAACGGCGGTTTTGTAATCCACTGGCTGGCCATCCACGCGCATCAGGCGCAGACCGATAAAGCGCTTGCCGAAACTCTGTCCGAATCGCACATAGCTATAGACCCAGTTGGCAAAGATCACGACCAGCACCAGCGCATAACCAATATACTGAAAGAAATCGGCGACGGTCGGTTCCAGCAGACGGCGCTTGACATAAAAAGCCAGCACCAGCGTCACAGCCATGGGAAAAAACGTCAAGATATAATCCAGCAGGAATGCGCTGCAACGCGCGCTGATACTCGGAAGGGTGGAATTATCCAGCGCATCCGCATCATCGTCATTTCGGTGTCTGGGCATAGCAATGAAAACTTCGTTTGAACTCATAGCGCAAGGTAGTAGAGCGCGTTTCTGCCGAATGGTCAGGGCATCTTTATTCACTGGCAGAATTGCCAAATTTTTCTGATGCCAGGCGAATGGCTCGAATTTATGAGACCACAAATTTAAGCGTCGTTTCACCCAGTTTAAGCTCATCGCCGCTAACGAGCATATGCGGCTGACCATGGGGTAGCTTCATGGAACCGTTGACAACGGTGCCATTGGCGCTACCCAGGTCTTCGATAAAGAATTTGTTGCCCTGCGCCAGGATTCTGGCGTGGCGGCGTGAGACGCGCGCTGACGGATCGTATTTCGACAAATCTACTTCCGGCCGGATGCCGCGATTGGGGTCCAGTCGTCCAATCAGACTTTCGCCATCGGCGTTGAGCGCGAATTGCGCGTTCATTTCATTGGTTCCCATCACCAGCAGTTTGGCAGTGGTTCGCTTTGACGGCTGGCGGGTTCCACAGTAAGCACAGAAAACATCATCCGTCGCCAGTTCATGCGCGCAATTGACGCAGGTGTTAACCGGCCCGAAGCTCTGCGCGGTTTCGTAAAGGTTGGCGGGCGAAACTGCGCCACGCCGCCCTTCTTGCAGATAGCGCAAGTGCGTCTGTAGCTCCAAGCCGAAAGCCCGCGCCGAAGCGAACCGGTTCTCGGGTTTGTGTTCGACTGATCGGCAAATCAACTCTTCCATCTCAACCGAGATGGCGGGATTGATCTGCCGGGGTTTTGGATTCTTGTCGAAATCGAAGATCAGCAGCGGATTGTCCTGTGGGTCAACGCCAGTTAGCAGATGAAACATCGTCGCGCCAAGGGAATAAATATCAGAGCGCGGCTCGACATTTCCGGCAAACAGTTCCGGCGGGGCGTAGCCCATCGTGCCAATTGCAGTGACGCCTTTTTGCGTTGCCGCAACGAAGCGCGCGATACCGAAATCCACCAGCATCACGCGGTTGGTGCGGTTGTCAATCATCAGGTTCGCGGGTTTCAGATCGCGATATATGATCGGCGGATCTTGCGAATGGATGTAATCAAGCACGTCACACGTGTCAATCGCCCACTTGGTGACAGTCAGTTCTTCAACCCGGCCACCTGTTAGCCGCTGACGCGCGGCCAGATCGCCGCCGTCAATATATTTCATCACCAGGTAGTAGCGTCCGCGTTCGGTGTCAAAGAAATACTGATAGATGGTCGGAATTGAAGGGTGATCGAGACTCGCAAGCAGTTGTGATTCGCGCTTGAAATCCTCAATGGCTTTCAGCCGCGACGAATCATCAGCGAACATCTCGACCATTTCTTTGACAGCCACGGAACGGTTGGCCAGATTCTGGTCTTCACCCAGATAGACTGATCCCATTCCGCCACCGCCGATGCGTTTGACAACCTTATACCTGTCCACCAGCAGCGTGCCGGGGGCCAGTTGAATCCCTGTTGGGGTATTACCGGAAGCGGTCATACTCATAACTCCGGTACGTGCCGGCGCAACCAATTGGGCCGATTGGGCCGACACGACCGCATAATTGACTGGTGGGTCTTGCCATGCGCCACATTCGCCACAGTAGGGGTCACCGGCAGTGTTGGGCGCTCCACATTCGGGACAGAAGGGCATAGCTCAAATGGTGATAAATGACGAATAACAAATGACAAGCAATTCAGGAGTGTTTCCGGGTTCCGCATCACATCACTTGTCATTTGCCTAACTCAGGATGAACTTCAAAAAGGTTTTTCCGACAATGATCTCATCGCCGTTGTTGAGCGGTTGTTTGATGCCGGGCAGCAGGCGCGGGCCTCGGTTGACGAACGTGCCATTGGTGCTGCCTAAATCTTCAATCAGGTATTGATTGTTCAGGAACTGAATCCGCGCATGGCGGCGGGAAACCTTCGCTTCCGGATCGTCCTGATCCAGGTCCACGTCGGGGAAGATGCCGCCATCGGCGTCCCAACGGCCAATCATTGCTTCTATCGAAATGATGGAAAACTCCTTGCCGACTTTGCCTCCGCGCTGAATGGTCAGCTTGGCGCGCACCGCCGGCGCTTCGGGAGGCGATAGATTTGGAGTATTCATAGAAGGTTGTTGTCCACTTTCGGGATTGAAAGGATTGCTGCGCAAGCCGCCGGTCTGGCCATTGAAGCTCGCCGTCTGATTCGCCGGTTCCACCGTCGTCACAACGGGCGGCATCTGGCTGCCCGCTGAAGACACAGGCGGCATCGCTGATGGGGCCGCTTGCGGTGCAACAGGCGGAATTCGCGGAGCGGCCTGGAAGACAGGTGGCGGCGGCGGCGTGTAAGGTGTCGCCGGTTTGGGCGTAATCGTGTCGCGTGTGAACGCGGGCGGCGGCGGCGGCATCGGAGCTTGAGCAGCCGACGTGGCGATTGGCGACGCCATTTCTGACGGAGCCGGTGATGAGAAGGATTGCGGCGGCGCGTAAGCAGACCGCGCGGAACTGGCCGCGTTCAGCTTGGTTCCACACTCATCACAGTATTCTGAGCCGTCCAGATTGTCAGTGCCGCAGTGATAACATCGGATCATATCTGCATTCGCCTCCGCTTGAGCGAAAACTTTAGGATCATATTTAGTCGGATAGGTCTTCGATTGCTTTGCCTCGTCAGCAGTTCAGCCGTGCCTGTAATCACAATTGCCTTAAACCGAATGTGGGAATCGAAGACTAAATAACCTTCACGGGCAACTAGTATTTTCGCCGCGAAGGTTCCCAAAACAGTGCGCCATTCTACACACAATCATCTATGTGCGCTAGCAGGTGATCATTTCAGGTCAGGCTTTTCAACTAGATAACCGAAGAAGGCCTCTGTTCTGGCTGAAGAGCAATGGCCGGTAGTTATTTTTTGACAGGTATCGGTGATGTTTGAAAGTTGCATCGAAAGCCCCCTGCGTCATAACGCGAACCTGCAGGGGGCTTGAAGAAAATAGCAATTGCCCGGGTTCAGGCAATCGCTCTAGGTTTGATGATGCCCTCTTCTTCATTCAAAAATTGCATCAGACGGTTCATGTTTGGTCGGATGTCGCCGCGTTTGTATTCAATCAAGCCATGATTGCGGAATTCGATCATCATTCCGGTGACAACTTCACGCGTTGATCCGATCAACTCGGCCAACTCTTCGTGCGTCAGCTTCACGCTCAACTCTCCGGCGCGTTCAGCCTCACCCGCCAACTCCATCAGTGCACGAGCCAGCCTGCGATGATTGTGGTCGAAGACCAATGATTCGATTTGCCGGTGTGCTTCGGCCAATTGATGCGTTACATATTGAAAAGCATTTTGCATTAACACAGGATCGCGCCGAGCAGCATTCCAGAAGTCGGCTACGCGAATGACCGCCACTCTTGTGGTATCCAGTGCCACCGCCTCATCGCTGCGCCGGGTTTCGACAGCCTTTCCGGCCAGTGCCAGTTCGCCGAAGAGTTCGCCGCGATACCGGATCGAAAGAATCTTTTGCTGGCCTTCCGCCGAAGTCCGCAAAATTTTCACGCGCCCTTTCAGCACCACGTAAACGTGCGAAGCTGTATCTTCCAGCGAATAAATCGTCATT
Organism: Blastocatellia bacterium; assembly: GCA_038211695.1. Taxonomy (GTDB): domain Bacteria; phylum Acidobacteriota; class Blastocatellia; order RBC074; family RBC074; genus RBC074. The sequence goes on along the minus strand of JBBQVH010000017.1, from coordinate 21,951 downwards.
CCTCGCCAGAAAGTTTTCTCAATGTAGGGCAGATTGAGCAGGTCAGGGAAACTGGTTTGCCAGGCCTGTTCTGCCGAAATCAAATTCGTTGCAAAATTTGTTGCCATCATCGTAGTTTTCCTCCTCTCACGTTTGTCATCAGTTCAATCCCGATCAAATCCCGGCTAAAATCCGGCCATTCCAACAAAGCTGTTTGACTCTCAACACGACGTAAATGCCTTACCACGGGTGTTGCCAAAGATCGCGCAAGCTTTTCATTTTCAAATTTCGGCATTGCCGAAACAACCAAAATCACCCGCTTCTCCGTTTGATACGCATCCAGGTTCAATTCAGTTTGCTTCGATTCTTGTACGTCTGCCAGCCCGTCAATAAATGTTGGCACTGATCCTGTTTGCATCGCGCGCCCATCGCGCCGGGTTACCAGCAGAGAGACTAACTGCCCTTCGCGACGGTAAATCAAATGCGCAAATCGCCTGTCCGAGCTACCGCAAACATGAGCCAGACATAACGGCAAACCTTGTGCCCCCTCCGCCACAATCTTGTCCAAGTCTACACACTCAGGATCAAAATCTTTGACCTCGTCATTACTCATTCCCTGAGATGTGCTGTCAGGTTCGACATGGAAAGCGCAAGTTCGATGACTGCTTGCTGCTTCTGTCATTAATGCATCGCTTAAATGCAACGCGGCAAGCTTTTCTGCGGCAGGAGCTTCAGCCGGATTATGTGAGATGGGCAATTGTCTGTAAGTCGCCAGGCCAATGACAGCCACAAGCAACGCTGCTGCCCCGGCCATTATTGGCAGAGCAAGCTTCAGGTCAAAAAAATCCGCCCACCATCTGCGCAGGCTTCTCACCTCACTTACTTTCGCCGCCTCGGCGCGCAGCATCGCCCGCAATCGTTCACACGCATCGTCACTCATCTGATCTTGTGCGCAAGCGCGTTGCAATGCCAGTCGCAGGTTTCGGCGTGAAGCCATCTCATTGCGGCAGGAGGGGCAGCGCTCAGCGTGGTGAAGAATCGAATGATTTGTTTCGACCGTTAGCTCTTCGCAGAAGTACGAATCAAGCATCTCTTTGAAATTGTGGCAATCCATCTTTTGCATAAGTACCTCCACGATAATTTTCCTGCAATTGTTTCCATCGTCGCATTCCAGCTTCGAGCTTCTCCCTCGACATCCTCCTATTTCGAAATTCTGTAACCCGCGTTGCGTGCGTATCCGGTTAATTCGGTTCGCAAAAGCTTGCGCCCTCGATGTAGCCTTGACATGACAGTACCCATCGGGATTTCCATCGCGTCGGCAATTTCGCGGTAGGAAAGCTCCTCGACATCGGCTAACAAAATTGGAATCTGAAAATCTTTTGGTAATCGTTCCAGTGCGGCCAAAACTTCTTCATCCGTTAATTGCTGTGGTGTCGGCGGATCGTAAGCAATTGTTTCGGCGATGATCTCCTCCGTCCCTACAAACTGAAGCTTCTGTCGCCGCTGACCGCTGTAATAAACATTAAACATGATTTTGTAGAGCCACGCTCTCAAATTTGTCCCTTGTTCAAAGCGGTGAAATGATCGCCATGCCTGTAGATAGGTTTCCTGCACCAGATCTTCTGCTTTCGCTTTATCACGGCACAGCCTAAGCGCGACACGGTAAAGCTGACTGGTAAAAACCAGTGCTTCCGTCTCGAACGCTTGCAGTCTTTGCAGTTGGTTTTGCGCGCTGTCTTCGATCAATCTGGTTCTTCCGTAGTTTCGCTGTTCTAACTGCTATCCTGACCCTTTCTTTACATCTTTATACATCTCGTTTATCGCAAAATGGCCAATATTTATTCCTGCTACAACATTTTTCTTGGGATAGTTTCTTCAAGCGCGGGCGAGAGGGTTGAACTTTCAGAGGTGGATACCTATAATCCCGCGTTTTCTATCAGACGAATAGTTCATAGGAGATACAACAGTGGCATACGCAATTATCCGCTCTGGCGGAAAACAGTTTCGTGTGAGTCCGGGCGATGTCGTTCGGCTTCCCTCTATCGCTGACAAGAACGCCGGCGATGCGGTTGAGTTCGCCGTGTTAACGGCGGGCGATGACAATGGCGTCCGCATCGGTTCGCCGATCGTGGATGGCGCTTCGGTCACCGGGACCGTTGTTAAACAGGGGCGCGCGCCCAAGATCATCGTCTTCAAATTCAAACGCCGCAAAGGCTTCAAGAAGACAAAAGGGCATCGGCAGGGGTTCACCGAAGTAAAGATCGAATCGGTCGTCTAGGCGCGACCGGCTTTTATGAGGAGTTTTGAGTCATGGCACACAAAAAAGGTGTAGGCAGTTCACGTAACGGGCGCGATTCCAATTCGCAGCGTCTGGGCGTTAAACGGTTTGGCGGGCAACTGGTTTCCGGCGGCTCGATTCTGGTTCGTCAGCGTGGAACGCGTTTCAAACCAGGCAGCAACGTAGGCATTGGCAGCGATGATACGCTGTACGCCTGCGTCACAGGTGTCGTCAAATTCGAAGACAAAGGCCGCCAAGGCCGGTTTATCAGCGTTTATCCATCGGAGTAATAATGCGTGGTAGGTGGTTCGTGGTCGGTAGCTAGTGAGGTCATCTCAACCACCGACCACGACCCACCAACCACCGACCAGCAATGTTTATTGACCGCGCGAGAATTCACGTGCGAGCCGGCAACGGCGGCAACGGTATCCTGGCATTTCGCAGAGAGAAATTCGTGCCGCGTGGCGGCCCGTCTGGCGGTGATGGGGGTGATGGCGGTTCGATCTTCTTTGAATCTACTGAAGGTCTGAATACGCTGCTTCACTTTCGCTACAATCCGGAACACGTCGCAGGCCGTGGCAAGCATGGTGAAGGAAGCAAACGGCACGGCGCGGACGCTGAAGATGTTGTCATCAAGGTTCCTGTCGGCACCTTGGTGACAAATGAATTAACCGGCGAAGTCATTCACGATTTCACCGCAGCAGGCCAGCGAGTGCTAGTCGCGGCAGCAGGCCGCGGTGGCCGTGGCAATGCGCAGTTTGCGACCTCAACCAATCGCGCTCCGCGTTATCACGAAGATGGGAAAGAAGGCGAAGAGCTATGGCTGGTTTTAGAGTTAAAGCTGATTGCCGATGTTGGCTTGGTTGGGTTACCGAACGCCGGAAAGTCTACGCTGATCTCCCGCATCTCTGCTGCACGCCCAAAGATTGCTGATTACCCATTTACCACCCTTGAACCGCATTTAGGCGTCGTTGATTTGGGCGACTACAAAACCTTTGTAGTCGCGGATATTCCTGGTTTGATTGAAGGGGCACACACAGGCGCAGGGCTGGGTGATCGTTTTCTGCGCCACATTGAGCGGACCAAACTGCTTCTGCATTTGGTGGATGTCTCCGGGATGGCGAAAGACCCGATTGCTGATTACCAAACGATCACGCACGAACTTGAAGCATACAGCCCTGAGGTTGCTTCCAAGCCGAAGATTGCCGTCGCCAGCAAATTGGACGCGCTGGACGATGAAAGTCGCCTGGAAGACTTCCAACAGTTTTGTGAGCGTGAAGGAGTGGAGTTTTATGCAATCTCTGCTGCTTCGGGCAAAGGGTTGAAAGAATTGTTGCGGGCGGTCGAGCGCAAGCTCGATGTCATCAAACAGGAAGACGAGCAGGCACAGGCCACCTTAACGCAGGCAGCCCAAGCTTGAGCGAGGTCAGAGTGCGTCAACGCATTGCGATTTACGGCGGGACGTTCGACCCGATTCATGACGGCCATTGGCAGGTGGCCAAAGCGATTATGAATTCCTTTGCAATGGATCGCCTGCTGTTCGTTCCTGCCTTCGTTCCGCCGCATAAACGTGGGCAGCAGATTTCATCGCCGTTCCATCGGTTGGCGATGCTGAGCGTCGCAACAATGAGCGATCCCAAAATGTTTGTCTCGGCAGTTGAAGTGGAAGCGCCGGAACGCCCTTTCACGGTGCAAACACTGGATCGGCTGAAAGCCGATTATGATGATGCGCAGTTGTTCTTTGTTATGGGAGCGGATTCGTTCCGCGATGTGGCCACCTGGCGCGAACATCAGCGATTGCTGACCGAATATGACGTCATCGTTGCGACGCGGCCCGGTCATCAAATTGGAGATCAAGGCGGCGATCAAGCTGGTGTGGGCATTGCCGCCCATTTGTCGCCACAGTTACAAGCAAACCTTGTGGATTTGAGCGGAGGGCGGTTGCCATCGGAAGATGATTTTGCCTCGCCCCACATTTACCTTACCGACTATGTTGAAGTAGGTGTTTCGGCGACAGACGTGCGCGAAGTTGCCCAACAAGGCAAGAGCGTTGTGAATTGGGTTCCGCCGCCCGTTGCCGCCTACATTGAAAAGTATAAGCTCTATCAAAAACCATAATGCCAGAAGCTGTTATTGAAGAAAAAACTGTTGTCGAAGAAAAAGCAGAACGTGTTGTGAAAGTGTTGTCACCGGAAGACCAGGAGGTCTTTGAGCAGGTGAAACTGGCGGCGCATTTTGCAGAAGAGAAAAAGGCCCTTGATCTGTTGGTGCTGCGCCTGTCGGCAATCACGGAGTTTACCGATTACTTTGTGATTTGCTCCGGCAGTTCGACACGCCAGACCCAGGCCATCGCCGACGAAATTACCGAGCAGTTAAAGAAGGTCAAAATCCGCCCGCTGCAAACCGAAGGGTACAACACGGCGCAGTGGATCTTGATTGATTACGGAATTTTCGTCGTTCACGTCTTTACAGAGGAATCGCGCAAGTTTTACGACTTGGAGCGGCTGTGGCGTGATGCCGAGCAGGTTAAGGTGTGAAGCTGAATTTCGTCTGGATCGGCAAAACCAAAGACCGGCATTGTGCCGCATTGACCGCCGAATACCTTGACCGCCTTAAACGCTTTGCCAGTTACGAAGTGCGTGAGTTGAAAGAGCAAGCGAAAGGGCACGGAAGCGGTGACGAAAAGCGTGTCATCGCAGCGGAAAGCTCGAAGCTGCTGGATGCCATTGCAAAAGATGATTTCGTTGTTCTGTTGGACGAAGAGGGCCGTGAGATGACTTCGCCCGAGTTGGCCGAATTTATCGGCGCCAAACAACAGGCTGGAATTAAACATCTGGCATTTGTGATTGGTGGATTTGCCGGCGTCAGCGACGAAGTGAAACAACGGGCAAATTTCCAGTTAGCCCTGTCGCGGATGACGCTGACGCACGAATTGGCACGGGTTCTCTTAGCGGAGCAGGTTTATCGCGCTTTTACATTGTTGGCTGGCTTGCCATATCACAAATTCTGAAGTCTAATCCCCGACTTCAACGCCACCGATTTTTCAGTTTAGGAGAAGAATGGATGGATAAAAAGAAGCTTAAAGGTTACCAAGATCGCTTGATCGCTGAACGCAACGCGCTTTCGGGCGTAGTGAACCGGAACGAAGATTACGGGCGCGAGGCCGACACAGAAGCCACGCAAGACCCCGCCGATAAGGCCTCGAATTCCTACACCAAAGAACTGCTCTTCAGCCAGTCCACCAACGACCGGCTGATTCTGGGGCAAATCGAAGAGGCGCTCGAACGCATTGAAGACGAGGAGTTTGGCGTTTGTACCAATTGCGGCAACGAGATCGGCACCAAACGTCTGGAAGCTTTGCCGTGGGTTCGGTATTGCATCGCCTGCCAGGAACTGGCGGAAAAAGGCTTGCTGGACGAAGAAGAATAAAAAACTAAAAAACGGAAGCCTTGCAAAAAGCCCTGAACGACGCTCTTGCTGCGATCATTCAGGGCTTTCACTATTTGTCACAAAAAGATGTTTCCTGGGCCTTATATCTTCCTTAACTCGGCTAGCGCTGCCAGTATGCCGCCACTTTATTTACCGCGCCACGCGCGCGCCGCCGCCTTTCATGACCTTTTCGACTTCGCTCAAGGTGACCATTGAAGTGTCCCCCGGCGTGGTCATCGCCAGTGCGCCGTGGGCTGCGCCGTATTCGACGGCGGCTTGCGCGCCTCTGCCAGTCAGAAAGCCGTAGATCAATCCCGACGCAAACGAATCGCCGCCGCCGACGCGATCAAATATCTCCAGGTCTTCGCGCAAGGTGGCGGAATAGAACTCTCCATCGGCGTAACAGATCGCGCCCCAATCGTTGATCGTCCCCGTCTTCGCGTTGCGCAAGGTCGTCGCGACGACTTTGAAGTTTTGGAATTCGGCAACGGCGCTGCCGATCATTTTTTTGAAGTTGGCCGGATCAAGGTCTGACAGGTGTTCATCCACACCCTCCACTTCAAAGCCAAGCGCGGCGGTGAAGTCTTCTTCGTTGCCGATCATCACGTCCACCAGCGAAGCGAGCGAGCGATTCACTTCGCGCGCCTTTTCGTGGCCGCCGATGCCTTTCCACAGGGATTCGCGGTAGTTCAAGTCGTAGCTAATGATCGTGCCGTATTTCTTCGCGGCTTCCATCGCTTCTTGCGCGACCGGCGGCGTGGTTTCAGACAGCGCACAGAAGATGCCGCCACAATGAAACCATCGCGCACCTTCTTTCCCAAAGATCGTTTCCCAATCAATGTCGCCGGGCTTCAATTGTGACGCTGCGGTGTGCCCGCGATCGGAACAACCAACCGCACCGCGCGCGCCGAAACCGCGTTCGGTGAAGTTCAAACCGTTGCGCACCTGGCGGCCTACGCCGTCGTATTTGACCCATTTGACGTGCGACTGATCCACGCCGCCTTGATAGATCAAATCCTGTGCTAATCGTCCGATTGGGTTATCGGCAAAGGCCGTGACCACCGCCGTGCTTAACCCGAAGCAGCGCTTCAACCCGCGCGCGACGTTGTACTCGCCACCGCCTTCCCAGACTTGAAAGTTGCGCGTGGTGTGGATGCGACCGTCGCCTGGATCCAGGCGCAGCATCACTTCGCCCAGGGCTACCAAATCCCATCTGCATTGTTCTTTTGGTTTGATCTGCAAAGTCGTCATACGCTCCTGTCGTGATTGATTTCTATGCTGTCCAGTTTTTCCGATAAGCAATCGTTTCGGCAAGCACGCTTTTCAACAATTTTTCGAGCGATGCCTGATCAACCTGGTCTTGCGGCATTTGCCCACGGACAACAATTACGCTGCCGTCTGGCCGCACCTCTGATCTCAGTTGGCCAGCTTGATTGAACCAGTTCAGGCCGTAGCGCACGGCGTCAGTTCGTTGTGCAGTGGCTGCGGCCAGCGCGGTTAGCGTCGTCTCTCCGCTTTTGGCATTGATGACGTGTTTCAGCAATCCGCCCAGCCGTTGTAGAAAAGGTTCGATGGTTTGAATCGCTGGTTGCAGGCAGAAGGTGATGATCCTGCGCGGCTTCACGGTTTCCAGCGCGGCATTCCATTCCGCGGGGCCGGGCGGAGTTGTCCAGACGATCAGCGTCTCCGCCGCCTTCAATTCTGTCCGATTGCATCCGTTGACGGCGTCGGCGTCTTCGCGCCAGATAAGCGCGTCGGGATAGAGCGTTATAAGTTCCGCCAGCTTCTCTCGGTTGTCCGGTTCGTTGCGGTAGTCTTCGATCTCATAGCTCGGCTCTTCTAGCTGTACTTCAACCGCATCGTTTTCGCGCGCTTGCAGGTCAATCAGTTCCAGCACTAGGTCGGCGCGGTCTTTGAATCGGTTGACGCGCAAATTATACGCAAGGTCGAATCGGCCTTTGGGCAATAGGCTATCGTCCGCATTCCACCACAGCACGCGCCGCTGAGCGCCCGCCGCGTCTTCAACCACCATTTCCAGATGATCGCCTTTACGGCCAAGCTTCTTTTTCCGCACCAGCCGCAAATCGGACGAAGCCAGCGCCAGCGGCGGATTGCCGTTGCCGAAGGGAGCCAGCCGCCGCAAATCTTCGGCGAGTTCGTGCGTGATTTCGTCCAGCCGCAGAAAGCCGTCAATTTCCAGTTCAGGCTCCGCGCCGGATACAGCGGCAAGTTCGCGCACGGCGCGCGACAGCAGACGGCGAAAATCATAAATGTCTTCGCGGCGCAGCGTCATCCCCGCAGCCATTGCGTGACCGCCGAATTTCAGCAGCTTCGCGCGGCAGGCCCGTAGTGCATCGGTGATGTTGCAACCGGGCACGGAGCGCGCCGAACCGAAGGCGATGTCATCTTGTTCGCAAAGCAGTGCGACCGGTTTGTGATATTTGTCGGCCAGCCGATTGGCGACGATGCCGACCACACCGCCGCTCCATTCGGGGTGAGCCAGGACGATGGCGGCGTATTCCAGCAGCGACGGATCGCGTTCCAGCAAACTTTCGGCGCTGTCTTCGACAAAGCGGGATTCCAGTTTGCGCCGCGCGTTCATACCTTCCAGTTGGCTGGCCAGTTCAGCGGCGCGCGCGGCGTCCGGCGTTGACAGCAATTCGACGCTGTCGGCGGCATTGCCCAACCGGCCTTGCGCGTTCAATCGCGGCCCCAGTCCGAAGGCGATGTCGCTTTCATCCAATTCCAGCGGATTGATCTTTGCCATCTCCAAAAGCGCACGCAAGCCGGGGCGCGTGGACAGCCGCGCGAGAGCAATACCGCGTTGCAGCAGGTAGCGTGTTTCTTTCTTTTGTTCGGCGACATCCGCGACGATTCCCAACGCCACCAGATCCAAGAGTTCATCGCAGTTGCGTCCATCTGTCAGCGCATGGATTAGCTCATAAGCCACACCAACGCCCGGCAATTCGCGCAGGGCGTGTTCCGGCGGCAACCGCATAGGATTGATAACTGCCGCCGCATTGGGCAGCGAGTCGCCCAGCAGGTGATGATCTGTGATCAGCACATCAACGCCTGCGGCTTGGGCAACGTCCACCGCTTCGTGCGAAGTGATGCCGGTGTCGCAGGTGACGATCACTCGCACCCCAGTGGCGAGCCATTCGTGCAGCTTCGGCAGGTGCATTCCGTGGCCTTCGCCATCGCGCAGCGGCACGTGATACGCGACGTTTGCGCCAATCCCGCGCAGCGCCGTGAACAGCAGCGTCGTCGCCGTCTGGCCGTCCACATCGAAATCGCCCCAGATCAGAATCAATTCGCCAAGTTTGATGGCACGGTGAAGCCGTTCGACGGCGATGGCTGTATCGGGCAGTTCAAATGGCGAAGTCGCTTGGTAGGCATTGGGATCGAGAAAGGCTTTTGCCGCTGCCGGTTCGATCAATCCCGCGCGAGCCAACCGTTCAGCGACGAGCGGATGGCCGCCGACGAGGCTGCGTAGTTCGTCGGGAACAAAAACAGATTGGTGAAGTTGCCAGCGCATCAAAAGCTGATCTCTTCGATTTCATCCAGGTCCAGCGAAATGCCGCTGGTCAGTTCATCGTCGTCCAGTTCATTCAGATCGCCTGCCAGCACTCCGCGCTCGCACAAGGAACGATAGACGCAGAACCGGCAGCGGCGTTCGTCGCCGGTTTTCGGAAAGTCAGAGCTTCGCTTGATCTCGTTGATCCGCGAAGCCAGCAGCGTTTCATCCACCAGCAGCTTCTCCGCGCTTGATTGAAATTCGATGGTGCTGCCGTCTTCGGCAAACCAGTAAATCAAACGAATACGGTCAGGCGGAATCGGCTGGCCATGGTTCAGCCAAGCGCCCGCCTGCGACAGCACGAACGGATAAACGATGGTCTGCATTCTTCGGGCAAGCAATTCGGGCTTTGGCCGCTTACCCGTTTTCCAATCCACGATGACGAAAGTGTCATCTGGCATATTGGCGACGATGTCGTATTGAGCTATCAGCAAGGTTTCGGCCAAAGGCGCGGTCAGCGTCAATTCAGAATACCGCTGTTCGGGCAGGTGCTCCGTTTGCCAGCGCAGGTAATTGTCCCACCAGGCGCGCAACTGTTCGTCAGCAATGGTGGCTTCGATTGCCGCCGCCGGAACGCCCAGCGTGTGCTGGTGGATCAGATGATGAAACTCCTGGCCTGTTTGCTGGCCGGTTTCGTATTGCAGCGCCTGTTCGGTTTGCAGCGCGGGCCAGCGCACGTCCAGCAAGTAGCGCAACTCGAAGCGGCGCGCGCACTCTTCATAATCCTGCAATGCGCTTTGGCTGAAAACAAAATCTTCAGGAAGGTTCATTGCCGCCTCCTGTCTGTAAAGCCGCCACTTGCAGTGCGGCTAACTGATGCAACGGCAAAGCCGCGCGCTGGTCACCGTTTCTGCCCGTGTTCCAGGTGACGGTCAATTCGCGTTTGGCTCGCGTAATGCCTACGTACAGCAAGCGCAAACGTTCGGCGCAATATTCAATACGCGCTTGTTCGGTGGCTTGACCTTCGATGTAAGGCTGGCCGGAGACAACGGCCTTTAACTGCGCCAGGGCTTCCGCGCTCAGATTCAGATGATCGCGAGCGAAGTAGTTCTCGCTTTGAAATTTGTCGTCGGCCTCCGCCGAAGGGAAATCGTAGTTGTTGACCGACATCAGGTAAACGCGATCCCACTCCAGGCCTTTGGCTTTGTGATGAGTGATGACGACGGCTTGTCCCTTGAAGCTGGTGGGATCGAATTGATCGTCTTCTTCGCCCAGGCCGGTGAACTTGCGCCGATTGCGGACAATCTCTCCCAGTTCAGCGACGCATTCAAGCAGGCGATTTTCCGGGTCTGCTTCGACAAAGCCGCGCAGGTGAAGCGCGATGCTGTATGCCGTCGCGATCTCAGCAGCTTCTTTGAACAGGTCGCTGCTGATCGTCAGTACCAGTTGATCAATCGGCAGCAAGGCCGCTTCCTGCCAGCGCTGCACTTCGGCGCGAAATCTTTCCAGTAAGTTGAGTTTTTCGGATGCGTCTTCGGACGCCTGAGCCGCCGCGCGCGCATCCAGCAGCCAGTCTTTGTCGCGCGGAGCGGTGAATTGTTCAACGTGCTTGATCTTTCTGATCTGGTTGGCGATTTCGATTGTTTCGGCGGATTCGCGCTCTTCGCGCATCCAGGCGGTGAATGCTTTGCTCAGCATTGCGGCTTCGGTCGGATGCGCCAGAAAGTCCGTAATCTGATGCAGCGCGCGGGCGACTTCGCGCGTGGAACTGGTGGTTCGCAGCACTTCGATGTGCGGGATTTTCATCGCCTGCAAAGCTTCGCCCATCTTCGCGCCGGTGGCATTGGTCGGCAGCAACAGCGCGACGGTCTTTTCGGGATTTTTGCCCAGCCAGTCTTTTACGGACTTCGCGACATCTTCGCGCTCTTTCTCCGAATCCATCTTTCTTTCGCTAAGGATTTGAACGTTCTTTGTTGTGTCCGGCGGATTGCTTTCCGCCGGTTGAATGAACGGGGCGGTGAGCGCCTGGCGCGCGCGAATCCGCGGATTGGGATGATTCAGCGACCATTCGATCAACCGGTTGGCCGTGGCGATAATCTGCGGTGCGCTGCGACCGCTTTCGGGCAGTTCGCGCGCGGTGACGCCGGGTTCGTGCAGAAAGCTGCGCAGGAATTCCGGGCTGGCCGTGGTGAAGGATTCGTAAATCGCCTGGTTCGGATCGCCCACGCGCACCCAGTTGCCAGCACCGTCACCGGAGGGGCCGACCAACCGGCGCAAGATTTCTTCCTGCAACTTGCTGCTGTCCTGCGCTTCGTCTTCCAGAATGTACGGCCAGCGATGTTGCAGCGCGGCCAGATAATCGGGCGATGCTTCCAGCACGTCCAGCGCCAGCCGTATCAAGTCCTGAAAATCCACGCCGCCGCGATACCGCAGCCCGCGGTCGTAGGCTTCATAAACGTTCACGCACATTTCAGCCAGCGGCAGCGATTTTTCTGACGCGGCCAGCGCGGCCTGCAGCTCCTGGGGACGCCAGCGAAAGTCTTTCGCCTTCTGAATCACTTCCGCCGCAATGTCCGCCGCCCTTTCGCGCCAGTCGCGCCGCGATTTGTCTTTGTTCAGATGCTCCGCGCTGAAATAGGCATCAACGCCGAAATCTTTGTGCGCGTTGAACCAGGCAATGACAGCATCGTTGATGATCTGCCGGGCTTCGATTTCGTCCAGAATCTGGAAGTCATCGGCCAGGCCAACCAGTCCGGGACGTTCGCTGACGATGTCGTTTGCCAGTCCGTGCAGCGTGCGCACGCGAAAAAGCGTGCCCAGCGTGCCTTCGCCCAGAAAGTCACGCACCTGTTGTTCAAACTTGCCGCGCGCCGAATTGACCAGCGTGACGACCAGAATCTGCTGGCCGCGTTTCAGATTCGTTTCGCGCACCAACTTGGCCGCCAGATTCGAAAGCGTCCACGTCTTGCCGCTGCCCGGTACGGCGGACACGCCCATCCTGCCGCCGGAGTATTCCAGAATGCGGGCCTGACTGGGTCTGGGTTCAAAGTTGGTCATTCGGTTTCAACGCTCCCAAGGCTGCGCAACAGCAAATCAAACACGGCGCGAAGTTCGCCTTCCTTCTCATACCCGCGTTCGTCGAACTTGCTGTGGCCGATGAAAACCTGGCGGCGGCAGCGTTTGACCAAGCCGGTGATGACGCGCAGCAGCATCTCGCGCGAAGTCCGTTGTTCGTCCATCTCCGTCCAGATTTGCCCGGGCGGCCATTGCTGGCTCAGCACATAAGGCTGCGTCAGCGGTTGTTGCAAACGGCGATTCCAGGCAGGGCTGTCAATGTTCAGCCAGAATTGATAATCCACCGCCTGATTGCTGAGCAAAAATGTGTACGCCGGCGCGATCAACACGGCGTCGGGGCTTTTCTTCCATTCTTTGGGTTCGTACTGATCGGCCAGAATCCCAGCGTCCACCATCTTCACGTATTCCTGACCCGTTTCGGTTTCCGGCTCAATCTGGCCCAGGGTCTGCCGGAACGAACGCGACGAATCAATCAGGTTGGCGATGATGCGCGCTTCGTCAAAAGCTTCTTTTTTCGTGATGTAAAAGCCGAAGCCTTTTTGCGAAAGCACCTGGCCGAACAACCGGCTGAAAAAGACATCAATTGCCTGTGGCGCCAGCGGCACTTGCCCAGCTTTGTATTCATCAATCCAGGTGACCAGCTTTTCGTAGCGTCCGCCCAGCACTTCGGAAATGCGCGAACGAATGTCAGCGTTGGTAATGCCAGCGAAACGCAGCAGTTCACCTTGCCCGTTTCTTGCTTTGAACAGCACATCAGCCAGCAAGGTCGCGCGCGCCAAATCCATTTCGCCGATGACGCTGATCAGCATTTGCACCACGTCGAATTTTTTGACTTGATGCTTTGAGTCAATCTTCCAGCCGGGATGCGCCAGCTTTGCCAGTGCGATCAACGCGCGGACGGCGGGTTCGGCATGCAACGGGCGCGACGGGCGCAGTGTATAGCTCTTGATGCCTCTCTCTTCCAGTCGCGTGACCAGCGAAAAGCGCAGCGAATCGCTGAGCAGCGGCGCCAGAATGACGATCTTGCCCGACAGGACGCCTTTGTCGTGAATCAATGACGCAACCGAATCGGCAACCCAGTCAATCATCTGCGTGTGAAAGCGGCTTTGCGCGGCGGGCGTGTAGGCGATGGCCTGATAGGCTCTAGAATTTAGGGGAGCTTGATCTTCGCCGGTCATCAGTTCGTGCAGTTCCGCCAGCAAGGCTTCGACAGGCGCGGTCATCACGCGCGATTTTTCAAGCTCCGCTTTTGTTTCGCAACGCTCTTTCAAATCTAGCGCGCTGATTTCATCCGCGCCCAGAAAGCGGCGATAGCCCGCGTCGTTGTCATAAATCAGCAGCGCCGATTTGCAGCTTGGCAGCCAATCGCTGAGCAAGCTGTGCGTGGCGGGCGTATCTTCTTCGATGTTGTCGGCGATGATGTGCGTGTACCGGCGAGTCAGATAAGCGCGCGGCACACTCAGCTTCCACAACTGATCGGTGAACAGGGAAAGCTGCAAGGAAAAATCCAGCAGCCGGTTTTCGACGCAGTAATCGCGGAAAAGATTCGCGCAGGTTTGCGCGTCGTCGAAGATATGCAGCCGTTCCTGATCGCCGGGAAGGGCTGCTTTCAGCAATTGGCTGATTGCCGTGTGCCGAAACCCGACCAGCGAAGATTTGTTCAGATTGTCGGCGATCTGGCCGAACAGCCGCGTGCGCGTAATGGTCACACTGTTGAAATAATCTTTTTGTTCAATCTCCGGCTCCAGGATTTTGAACATCAGGTATTGAATCAGTTCCTGCGAGAGAAAGATCGGACGGCGGTAGGGATCGCGCTGGCTGAGTTGATCGGTGCTGAGCGGCCAGAAGAGGTTGACCATCTGCCGCGACAGGCTGCCGAGCGTGGCCACCGTGACTTCCGCACCGGCTTTGCGGCGAGGATTGCGAATTTCAGTGTAGTAGGGAAGCGCCAGCCGTTTCTGCGGCACCAGCACCAGAATCGAATGCGCCGGAACGCCTGAATTGAGCAGATGCCGCAGACGATGAACGCCAACGGTTGTCTTGCCGGTTCCGGCTGCGCCGCTCAGAAAGAGTTTGCTCTCGACGGGCGACGCGACAACTTTCTCTTGGTCTTTGGTAAGGCGAACGCTCATACGACTCTTAGTTCTTTCACCAGCGCGACGGCTTCCGCCGACAACTGTTTGACCTTGCCGAAATCGCCCGCTTCAAACAGTTCTGGCTTGACCATCCAGCTTCCGCCACAAGCAACGATTTGCGGCAAGGCCAGATATTGCCCGATGTTTTTTGTATCAATGCCGCCAGTCGGAATGAAGCGCACATCTTTGTATGGCGCGCAAATCGCCTTCAGGAAATTGACGCCACCCGCAGGTTCAGCAGGGAAGAACTTCAGCACATCAACGCCCTTCGCCAAATTCATCTCGACTTCGCTGGGCGTGCAGACGCCCGGAAAGATCGTCACGCCTTTCGACAAACAGTAATCCACCGTTGTCGGGTTTGTGCCCGGCGAGACAATGAACTGCGCGCCGCAATCCATTGCGCGCTGCGCCTGTTCAGTGGTCAACACCGTTCCCGCGCCCAGCAGCAGTTCGGGAAAACGTTTACTGATCTGTTCGATGGCTTCGGCGGCTGCCGCCGTGCGAAAGGTGATTTCCGCGCAGGGCAGCCCGCCCTCCATTAAGCTTTCAGCCAGCAGTAGCGCGTATTCCAGCTTCGGCAAGCTGACGACAGGAATAATTCCAATCCGCCGCGCACGTTCAGCAATGTTCATCAGAAAAAATCGCTCCGGGTTTTGCCAGTTTTTGAATGAGAGTTGTGCGTCAGGAAGGCGGAATCATAAATCATCCGCCGGGCAAGGCGAAGAGAGGCGGGACAAACGTCTTCCTGGGAGCGCAGTCCTTCCAGGCTGCGAGCCGTGGTGGTTCATCCTTTCGTTCCCCGATTGATCTTCCAATCAAGGCCCGCAGCCTGGAAGGACTGCGCTCCCAGGGCTTATTCAGTGAATGATTTTCAGCTTCATCACAAACTGCCCTGTGGTTGCAGGCTTGGCGTTCGACACGGCCAGCTGTTCGCCACGCTGTTGCCGTTCGCCTTTGTCCACCGAACCGGGCTTGCCGGGCGCGGTCAGAATGTTCGCTTCCACGTGCGCGTTGAATACTGGCGGCGCAACGATGGTGGCTTGCAGTTTGGCGGTTGGCGTGGCGATCAGGAATTGATTCCTGCCAACTGTGGCTACCTTGTCATCGGCGTGCAGCAGCGTGGTGAATGTTGCAGGCTGTTTGGCGGCGAGTTCATCTTTGACTTCAAAATCCATGGTGGGCGTAAAGCTGAAATGACGCGTGAAGCGCGTCAGCCCGAGTTCCGGATTGTAACTGGCCGCCGCTTCAGCGCGAATGTAGGCGCGATTCTTTTCCAGCTTTACTTCGGCAATGCGCGTTTGATCCAGCAGATCGTAAGGAAATTCATCGAATGCATCGTGTCCTTTGCCTTCGTTCGCCTGGCCTTTGGAATCAATCAGCAAGGTGTTGTGGTGCGCCGTCATCGGCACGCCCGCGTAGCCCGAATCTCCGGTCAACGTTTGGCCTCCGGCGTAAATGATGAAGCTGCCGGCGTCCGGGTGCGCGTGGCCTGAGGAAAGATGCCAGTCCGTGAATTCCTTCAATTGCTTTGCCGCGTGATGGCCTTCCGGCGGACCGCATTTGAAGGCGAAAGCCGTCGTGTCCGCCGTCCAATTCTGCCGCCAGAAAACAACTTCGTGGTCGGGGAAGTAATGCGATGTTGGCTGCTGAGCGATCGGCGTCGCCTTGAGCTTCGCGTCGTACCAGAGCAGCGACCAGTACTCTTCGGCGTTGTAATGCTTCAAACTTTCCATCCACGCAGCAACGCCCTGCGCTTCGCCGCTCTTGAACCGCGCGGCGAAGCGGTAAAGCAAATTGTAGTTGGTATGAAACTGCCCACCGGGATGCGAGCGCGTGTACTCCTCGCCTTGCTTGGCGCGGGTTAGCGGCCCTTCAAACACATCGCCGAAATCGAAAACATATTGGCCGTCAGGCAACAGCGAATGAGCAGCGTACAAATGCGTTTGTCGCAAGCCAGGCTGATCGAACAAATCTTCGCCCGTCACGTGCAGGTGCGCGTCCAGGTAATGCACGATCCACGGCGTCGAAAAAATCCAGTATTCAAAGCCTTCGTAGTAATAGCCGTCCGTCGAATACGTCGCCAGCACGCGGTCGTAAACCGCTCGCGCCAGCCGTGCCCATTCCGGCGCGTCAGCCACTTCATCGTAGAGCGCATAGGCCGCTACGCCCAAACCCGCCATCGGAATGAAGACGTGGTTCTGACTGTACGAATACGTCCGCCCCGGCTTCGGTCTGTAGTAATCGAACAGCAGCTGCGCCTGTTTCGCCAGCTTGTCGCGGTAGCGCGCGCGTTCGGCTTCGGTCAGGTCGTGATACAGCAAGTCGTAGCCCCATCCCATTCCGTACAGCAGATGACCGGCGGCCAGATCAACGTTTGGCTTGTTGTAGGCATATCCCCACACGTCGTAGCTCGTCGCTGCCTCCAGATACTTTTTGGCGGCGTCCAAATATTTCTTGTCGCCTTCAATCTTGTAGGCCAGCGCCGCTTCGGCAATGCCGATGCCGACTTCGTTTTGCGCACGACGCTCTTCGGCGGGCGGCGGCGGCGGGTCTATCTTCAGCGCGCGGACTTGCTGCAAAGCGCGTTGCCAGACGGCGCGATGCGTCGTCCGCGAACGTTCGCGTAATTGTTTCAATTCGTCGCTGGTGACATACACGCGCGGATGCTGGCCGCGCAGTTCCGGGCGCAAACCGGAATTGAGCGTGCTCATTAGGCCAGTCAGCGGATGCGGTTCTTTCGCTTTCGCCGCTTTGTCTTTCGGCCCCAGCGATTCGCGCGCGTCCTGCGCCAACACCGATAACAGCAGCAGCCCGATTGCCGGTAAAACCATCAGCCATCGTTGAATCTGGTTTCTCATATTTTCCCGCCGGAGTTGGGCAAACTGTCAGTTTGCCTTGCTTGATTCCAGGACGTTTTTCGATAGAACAGGACAAACTGACAGTTTGCCCAACCTCATTTCGGCCACAGCAACTGTCAGCGTTGCCCGGCGGCTTCATTGGACAAATGCTTCGCCAGCGTCTCTTCATACTTTGGCTCGTGATAAGCCAGCCCCGCGCGTCGCAGAACATAGGCTAATTCGCGCCGCGCGCTTTCCATCTCGTTGATCTGCTGATGCGGCCATTTTTGCGCAGGGTCGCCATAAGGCATCAAGTAATCAACCGCGCGGCGAATGCTGCGCCCGTCTTTTGTTTGATGCGAATACAGATCAACGCCGACCTTCTTGCCAACTTCGGCCAGGTTCATCAGGGCTTCCAGGTTGAAGCCGGAATACCACAGCCCGCGCGTGCGTTGCAGTTCTTCCGGCTGTTTGCCGTCGGTTTCGATTTGCCAGCCGATGCGTGCCTTGGCAGCTTCGGCGGTTTTGCGCGCCAGCGCTTCGTCGCCGGTGAACAGCGCAAAGCTAGCCAGTTTTGCGGCGTACCAACTGCCGTGATTGTTTTTCGCTTTGGATTCGTCTTTGCCGTTGGTGCTGGTCTGCATCCAGCCCGCGAATTCGCGGAACCAGGCGACCAGGGCTTGCTGGTCTTTTTCAGCCCATACTTTTGTACCGCCGATCAATCCAACCGCATTGACGATTTGAATGAAGTGGCGGCTTTCGATCAGTCCCGCGCCGCGCCCGTCGTCGTGGCCCATCACCGCCTGAGCATAACGAAAGTTCGGATTCATCTTCGTCGCGGGATCAAGGAACCACGCGCGAATCAGCAGCGCCGCGCGGTCGGCGTACTTTTCCTCGCCGGTAAAGTAGTGGGCCATTGCCAATGCTTCAACGGTGCTGACCATCGTGCCAATCACGTTGGCGTCGGTGCCGCGTTTGCTTTCCGGGTTGGTTTCGCCGTCGCGCGCAGGTATGGCAAACCGTCTTTCGTCTTTGGATCAGGCCACCAGTACGGCGCGAGCGAAAGGTAATCGTGCTTGTCACCGCTGGGCGCCGTGCGTTCTTTTTGCGTGACGCTCATTGGCAGGGCTTTGAGCGCCTTCTCTGCTTCGTTGCGTAATGAAGTTAGCGCCAGGTCCTGAGGTTTCAACCGCGTTTTGGTTTTTTGCAACAAGTCCGGATTCAGAGTGCAAAGGCGCAGCGCCGTTTGCCCGCTGCCGACTGTCGCAAAGAGCAGTATGAACAATAAGGCGGATGTGAGTTTCATCGCATCTCAACTAGCATCCCATCAAGATCGGCCATCAAAATCAACTTGAAGGGATGCTAGCGGGAACCCTTTCGGAATCTCTGAGCTTGTCAGACAAACAGTTTTAGAAGGTCATGCGCAAGCCAAATTGCAGCTTGCGCATTGAGTTGGCCGTGCTGATCACGCCAAACGTAGTAGAGGTCGCGCCCGATGGAACCGCCGCGCCCGGTTGTCCGAGGCTGACCATGTTGAAGGCATTGGTGCCTTCGGCCCGGAAGCGCAACTTGAACCGCTCGCTCAAACGGAAGTCGCGCGAAAGTGCCAGGTCAACGGTGCGATAGCCCGGAGCGTCCAGCAGGTTGCGCGGCGAATTGCCGTCGGTGGCGACGCCGGTCACGACCTTATTCTGAACAAAGGCGGCGGTGTTGAACCACTGCGCCGCCGTGGGATTGGCGATGTTGGGATCGCCGATCAATTGCGCGCGGTCGTTAGTGACACCGTCCAGGTTGGCGTCCACATTGCCGTTGGTGATGGTGAAGGGCAGGCCGCTGCGCAGCTTGATGATGGGTGAGATGCTCCAGCCGTTCAGGATATTGCGCACGATGGCGTTACTGCCGGAGTAATAATCGGGCTGGTAGTTCAAACTCATGCTGAAGACGTGGCGCTGGTCGGTATCGGCACGCCCGCGATCCAGAAAGAGCTTGCTAAAATTCTGAGCACTTCCTTGTGTCGTATTGTTATGCAACTGCACGCTGCTGAGTGTTTTGCTAAACGTATAAAAGGCATTGAAGCTGACGTGCTTGCTCATGCGCATGGCGCTCCTGAGTTGCAATCCGTGGTAAGAAGCAGTCTGGTCAGAGTTGATCTCTATCACCGCGCCATACGCCGTGTTAGGCCGCCGCGCAAGAATATTCGCACCAGCATTGGTGGCCGTGGCGTTGACTACCGGGTAATTCACGTCACGTCCGAATGGGAGCTTGCTGCTCATCGTGCCGACATATGCCGCCTCCACGGTCAGGTCTTTGGTGAGTTGGCGCTGGAGAGAAAGGTTCATCTGGTACGTACGTGGCCACTCAAAAGCTGGCGCTACTGCGGTCACTCCGCCGCCGGTCACGAAGGTTCCTTTGTACGGGAAAGGATTTCCCCCGACGAAAGCGTTGTATGGGTTGCTGAGCGATGCGCCCAGCGGCACACCTTGGGCGTTCGTTTTTTGATTGATATTGGTGAACGTCAGCCGCGTAGCAAACGGCTGGGTGTTCGTCATTGTGTTCCATTCGTTGCCCGAAATGCTGCCGTAAAACACGCCGAACGCGCCACGAACCGAAGTCTTGCCATTGCCGAATGGATCCCACGCAAAACCGATGCGCGGTGAAACATGTTTGTAACTCACCGGAATGCCGCCGCGTTCGACACCTTCGTCACCGTAAAACAATGCACCCACCGGTGCGAGCGTATTGACCGTAGATTTCTTGCCGGGGACGTAGTTGACTACGCGGTTGTAAGGATCAGTCGGAGGCGTTTGCACATCCCAGCGCAGACCCAGGTTGAGCGTCAGGCGCGGACGAATGCGGAAATCATCCTGCACGAAGAGCGCCGTGTACCAGCTATTCGTGTAACCGGTGACGGGCACGTCCTGCGTGACCGCGCTGGGAATCCCGATCAGGAAATCCGCCAGCGCGTTCTTGGTTGCGCCGTTATTGAAGGTGAAGACGCCATAGTTATTGAGCAGCGTCTGTTGGATGTCCTTGTTCAGCGAAACCTCTCCTCCCAATTTGAGGGAGTGGTTGCCTTTGTTCCAACTGAAGACATCGCGCACGGAGTAGAAGTTCGTCCCGGCGGTCGGGCCGCCGATGGAGTTGGTCAGCGTGAAGAAGCCACTGACGGTGATTTGCGGCAGCGACGGCGTGCCCTGAATCGTGAACGCCGAACCCAGATCGCCAAGCGAGGTCGCGGGCAGATTCAAGCGCCCGCCAAAATTGCGTGTGTAAGTCATCCAGGCCTGGTTGATCTTGTTGGGGCTGATGACCCAAACGTCACTGAGGTTCAAGTTATGCTGCCGCCAGTTGAATTGCTGGCTGGCCCAGGGCAGGTTGCCGCTGCCCGCCTTCACCTGGTTGGTTCCTGCCGTTGTGAAGTAGTTGAAGGTCAAGCGGTGCGCTTCGTTGAGCTGGTGATCTACCTTCCCCAGATACTCGTTGGAGTCAAAGGGACTGGGAACGTTGCCCTGCCATTTGCTGCCCGCAACGTTGGCAAGGGGGATGTATGTGTTGATGATTTTCATCGCCACCGGGTCGAGCCGGTTGGCGCAGATGACGCCACTGACGCCGTTACAGACGAAGGTCAATCCGGTAGCAGGATCGGTGGGCTTGGTCCCGGAGGCGCTGAAGTTGCCGGTACGTTCCAGGTCGGTGGGAACGATGGCGTTGTTCAAGAATGTGCTGGTGGTCTGGCGCAATCCCGAATAGGAGGCGAAAAAGAAAGTCTTGTCGCGCTTAATCGGGCCGCCGAGGGTGCCGCCGAACTGGTTGCGATGAAAAGGCGACCTGTCCAGTTGGGAGCCATAGTCATTGGCGTTGAACACAGTGTTGCGCACGAACTCAAAGACCGAGCCATGAAACTTGTTGGTGCCGGACTTGGTCAGCACGTTGATGATGCCGCTGGCAAAGCGGCCATACTCCGCATTGTAGCTGTTGGTCTGAACACGGAATTCCTGGATGGCATCCGGGTTGGGCAGGACGTTGCCTGTGTTGCGCAGGTTGGTCATGTTGCTGCCGCCGTCCAGGTAGTAGTTCACTGAGCCGGTGCCGCCATCAACCCCGCCGTTGATCAGGGTGCGCTGTTCGGGAAAGCCGAGGATGAACGAACTGGTGCCGGTGGAGGCAGCGGCGACGCCGTTGTTGTTGGACTGCACGCCGGGCGTCAGGTCGAGCAGCGCGTAAACGTTGCGCTCAACCAGCGGCAGATTGGCGATCTCGGTGGACTGGATGGTGCGCCCGATCTCAGCGGTGCTGGTGTTAATCGCAGGCACCGCTTCTGTGATGGTCACGGCTTCGGTGACCTGCCCAACGGTCAGAGCGACATCTACGCGGGCAGTGTCGTTGACCTGCAGGACGATGCCGCCACGGCTGGCCTTCTGTAAGCCGTTGGCAGTGACCTCAAGCACGTAGTTGCCTACCGGGAGAAATTCAAGCCGGTAGGTGCCGGCCTCGTTGGAGATTACGGTGCGGGTCAGGCCGGTATCGGCGTTGCGGGCTGTAACCTGGGCGCCGGGCAGAATCGCGCCGCTCGGGTCGGTGATGGTGCCGACGATCGTGGCGGTTGTGACTTGCGCGACGGCTGCCAGCGGAATGGCGAGCAGCAGTGCGAAGACAGCAAACTGGATTTTTCGTAAACCAAAATATCTTATGCTTAGCATGACA
>JBBQVH010000016.1:0-78417 GCA_038211695.1 Blastocatellia bacterium | reverse complement strand
GCCACGTCATCGAGTAGCCCGGAAATTTCCGCTCCCACGGACGAGCCACTGCGCTTTTCTCCGCGTTGACCTTCAAGCGCAGACGCCCGGATAAGAATTCCGTCACCGACTTCATCACCCGTTCCCCCGCCTCCCGCGACCGCACGTAGATGTTGCAATCGTCGGCGTAGCGGCAGAACTTGTGACCTCGCCGTTCCGGCTCCTTGTCCAATTCGTCCGGCAGGACGTTTGACAACAACGGACTGAGCGGACCGCCTTGGGAGTTCCCTCCGCTCGCGGACTCACCACTCCGCCTGCCATCATCCCCGCTTGCAGGTAACGCCGGATCAGGCCCAGCACCCGCTTGTCGCTGATTCGACGAGCCGGCCGCGACATCAACACGTCGTGATTGACTCGATCAAAGAACTTCTCCAAATCCGGGTCTACGACCCAGCGACGACCTTCCGCCCCGTACGCAGCGCGCGGCAAGCACCGCTTGCTGCGCGCTGCGTACGGGGCGGAAGCCGTAGCTCGATTTGGAGAAGTCCGGCTCAAACAGCGGACTCAATACTTGATGCAACGCCTGTTGAATCAACCGATCCAATACCGTCGGCCAATACCTGAAAGATCAATTGACGCACTCCGCCGGTCGGTTTCGGTATCTCCACCCATCGCACCGCTGCCGGTTGATACGTACCATTCAACAAGCTCTCTTTGATCTGCGCCCAATGCTCCTGCAAGTACGGCGGCAATTGCTCGACAGTCATTTCATCAACTCCTGCCGACCCTTTGTTACTCATCACCCGCGAATAAGCATCAAGCAGGTTCTCACGTGCGACCACTGCTTCCATCAACTGCAACTCTTCCGGTCTGACGTGCTCTTTCCTTGCCGCGCCGTTCGGGCATATCCCTTCCCATACTCTCGCGATTTCCGATCGCTACCATCCGGGCGGGATTCGGGCATCTCAGCCAGACTGTCCGTGTCTCCACGAACGTCGAAATTCAAGCGTCAGTCCTCTCTACGTGTTCGGGCCTTTGCTCCGGTCGCTTGGAACTACTATGCCCTCGGCTGACTTGCGGCCGGTTCATCGCGCCGCCTCTCGACGGCACTAGCCCTGAGGCAAACCGACAGACCTCCCCGGGTATTGCGCATCCGCCTTCCCGCTTATGCCCGCCACATATACGCCAAGACTTTCCGTGCAGGGATTGGGCTTTGAAGATATTTGCCTCCTCACCCAGCCTTGCCGCCTCATATGCGATTTCTGTTCGTCGAGCCAGCGTTTTGCCTGCGGCTTCCTCCGGATTCCACCTCGCGATGGACACCCTTGCCGTCCGGCTAACGATTCCCCCTGCCGGGGTCGTAGAGGACTTTCACCTCCAAGTGAATGCGCCCTGCCGGGCGCACAAATGAGAAGGCCCACGCCATTGAGGTTCGTGGGCTTTCGCATTCATAGCGCCTTCGTTTGTGAATTAAGACTTCCCATGGCAATGCTTAAATTTCAGCGGTTTGCCATCCCCAGCCCATTGTCCACAAGGGCAAATTTCGTTTCGTCCGATACCCGCATAGTTGATCTTATTTGCTTCAACGACGTAATCCACTTGATGGCTTGAGGGAATTCGGAATGAAAAGCAAGTCTGACCGTTGAGGTGGGTAAGTGAAAAGTCTCCCTGCGAGATGATGTCCATTCCAATAATTGCGCCAAAGTCTGTATCTGCGCATTCGGAGACCAGTACGCCATAAACCTGAACGCCATTCGGCAAAATCATATTGGTCAAGTATGTGTTGCAAAGTTCTGAGCCGCCCGCGTGAGTCATCATCCTAGTGCCAACAGGAATCAGCCCAATAGATCGAGCCAGCGACGACGTGATAACACTGCCAGTAGCCCCCGTATCCCACAGAGCAGTGGCCTTATGAACTGGAGGCAACAAACTAGGCGGGCTTGCGGGATGAAACCCCTGACAGACTGAAACCTCAGTTAAGACCCGACTGGCTAAGTTGTTATACTTCTGGGTGAAAGCGTGAAAGACCGCTCTTTGATTAGGCATTTAGATTGAGAGAAGTAATAGTCACCGTGTAAGCATCGGGGCCGGGAGCGCAGGGCTGAATCATAAACGTCCCCGCTGGATGCTGCTTTACAGTCTCTGAAAAAGCTTCCAGTGGATTGTCATACGCTCCTAAAACTTGCTGATGTTTGATGGCTAATACTTTCCCTTGATGCTGTTTTAATAATGCTTCTTGATTGGCGATGAAGTAGTCCAATTCTTCCTTGAACATAAGTTCTCCTTTCATATTTTGGTGGCTTGGCATACGTGTCAGCGGCGCGCATTGTACTCACGCCAATGCCTGCAAGCAACCTGATAGTATCTTCTCATGGCTGGGGCATCTCTTGTTCCATTCTTTTTCCCACGCTCGAAAAGACCGTCCACACGTTCCCCAGAAAACCCGTAAATTCAGCCTATTCGACGTTCTGGAAACCAAGAATCCCTGTCTAATCTCTGATATTTGCCTCTCCTGCCTCTGAGAAATAATCCACATCAAAGAAAAACGACGCGAAATGCCGAAAAATAAGGCTTCTTACCATATAGGCGCTGAATACACTTTACACAAGGTGTCAAATTGAGAGGCCTCTCTCCATTTGCGTCCAGCCTGCCACTGTCTCGCCTAATAAAACCAAGGGCTGTTATTTGTTCCGCTCCACGCTATCTACAATCAATGAACAGATGAAATAGCCGGATTGAGACACTTGATGTTCTCGCGTGAACGCTGACACGTTCATCGGGAAAATCTCCAATGACATTTGCCACTTGGAGAGAGCCGACTAATTCGAACATAGGACTGCCGTTTGAAGTGTCAGAATCGAATGCACTGCTGACTTGATCAAACCAAAACTCCGCGTCATGCGCTTGAATACAACCGAGCATCACGGCTTCAAGACTTTCTGAGGCATAGCGGCCCCCTACGAATCGGCGGATGCCATCGTCACCAAGGTATTGCCGCATCGTATCACTTGCGCTCGAACTCTTATCGTCACGAAGACGTTTTGCTTCAAACGTGAAATTTGGTTTAGGACGTATGCCATTGCGCTGTATTTGAATGTCGAGCCTGGGACGTTGCTTGCCTAGCTCGCCAGACGGACTTATCAGTTTTTCATTATGGATAGAATAGAGTGTGAAGCGCTCCGGCGTTTGGGGAGCATTGATTCGCGCGTCCATTCCATCGGCAAGCAGACCAGTGATCTCGTATTCATCCTTTGCCATAGCAAGCCTTGATCGAGTATCCGCATAGCTCCACGCAAGCAATTGGTGAGCATCCTCGCGGAGAACCACGAGGTAGTCATCCCACTCTGCTGCTAAGCTTGTGTTACTCATCATTTGCGACTGCGGGACTCGGCTGCTTCAGCAATAGTATCAGCAGCATCCAGTAATGCTTGTGTCTCCGTCCATTCCAATCTACGCGCTGGTTTACAAATATGAATTTTTCGACCTGAAAACACTCGAACACTTCGCCGAACATAAACCCACTGTCCGTATTGCTGTTCAGCTATATTCAATATGTCTAGTATGGTCTCTTGCTCAACATGGTCGGCGTCCCGAACTGTGGCCTTCGCCTTAGGGGCTTCCTCGATTAGTTCTACGGTGGCGATAATTCCGGATGATGAATAAAGGACAGTGACGGTATGGCGACGGGATTTCCTTTCCAAGAAGCCATCAAGCTCAAGCTTTAGGCGAACAGCATACTTCTCAAGTTGCCGTTTATCCGGTGTATAAATTAAGTCTTGCGGTGCTTTGCCCTTCACCAATGGAAGGCGAAACTCGATGAATTCCCGTGCAAGTAATATGATCTGTGCTGGTATGGAGAGGATAGACGCCACTCCTTCATCAAGACGCCGCTGCCAATCTACTCGATTGACGAGCGTGGATTCCTCTGCCGCGAGTTCGGCGTGAAGAGAAGCGAGTTTATGCACTGTATCGGCGTTCAACTTTGGCATGGGCATCCGGCGAACGTCACCAAGGTCAATTGTGCTTCGACTGATTCCCCAGCCGGCACTCAAATCAAGGAACAAACAGTAAGGTGTGATGCTGGAAGTCCAGATTACTGAAACCGCCTTGAGCCAGTCCTTATCTTCGGGCGGTGCTGCAAGCCCAACCTTTGGGTGGCGGAAGATAAAATCCTCGTTATGGAATGATGCGAACTCGTTCCATAGGAAGAGGTGTGGAGCGCGTACTATCGCCAGACCGGCATCACGTCCCTCACGCAAAAAGGTCCCCCAACGATTCTCCACTAGCCAATTTTCAGGAAGAGTGAGTCGGCTTGACGCCTTTCTTAGGTTTTTAGGATCTAAAACCTTCAATCTGGCAAACCATTGCTCATACTTCTTCGCCTCAGCCTCAGTCGCACCTTGGTCTTTCCGAATGCTGGCAACATCTTGGTTAGGGTCATTTTTTTTTCCTTTATCAGGTCGAAGCTGGAGACCAAGATTGAGCGCCCATCCGCGCTCTTCCGCTATGTTTTCAAGCGTCGTCGGCAAAATCTGATGCAAACGCTTTATCGCCCGATGATCTCTCGGATTTCCCCAGAGTGCACGCTTCCAGGTCGTCGCTTCACCCAGTGCAGCTTCTGCGGCAGAAATAAGTTGAATCTCCGACTCGCAAACCGTAAGCACCCAAGGCGCTTTACGACGACGGGTTCGGTCAGGAACCATCACTGGCTGGTTCACAACCAGCGGGCCAAAGTGAATGATTTCAGATATTGTCTCGCCTAGAAAACCTGCCGAGTAAACCAAGTTGGCTGCTGGTTCTTCTGCTGACTCAAATAGGACGTAAGCGAGATTCGAAAAATTGGTGATCCGATGAACCGTATTTTGCGTGAAAAACGCCTTTCGGTACGCTACAGATTGATCATTTGTTAGGCTGGTTGCTTGAGTAATTAGTCCCGCTACACCGTTGTCGGCCAGCCGCTCTCTCACTCTCCAAGTAAAGGCTTCGCCACTACGGTATCTAGCTACAGGAGTCCCATCATTTCGCTGAATCCATGAAATCAATGGCTGTTCGTCTTTATCGTCTGGGTTGTGCTCAACCCACGGCGGATTGCCGACAATCCAGTCGAATCGCTGATTGTTTTGCCAAAATGTAGAATCATCCTTGAAAAAATCGGATTCGAAGATTTGCTCGCCATGGAGCATAGGGAATTTGAAATCCGAGTGCTGGTGCAATTCTGGCGGATCTACATAACTGAGAAGTGTCAAGATAAGGCTGAACTCGGTGACAAGGCAAGCTTCGGGATTCCGTTCCACGCCAAAGATGCTGCTTGTGAGGATTTGGCCCAATTCAGTTGGTGATAGCTTGTTCGTCCTGCGCCGACGCAACTCTTGCTCAACGAGACGGCGAAACGCCAGCACGAGGAAAATTCCTGAGCCACAGCAGGGGTCTAGTACCTTCATACCCGCTTCCAATGGCCTTACGCTTTCAACTTCTGCGAGAAGGTAATCCGCAACCGGTTCCGAAGTGTAGAAAGCACCTTCTTCAGCTCCTTTGCCCTCATCATGAAGAAACTGTTCGTAGATTGCCGAAAGTAACTCGATAGGGATGAATGAAAAGTCGAATGGTCGAAAGAGCGGCATCTGCCCTGTACCAACAACTTCTCCGGTGAAAGCACGACCCGTTGCCCTCACGGCTTCAGCGTTAGGAGCGGAAGGCGCAGACCAATTGATGGGAAAGATATGCCCATTGAACCTGTCATCTACGGCATCTGTGAGGCGACGAAACGCATTCAGGCGCACATTGGGAGCAAATATTCTATCGGGCTTGATGTCCACTTCAGCAAGCCACTGGTCAGAAAGAATGCCCCGGTCACGCAGATAGTATAGATAAACAAAACGTCCAACTAATGCATGAGCCACCTCGCGTTCAAGGTGGTGTTGGCTCATAAGCTGGCGGCTCAAATCACGTAAAGTTCTCAGGAGTGTGCGGTCTACACGTTTATCCTTTCTGAGGTAGCTTCCTTTCATCCGCCATATTTCACCTGAATCAATCGAATCCGCACGTAGAAAGCTGAGCTGCTTAATTACCTCGCGAAGGCCGAGACTGATGTCGAGAGGCTTCTCAACTTGACCAACTCGTTCATTCGATTCGTCATATGCGAATGGTGTGTAAACGCGAACCTGTCCTGGGAGAGATACTAAAAGGAAGGGGGTGGTTCCTTGATTCCACAAATGACGGTGAATCGCTCGCGCCTCGTCTGGTGTCTTTGCCTCCGCTACATGTACTGCGGGTCGGTCACGGCTCCCTCCTGCATCCTCTCCCATTGTGCGAATAAAGTAGGTGCCCCGTACTTCCGCACGTTGTTGTGCATCCCGTAACAGATGGGCCATTGGCAAGTCTGCAATGTCACCACTATCCCGGAAGAAAGGGGATTGCTTGTAGCCCAATTCGTTCAGAAGGCTTTCGAGAAACATTGTTACTTTTTGCAAAAGAGGTTAGGTGCCGCCAAATTTGATTTCGAGGGCTGCATTGTAAAAGACATCGTCCGGAAGGTAAAACAGATTCTATTCAATGAAACACACCAAATTCAGAGATGAGAGTTTGGAGATTTCAGCGTGCCATCCTCAGTTGAAAAATTTAAGCGTGATGTTCCTGCAAACTAATGACGCTGAGTTTGCCTTCTTTTTTCATCGCGGCAATGGCGCTGGCGGCAGCGTTCGCGCCCGTCAGTGTTGTAAACGTCACCACGCTGTATTGCATTGCGGCGCGGCGAATGGCGCGTTCGTCGTAATACGAAGCGCGGCCCAGGGGCGTGTTGACGATTAGGTCAATTTCGTTGCTTTTGATTAAGTCCACGACGTTGGGGCGGCCTTCGTTGACTTTGTAGACGCGTTCGCAATGCACGCCCGCTTCGTTCAGGTAACCGGCGGTGCCGCGCGAGGCAATGATTTTGAAGCCGAGGTCGTAGAGCCGCTTGGCGATGCGGACGGCGTTCTTTTTGTCGTTGTCGTTGACGCTGATGAAGGCCGTGCCTTCAATGGGCAAGGGCGCGTTAGCACCCATCTGGGCTTTGGCAAATGCGCCGCCGAAGTTGTCGGCCATTCCCATGACTTCGCCGGTCGAACGCATTTCAGGTCCCAGCACCGGATCAACGCCGGGGAATTTAGAGAACGGGAAGACAGGCCCTTTGACGAAGAAGCTGCTGACGGACAGTTCGTCCGGCAAGTTGAATTCGCTCAATTTGCGACCAGTCATGACGCGCGAAGCGATTTTGGCCAGCGGCACGCCCGTGGCTTTTGACACGAAGGGCACGGTGCGCGACGCGCGCGGGTTTACTTCCAACACGTACACAATGTCGTCTTTGATGGCGAACTGAATGTTCATCAGGCCGCGCACTTCCAGCGCGGTTGCCAACTGGCGCGTGTACCGGCGCATGGTGTCCAGATGTTCCGGTTTGACCATATAGGGCGGCAGCACGCAGGACGAATCGCCGGAATGGATACCGGCTTCTTCGATGTGTTCCTGAATGCCCGCGATGACCGTGCGTTCGCCGTCGGCCAGCGCATCAACGTCCACTTCAAAGGCGTCTTCCAGAAAACGATCAATCAGAACGGGCTTTTCCGGCGAAGCTTCGACGGCGTTCTTCATATACGTTTCCAGACTGGCTTCGTCGTACACGATCATCATGGCGCGCCCGCCCAGAACGTAACTCGGCCTGACCAACACCGGATAACCAATGCTGGCGGCAACGCGCTTGGCCTCTTCAATTGTTACTGCCGTGCCATTTACCGGCTGCGGGATGTTCAGGTCGGAAATCAGCTTGCCGAAGCGTTTACGGTCTTCGGCCAGGTCAATGGATTCAGGCGATGTGCCGATGATGGGCACGCCCGCCTGGTGCAAGCGCATTGCGAGGTTCAGCGGCGTCTGCCCGCCGAACTGAACGATCACGCCTTCCGGCTTTTCCAGTTCAACGATGTGCATGACGTCTTCAAAGGTCAGCGGTTCGAAATACAAACGATCGGACGTGTCGTAATCGGTCGAAACGGTTTCAGGGTTGCAATTGACCATGATCGTTTCGTAGCCGTCTTCTTTCAGAGCGAACGCGGCGTGGCAGCAGCAGTAATCGAATTCAATTCCCTGCCCGATGCGGTTTGGGCCGGAACCCAGAATCATGATCTTTCGCCTGTCGCTGGGATTGGCTTCGCATTCCGTTTCGTAGGTCGAATATAGATAAGGCGTGAACGATTCAAACTCAGCGCCGCAGGTGTCCACGCGCTTGTAAACAGGACGGATGCCCGCGCCCAATCGTTTGGCGCGCATCTCGTCTTCGGTCACTTTCAGCAAATCGGCAAGCCGCGCGTCGGAAAAGCCCATCCGTTTGGCGCGGCGAATCTGGTCGGTAGAGAGTGAGGCGAAGTCTTCTTCCTTGATCTCGTTCTGCAATTCAACGATCTGCCGAAGCTGATTCAAGAACCACGGGTCAATGTTGGTTAGTTCATGCAGTTCGTCCAAAGTCCAACCGCGTTCGAACGCCGCGTGGATGTAATGGATTCGTTCGGAGTTTGGAATAATCAGCTTGCGCCGCAGCGTCTCGTCATCAACGTGACCAACATACGGAGAGCCGCGCCGTTCCAAGCTTCGCACGCCTTTCAGGAACGCCTCCTTGAACGTGCGGCCGATCGCCATGACCTCACCGACGGATTTCATCTGCGTCCCCAGCGTGTCTTCCGCGCCTGGGAACTTTTCAAATGCCCATTTCGGAATCTTGACCACGACGTAATCAATCGTCGGTTCAAACGAAGCGGGCGTTTTCTTTGTAATGTCGTTGGGAATTTCGTCCAGTGTGTAACCGACTGCCAGCTTGGCCGCGATCTTGGCAATTGGAAAGCCCGTGGCTTTTGACGCCAGCGCCGACGAACGCGACACGCGCGGATTCATTTCGATCACTCTAAGTGAGCCATCGCGCGGATTGACGGCGAATTGAATGTTCGAACCGCCGGTTTCGACGCCGACTTTGCGAATGATCTTGATCGAAGCGTCGCGCATCAGTTGGTATTCGCGGTCGGTCAGGGTTTGCGTAGGCGCAACCGTGATCGAATCGCCAGTGTGGACGCCCATCGCATCAAAATTTTCAATCGAACAGATGATGACGACGTTGTCGGCCAAATCGCGCATCACTTCCAGTTCATATTCTTTCCAGCCAATGATGGATTCTTCGACCAGGATTTCGCTGATGGGGCTGGCGGTCAGGCCGCGTTCGATGATCTCTTCAAACTCTTCGTAGTTGTAGGCGATGCCGCCGCCCGTGCCACCCAGCGTGAAACTGGGGCGAATAATGATTGGAAAGCTGATCTCTTCCGCCGCCGCCTCTGCTTCTGCCGCCGTGTTGCAAAAGCGCGCCTTTGGCATCTCCAATCCAATTTCGTCCATCGCCTTTTTGAACAGCAGACGGTCTTCGCCAAGCTTGATTGCTTCCAGCTTGGCGCCAATCAACTCCACGCCGAACTGTTTCAGCACGCCTGATTCCGCCAATTTGACGGTCAGGTTCAACGCGGTTTGTCCGCCAACTGTCGGCAACAGAGCATCCGGGCGTTCGCGTTCGATGATGGCGGTGACGGCTTCAATGGTCAGCGGTTCGACGTAGGTGCGGTCGGCCAGTTCCGGGTCCGTCATGATCGTCGCCGGGTTGGAATTGACCAGCACCACTTCAAAGCCTTCCTGTTTGAGCGCGCGGCAGGCCTGGGTTCCGGAATAGTCGAATTCGCAGCCTTGGCCAATGACAATGGGACCAGAGCCGATGATCAGGATTTTGCGGATGTCAGTTCGTTTGGGCATTTCGATAATTTCAGATTTGAGATTTTACGTTTGAGATGTGGGATTGGAATTTCAGATTTCGGCTTTGCTTTGGCTGATCGCCGCCAATCGCTCGACGAAGGCCGTGTGCTGTGGCGAGTTCAACCCTTTCTGCAATTCCGCCAGCACCGTCGCCATATTTCCGGTCAGCATTGCCGGAACGTGCAGTCGCAAGCCGGGAAAGACGCTACTTTCAATCATGCCGTTTTCGCCCGGAGCGACGCGAACGTACTGATTGTTTTCCAGGCGGAACCAGTCAATCTTCCGGTTGTTCGCCCGCCAAACGATGTATTCCGTCACGCCGAACTGACGATAAATATCCTTCTTGTCGTGCAAATCATAAGAGACGCTGCTGGAGGCAATCTCGACAACCAATTCGGGCGGGCCGACGATGTAATCTTCTTCGTCCACCTGTGAGTGTCCGCCCGCTTCCGGCAATAAGCTCAGGAAGACATCCGGTTGCGGGCCATCTTCGTCGCTCAACCGAACCGTGCCATTCGTGCTGTAATCAGTTCCCGGCGTGGCGGCGGCATATACCGTAACCCAGCAAGCCATATCGCAATTGGGTTTGCCATGTCTTTTGTGGCGAACGGGGGATCCCATATAAACGACTCCTTTGATCAACTCGGCCTTTTTCAGATTGGGCATCGCATCGAAGCGGCGCGCATATTCCGCCCACTTCAGCCGGTCGCCGTTTTCAAGCTCAGGCACGCACCCTTCAACTCCTCCCTCTTCGACCTCTTCAATGCCTTCAACATCGCCCTCAACATCAAAGGAATACAAAACGGGAATTGGCGGTTGAATTGAAGCTTGTGGCTCGCTCATCTGAATTGCTCCTTTTATTTTGTCTTTGTGGGATCGGATAGCGCCCTGTTCGTCGCTCGCTTCGGATCGGCAAAAGTAGCACACGGCGGCGGCGGGGCAAAATTACTCGTGGTGGCGCTGGATCAATTCGGCGCGCTTCCACTGCGGCCATTTGGAGGTAAAGCTGTAGCGGTTAGTCGTTTGCGCCAGCCCATCCACCTGGGCCGCGCCACACTGAGGGCATTCTTCATGCAAACCGCGCGAGACAGCACGGCAGATGGCGCAAACCGTAAATTCAGGGGAAAAGGTGATGGTCGAGACTGTGGTTTGGCGAAACACTTGTGAGACGAATTCGGCAAGCTGGCCGGGGGGAGGCAGCGTCTGGCCCAGCCAAATATCACTGGTCGCTCCCCAGATCATCTTCCCCTGCAAGGCTCCCTCGATCCGAAGTCTGTCAGCCGCGGCAAGCGTGCTGGACACGGGCAATTTGGCGGAGTTGGTATAGAAAACCCCCTCGTCGCTGTTTGCTGCTTCGTTGTTTGCCGCGAGGCCTTGTTTTATCGCTTGATTGACAATCTCCGAACCAAAGCGTTGAGCGTCAAGCCCGGCCAGACGATGCGGAGCCATCAAGTCGCGCGACTCAGCCAGTATGAATCGCACTTTGTGTTTCGCCGAAAGCCGTTCGGCCTCGGTGTTCAGGTGAGCAACGACGCTGGTGGCGAACTCCTGGGCTTGCAGGGAAGATTCGATGGATTCGCCGATGACAAACTGCGCGAGTTCAGCCAGTCCAACAAAACAGATCGCATGCGAAGTCCAACTGAGCGGCAGGAATGGCTCTTTATCCGGACGCATGGCCAGCATGGCCAGTGCTCCGGCTTCGCCACGCGCCAGTAGCTTTTCCAGAAAGACGCGCTTTTCCAGGGACGCCTGACCGGCCAGTTCCAGCAATCCGGTCAGCAACTCGAAGACCTTGGCCTGGCTGCCTTCGGCTTGGTATCCGATGCGCGGCAGGTTGATGGCGACGGATGAAAAGATTGCCGCGCGCC
Organism: Blastocatellia bacterium; assembly: GCA_038211695.1. GTDB lineage: Bacteria > Acidobacteriota > Blastocatellia > RBC074 > RBC074 > RBC074. The sequence goes on along the minus strand of JBBQVH010000016.1, from coordinate 66,754 downwards.
ATTGCCAGCTTTCCGTCGCGCGTTGCAATTTATCCGCGCTCAGGCCGTATCGTGGCGTGAAGGCCGACCCCGCGTCATTTCCAGCACCATCGCCGCCATTGCCTGTTGTACGATCAAACGCCAACGCCACGCCGCCGCGCTCCGACGCGGCGCGGCAGACTAATTCAAGAAAGCTCTGGTTAGCCTGTGCATTGGGACCATCGAAAAATGCATTCGTCAAATGCAGGATTGGTCGAGGCCCAATGAAAGGCCGCCCCTGTCCGTCACCTTCCAGATAAACTTCAAACAGGTCCTTCAGAAATAGTCGTGCGGTTTCGTTCATCGTGCCGTAGGTCGCATTGAACTTTTCGCCGCCCGCGCCAACGACCGGTAAATCGCGCAAATAAGCCGGCGCGTCCCAATCCAAATGCAGGTCGCAGCGAACCGGCTGTCCGCCGCGCGCAACGACCGGTGCGGATAATTCGAACAGCAACCCTTGCGCCAACTGCTTCACCTCGCGCTGGCTCAGGCCTGTCAGTATTGGCGCAAATGCGAAGTTGACCGAATCCCACGCCAGCGCATCGCTGAAATACCCCTGCAGCGCGGCAGTGTACGTGACCAGATGCGAGGCCAGCACTTCGGCGCGTTTGGCTGGGCGCGAACCAACAAAGCCGCCAGGCAGCCTGATGCCGTAGCGTTTAATAAAATCCACGGAGCCGATCATCGTCGTCGGGCGATCAATTTCGCCCAGGTTTTCTAAAAATAGGTCACCCGACAGATGCGCACTGGCGACGGCATCGGAAAAGACCGTCAGGATGGCGTATTCACGCTTGATCGCTTCGGCAAGGGCCAGGCTGGTCCCTTCCGGGCCGTGCAGCCGTGTTGTGTCGCTGGCGCCCGACTGGATCATCCGATCCACGTCGTAAAGCGGCACCCCCAGTCGCGAATGCTTGCGATATTCAACAACCAAACCGTACTCAAGCAGTCGCGCATCCACCAAGCCGCGAATCAGCGGCGCAGTCAGCGCGCGAATGCCAGAGCGTTCAACTTGGTCTTTTACTTCCAGACTGATCTGTGCGGCGAGTTCAGCGCCGATTCCCGTTTCGCGCACCAACGCATTTGTGATCCGTTGCGCATCGAACAGCGCCAGACTTTCATCGGATTGCCTTACCAGCAATTCGGCCTCGGTCAACGTCATGCCCGGATTGTCGTGAAGCTTGTTCATAAAGTTTCAACGCTGATGCTGTGATTGAGCGGCCCCGCACCGTGTCCAACGTCTGGCGCGGAAGACATCGCCGCTTCCAGATAGCTTTTGGCTTTCCTTACCGCTGCTGGCACATCGCAACCACGTGCCAGCAGGGCTGCGATTGCTGATGAAAGCGTGCAACCCGTTCCATGCGTGTTGCGCGTGACGATCTTCGAACCGTGAAAGAAATGAAACTGGCTTCCGTCATACATCACGTCTGTTACTTCTTCCGGCAGATGCCCACCTTTGACCAGCACCACAGGGATTGCGGATTGCGGATTGCGGATTGCGGATTGAACCCGCTCGCTTAACTTTTTCGCCGCACACTTCATGCTTTTCAGAGTTTCAATCTTTAAGCCTGTCAATCGCTCAGCTTCGGCCAAGTTCGGCGTGATCACACGAGCCAGGGGAAGCAGCCGTTCAATCAAAATTTCAATCGCGCGATCGTCAATCAGATCGTAGCCGCTGGTGGAACGGATGACTGTATCAACGACGACATTCGGCAATTGGTGGCGCTCGATCACATCGGCGACAAGTTCAATCGTTTCGCGTGTCGGCAGCATTCCGACCTTCACCGCCGCGATCTGAAAATCGTCAAAAATGGGTTCAAGCTGGGCACGCAACACCTCAGCGGGTTGAGGAAACGCGCCGTAAACAGCGATTGTGTTTTGCGAAGTCAGTGAGGTAATTGCCGCCGTGCCATAAATCCCGAAGGCGGCGAAAGTTTTGATGTCAGCCAGCACACCCGCACCACCTGACGGATCAAAACCGGCTATCGAAAGGGCAACAAGCATGGGCTTTCAAACCAAAGGGCAATCGGTCAATCAAATCGAGATACTCTATCTGGTGGGTTGCGTCGGGGATATTACCATCATCTTGGGCGTGGGCAAAATTGAAGAATGGCAGTTGCAGGGTTGCAGAAGACGTGCGTTACCGGGTTCAGTCCGGCGAAACTACAGCCGGTTTCAACTGTGTGAAGATAAATTTGACCTGCCGCTGGGTGTCTTCAAATCCACGGGTAGTGTCTATCGAATAATCCGCGTATTTGAGCTTTTCCACCGAAGGCATCTGCGAGGAAATGCGCGCCGTCGCCTCTTCGCACGAAAGGTGGTTGCGCGCCATTAACCTTTCTAACTGAACCTGGGGAGCACAATGCACCACAATCAGTTTATCAAACCGGCGATAAGAGCCTGTCTCGATCAGCAACGCGGCATCAATGATTGCAATGGCGTCGGGGTTCCGGCTTTCGACCTGGGCCAGCCAGTGCGCCTGCGCTTCATAAACTTTGGGGTGAACAATCGAATTCAGTTTTTCACGCTGCGCGGCGTCGTTGAAAACAATTGCGCCCAACTTTACTCGATCCAGCCTGCCATCGGGGGCAAGAATCTCGCGCCCGAACTGGGCGACGATTTCGTGGAAGGCAGGCTGGCCGGGTTCGACGACTTCCCGCGCAGTCAGATCAGCGTCAAGAACGTCACATCCCAGTTCGCTCAGGACGCTCAGGACATATGACTTCCCTGTCGCGATCCCGCCTGTTAATCCAACCTTGAGCATAGGCCAACCTTCAGCATAGGCCAATCTTTAGTTGTGCTACCTGCCGCGCCGCATCTCTGCCGCGCGCACCGTGTTCTGCATCAACATCGCAATGGTTAAAAGCCCAACGCCGCCCGGCACCGGGGTCAACCACGCGGCCTTTTCGGCCACGGTGCGCGGTTCGACATCGCCGACCAAAGTGAATCCGCGCTTGGCCAGCGCCTCCAGCCGTTTCGGGCGCTCAGCTTCGGCAAAGATGCGATTAATTTCGTCTTCCGTTCTGGCTTCGTTCATTCCGACATCCACGACCACCGCCCCTTCGCGAATATGATCGCCCGTAATCATCGCTGTTCGCCCGATGGCGGCAATCAGAATGTCGGCCTGTCGCGTGATGGCTGCCAAATCTTTCGTCCGCGAATGGCAGATCGTCACCGTGGCGTTGCGGTGAAGCAGTAACAACGACATCGGCTTGCCAACAATATCACTTCGTCCCACAACCACCGCATGCGCGCCCGGAATCGGAATTTGGTAATGGTCCAACAGTTCAATCACGCCTGCGGGCGTGCAGGCGACCAGGGTTTCCTGCCCCTGCACCAATCGCCCAATGCTGACCGCATGAAGACCATCCACGTCCTTGGCCGGATCAACTGCTTCCAGAATGCGGCGCGCTTCAATCTGTGGAGGCAATGGCAATTGCACCAGGATGCCGTCAATGTCATCCCTGCGGTTGAGTTGTTCCACCAACGCCAGCAACTCGTCAGTCGTCGTTGACGCTGGCAATTCGTATTTTTCAGAATGCAGCCCGAGCGCCTGACAGGTTTTGACCTTGTTGCCAACATATACTTTCGAGGCAGGGTTCTCTCCGACCAGCACCGCGGCAAGGCCCGGTTTAATTCCACGCGCTTCCAATTCTCGAGCGCGATCGGCAACGCGCTGTTTGATCTTTTCAGCGACCTCGGCGCCATTTAGCACTTGTGCAGTCATCGGTTTGATTTCCTCCGGGAGTAACAGTTTGATTGGTAATCAGGCCGCGATCTTAGCATAACTTTTTGGCCTCATTCGCGATCGGATGCTCGATCAAATCTGACAAAAGAGAAATCATGAATGGAGAATTTGACGCTCCGATGAAGGAAACACGTCTCATCATAAAAATTTAGCGCGGCGGGAAAAAAGTGATTCATGGGATTTGATGACTGTGCTATATTCCGCCGCGTCTGAAGGCAGCCCCGCAATCAGATGTCCTCAGCAATCGGTCGCGAGTTTGAAGAAAGAAGCTTGAACCGTCCCCGCTAAAGCAGAACGACTGAAGTCGAGTCGGGAAGCTGATGAACTTTGAGGAAATTGATTTGATCGCCGGAAACATCCGCCGCCGCCCCTGGTTCCGACACCCTGACTTAAATCGCCCCATCTAAATTCTCCCGTAGTTGTCTATCCGTTGTTTCCAATTTTTGTTGGATTGTTTTTTAGGTTCTTTACATAACTGAAGTCATCATCCTTGGTAGTGATTTAACCGGCGCGCTGAAGTCGAGTTGTTGGGTCAAGCGAACCGGAGATTGAAAGTGAATAGTTCATTTCAGCAACACCATGGAATCATTGGATTGTCTGCAACCAATGCGGGATTACCCCGTTCAACGGTTGAAGTCGCAGATCGAAATCATCAATGCCAATGGCTGTCGCCCAATGAAGTGAGCAAGGTAAAGAAACAACTGATCAATAAAAGGCAACAGGAGAAAGCCAACAATGAGTGCAGCGATTCAACTTGTTAATCAACCAATCATCGAGGCCGAAGTCTTTGAACATCGGCTGGAAAAGCCCTTTAACAACGTTTCGATTTTTGAGCAGGCGCCTGAACAAAGGTTGCGGCGCGCGTTAAATCAAATTTCCGAACTTCAATCTGAACTTCGTGCGCTTCGTGAAGAGTTGGCGCGGTCTGAACGTTCAGCGACCCAGTACGAACAGTTACTGCGCAATGCGACAATCCGCGAACAGGAACTGCGCGCTCAGTTAGGTCAGGAGATGATTTAATTGAGAAGTTTTCGTGTCGTGGGCGGTCATCCGTACCACTCCCCCTGTTTGCCTGTTTCAATCAGGTTCCGGTCACTGCCCAAAATTTAATACTCAAGGCGTATCTTGTTGCCCGCTTTTCCCGCCTTGAAGTCTCCGCCCGACCCTATCCCCATATTCTAACGACTGCCCAAAAACCCTTGCGGTTTTGCACTGAATCCCCGTAAATTGCGCTGGCTAACGATCCGGCGAAATCCTCACTATCTAGTAAAACGCTGATAATGCCCTGTAAAAGATTCTTGCAATGATGACAGGACTGAAAAATTTCCTCACGGATGAACACGGCCAGGATGTGGTCGAATACTCTCTCTTGCTCGTTTTGATTGGAGCTGTGGCGCTGATCTATCTCACTGGGATGGGATTGAACCTGGCTTCAATTCTGCAACACATTGGAGCCAAGCTGGAGTTGGTTGCCAACACTACATCCTCCTAACCGAAAGGCAATTTATCTTGGCTCTATCGCTGCATCGAGGAGTTGGAACACAAGAAGCACAAAATCTACGCAATAGGCACAGATGTTTTTTGATCTGCTTGAAACGGTCTTCGCTTTTGCGCTTTTTGTGTCTTCACTTTTGCGCCTTTTGTGTTCCTTCCGGTGTGGTCTCGCTAGCTCCTCGAAACAGCGATTGAGCCTTTATCTTTTTTTTGTTAAAAAGCCTTTTGCCTTGCTGCTTCCTTTTCATCTCGCCTGACGCTACTTGGCAGGTCACTGCCGGGGCCCTGCCTATTTCCACAGCATTGAAAGTTTCCCGTTGCGAGATTAAAGTCGCGTCGCCTTAATCAACTCCAAACTGAAACGTCAAAATATCAAGATCGAAATCTATGCTACACAAAGTCACGCTTATTCCTGGCGACGGCATCGGCCCGGAAATCACAGCCGCAGTCGTTCGCATCATCGAAGCAGCCGGTGTTGAAATCGAATGGGACAGCTTTATCGCCGGAGCTGACGCGTTGGCCCGCTTCGGCGATCCGCTGCCCGAACCCGTGCTGGAATCAATCAAACGCAACAAGGTCGCGCTGAAAGGGCCGTTGATGACGCCGGTTGGCACTGGCTTCTCCAGCGTCAACGTGCGATTGCGCAAGACACTTGACCTGTATGCCAACCTGCGCCCGGTTCGCACGCTGCCTGGCATCGTCACGCCATTCGGCGATCTCGACCTGGTCGTCGTGCGCGAAAACACCGAAGACTTGTACTCAGGCTTGGAGCACATCGTCGTGCCCGGCGTGGTCGAAAGCATCAAGGTCATCACCGAAAAAGCATCCACGCGCATCGCCCGCTTCGCCTTTGAATACTCCCGCCGCGAAGGCCGCAAGAAGGTCACGGCCATTCACAAAGCCAACATTATGAAATTGTCCGATGGTTTGTTTTTGGATTGCTTCCGCAAGGTTGCCACCGAGTACCCGGAGATCGAGGCCGATGACAAGATTGTGGACAACGCTTGCATGCAACTGGTCATGCGGCCGCAGCAGTTCGACGTTTTGCTGCTCGAAAATTTATACGGCGACATTGTTTCGGATTTGGCGGCGGGGTTGGTGGGCGGCCTGGGCATTGTGCCGGGCGCGAACATTGGCGAATTGGGATCGGTCTTCGAAGCCGTTCACGGCAGCGCGCCTGACATTGCAGGCAAGAATCTGGCGAATCCGACAGCCTTGCTTCAATCAGGAATTCTGATGCTGCGGCATTTGGGCGAGCGCAAAGCCGCTGACCTGATTGAACGCGCGATGATCTACACGCTGGCCGAAAAGAAAGTGCGAACGCGTGATTTGGGCGGCACTGCGCATACCACGGAATACACTGAGATTCTGGTTGCCACAATGAAAGAACTGGCCGCGTAGAAACGCTCTACAGATAAACACCGGCGCGAATGTCGAGACCATCAATGCTCGCGGCATTCGCGGTTTTTATTTTCCGCCTCCGCGCTCGGCTTGCCGCAATAACCTCACCGCATTTTCATGCTCAGCGGAGCTGGCTGAAAACTTGTGCGAGCCGTCGCTCTTTGCCGCATCCACCACAAAATAAAGATAATTGGTATCTGCCGGGTTAAGCGCCGCCTGAATCGAACGTCGGCCCGGTGAAGCGATTGGTCCGGGCGGCAATCCTGTATGCCGATACGTGTTGTAAGGCGAATCGCGATCCAGATCGCTTTGATAAATCTTCCCCCGATATTTCCCTTCCACCAACGCTGCATAGATCACCGTCGGGTCACAAGCCAGCGCCACATTCATCTTCAACCGGCGATGAAAGACCGACGAGATCACTTCACGCTCGCTGTCTACTTTCGCCTCTTTCTCGATCAGCGAAGCCAGCGTGACAGCCTGCCGCGTCGTCATCCCGATCTGCGCCGCGCGGTTCTGTAAGTCTGCCGTATAGACTTTGCGAAAACGTTTGACCATCGCTTCAACCAACTGTTCACGTGTCGTGTTGACGGTGTACTCGTACGTATCCGGGAACAGATAGCCTTCAAGCGTCGTCGCCTGCGGATCAATGTCAGAAATCAGCGAGACGTTTTTGAACAGTTTCAGCAAATCTTCCGGTTTGGCGGGCGCGGCCCCGGCTGCCTGCCTTAATCCCTGCACGCCGACCAGCACATGCGCAATGTCGTATTGGTTATAGCCTTCGGGAATGGTGAATTGTTGCGTCGCGACCTCACCGCGCGAGAGTTGGCTGATCACACGGCGCGGAGTGATCGGCGATTTGAAGTTGTAATCACCAGCCTTGAAACTAAGCCCCGGTTCCACCAATCGCAGCCATAATTTTACCGGCAGTTCGCTTTCCAAAACGCCTTCGCGTTGCAAACGGGTAATGATGACCGAAGTACTCGTGCGTGGTTCAATGGTGATGATCTTCTGCGCTGCTTCGTGGTTATGCAGGTGATTGATCTCGCTCTTCAGCCAATACCATCCGCCGACGGCAACAAGAACGCTAATCAGCAGCAGTGCGAGAAACAGTTTGAAGGGAGTTTTGCTTCGAGACTTTTTTTGCATCGTTATTGGAAGGATTGTGATGAAGAAGGTTCAGAAGGTTTCTGGCGCGATTGCCCGTCAAGATAATCTTGCAGAATCAGCACTGCCGCGTACTCATCCGATTTTGCTTTTCGTTCTTTTTGGCCGACGCCCATTTCGCGCAGGATTTGATCCGCTTCGTAAGAAGTCAGCCGTTCATCAATCAGAATAATTGGAATTGAAAGGTGCGGGCGCAGACCGGCAACGAATTGTTCGACCTTCTCGGCAGCATCGCCGCGCGTGCCGTTCATATTGAGCGGCAGCCCGACAACCAGCACGCCAATCTCATGTTCGCGCGCCAATTCACAAACCCGCTCCACCGCCGGAATTTGATTTTGCTTCTGCCGACGAATGGTTGTCAGTGGGCGCACGGTCAATTGCAATTCATCACTGATGGCCACGCCGATGGCCTTCGTGCCGTAATCAATCGCCATGACTCGCATATTCGATTACGCCTCAAAAAATGAACACGAAGACCCGACCCAGCTTTTGTCCTTGTTGAAATCCACGCCCATCATTGCGCCCTTGCTCAGCCGTGTCAGAGTCGTCACCGCCACCGGCTCAGCGGCATCGTCCGGCCAAAGAAACATGACGCGGACTTCGACCTTGCTCGGTTCATCCGGTGTTTTGATGACCGGCGCGTAGGTCACCTTCTCTTGAAGCAGATAATCGCCGCGTTCATTCGCCGGAACGGCGTCCAAATCTTCTCGCGTAATATTGACCTTCACCCCGCTGCCCGCAAAAGAAAACAGCGGCTTAAGCACAAAGTTTTCCAGATCGTCCGGATATTCGCTGACCTGATCCAGAAACCACGCACGCGGAACGGTAGAGTGACGCAAAAATGGCAGCGAAAACTTGCTCATCCGAAAATACCAGTTTGGATGCCCAGCCCATTCAACATCCAGTTCATCGCGAAAATCAAAATTGGCCTTGATGCCTTTGCGCACAAATTCGTCAATGATGACGCGGTTGTACAACCGGCGAATTTCCACTTCGCGCCCGCCACTCTGATAAAACAGCTTATTGCCACGCTTGATGATCTGGGCCACATCAACCACTGGAATGCCAAGCAGTTTTTCCGTCGCCTTGAAATCCGGCAACGTCTTCTGATACAGCGGATCAATCTCCATCAAAACGACCTGCTCCGGCGGGTGGCCGTTCAGCAGAATCCGCCGCAACAATTCCAGATAGCCTTCGTCCGTCAGACCGTTGAGCAAATAATCCAACCCTTTTAAATCAAAGATGCGTTGATATTCGTGCGGCAGAACCAGTTGAAACGCATAGAGCGACGCGCATCCTTGCAGTTCTATCAATTTCGGCGCGAATCGCCCATCAGCATCACGCGTGACGGCAAAATCAACCTGCACAAAGTGCGGATGCGCGCCTTCGTTCGGAGCTTTGTACTCGCGGGGAATCGCGCGCGACGAAGCTGACCTGTACTCCGGCGTACAAAGCTGCGCGATCAACTCTTTGCCAGCTTGCTCCATTTCAGCCAAAAACTCCCTGGACAAAAAGACAGGCGTTTCGCAGGGCCGAAACTCGATCTTCGTTCCGACGGCTTCGTCCAGCGAACGCAGAAATTGTTGATATTTCTCTTCGGTAAAATTCGCGTTGAAGCGTTCGCGCAGTTCGGTTATCACAGCCAGTCTCCGTCTTGTCTTATGGGTTTAATAAAGCGGCGGCGATGATAATCGCTCAACCAACAACCGTCTAGTCGCGCTCTTCCTTTGCTGGTGGCTCAACGTTTGCCATTGCCTGAATCCTGGCCTTGTGTTGTAGAACGTAGGTGATGAAGGCCCGCGTCGAGGAAGGCTGGAAACGTCCGAGCGAAACCAGCGCCACCGAACGCCGCAGCCGGTGGCCGCTGATTTGAAGCTGCGCCAGCTTCTTTGTTTCGACTTCGTCGCGCACGGCCCACGGCGGCAACAGCGATACGCCCAGGCCACGTTCCACCATTCGTTTGATAAAAAACGTGTCATTCGATTCCAGCGCCAGATCGGGCCGCACGCCGATTTGATCAAAGAATTGATCGGTCGCTCGCCGGATTGAAGCCCCGCGTTCAAACAAGATTAGTTTCTCTTTCTGAATTTCAGTCACTGTCGCCGCGCGCTTTTTCGCCAGCTTGTGATCTTTGCTGACGATCAACACCAGCTCGTCTTCGAACAATTTGGTCACCTGCAGGTTCGGCGAGTACACCGCCAGCGACGCAAAGCCCACATCCGCCGCGCCGTTCAGAATATCCGCGACGGTGTGTTCGGTGCTGACCGTTGTGCGAAACGCGAGGTCAATTCCCGGATGCGAATCCATGAAGGATTCGAACAGTGGCGCAAACAAATGCACAAATGCCTGCGTCGCCGCCGCCACGCGCACGCGTCCGATTTGCGAGCGTTCCCGCCCGGAGATCATTTCGCGCAATGCTTCGGTGTCATCCAAAATTCGCTCAACGAATTCCAGCGCCGTCTTGCCCGCATGCGAAAGCTTCACGCCACGTTTGGCGCGGATGAAAAGCGGTTCGCCCAATTCTTCTTCCAATGCTTTGATCTGATGGCTGACTGCCGACTGCGTCAGATTCAACCGCTCTGACGCGCGAGTGAAATTGAGCAATTCGGCGACGGCGCGAAACGTGCGAAGCTGCGACATTTCCATATAACGATCTCCCCGTCTTAAATCCATCTTCGAGTCATTAGCATAATTGATCGTGTGGATTACAACAATGAGTTGGACAGATGGCAAGTGATTACTTACTCTGCGCTTGCTTTTGCGACGTAGATGCCGATGTTCTCCTTAGCTGGTGGTCGCAAAAGCGCAGGAGAAGGAGGGAAGTCAGCCGATTCAGGCAACGCCTGATAAAAACGGCGGCGAACCCACCAACTGTGTTATGCAACGGACGAACGAATTGCACTACATAAAGGTGCTTTGCTGGGATGGGATGTTCGTCGTCCGTTGAATCCACCGAAGTCTTGCCGCTCAATGTCTAAAAGGCATAGGGCTGCTTTGCTGAAGAGCAAAATTTGGTTGTTTTCTCAAAGGGCGCAATCGTCGCTTGCAATGAGAAAACGGCGGCAAGCAAAATTACTGGCGCTTGTTTCATTATCTCTCTGCTATGGTGCTCTAAAAGGCTGCGGTCGCAAGATCGCGGCCTTAATTTTTTAATCACAGCAGGTCTTCCACTCTTGCGTGGTTTCATATCCGCCGTACCAAACCTTGCTCAGTCGCGCGTGTGTTGCGCACCAACAGCAAGACCAAAATCATTCCAACCAGTGGAACCAACCCCGCAACGACCACAATCGCGTCAAATGCCTGTGCACCTTGCGCCGCGCGATCGTCGGAAAAATAACCGATCAACTTGAACGCGATGATCGTGCCAATGCCTGCCGCTGTGCCGCTCATCCCACTGACCGACGCAACCGATTCGCTGGCGTACAAATCCGACGGCAGCACATTCGCAATCGTCGAAAACGCCGCATACGCGAAGGTGGCCAGACCGAACAGCAGGGCAATGAGCAACAATTCACTGGTGAAGATGGTCGGAATCAACAGCGTAACTCCCACGCCTCCAAAAACCACCAGCGCCTTGCGCGCCGCGCCCAACGACCAGCCCCGTTTGATCAGAACCCCGGACAGCCATCCGCCAAAGAAATTTCCCAGATCAGCCGCGATGAATGGAACCCAGTAGGCAATAAAGGCGCTTTCCAATTTGATGCCTTTGGCAATCAGGTAGATCGGAAACCAGTCCGTGACAAAGAACCACACCGGATCGGTCAATGCTTTCGAAGCAATCGTGCCCCACGTTTGCGGCAGCTTGAGCAGCCCTAACCAGCTTATGCGATGCGGGTACATGCCGCTCTGTTCCGGCAGCGATTCGCGCTTGTCCTGCTGAATCATTTCCAGTTCTTCGGCGCTCACGCGCGGATGGGTTTCGGGCGAATCGTAAAACCGCCGCCACAAAATCAGCCAGAAGAAACCCAGAATGCCCGGAAGGACGAAAGCCGGACGCCAGCCCCATCGCAGATAGAGGGGCACAATAATGAATGGCGCAATCGCGCCGCCAATGGAAGAGCCGCTGTCAAACAGCGCTGTCGCCAACCCGCGTTCGCGCTTCGGAAACCATTCCGAAACCGCCTTGGTTGCCGCCGGCCAGTTGGCTGATTCGCCCAGGCCCAACAGGAATCGAAATCCCGCGAAGCTCTTCCAGCCAATCGCCAAAGACGTGAGCATCGAAACAACTGAATACCAGATGACCGAAATCGTCAGCCCTCGCCGCGTGCCGATGCGATCCAGCAGCCGTCCACAAAGCGATTGCCCCACCGAATAGGCAATGCGAAAGGCGATGACCAGATTGGCGTAATCAGTATTTGTCCATCCGTAATCCCGTTTCAGGTATGGCGCCAGATTCGACAGCGTCTGCCGGTCAAGGTAGTTGATAACCGTCGAGGCAAAGAGCAGGCCGCCAATCCACCAACGCAGATGGCGAATCGGACGTAGCTTCGGGGTGGTTTCGTTCATTGCTGCAATTTTCCTTTGGTCAGATTTCAACCGCTGACAGACCATCGCCTGGAGTCGAAATCATGACCGCGCCTTCGCGGACGCCATCGCGGCCTTGAGGTTGATAAAACTCACGCTGCACACGATCCAGCAACCGCGTGACATTCTTTGCGTGGGTCAGCGCCAGCACATTGCCGCCGAACCCACCGCCCATCACTCGCGCACCGTAAACCTGATCGTCTGTGCGAATCACCTCAACCAGTTGTTCGATGGCTGGAGTGCTGACTTCGTACAAGTCGCGCAGGCTGACGTGTGATTCCGTAATGAGTTGTCCCAGCATACGCATCGCCGTTTCCGCTTGCGACTTCTTTTGAATGCCGCGCAGCAGGGCGACTGCATGGGCAACTCGTTTGACTTCGCCTGCGTGATGCAGCGCGCGATCACGCAGTTTGAGCGGACGGGAAGATCGCTCGACCACCAACGCCGGAAAGGCGCGCTGGCATTCTGTGAAGGCTGCTGGATAAAGTCGCGCAACCTCTGCCAGCGTGACCGCCTGCGGCAACGCATCTGTTCCGCCAACGGTTTCAAGCACTGCCGGGACGAGCAATCGCGAAACAGCAGCGCGTTCGTTGTATGCCAGCATCACTTCGCGGCCCTTGTCCGCTGGATGCGAAAAGAACGTCACCCAGCGGAACGGCTCAAGGGGCAGCGGCACCGGATCGGCGCGATTGTCCGCATATGACAGATGAATGGCATGGCCTTGTTTTGCCAAACAGATCGCCGTGTGATCCAGCGCACCACCACGCGTGCCCAAAAACCATTCGGCTTGCGATGAATCCCGCGCCAAATCTGAAAGCTCATATTCAATTTGATTGACCTGGCGAATTGCCGCGCCCGCCAACACCACCAATGCCGATGACGAAGACGCGCCGCTATTGGCAGGGATCGTCGAATTAATCAGAAAATCGAAGCCCCTCGCGATCCTTGCGCCATATTTCCATTGCGCGAAACAGACTGCGCCTTTGACATAATTGCACCAATGCGGCGCGGGAAGCGGGCGGTTGAAAACAAACTCTTCCCAGCTTTGCCCGCTGCTGCCCACGGCCACACGCTCAGACAAAGCAAACTCAAATGGCGCGAACCGCTCATTCATCGAAGCGCCGCGCATTTCACCACCGTCGTTTGCGCGAAAGAGCATCACCATCTCGTGCTCGCGGCTGCCAAATGGCAGCGATGCCGTCGGCAAATACGAAACGTAATCTACGTGCTCACCCAGAATGTTGATCCGTGCCGGGGCGCGCAAAATAGTGACGCCGCCATCGCCATACAACTGACGAAAGCGGCGCAACAATCGTTCAATTCTGCTTTTGTCAGACAAGGCTTTACTTGATCGTTTTTGTGATGATTGGAAGATTCATTGGCTGGAATCTGCACACTGGCTCGACGGCGTTTAGAGTACCAGCTTTAGCTGGCAGCAGCGGCTTTAGCCGCCCGGCAAGGCTCGCACGCGAGCCGCTGCCGCCTAAAGGCGGTACTCTAAACACCGTCGCCCGAAGATTCGTACAACAATGATCAATTTATTTTTGAACAAAGCCGCCGTGTCTTTTTGGTAGCTTGAGGGCATGTTGGTGGAATGTTGAATGATAGGGCGACCGGCTTTTACTGTGTAAAAGGTGATGGTACTTTGCGCGGGCACACCAAACTGAAACGGAGGTGAAAGGTTGATCATTTCGTTGATTGCGGCAATGGACAGAAAGCGCGGGATTGGATTCGAAAATCAATTGCCGTGGCGGTTGTCCGCCGATTTGAAAAGATTCCGCGAACTGACAATGGGCCATCACATCATCGCCGGGCGCAAAACGTTTGCGTCCATCGGCAAACCGCTTGCTGGCAGACAGATGATCATCGTGACGCGCGACCGTAACTTTCAAGCAGAGGCTTGCCTGGTCAGCCATTCGCTGGAAGAAGCCGTTCAGACAGCGCGCGCGCAAGGTGAGAGCGAAGCGTTCATCATCGGCGGCGCTGAAATTTACGGGCAGTCCATCGCGCTGGCCAACCGAATCTATCTGACGCTGGTTGATGCCGAAGTTGAAGCCGACACGTTCTTTCCGGAATTCGATGAACACGAATGGAGCGAACGGGAAGCGGCTTTTCATCCAGCGGATGAAAAGAACCAGTTCCCGTTCACTTTCAAATTGCTGGTCAAGGAAGGCATGTAGATCATTGGTAGACCCATTGGCAGATCTGACTGGCAATGCTTCCTTGCAGCAGATTATGAAGAACTACGTCCGGCGATCATGCGATACAACAACAAGAGCAATATCGCGCACACAATGGACATAATGATTCCGGCGTTGTAATTACCGCGGAAGAGCGCGCGCCCGACAAACGTTCCGACAAAGGAACCGGCGATGCCCAGAAGGGCGGTCATCAGCAATCCCATAGGGTCTTTGCCAGGCAACAGCAATCTGGCAAGCAAGCCCACAACCAAACCAATGATCACAGTCCAGATCAACGAGAACATAGAGAATGCCTCCTTTGGCTAAAGTTGAGAAGTTCAACTGGTGAATTCAGATTTTCCGATTGATACTCTTGAAGGAGTGAAAACGCGCGCATTCTAAACCGAATCCCGGTCAATGCAAACCGGGGCAAGCCGGGGCAAACATGCCGCAAACGTTATGAAGCAATACCTTGACATGCTCTCGCACGTACTCGAACACGGGACGAAAAAAGATGATCGCACCGGCACCGGTACGCTCTCGGTCTTTGGCTATCAAATGCGTTTCGATCTCACCCGCGGCTTCCCGCTGGTCACGACCAAACAGTTGCACCTGCGTTCGATCATCGTTGAATTGCTGTGGTTCCTGCGCGGCGACACCAACATCAAATTCCTGCACGATCACAAAGTGACAATCTGGGATGAATGGGCCGATGACAAAGGCGAGCTAGGGCCGGTCTACGGCTATCAATGGCGTTCGTGGCCGAATCCCGATGGCACGCATACGGATCAAATCGCGAAGGTGATCGAACAGATCAAACGCAACCCGGACAGCCGCCGCCACATGGTTGTCGCCTACAACCCAAGCTGTGTTGATCAAATGGCCCTGCCGCCCTGCCACGCGATGTTTCAGTTTTATGTGGCTGAAGGCAGTCTTTCCTGCCAGCTTTACCAGAGGTCGGCGGATATTTTCCTGGGCGTGCCGTTCAACATTGCCAGCTATGCCTTGTTGACGCATCTGGTGGCCGAGCAATGCGGCCTGAAGGTGGGAGAATTTATCTGGACGGGCGGCGACACGCATCTTTATCTGAATCACGTTGAGCAGGCCCGGCTACAACTTAGCCGCGCGCCTTATCCATTGCCGACTTTGAACATCAAACGTCACCCGCCATCCATTTTCGATTACGAATATGCGGACGTTGAGATTACCGGCTATCAGCACCATCAAAAAATCAGCGCGCCGATTGCCGTGTAAACACGATGAGTTTGGCGCGCTGATTTGAAACTGATTGGGATGTTTGTTGCTGGCTCAATACTCCAATTTGCCGTCGTACATCATCTCGGCAACCTTGAACCGCATATTGAGCTTGATGCTTGGCGGGATTTCAGAATAGAAGCGCACTTCCCCTGTGTCAGCCCCGATCACAGGTTGGCCGTCCATCGTCCGCTTGAAGATGAACTTTGCGCCCAAGTCATCCTTGATCGGCGCTTTGTACTCCTCCAGAAAGATGCGCTTGCCGCCTTTGATTTCCAGATAGGTGTTGTTTTTCAGAAGGCCGGTATTGGCGCTGTTGAAAGCCTGCATCGCCTGACCGCTGAATCGTCCATCCTTCGATTCGAAGGTGACTGCGACGACGATCAGGTCATCGAAATTCCGTTCAACAAAGGCGCGCAGGTTATTTGCCAACTGTGGATTTTTGGCTTCCATCGAACGTGCCACGGCCTGGCGGATTGGTTTGGCCGAAAGGAAGCGGATGTGATAGCTGACTGAAGTTGCCTGGTTGAGCGCGCCCTGTGTGCTGCGGCTGCCCGAATTGTTCGGGTTATAAAACA
The DNA here is from genome assembly GCA_038211695.1 of Blastocatellia bacterium. Taxonomy (GTDB): domain Bacteria; phylum Acidobacteriota; class Blastocatellia; order RBC074; family RBC074; genus RBC074. The sequence goes on along the minus strand of JBBQVH010000016.1, from coordinate 50,393 downwards.
TCTCCGACGTATCGGTTTCCACCTGCGTCTGTCCCCACGCGGATTCATTCAAAACTTTCAGCGCGTCCTTTTCATTCCATTCCGTCCAGGGTTTCATCTTCTTCTGCGCGCTCACCATCATGGCCAGTGCGCAGAGAAACAAGATCAATGCAGTAGTCTTTCTCATCATTCATCTCCTGTCGTGAATTGCTCAGTTGCCAATGCCGTTAAAGGGACGTGATCTGCTCATCGTGAAAATTGAAAAAGTGAAGAGGCACAAAACTTGCGCCTCTTCACTTTTATAAATTCCCGGTTTGGGAGTTGGTGTTTAGAAGTTGATGCGGCCAACAAGCTGGATCAAGCGTCCGCCCGGATCCTGCGTGTTGTTCACGTCCCGATAGCCGGACGTGATTACGCCAAAGCTTGTGCTGTTGAAGTTCGTGGGCTGGGCATTGCCGTTGAAGGCATTGACGCCCACGAAGTTGATGTTGTTGAAAATGTTCAGGAATTCAGCCCGGAGTTCGACGTTCCACCGCTCATTCAATTTGAACCGTTTGATGGTGCTCATATCAAAGCGGGTGAACTTCGGGCCGCGCAGAAAGATCGCCTGCCCGGCGCATTGACCGGTAAATGCCTGAATGCAGTTCGGGTTATTATTGGCGGGCGCGATGTAGCGTCCGGTGGGCACACCCAAGGTGGTGCTATAGCCGGTGGCTGTGGTCGCGCTGGTGTTGAAAGCCGCGATGGTGTTTTTGATGATGTCATCCGGCAAGATGTAGACGAATTTGTTTGCATCGTCAAAGCGTATCTTAAACGCTTTCTGCAAATCCTTCGCAGTCATTCCGACCAGGTTGACGTTGCCGAGGTTGAGATTCGCCCCGCCCTGAATGCGGGCCGTGCCGTCCATTTCCCAGCCGCCGATGAGCTTGTCAACCAGGTTACTTACAAAACCGCTGGGACTGCCTAAGAACATCTTGCCTTTGCCAACCGGCAGTTCATAAATCCAGTTGGCCTTGAATTGATGCTCAACCGTACCGCCATTGAGGGTGTTCAGGCCGTTGCGCCAGCCATCGCGCAGCGAATAGCTGGTTCCGGCGAAGCCTCTTCCCAAACTGTAATTCGCGCTTAGCAGCAAGCCTTTCGACATGCGGCGGCGCATATCTATCTGCAACCCGTCATAGCGGCTATAACCGCCATTGGCTTCCACGAAAGACCCGCCCAGATTGTTTGGATTGGTCACGAAGAAGTTTGGCGCTAAGCCGGCCGTTATGGCGTTGGTTCGGAACCCTGCTGTGCCTTGCAGGCCTGTTGTACCAGTGCCAGCCAGGGTCAAGGGAGTCGGATTGAACGTTGCCAACTGGTTGTAGAAAGTAGCGCTGCCGAAATTGGACGAGGTGTATTTCGCCGGATCGTTAATGTTTGTTGCTCCCGAAAGCCCACTGAAGTAGGCCAGGAAGGTCGGCAACGGCGCAGTACCCGCTACGCCTGTGTAGGCGAAGGTATTGCCTTTGCCCGCTGCAATGTTGGCCTTCAAGTTAGCTTGCGCCAGCTTGAACTCATTGAGGAAGCCGTTCTCGACGATATTGGTCTCGTTAAGGTTTCGGGCAATCCACTGGCCAATGTTGGCCGTGTGAACATATCGTACCTCGACTGCCGTATCCTTGGTGATCTCGCGCTGAATGCCGAAAGACCATGACAGGGCACGGGGCGTTTTGATGTTCGGATCAAAAGCGAAGGCCGAACTGGTGGCCGTCACCGCTGTGGTTCCACCGACGAATGGCAATGCGGGCGCGCTCGGGATGGCAGGCGCGCCGGTGCAATTCGTGTTGCTCAGCAGGATCGGCAGGACACACGTGGAAGTGGCCAAATTGCCATTCGCGACGCTGCGCGTTGCTGAGAGCGTCACGCCGGGATTGAGGTCAAAATTCAGAAACGTCGCTGAGCCTTGCCGGTCATAAGCGACAGAAAAACCGCCACGCAGCACTGTCTGTCCGCTATCCCCAATGAGTCGCTTGAACAAGCCGCTCTTAGCCGATGGAGTCCAGGCAAAGCCGACGCTCGGTGCGAAGTCATGATTCTGTGGCTTGTAGGCGGCGCTTCCGCTTTGGAATTGTGTGAACTGGATGGGGCTTCCGGTCTGCACGGTAGGCTTGAAGAGATTGCCCGCCCCTGAGATGTCGTACAACCCGGCGATGGTGGGTTGCGTATAGACACCGTTGAGCACTTCAAATGGACGCTGTAACACCCACCGTACCCCGCCAGTCAGTGTCAGGTTCGGCTTGATCCTCCAGGAATCCTGACCAAAGAACGCAAATTCACGCTGGCGGGCACGCCGTTGATAGGCGCCATTGTAGACATATTTGTTGGTCTTCTCATCCAATGCCGCAGTCGCCGCAATGCTGGTGATGCGTCCAGTCAAAGCCGCATAAATATTTTGGGCAGCGGTAAGGACAGTTGAAGAAGGGTTCCCAGGAAAATTCGCTGCTACGAATAGTGCCGTCGCAGGGTCGCCGGCAGCGACGCCAAAGGTGAGGGTGGGAACGACCTGATTGTAATCCAGTATCCACAATCCAGCCTGCGTCCATTGGCCGCCGAAGGTCAAGCTATGCGCGCCGCGAGACAAACTAATATTGTCGGCCACGTCAAAAACCGGCGCATTGCGGCGCTCCGGCCCATTGTTTACCGTAGGATTGGTAAGTCCAGCAGGGCCCCACCCTGTGGTGGTGCTGGCATTACCAGTAACTGCTGAGCCGATGGCAAAGCCACCTTGACTGGCGAACTGACCGGGATTGACGTTCGGGTAGAAGAGCACTGTCCCGCCGGTTAATCCGAACCGCGCTTCGTTGACCAGAGTCGGCGTCAAGGTCGAGCGCAGCGTCAACGATTCCGCAAACCGATTTGAGTACTGGCCGCCTTGATTTGGGAAATTCGGGAAGGCCGGATCTACGTTATTGAGAGTGTCCGGGCTGGTTGAATAACTCTGATAGTTGTAGGTATTCTCCAGGTGATGTTTGTTCGTCAGGTTGAAATCGAAGCGAGTCGTCGGGAGATAGCGTTTCCCAAAAGTGGCGTTGGCGAAGGTGAAGTTTTGTATGTTCGGATCAGCGGTCGCCGTTACGCCGCCGGTCGTCGTCGTCGAACTGCGAATATCACCGAGCACCTTGGCGACTGTCGGATCAATGGTCGAAGTCAAGCTTTTGGAAGCCGCCAGCGTCAGCAAGTTGACGCCGCCTGCCGGCCCTCCGGCGTACTGGAAAATGCCTGCCTGGGCTTGCGGACTTAGGATCGTTCGCAGCCGGCTGACCGCATTGGGCTGACGGAACTCTTCGAAGTTGACGAAGAAGAATGCTCGGTCCTTGCCGTTGAAAAGTTTCGGAATGCTGATCGGGCCGCCGATGCGGCCGCCAAACTGGTGAAACAGCGCTTTGGCGCGTGGCGCTTTGCATTTGTCCCGGTTATAGAGTTCGTTTGCGCCTGCAACAACCGGCGTTGTCGTGCCATCTACGCAGCGCAGTCCTGTCGCATCATTCACCGGCGCGGCGTCACGGTTCGTAAACCAGTAGTTGGAATTAAATCCCGTGTCGCGATAGTAATAGTAAGTGCTGCCGTGATATTCGTTGCCTCCACTGCGGGTGGCAAACTTGATTTGGATCGCGCCGTCGCCCGCGCTCTCAGCCCCTGGATTCGCGGTCGAAAGAGTGACTTCCTGGATCGCATCCACACTTGGAGCAATGAAGCTGAAGAAGCCATCCGTATTCTTGTTTAAATTATCCTGCGTGTTCAGACCATCAATCGTCACGTTATACGCGCTTGAAGGCAGACCATTGATGATCGGATTGCGCGGACTCGCCGTGCCCGCTGCGCTCACGCCCGGCAGCAGCGTCAGGAAGTAGATGGTATTGCGGGATTGCAGTGGGAGTTGAGAAATTTGGTTGGTGTTCAGCGTAGTGGTGATGTTCGCTGTCTGTGTTTGCAGTATCTCGCCGCCACCCTGCACAACGATTGACTCAGTGGGCGCGCCGACTTCAAGCGTGACATTCGCGGTCGCGGGCACGCCAGCATCAATCTTGACACTTTCGAGAATGGCTTTTTTGAAGCCATTTGCCTCGACAGTTACGATGTAGGTTCCGGCATTAAGCGCAGGCACGGTAAAAGTACCGTTGCTGGCTGTGGATACTTTGAATTCAGCACCATTCGCGCCATTTTTGACGGTCACCGCAGCGCTGCTGATGACAGCGCCATTCTGATCCGTCACAGAGCCGGTGATCGGCGCGGTTGAGCCTTGCGCGAAGGCCGTCAAGCTGCACGCCAACAGGAAGGCGGCAGAGCTAATCAGACGAAGCAAATTGCTTTTCATAGGATTTTTCCCCTTAAGTAATGGGTTTTGTTTGGAACTGCCCTGTGATTGCAGGCAATCGCTAAAAAGGGGTGAACCTGGAGGCGATTGATCGCTGCAAAGTGAGAGGGAGGGCAGCCAGTTCACTCAGCGGTAAAACCGTGTGTTCAACAGTTCAGATTGTTCGGATTGTTCGTTGGGACAAATAGAAAAAAACTTGGAGTTTTCCAGAGAAGCAATCACTATGCCTGCTAGTGCCAGTTTGACAGAATTCAATTTACAGCCAGGCCCTATTCCATCGCTTTCCATTTTTCTGAACATTGATTGAAATTTTCGGATATGCAGGAGATCGCTTTTCAGGGTAGTGGATCAGTCAGGAGAGAATACGGAACAGACGGAAATAACGGAAGAGACCGGAGGGGCATTGCCAAGCCAAAGCTTCTGTTCCCGTTTGTTTCGTTATTTCCGTCTGTTCCGTATTCTCCTCTTCTCTCTCTTTTGAGCCACTACCCATTTGTACAGGCTCTGACAAAATTGATGGCAGAGGGCCAAAAACCTTCCGCACATCAGCTTGTTATGCTATGGTGCGCGCCGTCTTTAGCAACATCGAGTTTTTCCCAAAGACGCTCACGTTTCTGAATTTGTTTTGGTGTCCCGCGATAATGGTAGGACTGGTGCCCAGTGATGAAACCTACTTTTGTTCGGGCAATTGCTCTTTTGCGCAGGTGGAAATCCAGCCTGTTTGCCCGCACTAGCTCTCTTGCAAAGTTGAAACTCTCTGCCACAGGCCTTTCAACAAAAGGCCTTGCTCAGACAGGTTTGTGCCCGGCCTTGACCCCCACTCAAAGCTCCCGCCCCGACCCAACGATTACTCCGGCTCCCGGCCCGAATTTCGGTCCGCCCCCCAGTTGGAGAAAAGTTATGGCTCGCAAGGTATCGCATTCGGTTTTCTGTCGAAGCATTTTTTGTTTAATGCTACTCGGCTGGCTGGCCGCGCAACTTCCCGCGCATTTTGACTCTTCGCATCCACAAGCGCAGCCACAGGCGCGCCTGGAAGACATTCGTGTTGTCTTGAACGTCGTCAATACTTCCCTGCCGGTAACGATTGGGGTTCCACTGAATGAAAAATTTGGGGTGACCGATGCCGCGGGACTCGGCGTGGTGGATGGGGCTGGCAATGTGGTGCCGTCGCAGATGCGCGTGCTGGCTCGGTGGGGCGGGCTGGCCAGCGACACGCGCAATGCCATCAAATGGCTGCTGGTGGATTTCAAGCCAACCGCTTCGGGCGCATACGTGCTGACGCGCGCCGTGCAAACAGGCAATAAGCTGGTTTCAACGGTTGAAAGCAGCAGTGTGATTCGCGTTGGCAATTCGCAGCTTGAAGTCGAAATTCCGAAGACGGGCGACGCATTGATCAAAAGCTTCAGGGCCGGTGGAAGCGAAATGTTGCGCGCGCCAATTTCGGCGCAAATGAGTTTGCCGCGCTGCGCGCTGGTGAATAAGACAGGCGCGTCACCCGATACGATAACGGTTACCGACACAACGCTGTTGCGGGCTGGTGATGAAGTAAGGTTTGAGCACATAGACACGCTGAAATGGGATGCTTCAGCGGGAGGCTCTCGCCTGGTCACCAACGATCAAAGTTTTGCCCCCGCGCGCCGCTACCGCGTGGGCGAAGGCACTCCGCAAGAGGAAGAAGTAATCGTCGGCACAGCGCAACCAGGCGATCTGAAGACCGATACATTACTGCGTTTCAACCACCCGGCCGGGGCCATCATCCGCGACCTGAGCATCGAGCAGGAACGGGCAACAATCAAAAACATCGCGGGCCGCGCAGGCCAGGTGATTCAATTCACCGGCGATCTGAAGGCCACGCACGCGGCTGGCGAAAAGATTGTGGTGACGGGCGCGCAGGGGCAATCGCCAGTGGCCGCGACGGCAGTGATTGAAAAGTCCATCATCGAAGAAGCCAATGCATTGCGCGTGGTCGTCCGGCAGGACGGCGCATTTCGAATCAACAACACCAGCGCCGCCGCAACAGCGACGCTGGCTTTTTCGATTCGTTATTACGTTTATGCCGACCAGCCATTCGTCCGCGTGCGCATGCGGATGATGAACAATGGCGCATATGGTTTTGGCGCGCCTCGTGGCGGACCTTCGCCGTTCGCGCAGCACGCGATTTTGCGCAGCCTGTTCGTGCTGATGCCGACGGTGGCAGCGGGCAGCGGCAGCGTTCAAGTTCTAACGGCGGACGACGCCCACGCGCGCCTGGCGAAAAGACAAAGCGGCGCGTCAATAGCAACCAGTGGAAACACCAACCAGTTTGAAATCTCAGTCCCTGAATTCGTCGAAAACTTTCCGAAAGCATTGCAAAGCAATACGAATGGCAACGGCTTGCGCTTCGACATCCTGCCGGACACCGGAAGCGATTACATCTTCGATGGAGCGCGCGCCAAAACTACGGATTTCTATCTGGGCCGCAACACCGTTGCCGCTCGCGCGCTGACGAACGCAATGAATGCGACGCTTGATCCGGCCTATCTGGCCACAACCGGTGCCATCCGCCCGACTTTTGTTGAACGGCGGAACTGGGCGGCGGTATTTCCCAAAGACTCGCAAATGCCACAAATGGGTGAAGCCGCCACGCGCACCGAACGCATGCTGGCGTCTGCATACGCCGTCGAAGCGACGGAAGCGGGCGGCAGCGTTCCGCCAAGCTCTGCCTTTGAATACAGGCTGCGCGGCGAAAACGGCGAACAGTTTGGCTGGCGCAACTTCGGCGACCTGGCGTGGGGGGATGGATACGCAAACGTCCATTACGATCTGCCCTTCGTCGTGCTGCGCGAGAGCCTGCGCACGGGCGATGCGCGCGCATTCCAATTGGGCAGCGAGATGGCGCGCTATCGCGCGGATTGGGGAGAGTTCCGCGCCGACGATTCTCTGGACGCCAATTGGAACCTGCGCGGGACGGCGTTTTACGAAAAGGGCGATCACGGCAGCTTCCGCGAACCCGTGCCCAGCCATTCGTGGATCGAGGGAATGTGGCTGTATTGGGCGCTGACCGGCGATGAAGCCATGCGCGAATCGGCGATTGAAGGCAGTGATGCTTTTGCGCGAATGAGCTTCACATATGAAAGCGGCCTGGGCTGGAATGAACCGCGCTGGGTTGGATGGCCCGCGCTGGGTCTGGTTGTGGCCTATCGTTACACGGGCGATCAACGCTACCTGAACAAAGCGCGCGAAGACATCAATCTGTTGATTCAGACCGAAGAAAATTACGGGCGCAAAGGCTTCTATCTGGCCAAAGGCGGCGGCGTCACCGAAGCCGTGCAGCCGTGGGCGTGGACGGGTTACGCGCAACTGGGCGCGATTGAATACTGGCGCGAAACCGGCGACAGCCGAGTGGCGGATTACATCGTCCGCATCGCCGATTGGATGATCAATAAGGATGGCAAGAACCCTCCGCTGAAACCCGGCGTGACGTTGAGCGACGGCAATTATCTGCCTTCGGGCATGTCTTACTTCTGGGTTCCCGACAAGATTGCGGATGATCGTTCGTTGGGGCTAGGAGGCTTGAGCCTGCCGGTATTGGCCGCCGCCGCGCGCATCACCAATCGTGATGACCTGAAAGAGCGCGCCAGACAGTTGTTTCAAGACTTTGCTTTTTACCGCGACCTGCCGGAAGGACAGCCGACAAAGGCTTCGGCGCGCGCCGTCATCAACTTCCGTTCGGTGCTTTATGCTGCGTCCAGCCCGAAGGTATATGGGCAGATGGGATTGACCATCTCCGATTACCTGCCGGAACTGACTGGCTCTATCGTGCGTCCCAGCGCACTGCCTGTCGGGCCGACGCCGCGACGCGACGAAAGCACAGTCCCCATCACTGTGCCAACAACTGCTCCACCGGCCGCGGTTGACGCGTCAACGCTGGTCAACGTCGCGCTCAATCGCCCGGCCACGGCGTCCAGCACGCGCGTCTGGCCCAACACCATCAGCACGCCGGACGCAGCCAATGACGGAGAGATGAGCGTCGCGGGCAAGAACTCAATCTGGCATTCGGATTCGAACACGAACAAGCTGGAATGGTGGCAGGTGGATTTGGGACGCGGCTACCGCGTTAACATTGTCGAAATTCTCTTTCGCGCCGATCTGGATCAGCCACTGACCCGCCGCAACTTTGAAGTGCGCGGATCGAACGATCCAAACTTTGGCAGTTCAGCGCTGCTTGCCGCGCAGGGTGATGCGCCCAGCGGCTTCGGACAAATCTGGCGCGCGCAAGTCAACGATGCCGGCAGCTATCGTTACGTGCGCGTGCAAAAGACGAAGATTGACCGCGACCCAACAGGGCAGTCTTTCTTCAACCTGGGGGAGGTGCGCCTGTTGGCGCAAAACTTTCAGTCTTCGCCCCAAGTCGGCCCCACGCCCACCCCGCCCGACATCCAAGCGCTCACGCTCGCCCAGGTGAAAGCGCGGCGGATACTGGTCGGCCAATGTTTGAACTTCCTGCTCTCGCGTCAGCCCTCGCTTCAGAATGAAGGCGATCAGCTATTGCAGCTTTTCGCCTACAACCTGCCCGCCAATGCGCGATTCAGTGAGGCCACAGGCGAGTTCCTGTTCACGCCCAATTCAACCCAGGCTGGTGAGGTGTATCAGATCACCTTTCGCACACTGGATGCGCAGCAGCTGGATTCGTTCGCCCGAATGGATGTGGCCGTGATGATTGATGGTGCGCCGAATATCACGCTGCTTGCGCCGGTGCTCAGCGCACGGCTGACGATTGGCCAACCGATGTTGATTTCATGGTCAACCTCTCATTCGACAGCGATGGCGAAATATCAGGTCCGGCTTTCAACGGATGGCGGCGTCAGCTATCCGACGGTGATTGCCGACTTGCCGGGTTTGGCCAATCAATACCAATGGGCAATTCCCAATTTTCCTTTCGTCAATCGTTCGACGGTGCGGCTGATGGTGAAAGGCACGGACACGCAAGGCCGCGTTGGCGTGGACTATTCGCGGCAAGACTTGCGCGTTTCTCTGGGCAGCCCGCAACGATGATTTGTGCGTTTGGTAAGGTACGGGGAGCGTGAGCGACCTGCACATCCTTAAGACGCTCCCTGTACCGCATTTACCCAGTCTTCAGCAAATCCAGAATCTGCCGCGCCGCCCGTTCCGATGCATTCGCTTCGCCAAGCTGATCGCGCACATCGGCAAGATCGCGGCGCGCCTGTGCCAATCGCGCCGAGTCATCAAGAAACGAGACGATCTCTTTCGCCAGCCGCTCCGCATTCAGATCACCCTGCAACAACTCCGGGGCAATCTCTCGGCCCGCGATCAAATTCGGCATTCCAACAAACGGCACGCGGATCAACGGATGAAAGATTCGCCAATTCAACTGCGACGCACGATAAACGACGATCAGCGGCGTGCCGATGATGGCTGTTTCCAGCGTCGCGGTACCGCTGGCAACCACCGCCAAATCCGCTGCCGCGACTGCGTTGTACGTGTCGTGTTCGATCAAATGAATATTGGAAGAGGATTGAATTCCTTCGGCGATTTCTTTCTGCGAGAACGTTTGCGCCAGCGGCAGCAGGAATTGAAAGTGCGGATGCGTTTGACCGAGCTTCGCAGCCGTTTCCACCAGTGGCGGCAGGATGTACTTGAGTTCCGAATGGCGGCTGCCGGGCAATAACGCGATGAGCGGTTTTGATGGATCAAGCTGATATCGTGAGCAAAACTCATCGCGGTTTGTGGTCACGCGCACACTGTCCAGAAGCGGGTGGCCGACATATTCCACCTTAACGCCGTGCCGCCGGTAATAGTCGCGTTCGAAAGGCAGAATGACCAGCATTTTTTCGACATTACGCCGGATGCCGCGAATGCGGTATTCGCGCCAGGCCCAAATCTGCGGGCTGATGTAATAAACGACGCGATGGCCATCCTGCCGCAGCCGTTTTGCCAACCGCAGATTGAACTCCGGCCAATCAATCAGAATGACAAGCTGCGGCTTTCGTTCCTTCGCCGCATCACGCAACCGGCGAAAGACACGCAGGAATTTCGGCAACGCCCGCGCCACTTCCAGCGCGCCCATAATCGCCACTTCGCGCGCATCCACCAGTGTTTCAACGCCCACCGCGCGCATCTCATCGCCGCCCGCGCCAAAAAACTCACCCGATAAGTTCGGCTGCAACTCGCGCAATGCTGCGACAAGTTTCGCACCGTGCTTATCGCCGGACGCTTCGCCTGCCACGATCATCAAGCGGATTGCGGACGGCTTCTCCGAATGCGGATTGCGGACGGTTTCTCTAAATGCGGATTGTTCGGTGGCCATCAGGGTGAGAGAAGGAACATTGCTCGAATTTCAAATCTCAAATTCGAGATTTGAGATTTGAAATTCGAGCTTCGAGATTGAGCAATCAATAAATCTCCGGATCGCCTTCCGGCCGCGTGCGCCAGCGCCGGTGAATCCACAGCCATTGATCCGGGTAACGGCGCACGATGGATTCGATCACTTTTGTATAGCGTGCCGTGTTGGTCTGCACGTCTTCGTCGCGATTGCCCGTGACAATGGTTTCGACCGGCGCTTCAAAATGCAGCCGGTGAACTTGGGCCGTTTCGTCCCACACGATATAACCGGGCAGCACCACCGCGCCGGTTCGCAGCGCCAGCGTGGCCACGCCCGCCGTCGTGCAGGCCGGAATGCCGAAGAAATCGCAGAAGACGCCTTCTTCGCGCGAAGCGTTCAAGTCCGCCAGAATGCCGACCACGCCGCCGGACTTCAGGGTCTTCATGACTTCGCGGACGGAGTTTTTTTTATCAATGCTTCGATTGCCGAAGCGCGTGCGATTGCGTTCGGCCAATTGTTCGACCAGCGGATTGTCCACGCGCCGCGCCAGAAATGACATTGGATAACCGTAAATCGAATGCGCGAAGACAGACAGTTCCCACGCGCCGATGTGCCCGGTCAGCAGGATCACGCCGCGCCCCGCCGCCACAGCGTTTTGATAATTTTCCAGCCCAACGTATTGAACTACCGATTCGATGTTGTTGCGATTGAAGCGAGGGAACTGGCTGACTTCGCCCAGCAATCGGCCCAGATTTTGGAACGTGCCGCGTTTAATCCGCGCGCGTTCGGCATCGTCTATTTCGGGCATTTCGGGGAATGCCAGCCGCAGATTGGCTTCGGCGTGACGGCCGAGGTGCGGCAAAACGGCGTGCGCGATTGCGCCCACCCCCTGTCCGACTTTCAGGGCCAAGCGGCGCGGGAGCAATCCGACGCCCTTCAAGATCGTCCAGGCGATGGCGAACTCCGCATAGCTGCGCGCCCAGCCGCGATGTTTGACGGCTTCTTGAGCAAGATATTTATCGTCTTGATTGTTTTGTTGTGCCACTTGATACAAGCACAGCGAAGCTAGCACGCGCTGTGAAAGAGTGTCAATTTGCGCTCTTTCGCGGGCTGAATAGAATGAGCCTTGCGAACATCTACTGTTCTGAAGGGGTTTTCAAATCGAATGGCAAAGCTGATTCCGGTCGTGGCGCTCTCCGCGCTGAATACGCAGGAGCCGGTCTGCGTCGAACATCGCGGCGTGCCTTACTGCATCGTCAAAACCGGAGAAGAGGTGCACGCCTTCGTCACCATCTGCACACATAAAGACCTGGCAATGTTTCCACCGCTGGTGAAAAAGAATTGCCTGATCTGTCCGCATCATGGAGTTGCCTTTGATTGCGTTAGCGGTAAGGTCGCGAAAGCCCATGGTAAGGATGCCGATCCACTGCCCCGAGTCGCTATCGAATTGATTGACGGCATCCTTCATCTGGAAACGCGCAAGTGGCATCGCAAGCTGGTGCCCAAAAGCGCACGCAGATGGGTAACGAAGGAAGCAAAGAAGATGGAAAAGAAGCGCCGGAAGGCCGAGCGCAAGGAGAAGTCTTAGCAAATGGGCAATCAACCAAAAGCTGTTATTTGGGATTTGGATGGGACGTTGATCAACTCCGTGGATCATCATTGGGACGCCTGGCGCGAAGTCATGGCCGAAGAAAACATCACACTGACCTTTGAAGATTTCGTCGCCGACTTCGGCAAACGCAACGACGAAATCTTGCTCGGGCGCATTGACCCGGAAATGAGCGATGAAGAAGTCGCACGCATTGCCTTGTCGAAAGAAGCAAAGTATCGCCACTTTATCCACACAAAAGGCCTGGTGCTGTTGCCGGGCGCGGAAAGTTGGCTGACGCAATTGAAAGCCGATGGCTGGCGGCAGGCATTGGGCACCAGCGCGCCGCAAGGCAACATTGACGCCGTGTTCGACGTGCTGGCGATCGAAAAGTTTTTTGATGCCGTCATGTCGTCCGAACAGGTCAAAGCGGGCAAGCCCGCGCCGGATGTCTTTCTGGCAGCGGCAGCGAAAATGAACATCGCGCCGGACTGTTGCATCGTCGTGGAAGACGCGCCCGCTGGAATTGAAGCCGCACGGCGCGCCGGGATGAAATCCGTCGGCGTGCTGACGACACACGATGAACTGAAAGCCGATTGGGTTTTCAAGGGCCTTGATGAACTGCCTTCGGGCTTTTTCGATCATCTGCCATGAACCGTACTGACCGATTGCTGGCCATCATTCTGGAATTGCAGCGCAATGGCGCGCGGCGCGCCGAAGATTTGGCTGCGACGTTTGAAACCAGCAAGCGCACGATCTACCGCGACGTTCAGGCGCTGTGCGAATCGGGCGTGCCGGTCGTGGCGCAAGCCGGGATTGGCTATTCGCTGATTGAAGGCTACTTCCTGCCGCCGGTCAGCTTCAGCACGGACGAAGCGACGATGCTGCTGCTGGGCAGCAAGCTGGTGGCCGACCATTTTGACGCTCAATCCAACGAAGTCTCGCAATCGGCCAGCCGCAAGATCGAAGCCGTGCTTTCGGAAAAACTACGTGAAGAGGTAAATTACCTTTGCGGCAGCATCGCCTTCGTCGCGCCGCAAACGCTGGCCAGCGACGCCTCCGCAAAATTCCTGCCCACCATTCGCCGCGCCATCATCGAACGCAAAACGATCCGCTTTCATTACCACACGCGCTATTCGATGGATCGGTCGCAGGCGAAAAAGACGCGCGATGCTGACCCTTACGGTCTGCTGCATTACGGCGATGCCTGGTACCTGAATGCGTTTTGCCACCTGCGGCAACAGCTTCGCCAGTTCCGGTTGGATCGCATGTCTGACCTGCAACTACTCGACACAGACTTCATTCGCCCAGCCAGCTTCAAAATGGAGCAGCCGGAAGATGACCACCCTACGGTCATGGCAAAAGTGTTATTTGGCCCGGATGCCGCGCCGTGGGTGCGCGAATCGCGTTCGTATTTCATCGCCAAAATGGAGAACCACGACGACAATTTGCTGGCAACGATTAAGGCCTATGCTGAGGCTGAGTTTGTGCCATGGCTGTTGAGTTGGGGCGAACAGGTCGAAGTCATCGAGCCGGCATCCCTGAAACGCCGTCTGGCCGACGAAGCGAAAAAAATCTACGAAAAATATTCAGACTGAAAAAACCTGCTGACATAGGGTTGTCACTGCCGCCTGATACATTCCCCGCTGTTGAGACACCGGTGCAATACCGCGCGCGTGAGCAAACGATTGTCCACTGAGCCTGCCGCTTGCTTACGCGCGCGATACTGCACCAATCGCCGAAAACAAACCCCAACTAATTTCAGGAGAACTAAAGATGAACAAGGAAGCTCTGTTAGGACAACGCGCGTATTTCAAGATGGTTCACGGCGTGACGCTAAGATTGATCCAGTCGTTTTCCGACGCCGACCTGGATTTTCGCCCGAAGCCCGAAATGCGTTCGGTGCGCGATCTGTTCCTGCATATGTACGGCATGGAGAAAAGCTGGGCGGCCAACATTCGCAAACCAAAGCTCGATGCTGCTGAAGAGAACAAAGCCATTCCGGAAAGTGAAGAAGGGAAAGCTGAGCTAACTACATTGAAGAGCACTGCCGACGTTTTGGCCTTTGCCAAAGCAGGACACCAGGCACTGGATGAAGCGGTGGAAGCGATCAGCGAAGAAGAACTGGCAGGCAATGTTGAAACGCCATTCGGGACGTTTCCCCGCTGGCAGATGTTCACCTTCGCTTACGACGAACACTGGCATCATCGCGGCCAGATTTATACCTATGCGCGTTTGCTGGGGAAGGACGTGCCCATGCTCTACGACTACGAAAATTCACCGGCTTGATCTTGATAACTGAGCTAAAAGAAGGACGAATGAGGGGGGGGTAATAGCGGCGGATTTAATCCGCCGCTATTTGCATTGAACGATCCAACGCCTGCTGCAATGCGCCGCACCAGGCTTCTTCCAGCAAGCCAACAGATTCGGAAATCAATGACGCGCTGCCGCTGACGATCTGCAAAGTTTCGCCGCCGATTTCGCCGATCACCGCGCAGGGCACTCCCGCTTGGGCAGCAAGCGCTTTCACCTTTTCAACATTTTCCGGTTTGACGCTGAGCACGATGCGCGAAGGCGATTCGGCGAAGAGCAACGCCAGCGCGTCATCCAATCTGCTCAGGCCCGCGTGTTCAGTCAAATCAATCTTTGCGCCAACCGCGTTGCGGCCATAGCTGGAAAAGCAGCTTTCGGCCAAGGCGACAGCCAGTCCGCCTTCCGCGCAATCATGCGCTGACCGCACCAGGCAGGATTGAATCGCCGTCAGGCAGACTTGCTGGACTCGCTTTTCAGCATTAAGGTCCAATTGCGGAACAGCGCCGCAGGCTTCCCCCGTCAGGACCGACAGCAATTCACTCGCGCCCAGATCATTGCCGGTTTTACCAAGCAGCAGGATGGCATCGCCCGCGTCTTTGAACCATTGCGTGGTGATATGTTTGGCGTCTTCGATCACGCCGAGCATGCCGATGACCGGAGTTGGATAAATCCCTTTGCCATCGGTTTCGTTATAAAAACTGACGTTGCCGCCGGTGACGGGCGTTCCAAACACCGTGCAAGCTTCAGCCATTCCATCAATTGTTTCGCTGAAGGCCCACATCACTTCCGGACGCTGGGGACTGGCGAAGTTCAAGCAGTTGGTAACAGCCAGCGGACGCGCGCCGCTGCAAACAACGTTTCGCGCGGATTCGGCAACCGCCAGCTTTGCGCCTTCACGCGGATTCAGGTGGCAGTACCGGCTGTTGCAATCCAGCGACATGGCCATTGAACGCCGCGTTTCTTTGACGCGAATGACCGCCGCATCCGAACCCGGCAGCACAACGGTGTTCGTCCTCACCATATGATCGTACTGCCGATAGACCCACTGCTTCGATGCAATGTTTGGCGAGGCCAGCAATCGGCCCAGCAATTCCGTCATCATGCTGCCATCGGGGTTGAGTGCTGAAATTGCAGCAGCCAGTTTAGGCCTGACGTCTTCAGTGGAAATGTCGAACGGCTTCATCGGGCGCTGGTATCGCGGCGCTTCGTCCGTCAGCGCCAGATTCGGAATATCCGCGACAAGTTCGCCCTGGTGCATCACGCGCAGGCGTTGTTCTTCGACGACGTTGCCGATGATGACGGCGTCCAAATCCCAGCGGTGAAAGATTTCCAGCACCTGCCGGTCGTGGCCTTTTTCAGAAACGATCAGCATGCGCTCCTGCGATTCCGAGAGCATCATTTCGTAAGCCGTCATGCCCGTTTCGCGTTGCGGAATCAGATCAAGGTTGATCTCCACGCCCGTTCCGGCGCGCGCTCCCATTTCGCAGGAAGATGAAGTCAATCCAGCCGCGCCCATATCCTGAATGCCGACGATGGCCCCGGCGCGCATGGCTTCCAGACAGGCTTCCAGCAGCAGCTTTTCGGCGAAAGGATCGCCCACCTGCACGGTCGGGCGTTTTTCCAGCGCGGCATCATCGAATTCGGCAGAGGCCATTGTCGCGCCGTGAATGCCATCGCGTCCTGTCTTTGCGCCAGCATAGATCACTGAATTGCCGATGCCTTCGGCCTTGCCATAAAAGATTTGCTCGCGCCGGACCAGTCCAAGCGCGAAGGCGTTGACCAGCGGATTCAGGGAATAACACGCGTCGAAATAGACTTCGCCGCCAACCGTTGGCACGCCAAACGCGTTGCCGTAATCGCCCAAACCTTTGACCACGCCCGCCATAATCCGGCGATTGCGGACGATGTTTTTTGATGGATTCTGCTCGCCCGCTTCGCCATCTGTGTGCGACACCCATTCTTCGCGAATCGGGCCAAATCGCAAACTATCCATCGCCGCGACGGGCCGCGCGCCCATCGTGAAGATGTCGCGCAAAATGCCGCCAATGCCGGTGGCCGCGCCTTGATACGGTTCAATGAACGATGGGTGGTTGTGCGATTCGATCTTGAATGCCGCGCACCAGCCATCGCCAATATCCACAATACCCGCATTTTCGCCCGGCCCTTGCACCAGACATTCGCCCGTCGTAGGCAACCGGCCCAGATGGATGCGCGAAGATTTGTATGAACAGTGCTCCGACCACATGACCGAAAAGATGCCCAGTTCGGTGAAATTCGGTTCGCGCCCCATCAGTTGTTTGATGCGTTCGTATTCGTCAGCGGAGATATTGTGCTGGTCGAGAAGTTCGGAAGTAATCTTCATATTGCGGATTGTGGATTGCGGAATGCGGATTTCTTAAATTCAACTGCGGGCTATGAACTGAAGGATGCCTGCGGTTCTCACACCAATCCGCATTCCGCAATCCACAATCCGCAATCAATTCAGGCGCGTGCTTTCAAGATCGCCGTCAGTGCATCGGCCATCGAAAGGAACATTGCGCGGCCGTCCTTGCAACCGAGCATGCTTTCGGCAACCCGTTCCGGGTGAGGCATCAGGCCCATGACGTTGCGTTCGCGATTACAAATGCCTGCGATATTGTTGAGCGACCCATTCGGATTTGCTTCGTCTGTCACACGGCCTTCGGCATCGCAGTAACGAAAGATCACGCGGCCTTCGCTTTCCAGTTCGTTGAGCGTCGCGTCGTCGCAGAAGTAGTTGCCTTCCCCGTGGGCGATGGGCGCGCTGAGCACTTGGCCGGTTGAGTATGCAGAGGTGAAAGGCGCGCTGGTCTGTTCGACTTTGATGTTGACGTGTTCACAGATGAATTTCAGGTCGCGATTGCGCAACAGTGCGCCAGGCAGCAATCCCGATTCGCACAGAATTTGAAAGCCATTGCAAATGCCCAGTACCAAACCGCCTTTGTTGGCGAATTCGATCACCGAACGCATGACGGGCGAAAAGCGCGCGATTGCGCCGCTGCGCAGATAATCGCCGTACGAAAAACCGCCGGGCAGAATGATCGCATCGAAGCGGTCAATGTCTTCCTCTTTGTGCCAGATGAAGTCCACTGGTTGGCCAATCACTTTGCTGATGACGTGATAGGTGTCGTGATCGCAGTTCGAGCCGGGAAAGATGACAACGCCGAATTTCATGCTTGCGTGGTCCTTGTGGCCTTAAGGTGTGAGCTAGTGCTGTTTTGTACTACATCGCATGCGTATTGTCTAACGGCCTTTTAGCGCAAGGCTCCCCGCAGTCTCACCATCTGAAGAAATGATTTCTTGCCTCCCCCACAATGGTGCGAATAGAATGCGCGCCGTCAAATTACTTCCCCGAAGTGTTCATCACCGATTTAATTATGCTGAAAAAAGTTCTCGCCTTCAGTTTGTGCAGCCTTTTGTGCGGCCTCTCGTGTGAAATGCCTTGGCTGCCGGTTTTGCCGGCGCGCTGGACAGTTCCCTCTGCGATTGCGCAGAGCAAGAAACCATCCCAGGTTCTGAAACAGATGACGGAACAACAAAGCAAGCTGCTGGAAAAGTTCGACAACGATGTCAGCGAAGGCAAGGCGCAGCTTTACGATTGGGAACCGCGAGCTGACGATTTGCGGCAAATCGCGGCAGAGCGCGCCACAGGATTCAAAATCGCTGAGTGGAAAGGCGATGAGTTGCTGGCGCTGGCGACATTGTACCAAGCGGCGGAAAACTTCCCCGCGACCATCGAAGCCTTGCGCGCTTCACTGAAAGAAGATTCGAAATCGCGCAAGGCGCTGGATGTACAGCTCAGCCTGGCCCGCGCGCTGATCGAGACGGAACAGTTTATGGAAGCGGAAAAGCTGCTCGCTGGCATGCAGTTCGCCCGCTTTTCTTTCCGGGACGCTCCGGCGGTGGCGGCAGCGAAAATAGCGCTGTACAAAGACCTGGCGCTGGTCTGGCGCGACCTGGGGCAAACTGAACTTGCCATCCAATTGGCAAAAGATGGATTCGATTTGGCGGGACCGGCAATGCAGGATCGCCTGAATGAAACGGCACACCGCAATCAGCTTAGCCTGGCGGCGCTTTTTATTGCCTTGAATGAAGGACATGGCCGCAAGAAAGAAGCCGAGGATTTTCAAAAACATTTCGTGGCTGGTGATCTGAAAGAACAGCCGCAGATGCGATCTTTTTATGAATCGGAGTTGGCCGCCGCACGATTAACAGGCAAGCCCGCGCCGGAACTGGTCGTGAATCGCTGGTTGAGCGATGCGCCGAAGTCATTAGCGCATTATCGCGGCAAAGTCGTCCTGCTGGATTTCTGGGCCATGTGGTGCAGTTCCTGCATTGGTGATTTTCCACCCCTTGCTGCATTTCAAAAGAAGTTCGGCAGCAAAGGATTTGAGGTGATCGGCGTCACCAGATTTTTTGGGCGGTCGGATACGGAAGAAGGTCTGTCGCGCGAACAGGAATGGAAAAGCCTGAATGACTTTAAAACAAAACACCGACTCGATTTCCCAATCGCGGTGGGCAAGATTGACGATCCGACAAATGACGAACGGTACGGCATCGCTGGAATGCCGACCTTGATCCTGATTGACCGGCGCGGCAACGTGCGCCACATCAAACGTGACACCGGCGATTACCGCAAACTGGAAAAACGGATTGAAAAGCTGGTCAATGAAAATTGACGCTTTCATGGAACTGCAACGTGCAGTTTCGCCTCTCCCCCTGAATGACAACGCAAAGGCCGGAAAAGAGGGCTTCGCCATTTCCGCAAACACTGCATCTGGACAGTCGGCATGCGTGGCGGCAGGGCGAAGACGCGGTCTTGCTTCCGATCGTTTACGACCTTCCTGAACACGGCCTTCGCCATCCCGACACGATCGTCATTCAGATCATCGCCCCAAACTTGCCCACTGATTCAACATCCACGCCCGCTGAGTTTTTGGGCCGGGAAGAGAAGAAAAGGAATCTGGCTTCCCTGAAGAGAAAAGCGGACACAGGGAATTTCCGTATCCCTAAAGCCGCACCGCAGAATCAGCTCGAGGTTGATCCGACCTTTGCCAATCCAGACCCACCGAAATCAAAACGTCTTTTCAAATCAGTGCTCATGCTCTTGCTCAGCGTCATCGTACTGGTTTTCTTTGTCTGGCTCACATTTCGGTAGCAATCGTCATCTGATAGAAGCTACCGGCGCCGCGCGGTCGTTGATCAAAACCTTGCCGTGGTCAACAGTCACTGTGTCGCTGGAATTCAGCGTTCCATATTTCTGACCGTTGACAGTCAACTCTTCATCGCGCACAGCAATGTCAGCATCACGGCAGGGCACATAATGGTATGTGGTTTTACCGCTCGCCGAGTCTTCCTGCTTTTGAGGCGTGGGAACATTCGTCCGGTAGCAATCGGTCACGGCAACCGTATGCCCGCCGACATTGGCTTCGACGCGGCCAAGTAAAAGGTTATTCGATCTGCTGCACGCTGACATCAGCGCACCGCACAAACAGACCAGACAAATCATCACAATGAACTTCATCTTTGCTCCTCTTGTTGCGCGGTATTACCGCATAAGCGGTATTACCGCATAAGTTGATCAACCTGCGGGCGATTGTGTGCGGCTCGCACGCGCACCACTTGTCACCAGCGGCCCGCTTACAGTAAAAACGCCTTCCGTTCTTGATTCAACAGGCGTGAAGCTTGCGCTCAATTCGAGCAAACCACAATTGTCAGACGATCTGAGGAACATTCATGCAAACCAATCGGTTGCGCCGGCAAAGTGTTTTCTGTTTTTGCCTTCTTCTTGCACTCTCAAACTGCTTTTCGCTTTCGACTGCGACAGCACAGCAACCCAAGCGCACAGCAATTGCCTTGGGTGCTTCGGCCAAAAAAGTCCGGCTGGTGGTCGGCATTGCGATTGACCAGTTCCGCTACGATTACCTGACGCGGTTTGAAGACCAGTTCGGTGAAGGCGGTTTCAAACGCCTGTTGAACGGCGGCGCGGTATTCACCAATGCGAATTACATTCACACGCCGACTTATACGGCTTGCGGACACGCCACGATGATGAGCGGCGCGACGCCCGCCGCAAACGGCATCATCGCCAACGAATGGTACGACCGCGAAACCGGCAAAGTCGTCACCAGCGTTTCCGACAACAAAACCAAACTGCTGGGCGGCCCCGCCGGTGCCAGCGGCGCGTCACCACATCGGTTGATTGGTTCGACGCTCGGCGATGAGATGAAACGAACCAGCATTGGGCAGGCCAAAGTCATCGGCCTTTCCCTGAAAGACCGCTCGGCGATTCTGCCTGCGGGCAAACGCCCGGACGGCGCTTACTGGTTCAACCTGGAGAACGGCAATTTCGTTTCCAGCGATTACTACTTCCCTGACCTGCCCGAATGGGTGAAGAAGTTCGATCGTGATCGGCACTGCAATCATTACTTTGGCGCGAAGTGGGAACGGCTGCTGCCCTTGGCGGCGTACAGCCGTTCGATGCCTGACGACGCGATGGGCGAAAATTCGCCATACGGCAACACCTTTCCGCACATCGTCACAGGCGGCAAAGAAAAACTGGAAAAAGAGTTTTACGACGATTTTGAAAAGACCCCCTTCGCCAACGACTACCTGCTGGATTTCGCCAAAGCCGCGATTGAGAACGAAAAGCTGGGCGCGGATGATGTGACCGATCTGCTGACCATCAGCTTTTCGGCCAACGATCTGCTCGGCCACAAATTCGGCCCCTACAGCCAGGAGGTGCAGGACATCACGTTGCGCACGGATCGCACGATTGCCGCACTGCTGAAATTTCTGGATCAGAGGGTGGGCGCGGGCCAATGGATTGCCACGCTGACAGCAGATCACGGCGTCGCCCCAATTCCTGAACAAACACAGAAGCTTGGTTATGGCGGCAGAATCTCCGGGCAGCAAATCATAGACGCCATCGAAGCGGCGCTCGACAAACAATTCGGCGAAGAAAATTGGGTTTTGAAGTATACCTACGGCAACCTCTATCTGGATGAAACTGTGGCAGCGCGCCGCAAGATTGCCATCGAAGATTTGGAGCGCGCCGCCAGCCAGGCCGTCATGAAAATCAACGGCATTGCCGAAGCCTTCACGCATACGCAACTTCAATCGGGACATTTGCCCGCGAACGCCATCACGCAGTCAGTAGCCAACGGATTCTTTGCGTCGCGCAATGGCAATCTGACGATCGTCCCGCGTCCTTTCTTCTTGCTGGCCAGTGGTCTGGTCAGTAGCGACCCAACGACGCACGGCACTCCCTACAGCTACGACACGCATGTGCCACTGATTTTCTACGGCGCGGGCATCACTGCTGGCAGCCATACTTCCGCCAGCAGTCCGGCAGATATTGCACCGACGCTGGCGGCGCTATTGAAGATTGAACCACCCAGCAATCAGGTCGGCAGGATTCTGAGCGAAGCACTGAAAACGAAATAGTCTACGCAGCGGCGCAAATAGACGGTAAGCTGAAGTCGTAAATAACCCTTGGTCCACTGACAGGAGAGTTTCCATGAAAGCTAAAATCGTATGCAGCCTGTTCATCGCGCTGGCCGCCGCCAGCGCAGGCGCGCTGTTTTTATCGCGCGGGCCGGTGACAGGCAGCGCTCAAACAAAATCAAAACGGGAGAAAGCAATGACATCCATCTACGACATTCAAGTCAAAACCATTGAAGGCAAACCGGCAACGCTGGCCGAGTACAAAGGCAAAGCTCTGTTGATCGTCAACGTCGCCAGCCAGTGCGGCTACACGCCGCAGTACGAAGGGCTGGAAAAGATTTACGAACAGTACCAATCCAAAGGCTTCGCCGTCCTGGGCTTCCCCGCCAACAACTTCGGTGGGCAGGAACCGGGCACGGAAGCCGAGATCGTCACCTTCTGTTCGACCAATTACGGCGTGAAATTTCCGATGTTTGCCAAGCTATCGGCAGCAGGCGCGGACATTCATCCGCTCTACAAATTCCTGACCGAGAAAGAAACCAACCCCAACTTCGCGGGCAAGGTCAACTGGAACTTCAACAAGTTTTTGATTGATAAAAATGGCAATCCAATTGCGCGGTTTGATTCAGCCGACAAGCCCGAAAGCGTGAAGGTGACACAGGCGATTGAGCAGGCGTTGAAATAAGCAGGCCAATAACGTGGAAAGGCGAGCCGGATTGATTACAGATCGCCTTTCCACGTCCCAGTGATACTTGCTACGCAAGCCGGGTGGCCTGACCTTTTCTTTCAGGCAAGAAAGCGGCTCCTCCCATACTTCCCACATGCAGCGTCACATTCAACCGTAGAGCTTCGCCGGAGTTGATTTTGAGGTCTTGTTTTTTGAAGCTGGCAAAGCCACGTGATTCGATGGTGATTGCGTACGTTCCTGCCTGTAGTGATGAAAACCGGTACCTTCCTTCGTCGTCCGTTTCGGATTTGTATTCGTGTTTGGCCTCTTTGTTGACGAGGATAATTTTGGCTTTCGTGATCACCGCGTTGGTAGCGTCAAACACTGTTCCCGAAATCAAAGCTGTCTTTTCGTCAGATTGAAGCCGGAGGATATTGGCCGTGTAGTGATTGCAGGTTTTGTTTCCGTCATCTGCCCACGTGACTGTCTGATTCGTGAGGAAGCCTAGAATGGCGCTCAACGTAGCACTGGCGGCGCGAGACACGCGGCGTTTCACTGCTCGTAACCCAACAGGGCAATTATCAGTAATGATCGTTCCATCGGCGCGCCGGTATAACTTGGTGCAAAGCCGCCCTTCTGTTTTGGCAACCAGTTCTTCAGCCTGTCTTCCGGTCATCGCCGAGAGGTTGTATACATTCAGTTGGCAATGATGACAGAACCGAACTTGCTCACTACCCGGCATCGCGTCCCAATCGGCGGAGCAAGGCGTAGCGACGTAAAGACGATCAAGCATGTTTTTCTCTCTTGCCATATCAACCTCCTAAGAGCGTTGGTTCATTGCTGTGGTTGCTCTTCTTCAGTTTCTATCTCTTCTTCGCCGCCCTTGCCGCGATTTGGACGTTTGATGCCGAACTTGTCCAGCCGGTATTGCATCGTGCGGAATGACAGGCCCAGCAGTTTGGCGGAGCGCGTGATGTTCCAGCCGGTTTGATCCATTGCCTGAAGAATCACTGAGCGTTCCAAATCTTCAAATTGGATGACTTCGAGGCCCCGCCGAAGATGCCCGTGGAGCCGCCAAGGCTGCCTGCTCGCGCCGTTGTATCTCAATTCAGCTTTGTTCGTAAGCATTCAAAAATTCGTCGCGTGGAATTCCGGCTTGAGTGCAAATTCCGCGCAAGGTCGAACTTTTCAACTTGTCGTGGTTTGGAATGGTCAGAGGCGTTTGAGTTCCGTCCGCATTGTCTCGCGCCAAAGAAATGTGTTCGCGCTCTCGCACAATATGGAAGCCGAGTATTGCCAACGCACGCAAAACTCTGGCTTTTGGCGCGTCAACCGGAAACTTGGTCATTACGCTGCAACTCCCGCCTCCGCGACGAACGCTTCGAGTGCTTGTTCGTCGGTGTCCAAAACCTCTGCACCGAAGGTTTCAATGTGAAACCGAATTGCCGATTTAACGTCCAACAATGCTTCTTCATAAGTGTCGCCCGCGCCGATGACCGCGCCTTTCAAGCCAAGCGGATAAGCAACATAACCGTCAGCATGCTTTTCGATGATAATTTTTATGTCCCGTAACATTTATGACCTCCCATAAGTGAGCCTATTGTTCTGATTGCTCTTCTTCAGCCTCAATCTCTTCATCGCCGCCTTTACCGCGATTCGGGCGTTTGATGCCGAATTTGTCCAGCCGGTATTGCATTGTGCGGAAGGACAGGCCCAGCAATTTGGCGGAGCGCGTGATGTTCCAGCCGGTTTGATCCATTGCCTGAAGAATCATCGAACGTTCCAACTCTTCAAACGAGATGCCTTCGGGTGGGAGCTTGAATCCGCCGGTGCCTTCGACCTGGGCGGTCTGGCGGATTTCGACGGGTAGGTCTTCGCCGGTGATTTCGTCGCCTTCGGCCAGCAGCAGCGCGCGTTCGATGGCTGATTCCAGTTGCCGCACGTTGCCCGGCCATGAATAGTTCAGGATCAACCGATCGGCTTCAGTGGAAATCTTCATTGGGCGCGAGGCGTTGGCGCTGTGCTTTTGCAGGAAGTACTTCTTCAACACCTCGATGTCGTCGCGGCGCTGGCGAAGCGGCGGAACGTTGATCGGAATGACATTCAGGCGGTAATACAAATCTTCGCGGAAGCGCCCGTCTTTGACCATCGCTTCCAGATCGCGGTTGGTGGCGGCCAGCACGCGCACGTCCACTTTGATGGGCCGCGTGCCGCCGACGCGCGTGATTTCTTTTTCCTGCAAAGCGCGCAACAGTTTGGCCTGCATGCTGACGCTGACTTCACCGATTTCGTCCAGAAACAGCGTGCCTTTGTCGGCAATCTCAAACAGCCCTTTCTTTTCGGCGTGCGCGCCGGTGAAGCTTCCGCGTTCATGGCCGAAGAGTTCCGATTCCAGCAGGTTTTCGTTGATGGCGGCGCAGTTGACGGCCTGGAAGCGTTCATTGACGCGTTGGCTGGCTTTGTGAATGGCGCGGGCAATGCGCTCCTTGCCGGTGCCCGATTCGCCGCGAATCATAACCGTCGAAGGCGACGGCGCAACTTTGACGATCATCTTCTTGACGCGCTCCATCGCGTCCGAAACACCGATGATCTCTTCGTCCACGGCGCGCATCTGCGACATGGAGTTGGCAACGACGGCGAGCAGCTTAGCGCGGTCGAGCGGTTTTTCCAGATAGTCGAACGCGCCACCACGCATTGCTTCTTTGACTGTTTCAATCGAACCATGCGCCGTCATCAGAATGACCGGCGTTGAACTATCCAGTTGCGCCAGTTCAGTCAGCAGTTGAATGCCGTCCATCCCAGCCATCTTCAGATCGGTCACCACCAGGTCGAAATTTTCGTGTTTGAACGCGCGCAAAGCGTCCTGGCCGGAAGCTGAAGTTTTCACGTCATACAGCGGCGCGCCTGTTTCGTCGAGTTCGCCAGTGAGGATCATTTGTAGAATATCGCGTTGATTCTTCTCATCATCAACAACGAGGATTCTTCTCGCAGCCATCTTTTTCTCCAGGGGTGAGTTGAAAATTTGCGTTATGAAAACCGGAGGGAAAGATAGGGGATGATGCTTTAATCCGCAATAGACGCAGCCGCATCGGCTGTCACGGGTTCAGCATCGCTCGTTTTCCTGCGCGGCAAGGTAACGGTGAACATTGTGCCAATCCCGACTTCACTGGCGACTTCGATCTGCCCGCCATGCTCTTCGATGATTTTTTTCGTCAGCGGCAATCCCAAACCGATGCCTGTCTCTTTAGTCGAATAGTACGGCTCGAAGATTTGTTGCAGTGCTTCGGGCAAGATGCCCGTGCCAGTGTCCGTAAAGACAATTTCAATCTTTCCATTATTCGGGCCATTATTCGGGCCATTATTCGGGCTATTATTCGGGCGCAAACTGACGTTCAGATCGCCTCCGCCCGGCATTGCCTGCACGGCGTTGATCATCAGGTTCGAAAAACAAGTCTTCAGCAGTTCTGGGTCAGCATTTAGTTTAGTGTCGTCAGCCTCAGTACCATTGGATTCGATTTCGATCTTCACGCCCTGCTCATCAGCTTTGGTGCTGACCAGGTCGCGCACTTCTTCAATCAAAGATTGCGCGTCAACTTCGCGCAGCTTGAGTTTCGTTGGGCGGCCATAGCTCAGGAATTCGCTGACCAGCCGGTTCAGTCGCGCCAGTTCGTCTTTGATGGTTGTCAGAATGTGTTTGTACTGCGCACGCTGGGCTTCGTTGGCGGGGCCGAATGCGCTTTGCAAATGATCAATCGAAAGGTTGATGAAATTGAGCGGATTGCGAATCTCGTGTGCGATGCCGGAGGCCAGACGCCCCACCACCGCCGAACGTTCAGCACGTTGCAAAGCCTCTTCCAGTTCGCGGCTGCGGCGCAGAACGGCCAGCATTTCGTTGAAGGTGGTGGACAGGGCGCTGACTTCTTCGGGACCGGCGACAGGCACTTCAAAATCCAGATTGCCCGCGGTGACGCGCCGCGCCGCCCGGCCAAGATCAGTAATTGGCTGCGTAAACCGCTTGCTGAAAACGGCGATCACACCGATCAGCAAAACGCCCAAGCCGATCAACGCAATCAATCGGTCGCGCTGCGCAACGGTTTTGACGCGGTTCAGGCGATTCATTGAAACGATGATGAACGCGTTGCGCTTGGCCTTCTCGGTTTCAAGCGGAAGCTTAAGCGTCAGGCTTTGTTCATTGGCGGTCGCATCCGCATCCCGCCGCAGGTCGCCCACCTGCACCACCGGACTGTCTTCGATCACCGATTTGATCTGCTGCCCCTGATCCCGCCGGTCGGTGCTGTCGTAGATTTTGCCGTCCTTTTCCACAATCAGGATATGGCGAATGATGCTTTGGGAATCAATGCGCAAACTGTCTCGGCCAGGTTGGTTGACCAGATCGGAAAGAAATGACCCTTCGGACAAGGAACGCGGCACCAGCCCTGCGGCCAGCGTGATCGCCCGAATGTATTCTTCGACCTGTTTGGTTGTGCGCTGTTCCAGTTGCAGGTTGATCAGCGAAATGACAAATGCAGTAAGGATCAGCATGCACGCGATGAAAGTGACCATCTGCGCGCGGAAGCTGCCGAAGGGTTTGAGCAGGCGGGCGAGGTTCATAATTTGCCAAGGTACTGGCGCGCTTTCTGCTGCACGTCCCGTTCGGCGCGCGCGCGCGATGGATTGATCGGGCGGCTGATCAGATCCTGAAGCTGGCGGCGCGCATCTTCTTTCCGTCCATCTTCTTGATAGGCTTCTGCCAGCGCCAGTTTCATTTCCAGGCTTTGTGGCGCGACCTTGATACCCTGCTCCAATCGCATGATCGCGCGGCTCAGACTGCCGCCAACGATACGCGGCAATTGGCGATCCATTTCGCCCAGCGCCAGATAAGCACCGCCGTCATTGTAACGGTCGTTTAACCGCAATACGGTTTCCATCTCGGCGCGAATCTTCTTCACTGTTTGCAAGGCTTTCATTGCACCCTTCTGTTCGCTGTAGCCGCCGTAATTGGCCGCCAGCCAGAAATGGCCTTCGACGGCATTGGGCTGCGCGGCGGCGGCGCGCTGGGCGAGATCAATCCCCTTCTGAAAAAGCGCGAGCTTTTCGCTTTTGCCGGATTCGTCACCGACGTAGTAAGAAACCCGCGCCGCGCGCCACAGCCATTGGTAATTGCCGCCATCGCCGGCCAGCGCACGTTCGACAACGGCCAGCGATTGTTTATCGCGCTCCAGGCTTTCGCCAAAAGTGAATAGATAGTCCGCTTCTGCAAATGGATTGGCCGAAGCATCAGGTACGACACGTGATTTCGCCTGCGCAAAGGCGGTGGTCAAGACAAGACAGATGATGGCGATTGAAAGAAAAACGTTACGCATTGCGCTAAAAACTAACAACTCAGGTTGGGTTGCGCAAGATAGGAGTCGGTGCCGCGACCGACAGGGAGCGGGCAACGAACGCAACCCGCTTCCTGTCGGTCGCGGCACCGATCCGAAGTTTGACACTTTTGAAAACCCGTTGCTATAGTCCGGCGCGTCCTTTCCAGACAAAACCAAATCAATCTGAAGCTATGACACCCGAAACAGAAATCCCTGACTACACCATCCGCCTGTGCACGACGTTTGAAGAATTCACCGCCTGCATCAACCTGCAACGCGATGTCTGGCAATTCGTGGATTTGGACATTACCCCGACACGCTCTTTCATTATCACGCGCCACAGTGGAGGCATGACCTACGGGGCGTTTGATTCGAGCGGGCGCCTACTTGGCTTTGCGCACGCGCTGGCGGCGTTCGATGAAAAACTGAACCCGTATTACTACTCGCATATGCTGGCCGTCGAACCATCTCTGCAAAGCGCGGGCATTGGCGCAAAGCTGAAACTGGCGCAACGCGATCACGCTTTAAGCACCGGCGTCCCGCTGATCCGATGGACTTTCGATCCGCTGCAATCGCGCAACGCCTACTTGAACATCATCAAACTGGGCGGCGTCATTCGCGAATACCAGGTGAACTATTACGGCAATGCCAGCACCAGCGCCCTGCATCGCGGGTTGGACACCGACCGCGTATTTGTCGAATGGTGGGTCGAATCCCGCCACGTCGCCGACGCGCAAAAAAGCATACGCCGCGCGGACAAACCCGAAGCCGCCGTCGAAGTCGCGCGCGACATTGAAGCCGTCAAGAAACAGGATATTGCCGAAGCTCAGCGCTGGCAGGCGCAGGTTCGTTCGCAATTTCAAAAACTGCTGAGTGAGGGGTTGTACTGCGCGGGCTTCGAAGCCGACCCGGACGGCAACAGCCGTTACCTGTTTTTCCAAGATGAACATCTTGAGGAGAAAGAGTAGCCATTGATAAACGCGAATCAGCACAGACCGGAAAATTGACCCCATCTGTGTTTATCCGTGTTCATCCGTGGTTCCAAACCAATCATGAAACTTGATCGCATTGAACTCCGCGAAATCTGTTTGCCGCTGGTCACGCCGTTTGAAACCAGTTTCGGACGCACCTTCGAACGCCGCATCGTTCTGATCAAAGCCTACAGCGAAGGCTTAACCGGCTGGGGCGAATGCACCGTCGGCGAAAAACCCTTCTACAATCACGAATACACGGAAAGTTGCTGGGCAGTGATTCGCGATTTCGCCGGGCCGATGATCCTGGGCAAAGAGATTGAGTCGCCCGAACAAGTGCCGCAACTGACCCGGCAGATTCGCGGTAACAAGATGGCGCGCGGCGCAGTCGAATCCGCGGTCTGGGATTTGGAAGCGCAGCGTCAGGGCGTCCCGCTGTGGAAGCTGCTGGGTGGGACTCAGGAAACAATCAACTGCGGCGTTTCGCTTGGGCTGGAAGACAGCGATGCGGCGATGCTGGCCAAAGTCGAAAAAGAAGTCGCCGCCGGATACCAGCGCATCAAAATCAAAATCAAACCAGGCCGCGATGTCCAGATGATTCGCGCTCTGCGCAAAGAGTATCCGAACATCGTCATGTCGGTGGACGCCAATTCGGCTTATACCCTGGATGACGTTGACCTGCTCAAACAACTGGACGAGTTCAATCTGCTGATGATTGAACAGCCCTTGAGTTACGACGACATCATTGACCACGCCGCGTTGCAGCCGCAGTTAAAAACCGCGATCTGCCTGGACGAATCCATTCTGAGCGTGGACGACGCGCGCAAAGCCCTGCAACTGGCCGCCTGCCGCATCATCAACGTCAAACTCGGTCGCGTCAGCGGCCACACCGAAGCGCGTAAGATCCAACAGTACTGTTTTGACCGCAACATCCCCGTCTGGTGCGGTGGCATGCTGGAAGCAGGCATTGGCCGCGCGCACAACATTCATATGTCCACGCTGCCTGGCTTTGTGCTGCCGGGCGACGTATCGGCATCGAAACGGTACTGGTCTGAAGACATCATCACTCCTCCCGTTGAAGTTTCGCCGTACGGCACGATTCCGAGACCGACTGGCGTAGGGCTGGGGTATGAGGTGAATGAGAGGCGGATTGATGAGCTGACTGTGAGAATGGAATTGCTAAATGCATAATTACTCTCTGACTGATATCTCGAATCCATTCAAGGAGATTGGGACATGAAAGTTTTTATTAGTTGGTCGGGCGAAAGAAGTAGAACCTTAGCAGAGGCGCTGAGAGACTGGTTACCCAAAGTGATTCAGGCGGTTAATCCCTGGATGTCTGCTGTTGATATAGAACGAGGAGCAAGATGGATGTCAGATATTTCAACTCAGTTGGAACAAACACGCTTCGGAATCCTTTGTCTAACGCCAGAAAACCTTGATGCTCCTTGGATACATTTTGAAGCTGGCGCTTTATCAAAAACGATAGAGACGACCTTTGTGTGCCCCTACCTTCTTGATCTTGATCCGACAGATCTCAAAGGTCCCTTGGTACAATTCAACGCAGCGAGAGCGAATAAGGAAGAGACTGAGAAACTAATCCTAACTTTAAACGCGGCTCAGCAGGTTCCACTCACTCAAGAGAACATTTCGGAATCTTTTGAACTTTGGTGGCCCAAACTAGAGATGCAGATGAAAGAAATCGTATCGCCAGGTAGTAAAACCAAACCTGACCGGCCATTGTACGAAGTTGTAGAAGAAATCCTAGAATTAGTCCGTATGCAAAGCCGCCAAGCCCAAGTTGAGTTATTGGGAACTATAGAAAATATGTCTGCCCAGAGCGACAATAGCATTGTACCCGTTGAGTTTCTGGTTGGGACGAGAGTTCGACATCCAAAATTTGGGGTTGGCTTGGTTGTCAAACGTCAGGGAAACGATGACGAAGTAAAACTGACAGTAAACTTCCCAGGCTTTGGTCAAAAAAGTCTACTGCAAAAATTTTCAAATTTAGAAAGAGCATAATTTATGAAAGCAATTTGGAACGGCGCAACCATCGCCGAAAGCAACGAAACCATCACTGTCGAAGGAAATCACTACTTCCCGCTCGACACGGTCAACAAAGCGTTCTTGCAATCCAGCGAAACGCACACGGTCTGTGGGTGGAAGGGCACGGCCAGTTACTACAGCATCGTCGTCAATGGCGAAGTGAACAAAGACGCGGCGTGGTTTTATCCGGAAACGAAAGAAGACGCGAAGAACATTGAAGGCTACGTCGCGTTTTGGAAGGGTGTGAAAGTGGAGTAGGCTGGCAATGGCTTAACAGGCGAGCGGCAGCAACCACGCTGTAACGATGTTTCAAACGCAACGAACCAAAGTAAGGAAGTAAGAACGCATGCAAGAGCAACGACTCCAAGAGATGGCCCCCTACGACGTGCTATGTGAGGCAGTCGAAGACTTCATTTCGTCAACCTACCGGCGGGCAATCCCGGAAAGCATTCCGCCAATGATCGCGGCGCTGGTCGAAATCAGGACTGCGGTTGAATGTGGCATAGACAATTTGTTGGACACAGGACAACTGACCAGCCAGGGCTTCAGTACGATCTGGATGATGGGAGCCGCGCATGAATGGCTGGATGGTTTGCGCGATTGGGAAGATGAACATTTCAAGCCACAACTGGAACTTGAGGCCGTGCGTCTGGCGGCCCCTGCGGCTGAGCACAGCAAACCATCGGGAACCAGGGCCGTGAAGAGAGCCGTGGTAAAAAAGACAAGCAAGGCGCAGGTGGCAGAGAAGCCCAAAGCGAAGAGCCGGACAGGGAAGAAGGCAGCGACAAAAGCGAGAAAGCGATGAAGTCCTGCCACGAATGCAAGGCGTTAAATTCACAACACGCTCTTCTCTGCGCATATTGCGGTGAATCGTTGCGAACAATCGCACCTGCTGGTTTCACTGCGTTTTCCAGGCACAACTTAACTTCCAAAGCAAAACGACGATTGATCTACGTCGTGGTTGCCGCCATTGTCTTGCTGATCGTTGAACTGGCAGGACATGCCGGATGCATGTAGCGAAAGGGAATAGGGATAAGGCTGTTATCTGAAGCCTGTGCGTACCCGGGTAAGATGGCTTCTGACGTTGCTCTCAAAGGACTTTTATTTGCACATGCTTCGTTTATCTGGCTCGCGTGCGTCGCTGGCGGGTAGATTACGGAATGACGATTTCCATCAACGCAACATCAATCGAGGTAAAGATTCCAATGTCTGATTCAAAGACAGCAATCACCATGCACGCGGCGCGGACGGCGATGAACCGTGATCCCGAAGTACGCGCGTGGGTCGAACAGTGGCTGAAGGCGCAAGAGCGCGAAAGGTATCTGGCAGCAGCAGAAGGAACCGAAGAGTCATTCGACAAGCACTGGCTGTACATCAAGCCTGAGACAATGCACGAGCGAGCAATCGAAGGCTACGCGGCCTTCGTGGCGCAAACCGAAGGGTAAACGAACTTGGCAGTTTTCGAGCGCGAATGTTCACCCAAAAGAGTTAGAACCGAATGATCGGATGGAAAGGAATTGGAACGGCCAGCGAGAGAGAAAAGAAACGTGACGGAGAGCGAGGGATTCGAACCCCCATGCCCTTTCGGACGCCGGTTTTCAAGACCGGTGCAATAGCCATTCTGCCAGCTCTCCGCAATGTCAAAACGATCAGAGTTATCTTTGGATGACCCAAAAGCGGGCGAATCCTAGCACGCGAAACCGCTCATTTCAAAACCTTGCCAATTCACTGACAGCTTGATGGCCAATTGCTTGCGGCGCCTTCCTCAGCAAGCTAGTATGCGCGCGCATTCAATCCCAAAAGACAATTTTTCCTTCAATATGGAACAAGAAACTCCCGCAACTGTGCGTTGGGGCGAATGGATTGGCGAAGGCTGGCAGATGTTCGCCGACCGCTGGCAGGTCTGGGCCGGGCAGATGTTGATCGTATTTTTGGCGTTCGGGGTTTCCATCATGCCGCTTTTTCTGATGATGGCCGCCGCGATCTTGCGCACTTCGCAAACCGGCGAGCCGCCCGGATTACCGGCAATGTTCTTTCCGCTGGCGTTGGCAATGGCGGTCGTTGGAACGTTGGGTGGGGCATTCCTTTGGACAGGACTTCACCGGACGGCGTTCAAACAACTGCGCGGCGAACCGATCTCTGTGCGCGATCTGTTTTCAGGCGGGGATGTTTTCCTACGGGTTGCCGGGGCTTTTACCGTTATCAATATCCTGACCGTGCTTGGATTCTCTCTTTGCATCTTTCCGGCTTTCGTCGTCGTGGGAATGCTCCACTTTACAATCCCTTTGATCATCGAACGCAGGCTGACGATCGGCGAAGCTATCAGTGCAAGTTACAACGCGACCAAAGCGGACTGGCCGATGTTTGTGCTCTTTGTCTTTGTCCTGGGCTGGTTGGCCAGCTTGGGCGGCGCAGTTTGTGGCATCGGTTTGGTCGCCAGTTATCCGCTCTACTTTACAATCACGGTCATTGCGTATCGGGATATATTCGGCGTGGCGGGTGCGCGTAGTTTCCTGAAGCAGCAACAATCCTCGACGACCTACGCGGGTACAGCCTGGACGCCAGGAGCGATTCCGCCACCGCCGCAATTCGTCTCGCCACAAACGCCTGAGCAAACGTTGACGATTTGCCCCAACTGCGGCACATCCATCAGCCGCGCAGCGCATTTCTGCAGCAAGTGCGGCAATCCACTGGGTGCACGTTAATGCTTGAAATGACTGAAAGCCCATCAGCAAACACGAAGAACGCCGCGATTGAGTTCGCTGGCGTGACCTTCCAGCACGCGGGCAAGCAAACAGGCAAGACCGGCGACCAAGCCGGAGAAATGCTGATCCTGGATAATTTCTCGCTGGCCATTGAACGCGGCGAGACGCTGGCGCTGGTCGGTCGCAGTGGCATGGGCAAGACCACGATTCTGAAACTGATCAATCGCCTGCTGCTGCCGCAAGCGGGCGCGGTGCGCGTCGAAGGCCGCGCGACGACCGAATGGGACGCCATCAAACTGCGGCGGCATATCGGTTATGTGATGCAAGAGGTCGGCCTGTTTCCGCATATGACCATTGCTCGCAATGTTGCCGTTGTGCCGCGATTGGAAGGCTGGCCGGAAGATCGAATCCGTCAGCGTGTGGATGAATTATTGGCGCTGGTTGGGCTTGATCCGGCGAAATACTGCGACCGCTTCCCGCGCGAATTGTCCGGCGGGCAGCGGCAACGCGTGGGCGTAGCGCGGGCGCTGGCGGTGGATCCGCCGATTCTGTTGATGGACGAACCCTTCGGCGCGCTTGACCCGCTGACCCGCGCCGAAATGCATCGCGAGTTTCATCGCATTCAATCGCAGGTTCGCAAAACCATTGTCTGTGTTACGCACGATATGGCCGAAGCTTTTGCGCTGGGGACGAAGCTGGGTGTACTGGCGGAAGGCAAACTGGCCGCGCTCGCCACTCCTGCTGAAATCGCACGGTCAAATAATCCTGAAGTCAAAATCTTTCTTGATGCGCTGCCAAAGATAGAGCGTTAAGGCAGCTTCGCACTTTTTTATATTGCGAGCGGGACGCTTGCGCTCCCGGGTGTGTTATGCGGCTAATCCAATTCTGGCTCAATCACGGCAGTGAATTTCTCGCAGCGATCTTGCGCCATCTGGCGCTGGTGGCGGCGGCGATTGGCGTGGCCGTGGCGTTCGGCGTGCCGTTGGGAGTGTTGGCACATCGCCGTCCGCGCGTGGGCAATCCGTTGATTGGAATGGCCAACATCGTGCAGACGATTCCCAGCCTGGCGATGTTCGGCTTTCTGATTCCACTGCCAATCATCGGCGGCATCGGCGCAAAAGCCGCAGTGATTGTGCTGATTCTTTACGCACTGCTGCCCGTGATGCGGACGACCGTAAGTGGACTGACTTCGGTTGACCCGGCGGTGCGCGAAGCAGGGTTAGCGATGGGAATGACCGACCGGCAATTGCTCTTTCAAGTCGAACTGCCGTTGGCGCGTCCGGCAATTCTGGCCGGGGTGCGCGTGGCAACGGTCGTTGGCGTCGGCACGGCAACGATTGCGGCGGCGATTGGCGCGGGAGGATTGGGCGAATACATTTTTCGCGGCGTGGCCAGTGTGGACAGCGTTGTGATTCTGGCGGGCGCAGTGCCCGCTGCACTATTGGCTTTGATCGCCGACTTTGTACTGGGACGCGCAGAGCATTGGTTTGTGCCGGGAGCTTCCGCCGAACGCGAGCACGGCAAATCGTCGAAGTTTGCGGTGGCTGTAGCGGCAGGCACGGCGGTCATCGTTTTACTGATCGCCGGATTGTTGTGGTCGGAACGCGCGCAAGGCCGCATTGTCATTGGCTCAAAAGATTTCACCGAACAGGTCATTCTGGGCGAGATGATGGCGCAACTGATCGAAGGCAACACCACACTGAAAATTCAACGCAAACTCAGCCTGGGCGACACGCTGGTGTGCGAAACGGCGATGCGGGCGGGCGATCTGGATCTGTACGTCGAATACACTGGCACGGCGCTGACTGCCGTCTTCAAACAGCCTGTGCTGCTGGACAGCAACGAAGTCAATGCGCGCGTCGCCGCCAGTTATGCCGCAACGGGCCGCACAATGCTCCCTGTCCTCGGCTTCAATAACACGTATGTGATTCTGGTGCGCGGCGAAGATGCGCGGCGGTTGGGATTAAAAACGATCTCTGACGCAGCCAAGTATTCACCCACGTGGCGTGCGGGATTCGGCGCGGCGTTTCTGGATCGCGAAGACGGCTATCGCGGCCTGGTGCAAACGTATGGGTTGCGTTTTGCCGAACCTCCGCTGTCAATGAATCTGTCATTGACCTATCGCGCGCTGGCCGAAAAGCAGGTGGATTTGATCTCTGGCGATGCGACCAATGGACTGATTGCCAAACTCGATCTGGTCGCACTGGAAGATGACCGCCGCTACTTCCCGCCCTATTTCGCCGTGCCTGTCATTCGCAACGAAACGCTCAACCAGCATCCCGAATTGCGCGCGGTGTTCGACCGGTTGGCAGGCAAAGTCACCGATCAGGAAATGCGGAAAATGAATTACGAAGCGGATGTTGAACGGCGAGATGCGAGCCAGGTCGTCAAAGATTTTTTGACTCGCCACAAAGAACTTCTCAACAGCAATGCGAAACGTTAGGCTACGCACGTAATTCAGTCGTCGAACCCGAAGTATTTTGAAATCCTGACAAGCGAAGAACGTGTCTCAGCTTTCTCGTTCCGCTTGCCAATCATCCTCAACTCAATCCTAGAAGGAGAATGCTATGGCCCAAGGTCTTTCGCTCAGTCAACCGTCCGTTTTCCAATGCCAGAATTGCCGCGAATTTATCAACACGTCAATGACTCACTGCTCTTACTGCGGCGTCGCCATCAACGCCGAAGCCGCAACCGCTGCCGCTGATATTCAGGCGAATGTGGCCAAAGCCTGCAGCGACGCAAACTTTCTGAAGATCATGGCGCGTGCGCAGTTGGTGTTTTTCCTGCTCAACCTGATTCCTTTTCTTCCGCTGGTCGGATGGGGATTTATTATTTTGCTGGTTGCCGTGCCGATTATGCTGGTGCGCTGGTGGATCAAATATCGTGATATTCAAACCGGCGATCAGGATTATGAGAAGGCAAAACGCGACACCATTATTGCTGCCGTGATCTGGAGCGCATTGGTTGTGGTCTGGATCGTCATCGGGACAATTCAGGTGGTTTTCGTGAAATGAACCGGTATCGGTATGGAGCGAAATCTTCCGCATGATCAGCCACAGGATTTTCAATGTCAGGTCTGCGGCGAATCCATCAGCCGATGGTTGACCAATTGTCCTTACTGCGGCGCTGTCATTGGTTCAACGGAAAGCCTTGTTCGTACCCATTCGCCGGTCAGCAAGGCTTGCAAAGAGGCCAGGATTCTAAAAGCAATGACGCGCGCGCTAGTGGCATGTTTTCTGGCGCTGGCAATGTCGTTTGTTGAACAATTTGCCTTGTGGGCATTCCTGCTATTTCTGACTCCTGTGCCCGTTATGCTGGTTCGTTGGTGGATCAAATACCGCAAGCTCCAAACCACCGATCAGAACTATGCTTCAGCAAAACACGATGTGGCAGTTGCCGCAGTTGTCTGGGTTGGCGTGATGATTGTGTGGCTGTCGGCCAGTCTGATTCTGTCGTGGCGGCAAATGGGCAGATAACAAAGCGGTGAACAGTGCGGTCACCGTATTACTGAATTTCCAATTGATCGGTCAGCAAAGTTGCGCCGATGACCCCGACCGGCAGCGAGAGCAGATTGACGCCGGGGATCAGCAGCATCAAATAGCTGGCCGCGCCAAATCCCAACGCCAACGATTTATTCCGACCAATGACACCTAGTTTTTTCCCAAAAGGCATTCCGCGCGCCGACAATGGAACGTCCAGAAATTCAAGCCCGCTGAGGAAGACCGCGATCAATATCCAAAGTGGCGCGCCAATCGGAGGAAAGATCAATCCCAAGCCAAGCGCGGCCAGCATGACGAATAGATGGAAGCTCACCAGCTTCAATCCCTCTGCCATCGCCCGCCCCCAACTCCGATCCGATCGCCAGCCGCCATCGCTGACGGTAATCGCATGAGTTTTGCGGCTGAGGGCCTCACTGAACGGCGCTAACAACACGCGCGCCAGCGGCAGGTAGAGAAAATAGCCGAGCAATAATGCCAGCACGAAAACGATCCCTTGAGCAAGAATCGCCAGATTATCCGGCAGTATTCCCGCGACCCATTGACCAATCAGCCAGACGCAGCCAAATGCCAATAACAACAGCACCACAACCGTCAGCGCAATTGGAATCAACGACAAGACCAGTAACGACGGATGCCGTATGAACATCCGCAGGCCAGCGAAGAAAAATCGAATCCCCCAGAAAAAATGGTAAATCGGGTTTGCCACGCCAGGCTGGTAACGATGATGGGGGTTGTCAGTTGAGATCACGGAAGAGTTTGGTTGGGGCACTTTAGTTGACCTTGACGCTGATTGGCGGCTTGGCGCCAGCGGCGACGAGCGTCAGGCCGTCGAGCGTGGTATTGCCTTGCGCTTCAAAAAACAGCAGGCCGCGCCGCTCTTCCTGCAAAGCGATCGGGGAACTGAGCGGCAAAGCAAGCGCGTTATAACTGTCAATTGTGCTCTGCCGCGCATCAAGCCGGTAAAAGCGATCCCCATAAAACTTCATCACTCGTTTTAACGCCTGCTTTGGCGCAATTGCTTTGAACGATTTGCCCGCAGTGGTGCGCAGTTCAAACTTCAGCAAGCGGGGATCAATTGCCGCCGCCGTTTGATTGATCAGGTGCACATCTACAGCAATGACCCCGGCCATCGGCAGATTGGCCTCGAATCGTTCCAGCGATTGATCACTATCCAACGCCGTAGCGGCAATGTTAACGCTATTCGCATTGGCAGGCAGATCAGGCGGCACGTTTGAAGGCAATGGCGTGACGTTATAAAGCTGCCCGCCGCAACCACTGAGGATCGCAACACAAAGGCTCGCCACAAAACTGATGATGACTTTCGCAAACATGACTCGCAATGTAGCGGCGGCAGATTGAAACTGTCAACCAATGCTTTGTTCTGCAACAATCCCGCGGTTCCGGCGTTCCAAGAAGGACGCGGCCTCCAGACACGACCAGTCTTGATTGTGTTTTGGAATCGCGGGGCACAACATCGCAAGCTTCAAAAACAAAAGATCAGGGGAACCATGGTTTCATCAAGTAAATTTGGCAGAACATTGGCGGCGTATGCACTGATGTTGGCACTGATGTCGGGAACAACTTCCATCGCAGGCGCGTCAGACGAGACAAAGCGCGAAGGAGCAAAGATGACAGAGAACAACCTATCGGGACAAAACTCTCAAACCGGAACCAGCACGATCGAAGATCAAAAGAGCGTTGCCATTACTGTCTACAACTCCAACCTGGGATTGGTCAAAGACACACGGACATTGAAGCTGCCGCGCGGCACATCACAATTACGGTTTATGGATGTGGCGCAGCAGATCAATGCCGCGACAGTTCACATCAAATCGGTGACCGCGCCCGACGCGCTTAGCGTTGTCGAACAAAGCTACGAATACGATTTATTGAATCCCCAGAAGCTGCTTGATAAATACGTCGGCCAGGAATTGACGCTCGTGCTGAAGACCGTCGAAAACAACACGGAGAAGCTGACGCCAACACGCGCCACACTGATGTCAAACAACAGCGGACAGGTTTGGCAGATCGGCGGGCAAATCGTTATCAACCCAACAAACATCGCCGAAATCCGCTTCGACCGCCTGCCGCAGGATTTGATCGCCAAACCAACACTGGTCTGGACACTGAACAACACTGGCGGTGACACACACACGATTGAAGCTTCTTACCTGACGCAAGGGTTGAACTGGCGTTCTGATTACGTGGTGGTGGTCAATCAAAACGACACGAAGGCGGATTTGAACGGCTGGGTGACGCTGACGAACAGCAGCGGCACGGCCTATCGCAACGCCGATCTGAAACTGGTGGCGGGCGACGTCAATCGTGTACGTGATGAACAGATGATGCCGAAGGGTGAAGTGATGAGGATGTCTGCTGCTGCGCCGCAACAGCAGTTCCAGGAACAAGCATTCTTTGAGTATCACCTCTACACCCTTCAGCGAAAGACGAATATCAAGAACAATGAAACGAAGCAGATCAGTCTGCTGTCAGCGGCGGACTTCGGCATCAAAAAAGAATTGGTCATCAACGGACAGCCTTACTACTTTCAGGGATACAACAATCCGGGCGAGCCAATCAAAGAGAAAGTTGGCGTCTATGTCAGTTTCAAAAATGCGAAGGAAAACGGATTGGGGCAGCCACTGCCCGCCGGAGTTGTTCGCGTTTACAAAGCCGACGCTGGCGGTTCCCAGCAATTTGTCGGCGAAGACCGCATTGACCACACCCCGAAGGACGAAGCCGTCAGGATTAAACTCGGCGATGCGTTTGATGTCGTTGCCGAACGGAAACAGACCGATTACAAAGCCATCGCTCGACGCGTTTTTGAATACGCCTACGAAATCAGAATCCGCAACCACAAAGATGAAGCCGTGACGGTGGTCGTGAATGAGCCGATTGGCGGCGATTGGACGATTACGAATTCAAGCTTTCCGGCAGAGAAGACTACTGCTTTTGCGGCTCGGTTCAATGTGCCGGTAGCGAAAGATGGAGAAGCTGTGTTGAGTTATCGAGTGCAGGTAAGATTCTGAGAATTTTGAAGTCCTAAAAAATAAATGGGGCCCCTTTCGGTGCCCCGGTTCAGCAGCGTCCTCAGCCATTAGGGTATTTACCGCTGCTAGTTGCTGAGTATTGTACTCAGGCATCGGCACGCGGTCAATATCCCAACAAAAATAAATCCAAACCTTTAGATCAGACGTAAAACCATCTGGATATTGGCTTTACCGGCAATGCCTCGTAAGCGATGAGAATTTTAACTCGCGAAAAACATGTTTCTCAAAGACAAACATGTTTCATTGGCGACTCAACGGCTGCCCACTTATTGTCCTAGACGTAAAAGATCGTATTCACTGAGAACGGCAACCCCAAAGCTTAGGGCTTTGTCGAGTTTCGACCCCGGGTCATCTCCGGCTACAACGTAGCTGGTCTTCTTGCTGACAGAACCACTCACTCTTCCGCCTCTGGCCTCAATGAAATTTTGGGCTTCGTCTCTTTTCAAAGTCGGCAATGTTCCTGTCAGGACAAACGTTTTCCCCTCAAAAATTCGTGGGATGGCTTCTTCGGCGGTTTGAGCAACTTCCATTCTGACGCCTGCGGCTTTCAACCGCGCAAGCAATTCCTGATTGCGGGGCTGATGAAACCAATCGAAGACCGAAGCAGCGACCACATCTCCGACCTCGAAAATTTGTGCCAACTCTTCGTTTGAAGCTGATGCAAGTTTTTCCAGGCTACCGTAATGCTTCGCCAGAATGACCGCCGTGCGTTCGCCAACGTGGCGAATGCCAAGACCGAAAACCAACCGTGCCAGTCCTGCTTCCTTACTCGCCTCGATCTGCGCCAGTAAATTATCAGCGGACTTCTGACCCATTCTTTCCAAAGCGATCAATTCATCTCGCTGCCTGGCAAGTTGATACAAGTCGGCAACGTCCCGAACCAGAGGCGGCAGCGTCACCGGAGAGCCGCTAGTATTATTCTCAACCTCGTCTTTATTGCCTTGCAGCACACGCGGCGAAGTCAATTGTTCAACCAGAGCCTCCCCCAGGCCTTCGATGCGCATCGCCCGGCGCGCGGAAAAATGCAAAATCCCGGCGCGCACCTTTGCCGGACATTCCACATTCGGACAGCGAGTGACGACCTCATCGTCAGGTTTCACCAGCGTGGTTTCGCAAACCGGGCAATGCGTGGGGAATTCAAACTCCGTTTCATTGCCTGTCCGGCGTTCGGTAATGACTTTGATGACTTGCGGAATAATCTCTCCGCTCTTTTCAATGAACACGAAATCGCCGCGCATGACGCCCAGCCGCTTCATCTCGTCAGCGTTGTGCAAACTGGCGCGTGAAACCGTTGTGCCCGCCAGCAGCGCGGGTTCCAGCACTGCTACTGGGGTGATTGCACCTGTGCGGCCTACCTGATAGATCACGTCTTGCAATTGCGTTGATGCCTGACGCGCCGGAAATTTATAGGCAATTGCCCAGCGTGGTGATTTGCTCGTTGCTCCCAGTTCATCCTGAATGGCAACTTGATTGATCTTCACCACCACGCCGTCAATTTCATATTTCAATTCATCGCGCTTGATTTCCCATTCGTTGCAGTAGGTGATGACGTCTTCGATGTGTGAACACTGTCGGCGATGGGAATTGATCTTGAACCCATGCTTTGCCATCCATTCCAGCGCCTCAAAGTGCGTGGCGAAGGCTGGCTGCCCGTCAAACAAAAGCTGATAGCCAAAGATGTCCAGCCGCCGTGCCGCGACGTTCTGCGGGTCCAGTTGTCGCATCGCCCCGGAAGCGGCGTTACGCGGATTGGCAAAGACGGGGAGTTCCTGTTCGGCGCGCTCTCGATTCACGCGCTCAAAAGCTTCGTGCGGCAAATAGACTTCGCCGCGCACTTCAATTTCAGTGGTCACGTCCGTATTCAACCGCAACGGGATGGAGCGGATCGTCCTGGCATTGTTCGTCACGACTTCGCCGCGAACGCCGTCGCCGCGCGTCACGCCGCGCGTCAGCAGGCCGTTTTCGTAAATCAGCGACAAACTCAATCCATCAATTTTCAACTCAGCGACATAATCAAACGCCCGCCCCTCTGCCAGCTTTTCGCATCGTCTGGCCCAATCGCGCAGGTCTTCAATGCTGTAGCTGTTGTCGAGCGAAAGCATCGGGCGTTTGTGCAAGTAATCGTCAAACCCTTCCGCCAGTTGGCCGGAAACGCGCTGGGTGGGGCTGTCGGGCGTGATCAGGTCAGGGTGCGCGGCTTCGAGTTCTTTCAACTGCCGCATCAATGCGTCGTATTCAACGTCGGCAACAGTCGAGTTATTGAGCACGTAATAGCTGTAATCGTGTTCGTTGATCTGGCGGCGCAGATCGGCGATTTCTTTTTCGACAGCGTTTTGTTTGTCAGGCATCGTCGCCTCCGTTATGGCTTATTTGTTATCACGCTCTTGCCTCCGCGACTGGCCAGCGGATAGAGCGGCAGTCCTTCGACCGCCTTGAGCGCAGTCTCTTTCCCCTGATCTTCAGAAAACAAGAAGATTCGCTGTTCGCCCTGCCACAGGCGCCGAACGTCCGCAGCTTCCAGAAAAACCTTTGGCGCATCAGCATAAGTTGAGCCAAAAGCCATTCCCGTCACACGGCCATTGAGCAACAAAATTTCTTCGTTGGTATAAAACGCGATGGACGAACCGGTTTCGTATTCGCCGTTAAAAACGATCTTGGCCCCTGGCTCCCATCGCCGTTGAATTTCGTCGGCCAGCACGCGTGACGAAAGTACGGGATCGAACTTTTGTTGCGCCAGGTTTGCCCAGATGAACATCAACCCCATGGTGACAACCATTGCCATCGCCGACTGTGAATGCCGCCGCCGCCGCCGAAACCAGAATGCCAGCACCAGACCGATGCTTGACGTCAACGCCGCGCCAGTCGCAGGCACGCGCAGCACGGCGAACGCGTTCGCCGTCAGATCGAAGAAGTGGCCAAGCGATAACATGTACTGGGCCGAACCCGCGGGAGCTTCGTTGAGCAAATCTGACAGGTCGCCCGCCGACGGAATGTTCCGCGCTTTCCAGACGATCACGCCCAGCACCCCGGCGATGATCAGTCCTGTCAGGCCTAATACTCCTTGCGCCCAGAGCAGGTATCTGCGCGCGGCGGGCCTCTCTTCCATCACCGTGAAAGCCGCGCCAAGCAACAAAGCCAACGGAGCATAAGCCGGGAAGGTGTAATACTCCTGGCTGGTCGAAAGATTGAAGAAGATCAAAATCACCCCTGTCCACAGCCAGACATACAGATTGATCAGCCTCTGCCGGTCGCCGCCGC
Organism: Blastocatellia bacterium; assembly: GCA_038211695.1. Taxonomy (GTDB): domain Bacteria; phylum Acidobacteriota; class Blastocatellia; order RBC074; family RBC074; genus RBC074. The sequence goes on along the minus strand of JBBQVH010000016.1, from coordinate 6,810 downwards.
GATCTATTCCCGGCCGTTGTGAACCCAGCAGCGGCAGGCCAATGCTCCATGGGAAAAGCCAGATCAAATGCATCAGCCAGTAAAACACGAACGGAACTTTGCTGTAATCCTTCGGCTCACGCTTCCCCAGGAAGCGATAGACGTGTTCGTTCATGAAATAGAACCAGAAGAATCGTTCGTTGCGCATCCCCGCCAGCAGATGCCAGGGGGCGGCGATCAGCAAAAAGAGCAGCGTGCCCGTCACCAGGCGCAAATATTTGATCTCGCTGAACAAGCTCCGCGTCAGCAGTAGGAATAGCCCGATCGGCGCGGCGACAAAGACAATCCCGATCAGCCCTTTCGTCAGCACAGCCAGCGCGATCGCCGCATACAATCCGTAATACCACCGCTTCTGGTTTCCTTCGCCGAAAAACCCACGCAGGAAACAGTAATGCGCCAGCGTGAACCACAAGGTCAGAAGTACTTCGGGAATCATCACCCGCGTAAACAGAAACATCCCGACGCACGAAGCGAGAATCGCGGCGGCATAAAGTCCTGCCTTTTCCGAATACGCCCAGCGCCCAAAGAAGTATGCCATCAGTGCCAGCAACAGAATCCCAATCACCATGGGAAAGCGCACAGCGAATGCGTTGAAGCCAAACAGCCGGTACGAAAGCGCCGTCGCCCAATAGATCAACGGCGCTTTTTCCAGATAGCGCACTCCATTGATGTGCAGCGTTACCCAATCGTTGCGCTCGATCATCTCCCTGGCGGCTTCAGCGTGAGCCGCATCGGCATCGTCCAGAAGCGAGGGGCGAAAGGATGTTGTCAGAAAGATGATTGCGGTGAACGCCAGCAGTAAGGCAATCGGCAGATATTTACGCATTCGGAGAGTCAGCCCTATAATCGCTTTCGACTTTATGATCACCGTCAGTTAGGAGGCGCGGCTAACTTAACTTGAAGCCGCCGTTTTCATCAAGTGATGACTTCGGCGCGCGGTCACGCTCTTACCCTCTCTTACAAATTACGATATGCCAGATTCCACCGAAATCAGCGCCATTGTTGGGCGCAAGCTCAGCCACTTCGAATTGTGCGCCCATCAGGACGTAGAGTTCCGGCACAAGACGACGTTGCTTGAGGACGTAGAACTTGTCCATCAACCGCTGACCGAAACCACGCTCGAAAAGATTGATTTGAGTGTCGAGGTTTTGGGCAAGCGACTCAACTACCCATTTGTCATTACGGGCATGACCGGCGGCGCCGAAGAGGTCGGCGTCTTCAATCGCGAGATTGCGGCGCTGGCCAACCGGCTGGGCATCGGCTTCGGCGTGGGTTCGCAGCGTGTGATGCTGCGTTATCCCGAACTTAAACATACCTTCCAGGTTCGTGACGTTGCGCCTGACGTGCTGCTCTTCGGCAATTTGGGAATCGCGCAGGCGCGAGAGATGAAAACCGTTGAGATTGTCCGTCTGGCCGAAGAGATTGGTGCCGACGCAATGTGCATTCACTTGAACACGGCGATGGAGGTGATTCAGGAAAGCGGTGATCACGACTTTCGCGGTTCTCTGGAAACCATCCAACGGCTCGCCGCCGAATCGCCGCTGCCGATCATCGCCAAAGAAACCGGCTGCGGTTTCGCCCGCGAAAGCGGCGTCAGGCTGGCCGAAGCCGGAATCAACTGGGTGGATGTTTCCGGCGCGGGCGGCACATCGTGGGTCGGGGTTGAAACCATTCGCAACCGCGCGCTGCGCCATCTGGGCGAAGCCTTCTGGGATTGGGGCGTGCCGACAGCAGCGAGCATCTGCGAATTGCGCAGCTTACCTCTCAATCTAATTGCCTCTGGCGGCATTCGCACCGGGTTGCAAGCGGCGAAGGCTTTGGCGTTGGGCGCAAAGGTGGTCGGTGTCGCCTTGCCTGTCTTGCGGGCTTATGTCGCGGGGGGAGTGGATGCCGTTGAAAAGTTCCTCCGAGCCTTTTTCGATGAACTGCGCGTGGCCGTGATGCTGTGCGGCGTCAGCAACGTTGCTGAACTCAGCCCTGCGCACGCGGTCATTGGTGGCGAACTGCTCCGCTGGGTGACTCAGCGCAATCTCTCATTGAAATAATGGAAACGCCTTTCCCTGCGATACCCGTCATTAAAGACATCTGCCTGGTGACTGCGGTGGATGTGGAGTTTAACACCGCAACTTCCCTGCTCGATGCTCGAACTTCCTCTAACGAATTCCGGATCAAAACCTGCCGGGGCACCACTGGCCAGAAGCGCGTTACCGTATTGCAATGCGGCATGGGCGCGCCCGGCTTTGCCGACCGGCTGTCAGAACATTTGCGAAATTACAGCTATGACCTGCTGCTGATTGCCGGGCTGGCGGGCGGACTTGATCCCCGGCTGAAGTCCGGCGATGCAGTGATCTATGACCTTTGCCACGACGGGCGCAAATTCAACCCGGGTTCAAAAGAAAAACCATCAAGCCGTGACGAAAACGCGAGTATTCATTGCGACGATCAGCTTCTGGTGAATTTTTTTAATTTATTGCAGGCAGCAGGCCGACAATGTTTTCGCGGATCGGGTGTGACGGTTGATCGAATTATTACCGAAGCGCAGGACAAGCTTTCACTCGGCGAATGTTATCAATCGGCGGCAGCGGATATGGAAAGTTATGACGTGCTGGCCGTCTGCACCAGTTTGGGCTTGCCAGCCGCCGTGTTGCGAGTGATTTCAGATGACGCAGGCAGCGACCTGCCCGACTTCAACTGGGCAACGGAAGCCGGTGGCCGAATGAATCCCTGGCGAATGGCGGCGGCGATGGCGGCACGGCCTGCGGCATCGTTAAAGTTCCTGTTGGACATTCGGTCGGTAATTAACGCCCTACGCGAAAACTTGATAATCGTCCTGCAAACGTAACTTGGTAAAGCCAATTCAATCAAAGGTTTCAAAAATGTAGGCCGGTTGACAAGGTTATACCTGCTGAATAGAGTTTGGCGCTCGTTCCCAAGCGCGGCCCCGGCGCTGGCACTTTCAGCCGCTGCCGCAAAGAAAAGCCCGTTGACCCCTTTGATAAAGATACAAGGAACCCTAAGGAGAACACCCAATGAACAAGCTGGCGCTCTCGGCAGTAGAGGCGAAGCACGGGATTGAAACAAAAGAAGGCACTTACAAAGTCGCTTCCGCGACGCTGAATCTGGCCACCAACGAACGTGTGGAACTGAAGGTGATCACCAAAGAGATCACAGACCTGGTCGCGCGAACCCCAATCCGCGAAGGCTTTGTGCAAATCTCTTCGCTCCACACAACCACCGGCATCATGCTCAACGAGACGCAAGACGCCTTGCTGGACGATATGAAAGAGATGTTCGAGCAGATCGTCCCTTCCGGCGTTTATTACAAACATAACGACCCGCAGCTTTCCGACTGCGCGCGCCGCAACGCCGACGCCCACCTGCGCGCCATCTTCGTCGGCAACAACCTGACCATCCCAATCGAAAACGGCAAGATGAAACTCGGCACCTGGCAACAGGTTTTCTTTACCGAATTCGACGGCCCCAACAACCGCAAAATCCACGTCCAAGTCATGGGAATTTGATGTAGTGACCAGTGGCTGGTGGTCAGTGGGCGGCGAGCAAAGCACCACAACCTGACACCTATGAAAGCTTTTGTTACCGGAGCGACGGGTTTCATCGGCGGCAATCTGGTGCGGGCGCTGCTGGCCGACGGGCATCAGGTGCGGGCGTTGGTTCGCCCGGGCAGTGATTTACGTAATGTCGCGGGCCTGCCGATTGAAACCGTCAGCGGCGATTTGGATGATGCGCAAACGTTGACTGAACAAGTCGCGGGCTGCGATTGTGTCTTTCACGTTGCAGCCCATTATTCGTTGTGGGCCAAAGATCGCGATGCCATCTACAGGGCGAACGTCACTGGAACGAAGAACCTGTTGGCGGCTGCCCAAACCGCACAAGTCAAACGCTTCATTCACACCAGTTCCGTCGCCGCCATCGGCGTCCCCGCACCCGGCACACTAGCCAATGAAGAAACCCAAACCACGCTGGAAGCGCTGGTCAGCGATTACAAAAAGTCCAAGTTTCTGGCCGAACAAGCCGCCCGCGAAGCCGCACGCAATGGCTTGGATGTCGTCATCGTCAATCCATCAACGCCCATCGGCGCTTACGATGTGAAGCCGACGCCGACCGGCGAAATCGTTCTGCGCTTTTTGCAGGATCGCATGCCCGCCTACGTCCACACTGGATTGAATTTGATTGACGTTGACGATGTCGTGCGCGGCCACATTCTGGCCTGGCAACGCGGGCGCACTGGCGAGCGGTACATTCTGGGCAATCTCAATCTGACGCTGAAAGAGATGCTGGAAATGCTCGCCGCCATCACCGGCAAGCCCGCGCCGCGCTTCGCCGTCCCGCACGCCATTCCGCTGGCTGTGGCTTTTGTAGACGAAATGATTTTGGCTCGCTATTTCGGCAAAACGCCGCAGGTGTCTTTCTATTCCGTGCAGATGTCGCGGAAGGCGATGTACTACGATTCGTCGAAGGCGGTTCGTGAGCTTGGCCTGCCGCAAAGTCCGATTGAAGGCGCGATTGAAAAGGCTGTGCGCTGGTTTGAAACCAATGGCTACGTGTAAGCATTGCGTCAATGAACATCTATGTTACTTGATGCTTACGCGCACGGCATTTGCCGTCTTCCCATCCACCGTCAGCACAACATCCACTTCGCCACGCCCTACCAGACTGCGCGGGATAAGAACGTTGACTTGATCGAGTCCAACGAAATTTTCCTGCGCTCCCGCAAAAGACACCTGAGCAGCTACGCCGCCAATCTTTGCTGTCACCGCGGATAACGCACTGCGATAGCGAACCCCTGTGCCGTAGAGAATCAAGAAGACTTGTTCCCCCACCGGCCCCAGATCAATCGGCATGGCAACAAAGTTGTTTTGCACGGGATCGAAGCGGCCAATCGGCTCGGAGCTTTGCGCGCCATTGGCCTTAACGCGCAAGACGGTGGCGGCAGCCAACCCTTGCCCGCTGCCATTGGTAGAAAACAGCCCAGGCAATGTCGCATCAATCAGCACTGTCTCAATTGCCGGGAAATCGTTGTTTCTGGCTATCGTCACCGTCACCGCTCCGGGCGCAGTGCCGGGTGGAATCTGGTAATTGATCCGCGTGGGCGAGACGAAAAAAAGCGGGGCCAGCCGTTCCGTGCCGGTGCTGTCGGCGACTCTGACCGAAGTTCCGCCCAACGAGATCGGCAGCGGAACAGTCGTCGCAACAAGCGTTGTCGTAGCCAAACTGGATCCGAATACAGCCACAATCTCTTCGGGCGCAAAAATGGTGTTGGTGTAGTTGGCTGCTGAGACGCTGACGATGTTGCCATAGGGGCTTGCGCCGGTAGACGACACGTAGACTTTCACGCTCGCCGTCTTACCAGCGTTGGCGATGATGACCGTAGCCTGTCCGTTGCCGCGCGCTTCGATGACGCCTGCGGGCGAAACGGTGATGACGTTACTCGCGCCGCCTTGAACCGAGTAGGTCGTTCCAGCGGCGCTTGCAGTCAGATCAAACATCAATCCGTCAGCAAAAAGCCCTGTAAAACTTGCAATGGCAACTGTTCGCTGACTTGCTCCAACAACAAGCTGTTCGGAGTAACACTCAACGAGGTCAGAGCAGCACTCGGTGTCACAACCAAAGAAGTATCAGCAGCATAATTCTCCGGCCCCGGCCCAAAGGTATCGGCGGTGATGGTTACTTTGCCTAGCCGGTTCTTAGGCAGTAGAGATGAGAACGAGAATGGGCCTACGCCATCAATTCGCACAAACCGCCCGTCTATGCCAAACAACGCGCCTTCCACTGGATTACCACCAGTCACCGTCAAAGCAATCTGAATAACATCACCAGGACGAACAATCGTGTTCAGGGCTGGCGTAAGTGTTATCGAAGCCGCTGTTGCCGAACTCACTTCATGCTCTAGCGATGCTAATTGCGGCGGCGGACAAGTATATTGCGGTCTTGGCGTAGGCGATGGCGGTGGATTCAAGGCAGGGAAATTGCCAAAAGTGGTCGGCTCGACTTTGGCTTTTAACAATTCTTCAACGCGATTCCAGACATCTGGCGAAGCAGTTTCATTTACATCCTCTGTTTCAGCGCCGAATAATTGGTCTAACTCAAGATTGGCATGTACGACTTGCCAGTTTCTCTCGGTTAATAATCCTCCGGTCAGGCCGCCCCGCTGACTTTCAACTGGCACAAGCGTGTCGTGTTGCCTATCACATTGCCCGCCACCGCTAAGCAAACAATCGACCGTGTCGCTACTTCCCACCCAGCTCAAAAGTTTATTCATATTATCCTCCGACGATGAACTGGCAGGGGCTATACCAACAATGGCGTGCGATGGCACATCAGTGGCCCCGATGTTTTTAATCGCAGTGCTATTTATCTGGAACCCGAATATGGCAGGGCCAATTGGGTATTTTGCGTAAGCCATCAACTGCTCCAAAGAATATCGGTAGCGAGTTTTTCTGATGGTCTCATCCACGACAATGTCGCACTTGTGCGCGACCAGCCAATCGATCAACGGCGACCCGCGATGCGGGGTTCCGACAGAGACGATTTTATGGAAATCACCTTCTTATAGTTTTCCAGACGGCGGTAAGGGTTGAAGGTGAAGGTGTCGGATGCACGCGCCCTAGCTAGAGCGTGTCGCAGAATTCGATAGAGGGTTTTCCCTCCGGTTTAGCATCGTTGGCTGACTTTTCATTTCTCATGACCTTGTTTGTCATTCAACCGGCCATTGTCTGCGCGGCTTTGGCCTGTGCTCCCAAGTCTCGCATC
>JBBQVH010000015.1:0-78976 GCA_038211695.1 Blastocatellia bacterium | reverse complement strand
TCGCGCCTGTGTGACTGCGCAAGCGCGAGTAAACAACTCGCGCCACATTTACCTATCGCTCAGTTGCTCTTTGCAAAGCAATACAACGTGCTCTTCGTCCGCACGTAAATCTTGCCGTCGTCAATGGCCGGCGTGGCGAAGACCTCATCACCAAGCGCATTGACCGCCAGCACATCCCATTCGCCCGCCGCCTTGACCACCGACACGGTTCCGTCCTGGCTGACCAGATACACCTTGCCGTCGGCGCCAACCGGCGAAGCAAAGTATTTATCAATCGCGCCTTTCAATCGGCCTTGCTTGATAACGTTGCCGGTTGCCGGATCGAAGGAAATCAAAATGCCACTGTCGTTGACCATAAACAGCGAACCCTGGTAGAGCAGCGTGGATGGCACTTGCGGCACCGGGCGCTGATACTTCCAGCGAATCGCGGTGCTGGTCATATCCCCCTTCCCGCCAAGTTTGATCGAGAGCAGGCCATTTTCCGCCGACATCATTGAGCGAAAAAGATCCCAATCCTTCGCATTCAATTTGCCGTCGCGGTTCTGATCGAAGGCATCAAAGCCGTAGTTTGGGGCAAGCACTTTATCCATCGGATCGGTGCCGCTGATTTCATCCCGTCCGACAAAGCCATCCTTGTTTTTGTCGTACCGCTTCAAGCCCTCTTCAAAACTCACCGTCGCAATCTGTTTGCCGGGTTGATTCAGTGGGAAGCCCCAGCCGTTGACGTAGGCGTATTCGTTGTCATAGCTCGCAACAGACTTCATTTCGCAAGCCAGCCCGCGTACCCACCAGACGCGCTTGCCGTCTTCAACCGAATAGGCCGAAAGCTGAAACGATTCGGGAATCAGCAACTGCTTCGCACCAGACTTTGGCTGATAAATTGTCGGCGTCGAATAACCGGAGATGACTTCGGGGCGGTCAATTTTCCATTTCGTCTTGCCTGTGTTTTTGTCCACAGCCAGCAGGAACGATCCGCCATCCTGATCCACCGGCAGAATCAATTTGTCATCCACCAACATCGGCGATGCGCCATAGCCATAAAACATGTTGAACGGTTCCATCGGCACGCGCCAGCGCTCTTTGCCGTCGGCGTTAAAGGCGATCAGGCCGAAGTCCTGGAAATACGCGAAGACGTTTTCGCCATCGGTGACTGGGCTGGCCGACGCCGGGCCATTGACGTTTTCCAGCCGTCCGGCTTTTGTTCGCGGGATTTCGCGCCGCCAGAGTTCTTTGCCCGTCTTGCGATCCAGCCCGATGACAAAAAGCTTGGGAGCCTTTTTATCGCCGCTGAATGCTGTAATGAAAATGCGGTTGCGCGCCAGCACCGGCGAAGAGTGGCCTTCGGGCAAAGAAGTCTTCCAGACCACGTTCTTGTCGGGGCCGAATTCCGCCGGCAAATTCGTCGCCGTTGAAACACCCGTGCCGTTCGGGCCGCGAAACCGCGACCAGTCATCGCCGGCCACAGCGCAAACGCCGAAAGCAGCCAGCAAACAGATTGAAACAGTCCCTCTGATTCGATTCGTCATAAATCCTCTTTTTGGCAAGTTGCGCCGTCGCAGGTCACGGCAAGTTATTGATTTGCTCAAGCCATCACGGCCAGTGTGCCGAGCAGTGGTTCGGCGAACTTTTCTCCTCCGATAATTTCAATCCGATTGACGGCCTGATCACGCGCAAGGCCTTTGGTCATCAACCGCCAGGCGGTGTCTTGATCAAGCCGAATCCGGCAAGCAGCGTTCGCACCAGCGCCAACGTACAGCCGCCAGGCATCCGCTTCCTTCGCCAACGTCCATTCGCCGCCCGCTTCGCCGTCAACGATCAAGCTGATTGTCGTGCTCTCTTCCGCCGGTGTGCTCTGATAGTTGCGCGGCAGCGCGCGGACAAAAACATCCAGCACCGGATGAAGCCATTTGCGGTCATACAAAGCACGAGCGCCGACGGCGTCGCGTATCTGTTGTTGGTGGTGCCATTTTTCAGTGTATTCGCGCGCCACGTCGAACCAGTGCAGCGAAGCCCTTTCCCCCGCCCAGGCAACAGAAAAAAGCGCAGGCGCGAAGGGATCAATAGATTTCAAAAGCGCCGCGACCTGCCCGCCGGTCAGCGATAGAAATTCGATCAGCAGTTGCGGACTGATGCGTTTGGCGGCCTTAATCCAGTCCGCGTTGAGTTGATTCAAAAAGCCAACCAATCCGCCGTAACTTTCAATCGTCATGTCAGGCGGAACCATCGGTGCGTTGTCGCGCTGGAATGACAAACGGCGAATATCGCTATCCAGCAAATGCGCCACAATGTCGCGAACTTGCCAAGCGCCCGCGACCGTCGATTTGTACCAATCTTCATTGGACAGCCCGCGCAGCAGCGCCAACAGTTCTTCGTGAATTTCGCCAAACAGGTCAGCGACCAGGATGGGTTCAACTGGCTTCATTCGGCAAATCCTTCAAGCATTTTGGCAGCAATTTCTTTGACCAGCTTGGCGCAGACAGTTTCGGTCAAACCGGCGACATCCATTCGCGGGTTGTATTCAACTACATCCGCGCCGACGACTTCGGCGTTCAGGTTCAGGACGCTGTTGATCGCCTGTCGCGTGGACAGTCCACCGGGTTCGCGGTGCGACACGCCGGGTGCGAAGGCCGGGTCGAGTCCGTCAATGTCAAACGAGATATACAGCGGCGTGTCGAAATCGAAAGGCCAGTCGTCGCGCCAATCGCGCATCTCGACGACTTCGACGTTGAAGCGTTCGACTTGCGCGCGCTGATGATCGCTCATCGTGCGAATGCCTACCTGCACCAGCCGTTCAACCAAGCCCTCTTCCATAATCCGCGCAAACGGGCAGGCGTGCGAATAACGATTGCCCTGGAATTCGTCATACAGGTCGGGGTGCGCGTCGAAGTGCAGAATGCTCAATCGCCTGTATTTTCGGGCAAAGGCTTTCAGAATGGGATAAGTGATTGCGTGATCGCCGCCGAGCGAAAGCGGTTTGAAATTTTGATCCAGCAAGCCACCAATCGCCTGCTCGATCTGCCCCATGACTTCAACGCCGGAGGTGATCGTCACATCACCCGCATCGTGAATCGTCTTCGCGTCAACGACGTGCCCGGCTTCACTGAAAGAGTTTGACGCTTCAGAAAAAAGTGCACGGCGGATAAGCGTTGGCGCTTCCGCCGCGCCGCGCTGAAACGAAGACATCTCGTCCCAGGGAATGCCGATGAGTGCAGGCTTCAAACGTAAATCCTTCCCCCAAAAGGTAGAGACGCAAGATTTTGCGTCTCTACCTTTTGCTTACTGAATGCCGTCGTTCAAAGGATCAATTGTCGGCGGTTTGCCGGGCGCGCGTTCGTCCAGATGCTCTTTCAGCTTCAGCAGCGGAACGCCGTTGGTCCACCACGTCGGCGCGGGTTTGCCCATCAGATAATGGTCAAAGAATTCGCGCATCCGGACGGTGTAATCCTTCATGTTCGCAGGCACGCGCAAGCCATGATTTTCGCCTTTGTACTGCAACATCACGACGGGCTTTTGCAGTCGCCGCAGCGTGTTGTAATAGAAAATGCCCTGCGTGAAATCCACCGCGCCGTCTTTGTCGTTGTGCAAAATGACCAGCGGTGTCTTGACGTTTTTGGCATGCGAGATAGGCGAATTGCGGACATAGGCTTCGGGAATATCCAACGGGCTTCCCGTAAAACGGCCCTGGCTGCTTTCAAAGATGGCCATATTGCCGCCGCCCGAATTCCAGTAGATCGAGTTGTACATCGTGATCATTTCAGTCAGCGGCGCACCCGCCACCGCAGCCGCAAAGGCATTGGTCTGCGTCACCAGAAACGACGTTTGATACCCGCCCCACGAATGTCCCTGAATCCCAACATGATCCTTATCAACAATGCCCGTCTTGATGGCGGCTTCCAACGCGGGTAGCACGCACCAGACGGCGGACATTCCCGGATCGTTCACTTTGTAAACGATGTCCGGCATCAGCACCGCATAACCCGCGCTGGTGTAAACGGATTTGTTGAAGCCGTTGTAGGTCGGCATGGTGTATCTGTTCAAGCCGTCCGAAAGTTTTTCGTAGATGTAGACGATCGTCGGATAGCTCTTGCCCGGCTGGTAATTCGCGGGCAGGAACAACGCGCCTTGCAGCTTGTCGCCTTTGGCCGAAGTGTATTCGATCAGCTTCGAGCCGGATGACCACAGGAAGTCTTTCTGCTGCGGATTGGCGTCCGTGATCTTTTTGCCATTGGCGAGCTGAGCATCAGCAAGGTAGTAGCCGGAATCCTGATCAGTGTCGCGAGAATAAAGCCAGACATCCGCCTTCTTCGCTTTCATCAGTGCGCCGTAGCTGGCGTCGTCCCAGGCCAGCGCTTTCGCGCCGGACTTGCCGCCGTCAATGCGCGCGATGCCGGATTTCTTCGTCCATTCGCCATACGTGCGAACGTAGACCGGCTGGCTCAGATCAATGCCCTTCTCTTCCGGGTCAATGCGGAAGCGGGTTTGATAGCGAATCCTGTCTTTCTTGCCGTTGACGGTCAGGTTTGTCGCCTGGCCGCCGTGAACCGGAACGTTCCAAATATCCCAATCATCCGACAGTAGCACTGATGCGCCGTCTTTCGTCCAACCGACGATATTGGTTGGCGGTTTGACGACGTTGTGGTCGTCTTCGGCGTCAACGAAGCTGGTCGGGACTTTTTCGGTAATGTTGTAAGCCTTGCCCGCGGCCATGTCGTAGGTGAAGAACTGGCCGTCGTCGTAATACAAAAAGTGCGTGCCGTCGGGCGAGGGGCCGGAATTCCAGCGGTTTTTTTTGACGGCCAGCTTGCGCGCGCCGGTCTTCAGGTCAACAACGTAGACGTCCTGGTAACGGCGTCCGTCCATATTGCTCAGCGGTTCGTAATCGCGATTGTCGAAGCCGACGGCGAATTTCTGCTTCGGCGCGGCGTTTACCGTGCGCAAATCTTCATCGGCCAGCCGAACGAACTTCTTGTCCGCGATGTGATAAATCGCCAGATAGCTGAAATTCTTGTCGCGCGGTTCTTCGACCTGTTGCTGCGATTGCAGGCGCGCATCTTTCCAATGCCACAAAACCAGGTCGGGCTTCTCCGGTTCGTCTTCCGGCTTCTTCATCATTGAGGCCATGTCGGGCTTGGCCTCACCGTCTTTCGACGCATCTTTCGGCGCACCAACTTTTTTCTTTTTGACTTCATTGATGCCGAACAGCAGCGCGCTTTGATCGTCCGTCCAACTCGGATTGCGATTGGGGCTGACGGTCAGGCCGGCGGGAAATGATTTGTCTTCGCCCCCAGCTTTATGAGGATCGTAGACGGTTTTCGCGGGCGAGCCGGAAGCAAAGCCGTTAAACGCGACAACGCTGTAGAGCTTGTCCTCGTAGCCTTTGTCTTCGACACCTTTGACCGCTGCCAGCGCATCGCCCTTCTCCGTCCAGTTCAAGCCTTTGTAAATGGCTTTATCGCTGTCCAGCGGCAGCACCGCGCCGTTCGACATATTGCGCGCTTGAATGCCGTTGCCGCTTTTTTCGTTGGCATCAATCGTCCACGCCAGCCAATCGCCTTTTTTGTTAAATGCGAAGTCGGCGACGTTGCCGACATTCAGTTCATTGCCGGTGGCCAGCTCGCGCAGGATCACATCAGAGCCGGTCGCTTTGTCAGGCGCAGGCGCACCTGCGGGCGGAGCCGCTGCGGGCGGCAGCGCGGGGCCAGCTTCCGCGCCGTACTTGTGCAGCGCAATCCAAGCAGCGTTTTCAGCAGAGAAAGAAAAGCGTTTGACCTTCTCAAACTCGACTTTCTTTTCAGTTGCCAGATTGAGAATGGTGACTTTGTTCTGAAGCGGCTTACGCTCTTTCTTCAGCTTCTTACCTTCCTTGAAAGTCGGCGAGACGGTAAAGGCGAACCATTTCGAATCATCTGAGAAAGCAATCTCCGGCGAGCCGCCGCCGACAACGAAAATGCCGGGAGGGGCGGCGAAGCCCTGCGATTCGCCAACCGCAAAGCGCCACTCTTTGCCGTCGCTGATGCGGCGCAAGACGACTTCGCCGTCGCCTTCGTTCGGCGTCAGTTTGTGCGCGAACCACTGACCGTCGTTCGAGACGGTCGGCGAAGCCACGCGCTTCCAGGCCAGAGAGTCGGCCAATTCGATGGGACGCTTCGCTGTTGCCGCTTGCTGCGCGGCTTGGCCAAAGACTGTAGATGCCTTGAACGGCAGGCTCGAAGCGGCAGCGAGCGCCACAAGCAGAGCAATGAGCACAACTCGATTTTTATTGGTCATGCGGCCTCCTGAGAAAAGTTGTTTGTGTAAAGTTGAAAGGTGGTCAGGCGGCAATGCTCGCCTGATGGTCGGCGTGCCTGTGCCTGGCCCAAGCTAATTCAATGTCGGCATCGTCAATGCCGGCTTCTCTTAGTAAAGTGGCAATCCCTTCCTCGGTTCGGTCGTCTTCAATGAGGAACCTGCCGTCGCGAAGCTGCGCGTGAAAGACAATGTCGTGCTCGCGGCCTTCGTGATGCCAGCCGTCTGAAATCAGCAAGTATTGATCGTGAACCGGATCGCAAACCGGCAAGATGGAGATTCGATTGCCTTCAGACAGCAACGCTGCCGTCTCTTCAATGACCCGCTGAATAATCTGGCGATAGCGTTCTACTTTATCCATTTCACGATCTCCTCTTTGAATTCATCGAAAACCAAGAACCGAACTTCATCTTCGTCCGTCACGACTTGGATGGCCGGTACCTGGAAAAACTTTTCATAAACGCTCTTCCTCACCGCCAAAATAGATGATTCGTTCCGGTTCGTATCTTTTGAGCAGGGCGCGATACATCCTGTATTGGCCGTGGGCTTTTTCAAACTCGCTCATCATCTGCTTGCTGTCAAAATCTTTGACTTCGACAGCGATAATCTCGACAGCAATGCTTTGCCCATCCACCGCCGTCGCTTTCTCCGCACCCAAGTCAGTTGAAACCGTAGTTCCTCGGTAAGTGATCCTCAACGGGTCGTTCGTGACCGTCCAGCCATCTTTGACTAGTGCTCGTTTGACTGCGTAATGATAAGTGTCTCGTCTGCTCACGATTATTTATCGTCCACGTCGAATTCTCTTTGTCGTCCTTCTTGCCGCCATTCCCGCACGGCGGCGGCGAAGTCATCGGTGCCTTCATCTTCCGGCCAAATGCCAGCGGCCTCGGCGGTAGTGCCGGAAGAGTTGAACTTGATCCACAGGTATGCGTCTTCCGCGTCTTGCAATGCCGATGGGGAGATGTCAACGCGGTATGCCATGTTTTTGTCGTAGCTCTTCTAGCGCTTCACGAGCGGGAAAGCCTTCACCTCGCTCGAACTCGTCAATACCGACTTGAATCGCTGCCACTTCCTCCGCGCGCGCGCGGCGATCCATTTCAGCGCAAAGCAGAGCCTCGATAGATTCGGGAGCCAACAGCCCCATGGCTTCCGCTTCGCGCGCGAGGTTTTCTGGCAGGTTAATTCTGATCTCCAAAGCTTCCATCTGCATTCCTCCTAAAACGTAATGCGCAAACCCAATTGAATCTGCCGCGCCGTCGTCACCGTCGAACGGATGCGCCCGAACGAAGCGATGGACGCCGGTTGCGTTGGCGTGAGCGAAGCGGGCGGCGTATTCAACGCTTCGGCGGTGCCGGAATACACCTGCAAGCTCGGCGAACCGAAGTTGGCGCGATTGAAGAGATTGAAGGATTCGACGCGGAACTGAATGCGTGTTCGGTCACCGAGCTTCGCCCAGGTGGTGCTCTTGGTCAGCGCCAGATCGAAGGTGCGCAGGTTTGGCCCGATGAAGGTGTTGCGCCCTAGTGTGCCCAGCGTGCCCGATGGTTGCAGCAAAAACGCTTTCGGGTCGAAGTAAGCATCGGGGCTACCTGTCACGGCGCTGGCAAACGTATAGCCCGGCGCAAAGCTCGGACGATCCGGCCCGACACCCGACGCGGCGGATGGCGCCCATTTCGATTGCGAACGGTTGCTGGCCAGAAACGCCGTCAGCGGCAATCCGCTGCGCACCTGGCCGATGCCCAGCAGGCTCCAACCGCCCAGCGCCTTGCCCGCTGCTCCGTTCAACCCTCTCGCAAACGGTAAATCCCAAGTGAAGTTGGTCACCCAGTTGTGCTTGATGTGAAAGTCCGCGAGCCCTTTGTTGTAATTCAGGCCCGGCGGTTCGGGCAGCGCCGAAACCGTGGCGTTGGTCGCATCGGAAAAGAAGACCGACGCCTGCGTGTTATCAATCGTCTTGGCAAAGGTGTACGACGATTGAAAATCGAAGCTGCGCGAAAAGCGTTTGCGCACCTCGAAGACCAGCGCGTTGTAAGACGATTGGCCGTCGCTTTTTTTCAATTCGATGACGCCGAAGTTCGGATTAAAGCGCGGCGCGTTGTTCGGATAGAAATATGTTCCATCCGCCAGCCGCGTCGGGACGGAGGTGTTGGCGTCCGTGTTGCGCAGCAGATGCACGCCTCGCGCGCCCGCATAGCCAATTGTCACGACGGTGTCGAGCGGCAGCAGCCGTTGAATGTTCAGGTTGTATGTCGTCGTGTACGGATTCTTCAGATCGTATTCAATCGGTCGAATCGCATTAGCCACGCCACGCGCAAACGGCGGATTCGGGAAGGTCGGATTGGCGATGACCGCGCGCGGCGTCGCCGGCAGGTTGGTCACCGTCACGATCAGATGCTGTTGGTTGAGCGTGTTGTAGTAGATGCCAGCCCCGCTGCGCACCGACGTTTTGCCATCGCCAAACACGTCCCACGCAAAGCCCGCGCGCGGCGACAGGTTCCCGCGTGTCGGGTTGCGGAAGAGCGGCCCCGGCGTGACGTTCTTATCGCTCAAGCTTTGCAGCGAGATGTCGCGGGTATCCACCGGCACCGTGGCGAATTCATAACGCAGACCGTAATTCAGCGTCAGCCGAGGCGTCAGTTTGAACGTGTCCTGCGCATAAAAACCGGCGTAGGTGAAACGCCATTGGCGGTCGAATTGCGCTTCGGGCGTCAGGCCGATGAACTGGCGCGGCGTGCCGAGCAGGAAGTTGCGCAGGTCGGCGAAAGTGTAAATGCCCAGCGAGAAGGTCGGATTGACCATACTGTCCTTGAAGCGTTCGACGATCATCCCGCCTTTGATCAAGTGCCGTCCGCTGGTATGCACCATGTTTTGCGCGAAGCTCCACACGTCCTGCGATAGCCGCAGATTGGCGGAACTTTGCGGCCCCAGACGCGGAATGCCGCCGACATCAATGTCGCCGATCAGCGTGCGGCCCGTCACAAAAGGCGGCAGCGGCGAGGCCAAGTTCGCCTGCACATCCTGGCCGATGCGCGTGCGGCTGTAGCCGAAGCGGAAGGTGTTGACCGTCGCAGGCGAAATCAGCCAGGTGTGTTCGACCGTTGCGAACTGATTGCGCGAAAGCGGCAGGCGCGGAAACTGCGGGAAGTCCGTCGCCAGATTCTGATCGGCGTCATCGAACGAATACCGCGCGAAAATCTGATGGTTGCCGTTGAAGCTGTGATCCAGGCGGCCCTGCGCGTAGCCTTGATCGAGCGTCTCTTTGTAGCCGAACAAGTAGTTGGCCAGCGAGCCATCGCCGATGTTGGAACCGTTCGGCAACGGGTACAAATCCAGATAGGGTTTGACCACCGGGTTCACGGTAATGTTTCCGCTGGGCAAGATGCCGTTGCGCGCGTTGACACTGGGCACAATGGTGCTGATGGTGCGGCCCCGTCGTTGAATCAGACCTTCGTATCCGGCGAAGAAGAAGGTCTTATCTTTCTTAATCGGGCCACCGATGGTTGCGCCGAACTGGTTGCGTTTGAATTCGGGCTTGGCGCCGTCGAAGAATTCGCGCGCGTCCAGGTTGTCGTTGCGATGCAGGTAAAGAAGCGAGCCGCGCAAGGCATTCGTACCCGATTTGCTGATGGCGTTGATCTGGCCGCCGAAGTTGCGGCCAAATTCGGCGGAGTAGGCGTTGACCTCGACGCGGAATTCACGAATCGTTTCGGCCCCCAACGCGGTCGAAGCGGCGCTGCCCGCCGGGCCGTTGGTAAAATCATTCAGCAGCGTGCCATCCAGCAGGAAGACGTTGGCGCGTAGGTCTTGCCCGTTGATCGTCATGGCCAACCCGTGCGCCACGACTGATCCACCATCGCGCAAAGGGAACGCCGCCACGCCCGGTTGCAGCAAAGCCAGATCGGTGTAGTTGCGCCCGTTCAGCGGCAGTTCCCGAATTGCCTTTTCACCAACCAAATAGCTCAACTCAGAAGTTTGCGTATTCACCAGCGGCGCGGAATCCACTACGTCCACGGTGGCGGTGATGGCGACTTCCAGCGTCACATCCAACACCACGGTTTCGCCGATGGTGAGGTTCAGTTGCTTGACGCCCGGGTTGAATTTGTCTTGTTCGGCGCGCACTTCGTACCGGCCAACGCGCAGTTCGGCGAAGGTGTAACGGCCCTCGCCGTCGGTCACGGTTGAACGCGTGAAGTTGGTTTCCAGACTGCGCGCCGTAACCTTTACCCCTGCGATCACCGCGCCAGCCTGGTCTTTGACCGTGCCGGTGATGGCGCTGCTGGTCTGAGCAAAAACGAAGGAACCGAAACAGGACAGGAAAACGACAATGAACAGGACTTTGATAGATTTGTACTGATACATTCCGAAGCTCTCGAATTTCAGAAAATGGTAGTTTGTTTCCAACTTGATTGGTTTTGCAGAATGGCGATTCTAAATCAAATCGCTGGGGATTTGCACTCGGACGCAATCCCGCAACCGAGTACGCGCCAATCAGGCAGTTGGTTGCGCAGAAAGCTGGCGAGTGAACCCTGCCTGGACGGAAGCCAAATAACGTTGCGGTTTCAAAAGAGGTTGTGTGATAGTACGCCGCCACATCGGTCAGCGGCGTTCATTTCACCATCAGCAACTCAAACCAAGGCACAAATCAAAGGAGAAACGATATGCCAGCCAAAAAATCATCGCAGTCCGTGAAGTCCGTAAAATCATCAAAGCCATCGCGGAGCCGATCCGCCAGCTTCGCCGAAATCGAAGCCAACACTCAGCCCAAAGCATCGCGCCAGGAATTTCTGCCCGGCGTGCTGGTCGTCCGCTGCAAGGATGACTTGGTCAATGATGTGCCCGACGTGGCCCGTGCGCGCGTGGCGTCGGTGGCTTCGTTCCGCTTGCCCGAAGCGGCGGAGAGTCCGTTCGATTTCCTGCGCCGGAACAATCTGCTGCGCGAAGTGGTGCCGGTCTTTTCGCGAATGATGGCGGGTCGCGCCTTGGGCGCTGCGCCGCGCTCGGCTGCCGCGGCCTTTTCGCTCAGCGTGCGCGATTCGGAGAACGAAGACCTGCGCGGCATCAACGTGCTGAAGCTGGCGCGCTCGGCAGACCTGAAGCAGATTGAAAAAGACCTCAATGCAACGCCCGGCATCGAATACGCCCATCTGGTTCCGGCGCGCTGGCTATCGGCGTCCGCTCAACCGGCGACATCCGACAAGTTTCTGAAAGATCAGTGGGGCTTGAAAGCCATCGGTTGGACGACGCTGGGCATGCTGCCCGACGCCAGCCAGGTCAAAGTCGGAGTGCTGGATACCGGCGTTGACCTGACCCATCCCGACTTGAAAAATGTCGTGTCGTCCTATGTTCACGACGGCGCTGGCGCAACCGACATTGTCGGGCACGGTTCGCACGTTTCCGGGATCATCGCCGCCGAAATCAACAACAAGATCGGCATCGCCGGCATTTGCAAATGTGATCTGATGGTCTGGAAGATTTTCGGCGACGCACCCGATCCGAGCGACGGCCAATTTTACGTGGACGAAGTGATGTACCAGCGCGCCTTGAACGCCGCGCGGCAGGCCGGCGTCAAGGTTGTCAACCTGAGCATCGGCGGCACCGGGCGCAACCAGACTGAAGAACTGCTGATCAATCGCCTGTTCGACGCGGGCACGCTGGTCGTCGCGGCCATGGGCAACGAATTTCAAAGAGGCAATCCGAAGGAGTTTCCGGGCGGCTTCCCCAATGTTTTCGCCGTCGGCGCAACGACGCAGAACAATCAGCGGGCGTCTTTCTCGAACACGGGTTCGCACATCGCCATCGCCGCACCCGGCCATAAGATTCTTTCGACCTTGCCGCTGCAACCT
The DNA here is from genome assembly GCA_038211695.1 of Blastocatellia bacterium. GTDB lineage: Bacteria > Acidobacteriota > Blastocatellia > RBC074 > RBC074 > RBC074. The sequence goes on along the minus strand of JBBQVH010000015.1, from coordinate 66,848 downwards.
TCCATCGCGCGTGGTTCAAACGAAGTCGAGTACGCGAAATGGAGCGGGACTTCGATGGCCACGCCGCACGTCACGGCAGCGGCGGCATTGGTCTTTGCCAAAAATCCCAACCTGACGCCCAAGCAGGTGGGCGACAAACTCAAGGCCGCCGCCGCCAAGCTGCCCGCCATGAACGGCAAGAAGACCACGCCCGAATTGGGCGCTGGTTTACTCAATCTGACAGCGGCGCTATCCTGAAGTCTGATTTTCACCCGAACCGGAGAACTTCATTCATGGCAACCGTTCAATCAACGCCCGGCGTCCAGTTCAACTTGAAGCTGGCCGCCGGTGTCAAACATCGCAAACTGAATCAGATGCTGGCTGACGCGCCGGGCATTGAATCGGTCATTCAAACCTTTCCGGACGAAGCCGACGACGAACTGTCGCGGCTTTACGTGCTGGAAGTCAGCGCGGCGCAAGCGGACGCGGCAATGAACCTGCTGCGCCATCGCCCGGAGGTGGAATACGTCGAACCCACCGCGTCGCGCCGCCCAATGCGCAAAAGATGACCGCATTTCCCCGGCAACGTCCCTGACAACTTCCCTGACAAGCATGAAACGACTTTTGCTGATCGCCATCATTGCCGTGCTCTATGTTTTGCATCAGGACTTCTGGTTCTGGCGAACGCCGATTCCCATGGTCTTTGGTTTTCTGCCCATCGGCCTTTCCTATCACATCCTATACACACTGGCGGTCACCGGGTTGATGTGGCTGCTGGTCAAAGTCGCGTGGCCCGCTCACCTGGAAGCCCGCGAGGATTTTCACGACACCGCGGAATAAGCCACTGAATAAGGAGGACTGCACAGATTGATTCCCGCCCTCTTCGTCTTCTGCTATCTGGCAATTGTCATTTACATCGGCATCTTCGCTTTCCGGCGAAAATCAGGGGAACATCCGGCGGAAGACTACTTCCTGGCCAATCGTTCGCTGGGCAGCGTCGTCTTTCTGCTGTCGCTGTTCGGCACGAACATGACGGCATTTGCGATCCTGGGTTCGTCGGGCCACGCTTTTGCGAACGGGATTGTGACCTATGGCTTGATGGCTTCGTCATCGGCGCTGATCGTGCCGCTCTCGCTGTTTTTTATCGGCACGCGCGTCTGGTCGCTGGGCAAACGCTTCGGCTTTATGACGCCGGTGCAGATGTTCCGCGATCGTTGGGAATGCGGCCACATCGGCACAGTCATCAGCGTCGTACAAACTGCGCTTCTGTTGCCATACATCGTCATCGGCGTGATGGGCGGCGGAACGACGCTCTATGCCATCAGCGGCGGACGCGTGCCCTTCTGGCTGGGCGGCGCGGTCGTGGCGATGGTCGTCATGAGCTATGTCTTTTTCGGCGGGATGCGCGGGACGGCGTGGGTCAATGCCTTTCAAACAACGTTATTCCTGGTATTCGGCATGATCGCGCTGTTGGTGATCGGCGCGGGGATGGGCGGATTCGGCAAAGCAATGAATGAATTGCTCGCCTCACCTTCGACAGCCTCGCTCCTGACGCGCGAAAAAATCTCGCCGCTGTTTTTCTTCAGCTACACTTTCATTCCGCTCTCTTCGATCAACTTTCCGCACATGATCATCTTCTGTCTGACGGCAGAGCGTGTGCAGCATTTCAAAAAGACGGTCATTCTATATCCCATCTGCATGCTGGCCATCTGGCTACCGGCAGTCTTTCTGGGTGTGGCAGCCAATCGCGCGACTAACGTACCCTCGATTCAAGCCAAACTGGAAGCGCGGCAAACGCTGGCAACGCAAAGCGCGCAGCTTTCGCCCGAACAGAAGAATCAACTGCGCACGAAATCAGCGGGCGATGACGTATTGCTGCGATTGCTGGAAGCGTATGCGCCGTTGTGGCTGGCGGGCTTGCTGGGCGCGGGAATTATGGCTGCGGTGATGGCCAGCGATTCACAGATTCTGGCGCTTTCGACAATGTTTACCGAAGACATCTTTGCTTTTTATGAAGGCAAGGAACGTTTCGGCGAAAAGGCGCAGGTCATTACCGGTCGCTTGTTTGTTGTGGGTTTGACGCTGATTGCTTATTTCATTGCACTGAAGTTTCCCCAGCCGATCTTTGATCTGGCCGTCTCGTATGCATTTTCGGGCTATTCGGCCCTGATGCCATTGATGATCGCCGCGCTGTTTTGGAAAGGCAGCACAAAATGGGGAGCGCTGGCATCCACCCTTTGGGCGGCGGCCAGTGTGGCAGCAGTCGCAATCTTTCAATCAATTGTAACTGCGCCGCAAGTCATTTGGTCGTTCGGCGGGATGGAAGCGCTGGCGCGTACGCCGGGCGGGACATCCGTGTTCGGCTTGCTGCCGGTGGTGCCGATGACGATTATTTCAGCCATCTTGATGATCGTGGTTTCGCTGATGACCGCCAAACCAACCGGAGCAACCGTCGGCCGTTACTTTTCCAAATAACAAAGCGCAACGGGGTACTGTGACTAACGCAGAGGATGGAACAACTTTTTAACTCCTCTGATGACGACCCGATGCGGCCACATCGAAGAGTTGGCTTTACGCGCAGAGGATGGCTTGCCTGGGTTTTGGATAACCCGCACGTCACGTTCGCTGACGATCTTCCAACCGCCATCCGTCTTGAGCCAGCCCAACTCTTGGACAACCTCTCCCTGACGTTTCTCTTGCTGGCCTTCAATGACATATCGTTTGTTGAACCGGGTTGTGGCTGTCTGGCCATCCTGGCTGAGTTTGATCACCGGTTCGCCGGCCTGCACTTGAATCTTTTCCGCCTGTTCAAAAAGTCGTTGCTTTTCAGCGCGAACTGCGTCATGCGAGACGTTGCGGGCCAGATAAAACGCATCAACAGTTGGATTGTAGAACGCCATCTGCCCGTTCACATCGCCTGCATTGGTCGCGGCGATCCAATCATCCAACGCGCCGCTAATTTCCGCGCGTGCCTGTTCTGTCGCAGTCTCATCCATATCTGATGAAGGCGTGGGCGAAGATGCCTCTTCTTTCACTGAGTTCGCCTTCGCTGGCACAGTTGAAGTCGTCACGACTTCTGATTGTTGGGAAGAGGCACGTTGCGTTGCAGCCCATACCGCGATTACGCCGATGATGACCGCAGCGGCAATCCCTGCATATATAAACGCAGGGTTGCGAGGGTGGCGGCGGATGATCGTCTCGTCGGAGATATTCTTGGCAGCCTGAACAGGTTCCGCCAAATCGCTGGCGGATATAGAAGCAAGCGTCAAAGGTACGGCCTGTTTGATCATCCCTGTTTTGACATCAAAGAAAGGCTCTGGCGCTGAGTTGTTTTTTTCCGGCGATTGGGTCTTTGCAACAGTGGCTTTGCCAGTTTGCGGTGACACGGCAGTGGCATCTTTTTCTGGCGGCGGCGCTTCAATCACGGCCGTCGCATAGACATCCACTAAAGCATTCCCAGAGCGACCTTCAGCAGAGTGACCTTCGATCTCCATCACCTGCGTGCGCAGTTGATCCACGTTTTCCTGAGCCAACACGTGGCCGACGCCATCAAATACTGCGGGTTTATCAATTGGGATTGGGATCTCAATCTCATCCAACTGCTGTTTTAGTTCAGTGGCTGTTTGTGGGCGTTGCGATGCATCAGCGGACAATGCCCTGGCAACCAAATCGGCCAGTAATGCGGGCACATGCTGACGGTACTGTTCAAGCGGCGCGGGCGGTTCTTGAATGTGCTTAAGTGCAATGGCGACTGCGGATGTCGCGTCATATGGCGCCTGCCCTGCCAGCATTTCATAAACGATCAAGCCGAAGCTGTAGATATCCGAACGTGCATCTAATACTTCACCTAAACATTGTTCAGGCGACATGTAACGCGGCGTTCCCACCAGCATCCCGGTTGCAGTTAACGTGGATTCATCCACCCCGATCTGTTCACTGATTTTCGCGATCCCAAAATCAACAATCTTGACCTGCACACTGCCGTCGGCATTTTGATTCAGGATAATGTTCGACGGCTTCAAATCTCTGTGAACGACGCCGCTCTGATGCGCTGCTTCCATGCCATCGGCAATCTGGCGTGAAATGGTAACAATTTCAGCGAATGGCAATTGGCCTTCCCGTTTCAGCCGTTCATGCAGCGTTTCGCCTTCCACCAACTCCATCACGATGTAAGCTTCATCATCGGCCAAGGCGCCATAATCATAAATATCAGCAACGTTCGAATGCTTGATTCGTGCGGCTGCGCGCGCTTCGCGCCGAAAACGTTCGAATGCCTGCGGGTCGGCTTGAGAGTTCGGCAGCAGTAACTTGACTGCGATTGGGCGATCCAACTCAACGTGTGTTCCGGCATAGACTGCCCCCATCCCACCGCGAGCAACCAGTCTGTCTAATCGGTATTTATCGGCAATCAATCGCATCCCCGAGCGTGCAGCCACTAAAGCACCGTGATCTTCTTGCTCACAGATGATGTCAGCATCTTCGTAACAATGTTGGCAAGCCCGGCATATCTTCATAAATGGTTATGGGATTTCCCAATCCCAGCCTCGTCGTATCTGAAACTGTAGCCTGTCAGTGCGCTGTTGATGATTTACTAACCCGTTTAAGTTCGTGGCAGATGAAGTATGCAAAGTGTTGCCGGTACATCCAGCGTAGTTACATAGTACAGATTTGCCACTTGCTTACAGAATAGTGCAATTCCCGTGCGTGTTGTTTACCATAGATCAAATGAAGTTTGATTGGAAACTGCCTTCAGGAGTTGAAGGCAACGTTAGACGTTGCGGGCGTGAGGGGTGAAAGGAAATGCCTGCTGGCTATTCATCATCGCGCAACTCTGCTGAGCGATTCGCCTGATTATTTGCGGCAATTTGTTGCAGCTTCTCTTCCCGGCTCTTCTTCTTTTCGTTATATCCGCGCTCGCCGTATGGCTCCAGCTTTTCCAGCCATAGCTCTTCCAGAAAAGCCAAGTCTTCGCGGTAATCGTGATCAGCAGCTTCTCTCGCTTCTACTTCATCCAGAATTTCAAACGCGAAACTGTCACTGCCAAACTGCTTCCATTCTGCCTGTAATGCCTTATTTATATGGCTTCCCATATTCAACTCAAGCTTGCTTCGATTGAAGATGCCAGGCAGATTCAAGCTACTTGCAATCAGTACCTTCTCATTCGCAAGATTCCGTATCTGATAAATCCCCATCGGCGGATGGGTTTGTTTATATTCCTGTTTCAGTTGTTTCTGTTTCTGATCCATTTAGTACCTCGTATTAAGGAGCCTCTGCCAGAACGGCTTCGATCCGTCGCGAAAGCTCAGCTTCTGACAGCCGCGTCGGCGAATAGAATCGCACCACGCCTTTGCGGTCAATCAGCGCAAACGTCGGTGTGGCCGCAACACCGTATCGGATCATCGTATCGGTATCAATCGTGATCGGCACGGCCTCCAGACCAGCATAAGAATCCGTCCAGACTTTGGCGATCTGCGTTTTCTCTTCGGCGGGCGTCGCGGGCTTGTCCTGCGCGCCAGTGCCGTACAGGCGCGTTGGAGCCATCACGACCAATCCTTGCGGCAGGTATTTTTTGGTCACGCTGGCCAGCGTTGCCGCCTGCGCTTTGCAGTCGCCGCACCAGTTCGCCCACAGAAACAGCAACACCGGTTTACCTTTCAACGCGGCGAGCGTAGACGGCTGCGGCCCGATGAAGTTACTGATGTTCAGTTCCGGCGCGGGCTGGCCTTCCAGCGATAGCAGGTTGATGGTGCGGCGAATGCGCGCACGCAAAGCAACATCTTTGGCGCGTCCAAACTCTTCTTCCAAAAAGCGAATGCCTGAACCGCGCCCTTCACGCGCGGCATGCAGCTTTCCTTCCACCTCAATGGCCGCGCCGAGCGGTGACAGCAACTCTGCCTTCTCTTCCCGAATCTCTCGGCGAAGCTCCGCGACATAAGCCGCCGCGACGTCTTGCTGCTTCAGCATCTCTGCCCCGCGCGCCAACCAGCCCACGGCATCCAGGTACTCCGCATCCACTCCATTTTTCTTCTTGTACTCTTCCGCCGCCGCGATGCCGCTGGCCAGGTCACCTGCCGAAAGCTTATTCCTGACAGTTCGGACAAGATCACCCGCAGTCGCTGTCAAAGAGATGAGAGCGAGGATGAGAAACGAGATCAAGAGCGTGTTCTTTTTCAAGCGTGAGCCTCCTTCAATGGCGATTCATAATTGTGATTGTTTGCTGTCTGCGTGCGAGACGCGGCGGAGTATAATTTGCGCCTCGCAATCGTCGCAATCATTTCTGAGGTTGCTGACAGTAATTATAAAAACTTGGGAGCGCTCACAATGAATAGCTATGTTCCATCAAACGAACAACTCGCCGTTGAAATCTATGTCCGCGATCTGCGCCACTCGCTGGCGTTTTACCAACAGCTTGGATTCAAGCTCTTGCACCAGGAGCCTGAGTTTGCCGAACTGGCGTGGGAAGATTCGCGGCTGATGCTGGAAGAGTTCAAGCAAATGCCGTCTCCGCCTCCATTCCCATTGACGAACATTCGCGTGATGGTGCCGGACGTGGATGAGTATTGGGCATTGGCGCAGCGGATGGGCGCGCGCATCTTCAAAAAGATTGATGATCGGTATTACGGCTTGCGCGATTTCACGATGATTGGGCCGGATGGCGTCGGGATTCGGTTTGCGACAGAGTTGGCGGGTGCGGCTGAACACAAATCATAAAAGTGGTAAAGGCAAAGCGATTTGCCTCGTTGCTCCGCCTTTACCAATTTATAACCTGCTGGCGGTTGCCATTAACGATCCGGAATTTTACTCAGGATCGGTAATGGAAATTGTTTCTTCGCTCTTACTTGACCTCATCCCCAAGAGTTTTTTGATGAAGGCTACAACTGCGATCACGGCCAGGATGGCGAATTTTTTGAATGCCAATAACCCGACCAACAACACTTTGAACAATCCGGCTTTGGCCGCCAACCCGCCTGCAACCAATGCCCCAATGCCGTAGGCCGCGACCTTGTCTGTCCCATCAACATAATCCGTATACCGGTGGCCCTGGTTGAATTCGACAAAACCGAGGACGGCCTGCATATCTTTTTCGACATCTTTTAACTCGCTCATTGAGGCCACGGCATTCAGCGAAAGCACGCCGCGACGGCCCAGCGCGCGAATGTCGTAGTTCAAGGTGTTTTCATCGTTTCCGCCGAACTTCAGTTCTTTTGCCCAATAAAGTTTGTGCGTTGCCTGGTCGTAATGCGGCGGTTGTGCCCAGCCGACCAGTTCGATGGAATCGTACCCGGCCTTCTTGCGCTCTTCGTTGGAATTGCGCGTGCCTTCCTGCATTTCTTTCAGCAGATCGTTGTACTTGATGTTGGCCGCGTCGTCGTCTTTGACGTGACCATCTTCTTCGTAAGTAACAACCACGCCCCAGGAGTTTTCGCCGATGGCTTTGAAGCCGGCGGGAACGATCATACCCAGCGATTTGTTGCGCGGCGGATTGCCCCAGATGTCAACCAGCACCTTCTGCGTGTCGTCGGGGCTAAGGTACCGGAAGTTTTCCGGCAAGGTAATTTTGGCCAGGTTACTTCCAATCGGGATCACTCCCTCTTGAAACTTCAATTCGGATTCGATCTTTCGCGCAGCTTCAAGTTGTTTGAGAAGCTCAGCAGTTTTTTCCGGTGACAAGCCTTCAATACTCAGCCCCGGCGTCGGTTCGGGCTGTTCTTTCTTTGGTTGCTTTTTGTCGGCAAAGGCTGTGGTAAAGCAGAGAGTGGCAGAGAGAATCAAGACTGAGAGTAGCAGAATTCTTTTCATACACGGTCTCCTCGGGTTGAGAAACGGGGCTGATGATTGAATGTTTGCCGGAAAGCGTTTTCCGGCGTGGCGTCTGCTGTCTGAACTTATGCTGTCTGAGCTAGTGATAGCGGTGTTTATTGTTTATTGAGCGATCCCAAAACTAACGGGATAAACTGCGAAACGAAAGAACCTTTCCACAATGGCAAAGCATGGAGGTTGTTGAGACGGGTCATCCTACCTTACTCGCGAAATTATCTGAAGCGCGCGCAGAAAAAGGAGGACTGGCGTCTGTAGGGAGAAGACATTTTCATCATCTCACCAAAGGCCCGCGACGAATCTATCGCTTTAAGAAAAATGTTTTCTGACTGTTGTCGCGTGAAGGAAACCCAGTGCATTGGCCGCAGCGTTTAGAGTACCAGCTTGAGCTGGCAGCGGCGGCTTTAGCCGCACTCGCGTGTCGTCGTTCAGTTGCTCATCGGAGAGCGGCTCCAATCTAGGTTCGGTCAAAATCATCTGATGAATCTCCTTGAGAATATTCGAGCCTTCGCCAATGCTTCTTACCACAATCCTGCCCCGTCGCACACCGCAGCCCCCGGCTTTTCCTCTGCCTTCAGGGAGGTTTCGAAAACCGCTTGCGTCAAATCCAGACATAAACTAAAGTTGCGCCCGATGTTGGCAGCCAGGCGGGACGATCTAGTAGGCGCTGCCAACAACAAGTCATCAAAGATCAATTTAAATCGGTCTCAAACAAGCAGAATCCAAATTATTGAGATTCATCACCGCAAGCCCCCAAGCAGATTTCCTCCCATCGGGACATTGAAATTTCGAGAGATTGGCCTGCGTTTGCCGGCAGCACTGGCTGTGGCGCATGCGCGGGAATTTCATTCAGAGTGAAGCGGGCATCATAAAAGCGTTTGGAAATTCTTTTGGGTGCTGCGCATCCTTCGGGAGACTGGGCAAGCCGCATGAGTTGGGAACCAAGTGTCCGCACGCGACACTTAACCGTCATCATTTCTCTTATTTTTATCGCCACGGCAACTCTGCTGTGCTTCAATATTGCACGCCTGCTCAACGCGCACACTACAGCCAAACGCGAAGCATTTGAGAAGGTCGCCGATCCGCTGTCTTCATTCGCGCAGCGGGCAATCCTGAATCGTCCTATTGAAGAACCCCGCCTGGCCATCGGTTTGGATGAAACCGTCCGTTCGCTGATCAAAACCAATGTTGGCGAGAACAAGGACTTTGCTTACTGCGCCATCATGGCGTACGAAGACGGCGCGGTCATCGCACAGTCCGGTCCGCTCAACCTGCTGCGCACCGCTGGCAAGACCCTGCCGATGGAACAGTTCGAATCCGCCCGCTGGTATAAACAACTGTGGCAATTATTCCGGCAAGACCATGTTTATGAAATGACATGGGCGCTTAACCTGAACAATAAGCCATTTGCCCGGATCATCGCGGGAGTGCCGACAGCGGCCTTACGCGCCGAACTATCGCCAACCATCAAACTCAGTCTTTTCTTTGCCTCGATCATCGTCGGGCTTTGCGTGCTGACGGCGTTGCTTTCAGCCAGTCTGGTGCTTTCGCCGCTACGCGAAGCAATTGACAGCATCGAACTGCTGGAAGCCGAAAGCGCCCTGCACAGCGAGGCGCGCCCGGTCAATGCGGAGATGCAGTCCATTGCGCAACGCCTGCGTGAACTGGGACGCCGCTTTGCCGGCAATCGCACGGAGATCGAAGCCATCCGCGATCAGTTGCAGCAGGTCGTCGGCAGTCTGACCGAAAGAGTGCTGCTGCTGGATCGAGAACGCCGTGTGATTATGGCCAGTCCGGAAGCCGAAAAGATGCTTAGCGGCGGACGGTTCACATTGCGTGGCCAGAAGCTTTCGGACGCGCTCAGTTACAGCCACCCGCTGACAATCATCGCCGAACGCGCCTATACCAGCGGCCAGTCGCTGCAGGAAATCACCAACTTCCCTGTCAATGGATCGCAGCAACCGCAAACCGTCGTCGCGTCGTTGCAGTTGTTTGAAGACCGCGGGCAACCGGCGGGGGCACTACTCACGCTGCGGGATTTCGAAACATTACAGCGGCTGGAAACACAACTCGATTTCGCAACCAAGCTGGCCGCGCTTAATCGCATCACCGCGGGCGTCGCGCACGAAGTCAAAAACCCGCTGCATGCGATGGTGCTCCATCTGGAACTGCTCGGCGCAAAGCTGGATGCGGGGCTTGATCCGAAGCCGCACGTGGACATCCTGATGGCCGAAGTCAACCGGCTGAAACGTGTTGTGCAAACCTTTCTGGATTTCACTCGGCCCGTTGAATTGAAGCTGACGCAAGTAGACGCCAACGTGCTGGTCCGCGAGGTCATCCTATTGGCCGCCGATGCCCGTGCACAGGGCGTGGACCTGGAAGAGCATTACGGCAAAGGCCCGCTGATCATCAAAGCCGATTCCGATCTGCTCAAACAGGCAATTCTCAATATCATCATCAATGGATGTCAGGTCATGCCTTCGGGAGGCAAACTTGTGATTGAGACGGGCGACGACAATGATGGCCACGCCTTCATCGCCATCACTGACCACGGCCCCGGCATTCCTGAAGATGCCCGCGACAAGATTTTCAACCTGTACTACACGACTAAGCCCAAGGGCAGCGGCATCGGTCTGGCGCAGGCCTTCCGCGCTGTTCAGCTTCATAACGGGCGCATTAAAGTCGAATCGGAAGTCGGGGCGGGTACCTGCTTCCGCATTATCCTGCCTACGACGTAACTCGAACGTCAGACAAAATTTCAATCCGCATAGAAGTTAAGGCGCAATGGCTGTGGACGTTGTCATTCACGACTATCTTTCACATCGTCGAAACTCAGTCGAGGCGCTGGAAAGCGATCTGACTAAAATCTCAGTCGGCGGCCCGCAAGTTTTCACGCGCAAAGAGATTGTCGAGATGTCGTTTGCCGCCTTGGGCCGCCCCCCAAAGTTCAGGTCAATCTCGCCCGGAGTATTCAAGCTGATGATCTCACCGCTCAGACTTATCAACAGGCGTGTTTATGGCTTGATGGATTTTGGTATCGCGGTGACGCAAACCGATTCTGTCGCGCCAAGCTTCGGCTCGCACACGTTGCGCAGATATTTTGATGAAGCAGCCAAAACGATCTGAGGTAGCGAGGGGTCAATCCGGCGGGATAATGAACTCGGCGGCGAATGTCTGAGAATGTCCGACAAACTTTGGTGGCTCTATCGCTGTTTCGAGGAGGTGTCATCGCCACGCCGCCAGGGAACACAAAAAGCGCAAAGCAGAGACGTAAAAAGCGCAAGAACAAAGACGGTCTAAAACACATCCTCCAAAAGTCATCTGTGCTTCTTGCGTAGCTTTTGTGCTTCTTGTGTTCCAATTCCTTGATTCAGCGATAGAGCCACTTTGGTTTGTCGGTGGCTCGGATACTGCGACAAACTGAAGCCCAAATCCACGGTTAAGAAATGGGCTAGATTGATTTCACCAATGTTCATCAGCTTCGCGGCGCTTTTTACCGACTTTGGCTCTTCACTTAACAGGTGAAGGAGCGATTTTGATAAAATGCCTGAAAGCCACGTGAATAAAAGGCGAAACTGAATCACGACTTTCTTGCCGTGGATTCAGGCTGAAGTTTGTCGGACGTCCCACCCAGCTTCGCCACTACCCGAGATGAAATGAAGAGCAGAAAACGAAAAGGCCGAGCAAGCTCGGCCTTTTCGGGAAATCCATTTTCCAACGTCAAGCTAGAAGCAGCTTGGCGGGAAGACGGGAATAGTGTAAGCGTTGGTTGCTGACAACGTCAGCTTGTGCAGATTATGACCGCCGTTGAAGGCGTTCGCTTGCGTGCCCGCGTTCGCGTTCAGGTTGATGGCTGCGCCCAGGATACCGATGTCGGTCTGGCTATAAACCTTGAACCAGCCCGAGCGGCCCGCTGGAATGAACGTCTCGAAGCGAGGCGTCAAGCGCGGAGTCGTGTTTGACAGCGAACTGCGGAATTGACAACTGCCCGTGATCGAGAAGCTCAGCACGTTCTCTGAATCGTCATAGAACAAGCCGAACAGTGTGCCCAGCGTAGAAGCGCCGATGCCCAAGTTGCCAGCGATGCGGTTAATGATGACCAAGGTGTCGTTGCCATCAGCACGGCTGGGGACGTTATCGTCCGCCAACACGCGTGGCACACGGTTGTAGCCTGACCCAACCACGCCATCGAAGACGACGCCGGTCGTCACTGTGTTGGCGTCGCAACCCGGCGATGAGCCAAAGAACAATGCCGCAAACGCTTCTGCACCCAGATTGGCCGCGTGACCACTGGTGAATTTGACGTATTCGTCACCAATCAACCAGTTAAACGCCAGAGGACAGCCGTTGCGGTCCGTGGCAACCGCCACGATGTAGCCGCTAACGCCAGGATCAACGTCCGAAGCCAGGAAGGTCGCCGTCTGAGTTGCGGTTAAGCAGATGAAGCTGTCCGCGATCGAGCAGCCATCGGAAACGAAGAAAAGGTGAACAGCAGCGCCCGATGAGGTGCTGGTGTTGGTGATGTTGATGCGCGTGTTCTGCGAGTTACCGCTAGTCGCGCCTGAGGTGTAGATGTTGTAGATCAGAACTGATCCCTGCTTCTGGTCGCTGACTTCCGAAGTCGGCGGGTAGACCAACCCTGGATCCGCTGCCAGTGCCGCTGCCGACATCATAACCAGCGCAAACATCGCCAATAAAACGTGTGTAAGTCTGCGTGAGGTTCGCATTGTCGAGTATCTCCTTTGAAGCTTGATCTGATAGAACATCAGATCGGTTTACTTATCGGCAGAGCTTCGTTCTTCCTATTTGCTTACAGCGCGATAATTCATATTCGAAACTGCTTGCTTTGTAGAAGGAGCGACTGCCAGTGGTGATAAAAGCTAAATCCAGTGAAAAATCCGGCTACGATATGGAAAAACCACAAGAAGGTTAATGATGTTCGCGCCAAATTTCAGTGAGTATTACCTGGATAACCGAAACATCAAATCTTCAAGTCGGGCCGCTTGCCGGTAGTGAGGAAAACTTGATGCGGGCGGTTTATAACACGGTGGCTGGGATCAGGCAATAGCGAATTAGGCGATCTGAGACAAAGGTTCCAAATAATTTTCCATGGAAATTTTGGCGTCTTTACGGACTCTCTTTGGTGTGGATAATTGCCTCCCTTGTATCGGACTAGAATAAGCAGTATCTGGCCGTAAGACGGACAATCATCTCAAAGGAAGAGGCAATTGCTGAATGAACTATCAGTCAAACCAGCAGCCAAACCGTCAATATGACGCGTTGATTATTGGCGGCGGGCACAACGGATTGGTGACAGCAGGCTATTTGGCCCGTGCCGGTCTACGCGTAACTGTCCTCGAACGCCGTTCGATTGTGGGCGGCGCCTGCGTAACCGAAGAGCCATGGCCAGGATATAAAGTCTCATCGCTCTCCTATCTATGCAGTCTGCTTCAGCCGCGCATTATCGAAGAATTGGAGTTGAAGCGATTTGGCTATCACATTTATCCGAAAGACCCTTCGTTCTTCACTGCCTTTCCTGATGGCCGTCATATCTTTTTCTACCAAGACATGAAGAAGACCGTTGCCGAGATCGCCAAATTCTCGCCACGCGACGCCGAGTATTACCCGCAATATGAAGAGGAATTGGCGCACCTCGCCGAGTGGGTTGAATCCATCTTGCTGGAAACGCCGCCGAACATTGTGCAACGGAAGCTGGGCGATTTGGTCGGCTTGGGAAAACTCGGTTTGCGCGCGTTGAAGCTTGGCGATCAAGGCCTGGTCCGGATGGTCAAGATCATGACGCAAAGCGTTCGCCATTTCCTTGACGAACGGTTCGAATCCGACGAGATCAAAACCACACTAGCCACCGACGGGGTCATTGGCACAAATGGCGGCCCGTCAACTCCCGGAACGGCGTACATTCTGCTGCATCACGTCATGGGCGGAGCCGCAGGGCCGCGCGGGTTGTGGGGATTTATTCGCGGCGGGATGGGCGCCATCAGCCAGGCACTGGCCCAATCTGCTGAAGCCCATGGCGCAACAATTCGTACCGACGTCGAAGTGGATCGCGTGTTGATCAAAGACGGCAAAGCCTACGGGGTGGTACTGACCAATGGCGAAGAGATTCGCGCCAAAGTCGTCGTCTCCAACGCTGATCCGAAACGCACGTTTTTAACGCTGGTTGAGAAACAGCATCTCGATGACGATTTTCACCGTTCGATTGAAAACTTTCGCGTCGAAGGTTGTTCAATCAAGATCAATCTGGCGCTTGATGGACTGCCCAATTTTACAAGCTTCCCCAATACATCAGATCACGAACCAGGCCTACCTCACAAAACGACGATGCACGTCTGCCCTTCGATGGATTACATTGACCGCGCCTGGGAAAACGCCAAGCAAGGCAGAGCTTCATCGAACCCAATGCTGGAATGCACGATCCCGACAGCCTACGACGATTCCATCGCGCCGCCTGGCAAACACATTATGTGCGTCTTTGCGCAGTACGCGCCCTACACACTGAAAGACGGTTTCTGGGATCAGGCCACCAAAGATCAATTCGCCGACCGCTGCATCAACGCGCTGGCTGATTATGCGCCCAACATCAAAGACATCATTCTGCACCGCCAGGTCATCTCGCCTTTCGATATGGAGATGGAGTATGGCCTGACCGGCGGCAATATCTTTCACGGCGAAATGGATTTGGATCAGTTGTTCTTTATGCGCCCTGTCGCGGGCTGGGCCAATTACCGCACACCGATCCGCAATCTTTACCTGTGCGGTTCGGGCACGCATCCGGGCGGCGGCGTGATGGGCGCGCCGGGCTACAACGCGGCAAGAGAGATTTTAAAAGACTTGAAACGCTGAAATTTTCGGGAGGAACAATGGACGCAGCAACCATCGGATTTGTCATTCTGGCCGTGATTGTGCTGTTGATTATCGCCCGTGCAGTCTATCGCCTGCTGCTTGGCCAATCTCTGTCAGAAACGCTGATCGGCAGTGATAACAAAGCAGCCGCCGTCGCCCTCAGTGGTTTTCTGCTGGGCGTTATCAACGTCGTCATTCCTATCCTGAGCGGCCCCAGCCACTCATTCTGGGCTGATGTCAAAGGCGTGCTGGCATATGGCGTCGGCGGGATTCTGGCAATGACCGTCGCCGGACTGATCTTTGAACAGTACAGCCGCGCTACCGGCGTGCCGCTGCGTGAACAAACCCGCGCAGGCAATTTGGCCGCAGGCATCGTGGACGGCGCAATTTATTTATCCTCAAGTCAGATTGCCGCAGGCGCGTTGACTGGGGACGGTGGCGCGATCGGGCCAACGATTGTTTTCTGGGCGGCAGGGGTTGTTGCGTTGATTTTGCTGACGCATTTGTTCCGCCTGCTGACGACTTACGACGATGCGCAGTTGATCAAGAACGGCAACGTTGCGGCAGCGCTGGCCGCGGCCGGGTTGATCGTCGCGATTGGAATGATGGTGGGCTACGCCGTGTCGGGAACGTTCACCGGCTATGCCGAAAGCTTTCGCTCGTTCGGCTTGATGCTGCTGGCAGTTCTTGTGCTTTACCCGGTGCGGCAGATCATCGTGCAAATGTTATTGCTCGGCGCGAGCTTCTGTTTTCGCGGCGGCAGATTGGATAAAGAGATCGCCGAAGATCAAAACATCGGCGCGGGATTGCTTGAAGCGGTCGGTTATCTGGCGACGGCGCTGGTCGTCACGCGAATCTTTTAACCCCGCCGCACAATGAATCAGGACGAAGTGCGCTTGTTCTGAATGAGTTGTCGCACTCGCGCAATGACCTCCGGCGGCAAACCGGACTCCGACTCAACCGGCTCGCGTTCAGCGAGAATCCGGTCAATTTCTTCTTCCGATCCGCTACGCAGACTGGCAACGAAATTGTCGAACGATTCGCGCTGTTGTTGCACTACTTCCGGCGGCAGAGCCTCCTTTCGGTAATGAAATGATGCCTGCCGATCGAGTGTGGACAAAACGTGCTGGATCAGCGAAACGCCTTCGCTACGGGCTTGGGATTCGAGTTGCTGGTACAAAGATTCAGGCAATTCCAGAGTCAGTCTGCTCATTTCAATCTCCCCCGGTTCTTTTGATCGAAGTGAGGAGAATCAGGACGACGCGCCCTTGCTTTGCCAACGTTGCCGCAACCGCGCAATGACTTCCGGCGATAGTTCCGGTTCCGGCTCGACTGGCTCGCGTTCAGCCAGAAATTGCGCCATCTCTTCGTCTGTTGCCGCTGGTGCGCTTTCCAACAAGCGAGCAAACGCTTCCCGCTCCTGCTCCTGAATCTCCGGCGGAATGGCTTCCACGCGGTAATGGAACGATTCCTGTCGGGTCAATTTGGAAAGCACGAACTGCGCCAGCGACACGCCTTCGCTCTGAGCTTGAGATTCGAGTTGTTGGTATAAGGTTTCAGGCAATTCCAGAGTTAGTACGCTCATTTCAATCTCCCTGTTGAATCACTTTTCATTGGCCAAAGCTGCGACCATTTGTGCTGGCGTCATCACCACCAAGCTTAGCGATCTTTGCGCCTGTCGGAAATCACGCGGGTTCGATGCTACCGCAGCCGCCCCGGCAGTCATCGCGCAATCAATGATGTGCTCATCGCCCGGATCGGGCGAGCTTGGCCGCCAGGTGAAATAGTGATGGATAGGTTCCGCTTTATCCAACAATCTGATCAACATCGGCTCGGCCTGCTGCCAGCGAGTCGGTGACAGCTTCCGCGCCAGCACATCGGAATATTCATAAGCCAACGCGTTCGACACACAAGCCTGGAAATCATCTTTATCCCAAGCCTCAACAATCAAAGCACACGCGCCGCCTTGCTTCGTCAACCCTTCAAACAGCACATTGGTGTCAACCACTGCTCGCATCTGCAATCACTCCTGCCCCCGCCATTCCGCCAATTGCTCGCGCACCCGTGCGGCCCACGGGTCTTCGATCGCTTCGTAAATTGTCAGCGCCGCTTCCGCGTGGGCAATCGCCTGATCCCGTTCGCCCAATTTCTCCAACTCATCCGCCCAATTCCACAGCGCATTGCCTTCGCCGTGCCGGTCGCCGATCTCGCGGACGATGACGAGTTGTTGTTCGTAAAACTCAATGGCCTTGCGCGTCTCGCCCAAGTCGGCGTAGGCCAAGCCCAGATTGCCGAGCGCATTGCCTTCGCCGCGCCGGTCGCCGATCTCGCGGGCGATGGCAAGGTATTGTTCGTAAAACTCAATGGCCTTGCGCGTCTCGCCCAAGAGGTAATAAGCACTGCCCAGATTGCCGAGGTCAGCGCCTTCGCCGCGCCGGTCGCCGATCTCGCGGTCAATAACCAAAGCTTGTTCGTAAAACTCGATGGCCTTGCGCGGCTCGCCCAAGTCGGCGTAGGCATTGCCCAGATTGCCGAGCGCATTGCCTTCGCCGTGCCGGTCGCCAATCTCGCGGGCGATGGCAAGGTATTGTTCGTGAAACTCGATGGCCTTGCGCGTCTCGCCCAAGTTTTTGTAAGCAATGCCCAGATTGCCGAGCGCAATGCCTTCGCCGCGCCGGTCGCCGATCTCGCGGGCAATGGCAAGGTATTGTTCGTAAAACTCGATGGCCTTGCGCGTCTCGCCCAAGCCGGCGTAGGCAGAGCCTAGATTGCCGAGCGCAGCGCCTTCATAATCTGGCTGTTTCAAACGACGAGCGGCGGCCAGTTGAATTTCCAGCCAGCGAATCTGTTCGCGCGAATGCTGGCGCAGTTGCAGCACGTGATTCACACCGAGTGGCCCAACATAACTCAAACACAATTCGGCAGCGGCGGGAACCGCATCGCTTCGGCTGGCTGCCCACGCCTGACCGGCTTCGATGTTCAAACGTTCGCGGTCAAAGAGCGCCATTGCTTTGACGACCTGCTCTCCGCCTTTCAGGTAAAGCTCGCCAGCTTCTCCCAGCACGTCGCAGAAATGTTGCGCGTGGTTCAGCTTCAACTCTTCGCGTTCGTCGTCGCTGAGTTGTGCATTGGCAAAGACGCGCGCCAGATCGTGAAGCCGGTAACGCCGCTCCGCTTCGTCGAAGATGACCAGATTGCGACGCAGCAGCTCGCTCAGGTGTTTGTGCCCTGCGTCCTGGCAAATGGTTTCCGCCGCCGCCGCATCGAACGCAGCCGGGAAGACCGCCAAGCCGCAAAAGACGCGCGCCGTTTCCACCGACAGCCGCGCGTAGCTCAAATTGAACGAAGCTTCGACGCTGATTTGGTGGCCTTCGGCGTTGGCGTATTTCAGTTCCAGCCGCCGCCGTTCATCGCCGAGTTCTGCGGCGTATTCCGCCGGATCCAGGTCTGCCGTCACGTCGAGCAAACTCGCCGCCGCTCGCACGGCCAGCGGCAGGTATCCGCACAGAAAGCAGATTTGATCGGCGACCGATTCGCTTACACGCGAAGCGATTTCCCGCAATAGTTCGCGCGCTTTGTCGGGCGGGAGTTGTTCCAATCGAATGCGCTTCATTTTCGGCAAGCTGATGGTTTCGCGCGAAGTCACCAGCAACGCGCACCCCGCCGGAACCAGAAACGGGCGGACTTGATCGGCGTCGGCGGCGTTGTCCAGCACCACCAACACTCGTTGGCCGGACAAACAGTCTCGGTACCATTTGACCAGCGTGTCGCGGTCATCAGGCAAACGGGCTTCGACGCCGACGAAGGCTCGCACGCATTCGGCCAGCGCGTCTTCGGCTCGGCGCGGTTGCGGATCGGTGCCGCGCAACTCAACCAGCAATTGCGCGTCGGGATAATTGGGCAGCAAAAGATTGGCGACGACCATCGCCAGTTCGGTTTTGCCAATGCCGCCGAGTCCGCTGATGCCGCTGATGCCGACCTGCCCGCCGTTGGTCAATTCGGCAATGAGTTCGGCAATCTCGTTTTCGCGGCCTACGAAATCCCCGACCGGCGCGCGCAGTTGATGTTTGGCGGAGCGTTCGGGCGGCGTGTTGAAAACATTGATCGTCGGATTGTCGCCCGTAGCGTTGATGTTGTGATCGCCGTGGCTGGCGATGTTGTGTTGGCCGGGCTGTGATATTTGGTCTGGCATAAGATGTTCCGAAGGGAAAGCCTGGGTACGCATCGCCTCTGGCGTGCAGACGTGGCGAAATACACATTGATTCCAGCGGGTTTGCCATCCGCGACTGCACGCCAGAGGCGATGCGTACCCAGGGTCAGGCTTTGTTGAATGTGTTGCCGTCGCCGGTGATGTTGATGTTGTGATCGCCAACGCTGGAAATATTGCCGTCACCGGATTGAACGACGCTGACGCCTGCGGCTTTGGCCTCTTCCAGAATCTGTTTGACCTCAGCGGCCAGCGCATCGTCGTTGCTGAGAATCTTTTTCAGTTCTTTGCGGAAGGAAGCCTGGTTGTCGGCGTCTTGCGGGTCGGCAGCCAAATCTTTTGCGGCTTCCAGGGCGGCGGGCTGGGCTTCGACTTTTGCGCCGAGTTTCCCCCACAGCGATTTGCCGTATTTGAAGCCTTCTTCGCCGAAGCTCTGGCCGACTTTTTCAATCGCCTTGTCGCGCATCGTCTTGCTGGCGGCCAGCAGGAAGGGCAGCGCGGGCGCCAAATAGTTCATCGCGTCATGGGCCAGTGAAGTTACATCCATCATTTTCCTCCAAAACAAAAACAGGCATTTCCCTCCAAAATAAAAACAGGATCAACCGTGGCAGCGCAGATTTGACGCCGCTGCGGTTGATCCTGTCAATCTTTTTGTCCGGCATTTTGTCCGGCAGTTTATTTGCCGTTTACCGCCGCACTCAACGGAAAAGCTCATCCACAGGGAACCGCCAACCGGGCACGGCAGGCTCGGCTTCGGCGATCTCGCCGCGACGATAAATGGTCGGCTGATCAAGATCGCTGGCGTGGTAAACGCGCACCACGTCATCGCTGAGCAGATCAACATCCCATACCACCAGCGTGCCCGCCGCAAAATAGTCGCGGCGTTTGGCCGCCATTTCGTCCTCAGCGGCCCGCCCATAATCACCCTCGCTGCGAACTTCGGCGGCGAAGGCGGGCGCGCCATTGAAAAATTTCATGCCGGGAAGTCGACCTGTAAACCAGGCCGCATCCGGGCTGAATGATTCACGATGAGGCAAATCTACGATAAAGCCTGCGTTGTCGCTTACGGCAACGCCGCCGCCTTGCATTTGCTCGTAATCGTCCAAGCATCTCCAAATCCGGCCGCTCGCTCTGTTTGGCAGAAACCCTGTGGACATAAATCGCACCACCTTTCCGTTGATCAACTCGGCCTTGCCGTGCTCCGGCACACGGTAGAGGTCTTCGACAGTGTCTTTGGTCTTCACACCGACTTTCGTGCTCATAAAAACTCCTTTCTGCAATGGTCAGGTGCGGCGATTATAGCCGAGCCGAGTTGACCAACGGAAAATTCGCGTCGTCGTTCTGATGAACTACTTGTCCTGCCACACCGGCAATCTGCCCGCAGACCACGGCGCGCCTGCCGTGTCCAGCGTCTTGTCCAGTTTGGCCAAATCAACTTCGACCAGCATTCGGAGTTTGGCCAGCACGGCTTTGAACTCGTCTGCTGCGATGGCGTATTGCTCCTGCTGCGATTGTGTTGGGCGCAAAGCCGTCAGACGAATGCGCTGAACGATGGAGCCGACACGCTGGTTGATCGAAGGAGGCGGAATGTCTGTCAATTCCCTGCCCCCACGCAAAGCTTGCAGCACTTCGTCGGCTTTGTCGTCCAGAGCTTTGACTTCGTTAAGCAGCGCCTGATTTCCACCGGGCGCTTCCTGTGCGGCGCGTTTCATCAGGCCAAGCTTGGTTTTGGCTGAAGTCGCAGCGTCCAGCGCGCCGGTCACCGCGCGTTGCAGCCGAATCACTTTGCGCTGGAATTCAGCCAGAATCGTGCGATCTTGCGGCGTCATCTTTTCGGTGCCTTCGGCCACAACGTTGAAGCTTTGCGTGCCGGGCAGCGGTGAAATCAGGCCATTGACGCGCTTGGCCATCGTGACGGTGTATTTGCCCGGCATCGCCAGTTCGCCTTGCGGGCCGAATCCGCCAAAGCCGCCGCCGCCCAGCGTCGCCGGGTCAATCCCTTCAAATCCCGGCGGCAATTGCGGCGCGGCTTGCACGACAGGCGGCGCATAACGGAAGTCCCACGTCACGCGCTGAACGCCGAAGGTTGGCGGCGCGGTCAACCGGCGCACGACTTTGCCTTCGGCGTCGCTGATTGTGAAGAGCAAGGCGGGCGCTTCCTCTTCGGCCTCTTCGCGTAGTTCCTGCCGCGTAGGATATTTGATCGGCTCTTTCTTGCGCTCGGCTTCGCGTTCGGCCTGCTGGCGAAGCTGTTTCTTCGTTCTGAGCGGTTCTTTCAGGTAGTAGGTGATCGTTGCGCCGTAGGCCGGATTCGGCGCAGTGTAAAACGATGCGCCTTGGCTGCCCGCCAAACTGGCCTGCGACCGCACATACATCAGCGCATCTTTGACTGGGAAAAGTTGCGAGTCTTGCGCCAGCACTTCGGTCTTCACCTGACGCAGCGGCGAATAATCATCCAGCACATAAAAGCCGCGCCCGAACGTAGCCACCACCAAGTCGTTCAAGCCTTTGTGAATCGCCAGATCGCGCACGGCAATAGTCGGCAATCCACCTTTTAACTGAATCCACTTCGGCCCGCCCTCACCATTCACGGAGGGGGTAAAAAACAACCCGAACTCAGTGCCGATGAACAGCAGATTCGGATTTACAGGGTCTTCGGCGATGGCATAAACCGAGCCGCGTTCGGGCAGGTTGCCATTGATCATCGTCCACGTCTTGCCCGCGTCCGTGCTCTTCACCGCATACGGTTTGAAATCGCCGTTCTGGTGATTGTTGTATAAGGCGTAAACCGTACTGGCATCGTGTTGTGAAGCGAGCACGCGATGGACATAGCTTTCTTTGGGAACCTCCAAAACCTGCTCGACTTTGCGCCAGGTCTTGCCGCCGTCTTCAGTGATGTTGAGCAAACCATCGTCCGTGCCGATGTAGATCAAGCCTTCTTTCTTCGGCGATTCGCTCATCGAAGAGCCATTGCCATACAGTGCCGTGGATTGATGTTTGGCCACCGCATCTGGCCCCCAGATTTTGCCCATCACTGGCAACGTGTCGCGGTTCAACCCGCGCGACAGATCGCCGCTGACCACTTTCCAATCGTCGCCGCGATTGTCGCTGCGGAAGAGTTTGTGTCCGGCAAAATACAGCCGCTTGCTGTTATGCGGGCTGATGATTACGGGCGAATCCCAATTGTAGCGCTGCGATTCTTCTGCCTTGCCAGGAATGGGCGTAATGCTGGTGCGCTCACCGGTCAGTTTGTTGAAACGAGTCAAACCGCCGTTCTGGCTTTCGGCGTAAATCGTATTCGGGTCTTCGGGATCAACACGCGATGTGAAGCCGTCTCCGCCGTTGGTAGCAAACCATTCGGCATTGGAAACGCCAGATATGCTGCGCGTTTTGGCCGGGCCGCCCAGCGAGTTGTTGTCCTGTGTTCCACCGTACACGAAATAGAAAGGCGATTGCTGGTCAATGTCTACGTCGTAAAACTGGGCAATGGGCAGGTTGCCTTTGAAATTCCAGTTCGACCCTTTGTCCAGGCTTTCGTACACGCCGCCGTCGCAACCGACCAGCATGAAATTTGTATCTTTGGGATCAACCCAGATGGCGTGGTTGTCCACATGCTTCAAGCGTTCACCCAGCGGGCGCTGCGTCCTGCCCCCGTCGTCTGACACCTGAAAGACGACGTTCGGAATGTAAACGCGATCTACGTTCTTCGGGTCGGCGATGATCTGGCCGTAATACATCCCTTGCGCAATGGTCGGACTCGTCCGTTCCCAGGTTGCGCCCTTGTCGCTTGATCGAAAGATGCCGCTTCCGATTCCGGCGGCTTCAACCGTCGCGTACACAACGTTGTTGTCAGCCGGAGAAATCGCCAGCCCGATGCGCCCCAATTCGCCCGCAGGCAAACCGCCGCGCAGCTTCGTCCAGGTTGTGCCGCCATCGGTGGATTTGTGAATCGCACTTTCCGGCCCGCCATTGATCAGCGTGTAAAAGTGGCGACGGCGCTGCCAACTGGCAGCATAAACGATGTCTGGATTTGATGGGTCCAGCACGACATCCGCCACGCCGGTGTTTTCGCTGATTGCCAAAACCGGCTTCCAGGTCTTGCCGCCGTCGGTGGTTTTGTACAACCCGCGATCTCCGCCCGCAGACCACAGCGGTCCCGGCGCGGCGACGTAAACCGTCTTGCCGTCGCGCGGATCAACCGCGATGCGGCCAATGTGTTCCGACTTTTCCAAACCGACTTTGCGAAAGCTGCGCCCGCCGTCTTCGGATTTATAAACGCCGTCGCCGTACCCGACGCTGCGTTGCGAATTGCGTTCGCCGGTTCCTACCCAAACGGTGGATGTGTCTTTCGGATCGAGCGCAATCGCGCCAATCGAAAATGCGCCGTAGTTGTCAAAGACCGGCGTCCACGTCGTGCCCGCGTTGACCGTCTTCCACACGCCGCCCGATGCAACGGCGATGAAAAACTTCGCGCGGTCGTTCGGGTCCACGGCAAAGGCGATGACGCGGCCTCCGACCACGGATGGCCCAATCGAACGGAAGCGCAAGCCGCCGAATGTCGGCGTGGACATCGGATCGGACGGACGTTCGGGCGGGCCGCCATCGGGGCGTTGTTCGCCGCCTGGAGCACCTTGCTCACCGCCGCCTCTGCGCCCTTGCGCTCCGGCGGAAAAGAGCGCCAATGACAATGACGCAATAAATAACGTTGCGACCAGAAAAGCGCGAAGCGTTTTCAAGTTCGTGTCCTCCTCAAAATGTGTGATTTTCAGTGCGAGGCTGGCAGGACGTCGTCTTCAATTGCCAGCGCGTATAAAGTGGAACGGGATTCAGCCTGTTTCCAGTCAGGGCACGGACTAAAGTCCATGCCACTCTCACTCTTTTGTTATTTCACCGGGTTTGCCGGATTCAGGTATTGCGCCAGAAAGCGCCAAACCTCCGCCCGCGATTCCTTCGCCAGCTTTGTATCAATGCGGTTGAAGGCGTGGCCACCCGGCGCATTTTCGTAAATCTTGTACTCGAACTTCTTGCCCGCGGCTTTCAGCGCTTGGATCAGATGCTCGACTTCCAGCACGTTGACGTCTTCGTCGTTGGTGTTGGTGTGGATCAGCAGCGGCGTTTGCAGCTTTTCGGCGTTCCAGGCGGGCGAACGGCGGCGGTATTCGTTGACGTTCTCGGCGGCGGTTTTGCCCAGATGATAGGGCGCGGAAAAAATCTCCTGATACGACTGTCCCTTGTAACCCATCCGCGCGATCAGGTCGCTGACCGGCACCCCGGCATAAACGACTTTGTAATCCTGCGGATGGTTGAAGACGTTCATCAGACTAATCAGCCCGCCGTGGCTCCAACCCAGAATGCCGACGCGCTGCGGGTCAACATTCGCCAGGTTTTCGACCGCCCACTGTTTGCCCGCAAAAACGTCTTCAATCTCCAATCCGCCGTAATCAATCAATCGCCAGAAACCGCTGCCGTAACCGGTCGAGCCACGATAATCCGGCGCGATGACGGCATATCCCTGTTCGACCAGTTCCCGGATGATATGCAGCGACGCCATATTGAAATCACCGTGGACGCCGCCATGAACGTAAATCAACAGTGGCAGTTTGGCGGTTTGATATTTCTTCGGGATGAAAGTGAAAGCGTTGATGATGACCGGATTGCCCGCGCCCTGCCCGGTTGGGTTGGGGATAACGCGCGGCGGCGGGCCGGCGTATTTCACTTTGTCCACGACGGCGATATCGCCCAGCCGCTGGAACCACATCAAATCGTCAATGTCTTTGGCCAGCGACTGCTCCATAAACTGCAACCGCTCTTCCAGCGCGCGAATGCGCTGTTGCGTTGGGTCGGGCGGCGCAGCGGCTTGCCCGCGTTCCTGCGCGAAGCCGGTTGAGAGAATGAACAGCAAGCAGCAGAATGTGAGCGGGAAAATTGCCCGTCGCATCATTATGTTTTCTCCTTTAGTCATGAAAATCACAGACGGCGTGAATTTGTTGACACACAATCTACGGTAGAATTGGATTTCGGTAAATCGCTGAGCAATACGCGCCGGAACCAGTCACGGTTACGACGCAATTTCAGACAGACCAACAACGAAAGGAATATATGAGCACAAAGAAAATCGCGCTGGTCACGGGCGCAAACAAAGGGATCGGTTTAGAAACTGTTCGCCAACTCGCCGCGCAAGGCATTACCGTTCTGCTGGGCGCGCGCGACGAAAAGCGCGGCACCGAAGCCGCAGGCAAATTGAAAGCCGACGGCCTGGATGTTCAGTTCCTGCAACTGGACGTGAACGACACGGCGTCACAGGACAACGCGGCGAAGTTCATCGCCGACAAATTTGGCAAGCTGGACATTCTGGTCAATAACGCAGGCATCGCGCAGGACTTCCAGGTACCCGCTTCGCAAGGCACACTGGAACAGTGGCGCACGACGTTTGAAACGAATGTATTCAGCCTGGTTTCGCTGACGCAGAAGCTGCTGCCGCTGGTCAAAAAGAGCGACGCCGGGCGCATCGTCAACCTGACCAGCATTCTGGGATCGCTGGCTTTGCACTCCGATCCGAAATCGCCCATCGCCGGGTCATCCAGTTCCGGTGCGGCTTACAACGCCTCGAAATCGGCGCTGAACATGTTCACCGTCAATCTGGCCAACGAACTGAAAGGCACGACGGTCAAAGTCAACGCCGCGCATCCCGGCTGGGTCAAGACCGATATGGGCGGAGAAGCGGCTCCGTTGGAAGTCGGTGACGGCGCAAAGACTTCTGTTCAACTGGCGACGCTGCCGGAAGACGGGCCGACTGGCGGTTACTTCCATTTGGGACAAACGCTTCCCTGGTAATCAATCAATCTTGGGAGAGCGGCGGTAGTTAAAATCCGCCGCTCTTCTTGCGCTCAATCATCAATCGAACAGGAATCGAGGGAGGGAGAAGTTTATGAGTCAGTTTACGGGAAAGGTCGCGCTGGTCACGGGCGGCAATGCAGGCATTGGCCGCGCGACGGCGCTTGAATTCGCCAAGCAAGGCGCGAAAGTAGTTGTCAGCGGACGTCGCGAAAAAGAAGGTAGCGAAGTCGTTGCCGAAATCAAAGCCTTGGGCGGCGAAGCGATCTTCATTAAAACCGATGTCGCCAAAGAGAGTGATGTCAAAGCAATGATTGAACAGACGCTGGCGGCATTTGGCCGGCTGGATTTCGCGTTCAACAACGCGGGCATCGAACAGGCGCTGACTCCATTGCCCGATCAGACCGAAGAAACCTACAATCAAATCATGGACATCAACGTCAAAGGCGTGTGGCTGTCGTTGAAGCACGAGATTCCAGCAATGCTAAAAACCGGCGGCGGCGCCATCGTCAACAACTCTTCCATTGCGGGCTTGGTTGGAATGGCGACGGCTCCGATTTACATCGCCAGCAAACATGCCGTCGTCGGATTGACCAAATCGGTCGCGCTGGAATACGCGAAGCAGCATGTTCGTGTGAATTCGGTGGCCCCGGCGGCAATAGAAACGCGAATGTACAAAGATTTCGCCAACACGCCAGAGATGCAGCAGATGCTCGAAGCCGCGCATCCCATCGGGCGCATCGGCCAACCCGAAGAAATCGCCAGTGCCGTCATCTGGCTCTGTTCGGAAGGCGCATCGTTCGTCACCGGGCAAACAATCGCGGTTGACGGTGGTTACACCGCGCAATAGCGTACACAATTCTCAAGGAGGAGATTTTTATGCCAACACAAAAAGCAGAAGCGGAATGGAAAGGAAATCTGGCCGAAGGCAGCGGACGAATGGCTGTCGGCAGCGGCGCATTTGACGGCCCGTATTCGTTCAAGTCCAGATTTGAAGAAGGCCAACCCGCAACCAACCCCGAAGAGTTGATCGGCGCGGCGCACGCCGGATGCTTCACGATGGCACTGACCGCAGGGTTGTCCCGCGCTGGGCTGACGCCAACGCGCATTCACACCAGCGCGAAAGTGAAGCTGGAAAAAGTCGGCGAGGGATTCTCCATCACCACAATTGACCTGGAAACCGAGGCAGAAATTCCCGGCATTGACGATGCAACGTTTCAAAAGAATGCGCTCGACGCCAAACAGAACTGCCCCGTGTCGAAAGCCTTAACAGGCGTGCAAATTCATCTGACCGCAAAGCTGGTTTAAGAAAACAGCTATTGATCTTTAAGGGCGGGCCGGGCGCGATTTTATTTTGCGCTCGCTCCGCCCAAGTTTTTGCGTCATCGGTTTTACAGATTCTGGCAGCGCCGCTACACTGCGCCGCCATGAACCCCATCTTTCTTTCCTGGACACAAGTTTACGATCCCCTGCACTGGTGGCCGCTTTCCACGCTGGTTGCTGCAATCCCCATCGTCATTTTGTTTTACCTGCTGGCCGTGCGCGGAATGAAGCCGCAATGGGCGGCGATGATCTGCGCCGGATTGGCAATCATTGTGGCCTGCACCGTTTTCACAATGCCGCTGGCGATGTCCCTGGCCAGCTTCGGCTTCGGCGCAGCCTTTGGGTTGAAGATCGCCTGGATTGTCGTAGCAGCGGTCTTTCTGTACGACATCTCGGTCGTCACGGGCCAGTTCGAAATCATGAAAGATTCGGTCGCGGCCATTTCGCAAGATCGGCGGTTGCAGGCGTTGCTAGTCGCTTTTGCGTTCGGCGCGTTTATCGAAGGCTGCGCGGGCTTCGGCGCACCAGTGGCAATTTCTGGCGCGTTTATGATCGGCCTTGGCTTCGATCCGTTTCACGCGGCAATCCTGAACCTGATTGCCAACACAGCGCCGGTAGCCTGGGGTTCCATCGGCACACCGTTGCATACGTTGGCGGCAGTAACAGGATTGCCTGAATCGGATTTGTCGGCGATGACGGGACGCATTCTGCCTTTCGTCAGTATCATCATCCCGTTCTGGCTGGTGCGGGTCATGGCTCCGTGGAAGGCTGTGCTGGAAGTTGCCCCAGCCATTCTGGTTTGCGGCGCATCATTCGCCATCACACAATTTCTGTGGTCGAACTATGTAGACAGCAATCTGGTGGACATCGCATCGGCTGCTGCCTGTTTGCTGACGATGCTGGTCTTCCTGCGCTTCTGGCAGCCGAAGAACATCTGGCGATTTGAAAAAGATGTAGCGGCGCAAACCGAAAAACATACCCACACGCACGCCCAAGTCCTGCGCGCCTGGATGCCGTTTCTGATTTTGACTGTCTTCGTTTTGTTGTGGGGCTTGCCTTCGATCAAGAATGCGTTGAACCGCGCAACGACTCCGGCTTTTGCGGTGACGTTGCCCGACGGCAAACCGCGCCCCGGTCCAGCCGGTTGGGATGTGCCACTGCTGCACGGCCAGGTTTATCGCGACAAACCAGTTGTCGCGGATCGAATCCCCGAAGCGGCCCGCTATGATTTCAACTGGCTGACGATGACCGGCACAGCAACGTTTCTGGCGGCGCTGGTTTCCGGCTTGCTGTTGGGGTTGAAGCCCGCGCGATTATTCAGCATCTTTTTCGGCACGTTGCACCGGATGCGGTTCGCAGTGCTGGCCATCATCTGCATGCTTGGCCTGGGATATGTCACGCGGTATTCGGGAATGGATGCGGTGCTGGGGTTGGCGTTCACGCGAACGGGCTGGCTGTTCCCCTTCTTCGGGACGTTTCTGGGCTGGCTGGGCGTGGCATTGACCGGCAGCGACACTTCATCGAATGCCCTTTTTGGCAGCCTGCAACGCATCACCGCGGAACAATTGGGGATTGATCCGATCCTGATGGCTTCGGCCAATTCGGCGGGCGGTGTGATGGGCAAGATGATTGATGCCCAATCCATCGTCGTCGCGACAGCAGCGACCAATCAAGTCGGTAACGAAGGCAAAATCCTGCGCGCAGTCATGTGGCACAGCATCGTGCTGGCCGCGATTGTCGGTTTGATTGTGATGCTGTTTGCTTATGTGATTCCGCACGCCGTGCCGCACGGATTGAATTTCGTGAAATAGGCTGTCTGAAATGTACAGTCGACTAACAGTCGGCTGTACATCAAGCCTGCGGTCTGCGGCGCACCAGCACGCGATCCTGATAAACAACCACCGGCTGATCGTTCTGGTTCAGCACCGTCGTCTCAAACGCCACCACGCCGCGCTCGTTGCCTTTTGGTTCCAGCGCAATAACTTTCTTGGTCACATGAATCGTATCGCCGATGAAGGTTGGATGCGTGAAGCGCAGTTTGTCCACACCGTAAAACGCAATGATGTTTTCTGCATCCCCCATCTGAATCGTCAGTCCCGTCGAGATGCTGAAGACCAGCGCACCGTGTGCAATCCGCCGCCCAAACGGCCCACGCTTGGCGAACTCCTCGCTCATATGCAGTTCGTGAAAATCGCCCGACAGCCCGGCGAAATTGACGATGTCCGCTTCGCTAATCGTCCGTGTTCGCGAGGTCACCGCATCATCAAATTTGTAGTCGTCAAAAAACTTTGCCATTTTCAGTCATCCTCTCAAAATCCAAGCGCGTTTAGAATCGCCCCGCGCTCAGCAGGCACTTGCACAAAACTGTTAGCGTAATTCGACGTGATCTGAATTTTCTCGCCGCTCTTGTCGCTGTAGCCGAGCGTTCCACGATGGTAATTGACCGTGTAGTCCGGGTCTTTCAAAACGTGGCCGGTCAGGATGGCGACGACATCTTCGTCGGGATTGATTGTGCCCGCAGCGTTCAGTTTTTTGATCCCTGCCAGCGTCACCGCCGAAGCCGGTTCGCAGCCGATGCCGTCGCTGCCGATGATGGCCTTGGCGTCGGCAATCTCCTGTTCGGTGACCTGCTCGACTTCGCCATCCGACCATTGCAGCGCGCGCAATGCTTTCGGCCAGGAAACGGGATTGCCGATCTTAATCGCCGTCGCCAGCGTGAAAGCGTTCGGCACCGGCGTGAACTCCGCTCCCTCACGGTCGCCGCGCTGTTGCCACATTTGATAAAGCGGGTTCGCGCCTTCGGCCTGAATGATGGTGATCTTCGGCATCTTCGCAATCACGCCGCGTTCGAGCAGTTCGTGGAAGCCTTTGCCGATGGCAGACGAGTTGCCCAGATTGCCGCCCGGCACAACGATGCGATCCGGCGCTTGCCAGCTGCGCTGCTGCAGCAGTTCAAACGCGATTGTCTTCTGCCCTTCCAATCGAAACGGGTTGACGGAGTTCAGCAGGTAGATTGGAGTTTCGTTGGCAACCTCGCGCACCAGCCGCATTGCATCATCAAAATCGCCTTCAAGCTGTAAGACCCGCGAACCGTAATCGAGCGCCTGCGACAGTTTGCCCAGCGCGATCTGGCCCGACGGGATAAACACAAACGACTTCATCCCGGCGCGCGCCGCATACGCCGCCATCGAAGCCGACGTGTTGCCCGTGCTGGCGCAGGCGACGCTCTCGGCACCCAACCGTTTCGCCTGTGTAATGCCGGTGGTCATTCCCAAATCTTTGAATGATCCGGTCGGGTTCATCCCCAGATGTTTGAAAGCCAGCCGGTTCATCCCGGCGTAGGCAGCCGAACGCGGCGCATCCCAAATCTGCGTGTTGCCTTCGGTCAGGGTGATGATTTCGGATTCGTCAGCGTCGGGCAGCAGTTCGCGAAAGCGCCAGACGCCGCTTTGGTCCGTGGCTTTCGGCGAAGCGCGCCGCCAATCCCAGACGCTCATCAGGCGTTCGCCCGAAAATTCGTTTACTTCGTAAACGACATCCAGCAAGCCCGCACAGCTTGCGCAGGTGTAGATTCGTGAGGTGGTCGGAAATTCCGTTTGACAGTTGATACAGCGAAGAGAAGGCATAGGTTCAGGTGGCAGATGGCAGGTGGCAGGTGGCAGTGGCAGAATTGAGAACGATCACATTTCTCAACCTGACACCTCATACCTGTCACCTGTCACCTATTTTTCTTGCGAGGGTTTATCTAACTCAAAGGCGCGGTGAATCGCGCGCACGGCTTCGGCGGCGTCTTGTGCGCCGACGATCAGCGAGATGTTGCGTTCAGACGAGCCTTGCGAAATGGCGATGACGTTGACGCCGACGGTGCCCAATGCGGCAAAGACTTTTCCGGCGATACCGGGCGCGCCTTGCATGCGGTCGCCGACTGCCGCAACGACGGCAATGGAATCGTCAATCGTGATGTCTTCGATATGGTTTTGAAGCAAGTCCAGTTCCAGCGAGGTGCGCAGCGCTTTGACGACACGCGCGGCTTCAGAAGAATTCACCACAAAGCACAGATTATTTTCCGACGACGCCTGCGAGATCATCAGAATGTTGGCACGTTCGGCGGCAACAGCGGCGAAGGTTTTGGCCGCAATGCCGGGAATGCCCTGCATGCCTTTGCCGCTGATGGCGATCAGGCTGACGTTGCGAATGGAGGTGACGGCTTTGACGCCGCGCGAAGACGGATGCCCCGTTACGCTGACGCGCGTGCCGGTGTCGCTCGGCTCGAAGCTGTTCAGAATCATGACCGGAATGTTCTGTTTGAACACGGGCAGAATCGTTTTGTGATGCAGCACCTTTGCGCCGTAATAGGCCAGTTCCAATGCTTCGCTATAACTGATCTCGTGCATTGTGCGAGCTTCGGGCACTTCGTTCGGGTTGGCGGTCATGACGCCATTGACGTCCGTCCAAATCCACACCTCGCCCGCATCAAGCGCCGCACCCAGGATCGAAGCCGTGTAATCCGACCCGCCACGACCGAGCGTCGTCTGCACGCCTTCCATGGTTGCCGCGATGAAGCCGGTAATGACAGGGATCTCGCCCGCTTCCAGCAGGGGCAATAGCTTATCGCGCGTCTGCTGGCGGGTTTCGACCATCAACGGTTCAGCCTGGCCGAACTGATCGTCGGTAACGATCAACTCCGTCGCTTCGATGGATCGTGACGTCACGCCGCGTTCGGCAATCGCGCCGGACAGGATGGGCGCGCACAGCATCTCGCCCATTCCTGAAATCGCGTCCATCGTACGCGGCGTCAATTCGCGCACCATCGTTAAGCCTTTGCACAATGCCTCGAAGCGTTCAAATCGCTGCCGCAACGATTCCAGCGCCTCGCGACGGCGCGTGGCTTCGGTCGGCATCAGTTGATGCACCGCCTGGCGATGCGGTTCGTGCAGATCATCGCTGATCGTTTTGTGATACTGCCCGCTCGCGGCATTCTGTGCTGCCGCAATCAGTTTGTTCGTCACGCCGCTCATCGCCGAAGTGACGACGACGACCTGATGACCTTCTTTTGCGCTTTTGACGGCCAGATCCGCCGCCCGCGCGATACGTTCGGCATTTCCCACGGAAGTGCCGCCAAATTTCATGACAATCAGCATAAGAATAGAGTCGGGGAATTAATCTGGCAGGATACGAATCCGATTTATCCAATCTTCGGCCTCATCAACCATCCAAAGCAAAATCAGATCATCAACAATCTTTCCGCGAGCAAGGCTTTGCGGAGCGATCAAGACTCCTGCACTGGTGGACGTTTGCATAAACTCGGCAAAGTGGCGTGGCATGGTTTTCAGATCGTGAGAAACCAGAACGCGTTGTTCCATTGCCGCTCGCGCCAACACTTCTACATCGGGAACACCATCAAGCTTGGCCTGCTGCGCAGTTTGAAAATCAATCATCGGCTCAAGGCGTAAGACAGCTTGGACGATCACCCGATTCAAATCATTGTCGGCTTGAAAACGGATTTTCATAACAGGCTCGCTTGAGTCAGTTCCTGACGGGCTTTCGCCATCTTGGCGTACCATTCGGGATCAGCGGCCTGCAACTGTTGGCGTAATTGTTCGGCTTTTGCTTTAACCCCTAACAAGTAAGCGTCTATTTCGGATAGACGACCGAGATAGTAAGCAGTCGCACCATACACTTCTTCCAGGGAAAGCGAAGGGAAACAATCGCGCACGATGGTTTCCGGGGATAAGCCGTCACGGAATGCATACACGATGGAGTCCAGCGAGATACGTGTGCCGCGAATCCAGTAGCCTTCATCTCGATATTCGACGTATTGATTATTCATCATTACCTCCTGCGCGTAGCTTCTCACAACAAGCCTTTGGCAACCAACAGTTCCGCATTCAGCAGTGCCGCGCCCGCTGCACCGCGAATCGTGTTGTGGCTGATCAGCGTGAACTTGAAATCGAAGATGGTGTCTTTGCTGATTCGCCCGACGACCGTCGCCATGCCGTTTTCAGCGTCTCGGTCCAGGCGCGGCTGCGGGCGGTCTTTTTCAGAGCGGACGATGATCGGGCGCTGCGGCGCGGTCGGCAGCTTCAATTCCTGCGGCAGGCCGGTGAAGCTTTCAAAGGCTTCTATCAGGTCTTCGACGGTGGCGGGCTTACTCAATTTGACGCGGACGGATTCCAGATGGCCGTCCTGCACGGCAACGCGATTGCACTGGGCGCTGACTTTGAAAGAGGCCACTTCGATCTTCGCGCCAAGCAGTTTGCCCAGAATCTTCTGCGGCTCTTCCTCGCATTTCTCTTCTTCGCCGCCGATGTGCGGGATGACGTTGTCAATGATGTCCATCGAAGCGACGCCCGGATAGCCTGCGCCGGAAATCGCCTGCATCGAAGTCATCATGACGGCTTCCAGACCGAAGCGCTGGTGCAAAGGCGCAAGCGCCATGACCAAACCAATCGTTGTGCAGTTCGGATTGGTAATCATGTAGCCTTTGCCGTAGCCACGGTTTTTCTTCTGTTGCGGAATCAGATCAAGGTGATCCGGATTGATTTCAGGCACGATCAGCGGCACGTCCGCGTGCATTCTGAATGCTGACGAATTGCTGATGACCGGGATGCCCGCGGCGGCAAATGCGGCTTCGGCTTCCAGCGCGATGTCCGACGGCAGGCTGGCAATCATCACGTCGCAATCCACGGGCGGTTTGCCCATTTCCGGTTTGCATGGATATAGGGTCATGCTTTTGACCGCTTCCGGCATTTCGAACGGCAACTTCCAGTTGCACGCATCACCGAAGCGTTTGCCTTCGGAACGATCCGAAGCGGCCAGCGCGGTCACCTCAAAATAAGGGTGATTGCGCAACATATGAATCAACCGTTGCCCGACCGTCCCAGTCGCACCCAGAATGCCTACACGTCTCTTTGCTTGAGCAGCCATTGTTTTCAACAACCTTTGAATTGTATTTGGATTTTCGTCCGGCGAGTGGCCTGCTTTGATAGCAGAAGCCCCGCGAGGCTTCGACGCTCGCGGGGCCAGAAAGTGGACTCAGTACGAACGAAACGAAATGGTAGGTGCTGAAGCATTGCCTGTCAAGAAATCAGCCTGTCACGCTGCGGAGACGGCTCCAATCTTAGCCGGTTAGTTCAGCCTCAAACTCTGCCGAACGGTTTCGGCCACCGGCTTTCCGGCCTGATCCAGCGCAACGACGCGCCAGCGCAAACTGCCGTTGCTCGCTTTACTCTTCAGCCATGACGGCGCGCGATAGGTTCGCACCGTTGGTTTCAGCACTGCCGAATGAATCAACTTCCCCGCCTCGTCTTCGATTTCCAGCCGGTACAAGCTGGCTTGGCTGGCTGGAGGCAATTCCGTCCAGGCGAATTCAATCGTCTGATTGGCCGCCAGGGTCGTGCCGTCTTTCGGTAACAAGGGCAGGAAAGTGGCTGAAGCCGGCGAAGCCACTTTCCCCGAATTGTCGCCGCCGCCAACCACATAACGCAGCACGGGCATTGGGAACCCCGCCGCCGCGCCGCTGTTGACGACGCTTGCGCCCGCGCCGACTGCCGACAGATCGGACGTGTTGACGCCGTCATCCGAAGCTTCGATGCGAATGAGGAGCAGGTATTGTCCCGGAACTTTGTTTGGAATGCGCGAAGGATCAGGGCCTGGCAGCGTGAAGCGCCCACCCGGCGGCAAAAAAACATTGAAGCGGCTGATTTGCGCAAAGCGATGTTGCGAACCGCGCTCTTCGACCGGCAGCGACGCTTCGCTGAGCAAATCGCGCGCATCGGGCAGCGGGTCGCCCGGGCGAACAATTTCCCAACGTCCGCGCAATCGGCCCGTGCCAGTGTATTTAATCTCGGCGCGCACTGCGGGCAGCTTCTTGTCCGGTTCGATGAACAGGACTTGCGGTTCCTGCCCATTGGCGGACAAACCGGTGCTTGCGCCAAAACCGAGTTGCACATCAGTCAGCGAAAACGGCACGCCCGCGCCATTGCCTGACAGCCGCATCGTGACACTGATGAATTGATCCGGCCCGCCGGTGGGATTGACAAAGCGCCGCACGTAAAAAAACTCCGAGCCTTCGCCGCGCGCCGCCGCCTGATAGGCTTTGCGCGCAATCGAAGCCGGAACTGAAACGACATCCGTGTAACCGCCGGTGCCGCTGCGCCGCGAAATGTCGAAACGGCTGGGCAGCGTGCCGTATATCGTTCCCGGCACACATTGAAAGCCGATGGCCGCGGTTGCCGGCACGATGTCACCGCACCATTGCGTTTCCGCCGGACGGTAAGCCCCCAGATTGCCGTAAGTCAGAAAGACCGTCGTCGCGCCCTGGCTGTAGACGTTGACGCTGCGCGGGCTGACTCTGATCTCGCCTTGCGCGTGGACAGCCGCGGCCAGACAAGCCAACAGTAAGGTTGTTACAATAAATCTTTTCACGATGCTCTCCTCAAAGCGTTAAGTGAGCCGTTCCTTGGAGCGCAGTCCTTCCAGGCTGCGCTCCAAGGGCTTGCCAATCTCAAAAGAAGATGAAGTTCAGACCAGTGTTGAACGTATTCAGCCGCGTCAGATTGTTGACGTTCTCAACGAAGCTCCGCGTGCGCGCGAAGCGGTTCGAGTAGCGAATGAAGTAAATCGCCTGCACTTTTTTGAACCGGTTCTCGCTTTCGCGGCTGAGTTTGTAGCTCCACTGGAAATCGAATTCGGCGTTGCGGCTGTTGTTGGTTCGCCGCAGGTCGCCCGCGCCCAGCGTTGAAAACGTGGCGTTCAAGCTTTGGCGCGTTGTCGCCTGCCACGTCGAATTGAAACCGAATCGCACGGTGCGGTCAGTGTTGGCTTTCTCGCGATTGTTGGCGTCCTCGAAGCTGGTCTCGAAATTTAGTTCCAGCGTGGTCAGTGGGTTCCAGCCGACGGCGACGCTATGCACGAAGTTTTGTAAGTCTGCGCGTTCGCGTCCGGTGGCGCGGTTGTCCTGCAAGGTGTGATTCAAACGGTATGACGTGTGGAAGTTGCTGAACTGCCATTCGGCAGTGAATGTTTGATTGGTGTTCGCCTGATCGGGAATCGCGCCCGGTTGATTGAAACCACCACCAATCGGAATAAAATCGGCTGAGGCCCGTGTTCGTTCAAACGCGTAGCCGATGCGCGGCAGCAATGGATTCGGCTGCGCCGCCTGGCGCAAACTGAGCAGCCCTTGCAACGGCGCGGTGATGGCGAAATTCGTGCGTTGTGTGTTTGTCCGCAGGATCGTTTGAATGCCCGCCAGATTGTCGTTGAAACGTGTGTAGGCAGCAGTGAAAGTCGTTTCGCCGAACGCGCCGACCAACTCGACGACGTTCTGTTGCAAGTCGGCCTGCGCGGCGGCGGCGATGCTGCGGAAGAGCGGATCAACGCGCTCGTGCTTGACGTTCAGTGTCAGGTTGAACTTCTTCGCCTCGCCAGCGGATTGTGTTGCTTGTGTTGTCTGCGCGCTCTGCGTCCCTTGCTGTTGCTGGTTGCTGTCGCCGGAGTTCGTTTGCGTTGCCGCTGGCTTCTTGATGGCGAAGGAGAACTCTTTCACCAGATCAATGCTGGCGTCGGCGTAATGCGCGCTGCGCGTGGTTTGGCGCGTCTGGACGACGTTGACCGCGTTTTGATTGAGCAGTGGATCGTTGGGATTGACGAATTGGCTGCGCGTGA
This sequence comes from Blastocatellia bacterium, assembly GCA_038211695.1. Classification (GTDB taxonomy): domain Bacteria; phylum Acidobacteriota; class Blastocatellia; order RBC074; family RBC074; genus RBC074. The sequence continues at coordinate 30,157 of JBBQVH010000015.1, read as the reverse complement.
AGCCGGCGTCCAGACGCAGACGTTCCGATTTGTCTTTGGCCAGCACGCGGAAGCTTGTGCCACGGCTGCGTTCGGAATCGTTGATCTTCCCTTGCGTAAAATTCTGCCGGTTGGCCAGAAACCACGCATCAGCCACGCCCGCTTCAAATCGCATTCCGCCGGGGTGGTTAGCAAAGACATCGAAGCCCAGAATGCCGCTGAAGAGCCGATGGCGGCTGTTGTCCACGCCGAAGAAGTTGTCAAAGCCGACGATGTTGGTCGCGTTCATCGAAGCCAGCGAAACATCAAAATGAGTCGCGAGCGGCAAGACCAGCGTCAGCCCGCGACTGCTGAAGTTGTTGATCAGATGGCGATGCGTGCCAAACGTCGCGTGGCCAGCGGTGAATTTGCGCGTGCCCTGCTGAAACTGCATCAGGTAAGACGACAGCTCGATCTTGCGCGCGTTCACGCCCTGTTCGGCAAAGCGCAAGGCTTCGTTGCGAAAGCCGGAACCGACAATGTCGAACTGCTGTTGCATCTGCAGGGTGCCGCGCGCCATCTCGCTTTTCCACGTGCCCTGGATCGTCGCGTCGGCAAACGTCGGACGCGCCGGTTTGTTGGTATCGGGAAAGTGCGTTTCTGCGAATTGCGATTTGATGCCGAGGTTCAGCGACGGCGTCATCTCGAACTTATCGAAGCCGAAGCGCCGCCTGACCGGTTCCGCCGGAGTTTGCCCCGCCGCCGGAGCCGCCGGTTGAATGGCCGAAGCATCGGCGGTTTGCGCGGTTTGCGCGGTTTGCGCTTGTTCGGCATTACTCTTGGTACCGGAAGCCTCCGGTGTTTCCGCTGGGACTGTTACGGTGCTGGCTTCCGCCGCCGTGACGACGCGCAATGGGAAGCTGGCAAGCTCTTTCCAATTGTCGTCCGGCGTGACCAGATAAACCGTCACGGTCGTTTCGCCGGTTGGTAACGGAAATGCTTTCGCCTGGAACAACAGCGTCTGCGTGCCAACGATCATCAAATCCGTCAGATCGGTTTGGCCGACGACCACTGCCGGACGTCCTTCATTCGAATTGAGCAGACGGCTCAGTTGCAGTTCAAACGATTCGCCAACCGCGATGAAAGCTTTTCCGGCAAAGCTGGCCGTCACTTTTAATTCGTTGGCCAGGGCGCGTTCCTGCGCCTGACTGCCAAATCGAGTGGGCATTGAAAATACCGAATAGACCGTGATCAGGGACAAAAACATCCTGCCGATCACGGCTCCGGCTTGTCGCTTGAGCGTGAACATCTGGTCTTTCCCCTCTTGGCTTGGTGGAATAAAGTTTTGGGTTGGCCGTTTTGAGTGGCCCGACCGCGCCAAAGAGCGCCGCGCATTGAAGACTACCGGGTAAGTTGACGGCGGCGGGCAAGCTGCCTACCGCCGCCAGACTGCTAACTACAAGCTAGAAGGGATTGAGCGTGCAATCCTTGTGGCCTCCGCAGCCGTGACAGCTAAAGCCGCCGCCAGGTTCCAGCAACATATCGCAAGACTCGCCCGGACAGACACCACAACCCACTGTGCCTAGAACCCTCTGGTCTTTCCGAAAGCTGACGACGGCCTCGCCTTTGCCTTTTTTGGTGATGACAAACTTGCTGGGGTCTTTCAGGCGGCCACCGCTTTTGCCTTCGCGCGTGATGACATCTTTCAATGTCAGCTTGCTGTCTTCTTTTTTGTTTTGCGCTTGAGCGAAGACAACCAGGGCAATGGCCAACAGGCCGAAAGCCAGAACTGCCAGTTGCCGGAACCTGGTCGAATTGATGTGCGACATGCTTATCTCCTTGGGAAAATGATTTCAGAGGTGACGAATGAGGCTGATCTCTCACCCTCATCCGCTGTACTTTCTAAAGAGCTACTTCTTTTCCGCCAGAATGGACACGGGGAAGCTGCCCGTCTTGACGGCGTTGACCGGAACCAATTCGGCGAGGTCGCCTTGTTTGAATTTGCCGACCAGCGTCAGCGTGAAGCCTTTGGCGAAGACGCCTTCGGGCATCGGCAGATCAATCTGACTGTTGATCGGTTTGTTGACTGTCCAGTCCACCAGCTTCTTGCTGACGCGGGTTTGAGAACCGTCCGTGTTTTTGGTGACCAGTTCGGCAATCAGTTCCGCCAGTTTGGCGTTGCCCTCCGACCCGCACAGCCAGGTGAAACTGACCGGCACGAGGCGCGATTTGCCGTCGACATTCTTTTTGGCTCCGGCGTCGTTTTTGGTGACGCTTTGGATCAAGACCTTGACCACGTCATTTGACGATGCGACCTTCTCGGCTTTTTTCTCGACCACGTTATCCACCACTTTTCTCCCTTCCTTCTTGCTCTGCGCCAGCGCGGTCAGCGAAAGCGTGGAAATCATCAAGGCGGAAACCGTCAACAGAATCATTTTGCGAATCATGGAAAAGTCCTCCGGTAGTAATCTGACAGTGATTGAAATTACCTCGCCACCACACGCCCCTCGCCGCGCATGACAACGATCAAGTCTTCGGTCAATCCTGCGCTGCCGCCGACCACGCCGGTCGTGCGCCCGCCTTCTTTCTTGCCAGGATTCTTTTGCCCAACGGCGGCAATGGGTTCATTGGCCAGGTCTCTGGCCTTGATCACGTTGAAACCGACGATGCCTCCGGTCGGCGTCTTGCCATTCAATTCGGCCTTCTTGCCGCTGATTTGGCCGGTCGGTGATGAGATTGATTCAGTGGTCAGCTTGACGTTGAGCGGAATCTTTTTGCCGTCCAGTGTGGCTTCCATCGGCAGTTCTAGTTCGAGCACGCCGCGCAGCACATCGAATTTGACTTTGCCGGCGCCCAGCATTCGCCCCTGAGCAATGCGGCCTTTTTCGCTGGCGCCGCGCCAATTGAAGTTGCTGGTGATCTCTTTGCCCGAAGTGATTTCGGCAATGCTGGCGGTGAAGTTGACAGGGCTTTTAACGCGATCAACCACTTCCCATTGGCCGCCAGCTCCTTTCTTGCAAAGCTCCAGCGTGATCGTGCCACTGGCATCGCGCTGTTTGGTCAGCGAATCAGCCACCAGCACGCCAAACGCAGCCAACAGCAAAAACAAAAGCGTGAACAAACGAAATGACTTTGATTTGATGGTCGTTGAATTGATCGGCATAACAATTACTTCGGAAAAAGTAGGGAAATCCTGCCAGGTTGCCCTGTGTTCAATTAAGACGTCTTTGGATTAAACGGGGCAACCTGGCAGGATTTCCCTACTCGCGTGATTGGCGGCAAAGCGCAGGCTTCGCCCAACGCAAGACACAGACCTTGCAATGAGTTGATGAAGCAGTACGCTGCGCGAAGCCTGCGCTTTGCCGCCAATCAGTTCATCTTTAATTGCCAACCGGATTGGCTATATTGACGCCGCTTTTATCTGTTCTGGTGAATGTTTCGCGCCCGCCGCCATTGACGCTGACCAGGGCCGATGACAGCGGAAGATAGCCGGAGCAGTCAATAGAAATCTTCAGTTGTGCTTGAAATTTTGCTGAAAGATTATTCAAAGAGTTTTGAATGCTGGTCGGTATGACTGCCGGGAGCTGATGTTTTGAATGCTGGTCGGTATGACTGCCGGGAGCTGATGTTTGGACACTTTTAGAAATGTTGCTCCAAACATTAAAGTTGATAGAATGCGGGTAACACGGATTGCGCGGATCAACGCAGATTTTCTCTGCTTGATCCGCGATAATCCGCCTGATCCGCGTCATCAGCGTTCTATTTTCCAAATGCGCCCAAGCTTCAGTGTCAGGACACTTTTTGAAGCCCATGCTCTGAGCTTGCTGCTGGAAGCGCCGGGCACCAGATCAGCGATTGAACATCATCCCGCCGAGCGCCGAACTGGCGCTCGGCGCTCCCAGCGGCGCTGATCGTCTATAAATTGGAAGAAAATGTGGCTGAGGGAATTGATGCGCGGAAGTATCAACAATGACCGGCGCAATGACCGGCGCGGCGATCAACGCGAACCCCAATGTCAGAGAGTGCCAAGCCATACAATCAAGGCACACGCTGCATCATTTTTCTATTTCTCTGGTTTCTTCGCGACTTGGCGGCTTTGCGTGAAATCAATTTTCTTAACGTCTATGCCAATCCTTATTTTCCAGCCTCGCCCGCTTTGTAATCACGCCACAGCCAACGCAACGAATCCGGCAGGATCGCCCGTCCGTGTTTGTCGCTATGGAATCCGTGGCCAAATTCAAACTTGAAGTCATACCCGGCAAAGGCCAGCGATTTGGCCAAGGTTTGATTCGCCAGCGGCCAATTGCCATTGGCATTGTCCAGATCATTCGCGCCGTCCTGCATGAAAATCCGAATCGGGCGCTTCGGCGTTTTACGAATCATCGCTTCATAATTGTGGCCGCCTTCACGGAAGGTTGCGCCGTGCGCAATGTTTGTGAAGCTGCCGACCCACGACAGCACTTTGCTGAATTCGTTCGGGCGCTCCCACGCCGCCGTCCACGCGCAGATGCCGCCACTGCTGATGCCGGCAATGGCGCGGCTGGCCGGGTCGTGGCGCAATTTATAACTCTTCTCGACTTCGGGCAGAATCTCTTCCAGCAGGAAGCGCGCGTATTGATCGCTCAGCGTGTCGTATTCAAAACTGCGATTCGCTTTGCCATCGGCTTTTGTGCCGGGCGTAATAAAGACGCCGATCATGACGGGAATCTCGCCTTTGGCGATCATGTTATCGAAGATCACCGGCATGTATTTTTGAGGATTCTGCCCATCCTGAAACACCATCACTGCGGCGGGGCTGGCGGCCTTGTATTGTGCAGGGACGTACACCCACCAATCGCGCGTTGTGCCCTCGAAGATTTTGCTCTGCCATTTCGGCATCTGCGTCACCTTGCCTTTGGGCACGCCCGCCTGCTCTTTAGACTCTTCCGGCGTCGTATAGACCTCCAGGTTTCCACCGCCAATTTTCTTGTCGCCTGCTTCGTACTGCCATTTCATTCCGGTTCCCCACGGCAGGTCAGCAACCGCCGCGTAAACGTCCGTGGTTCCCAGTCGCGTCATGGGTAAAACGAACTTTGCTTCCTGCGAAGCGATGCGCGGCGCGCCTGAGGCATTGGGGATTTCCACGGCCCAGGCGACGGCCAGTTCGTCTACTTTAGTGATCGCGCCTTTCGCCAGTTCGTCTTTGCCGAACCAAGCGCGAATCTGTTCCGCCAGTTTTTCGGCATCCGCGGTGCCCGGCCTTGCCGCCAGCGCAGCTTGCAGTGCTTTCGGCGTCAGTTTTGTTTCCGTCTGAAAGGACGGAACGAACGACAACAGTACCGCCAAGACCAGTGCAAGGCATGAAGTCATAGGGGAAGTCATATTGTTTTCCTTTCGATGATGAGTTGTTGGGATTGAAGCGGGGCGCAATGTAGCACGAACGACAGATTTCCAAACAGGATGTCCGTCACATTTTTGCGAGGCTTATTTGCGCCAAGCTCATTCACCGCAGAGTCTCAGAGAGCCGCAGAGGAAACGCAGAGGGGAAACAAAAGCCCGCGATTGTTCTCTGCGCAGTCTCAGCGACCTCTGCGACTCTGCGGTGAATTCAACGCGAAGCTGCCTTTCGCAAAAAGTTGACGCGCAGCTTGCTAAACGGCCTCTCTCGCCTTCACTAAATCCCCATGTTATCTTTCGCGCCGTTACGTTGGTGTACCCAATTCTCACACGGTCAATATCACTGATCGAGTTATCAAAACCAGTCACGAAATTTCAGAGGCGATCATGCGTCGAGCGATCAAGCTAGTCATCACTGCCCTCTTCATCACGGCTGCTATCTACTGTGCAGCTTCCCTGCTCCCATTCGCGGCAGCGCAAACCAACCCTGATGGCAAAGTGGATTTCAACCGTGACATCGCGCCCATCTTTGCCGCAAGCTGTTATCAATGCCACGGCGCAAAGAAAGCCGCCGGTCAACTGCGCCTGGATGTGAAAGCGGCGGCGATGAAAGGCGGCATCAGCGGCCCCGGCATTGTTCCCGGCAATAGCAAACAAAGCCGGTTGCTGGCGCGCATTCTGGGCGAAGGTGGAGAAAAGCAGATGCCTCTGGGTGGCGATCCGCTTGAGCCAGTACAGATCGAACTGATTCGCAAATGGATTGATCAGGGCGCAATCTGGCCAGCCTCCGAAACCGAATCCGCAATCCGCAATCCGCAGTCCGCAATCCAGCAGCATTGGGCATATGTGAAACCGGTGCGGCCTGCGCTACCACAAGTCAAAAATCAAAACTGGGTGCGCAATCCAATTGATCAATTTGTGCTGGCACGATTGGAGAAGGAAGGGTTGACGCCTTCAGCAGAAGCATCGAAAGAGACCTTATTGCGCCGCGTGTATCTGGATTTGGTCGGGTTGCCGCCAACCATCAAAGAAACTGACGACTTCCTGGCTGACAAATCGCCGGAGGCTTACGAAAAGGTCGTGGATCGTTTGTTGGCGTCGCCGCAATATGGCGAACGCTGGGCGCGCCCGTGGCTTGATCTGGCGCGCTATGCCGATTCGAACGGCTACGAAAAAGACAGTCTGCGCGTGATGTGGAAGTACCGCGATTGGGTCATCAACGCACTCAATGCCGATATGCCCTTCGACCAGTTCACCATCGAACAGATCGCGGGCGATATGTTCGCCAATCCGACCATTGATCAAAAGATTGCTACCGGCTTCCATCGCAACACCTTGCTCAATCAGGAAGGCGGCACTGACCCCGAAGAGCAGCATTACGAAGTCTTGGTGGATCGCGTCAACACGACCGCGTCGGTCTGGCTGGGTTCGACCTTGGGCTGCGCGCAATGCCACAACCACAAATATGATCCGTTCCCGCAACGCGATTACTATCGAATGTATGCCATCTTCGACAATGCCGATTACCAGATCAGGGGCGCGGCGAAATTCGAACGGCAGATTTGGGAGCCGCAGCTTGAATTGCCGACGCCTGAACAGGAAGTGAAACGCAAAGCCATCAACGACGAGATCGCCAGGCTGGAAACCACACTGAAGACACAAACGCCCTCGATGGACGCCGCTCAGGAAAAGTGGGAAGAGCAATTGCGCGCCGAACCGCAAAACTGGACGCCGCTTGCGCCCAAAACTTATCGTTCGACCAATGGCACGACGCTGACTAAACAGACTGACAATTCGCTGTTGGCTTCGGGCGCGTCGCCGGAATTTGACGAATACATCATCACGGCCGAAGCCGCGCCCGGTAGCATCAGCGCGTTGATGATCGAAGCCATGCCCGACAAAAGTTTGCCGCGCGGCGGCCCCGGACGTGATCTATACGGCCACTTCATCCTTTCCACCATTGAAGCCTACACCAACGGCAAGCCGCTGAAATTCACCGACGGCAATTGGGACGACGGCTTATCGAAGTTCGACGCCAAGATATTATTCAATAACGAAACAACCCAGGTCGGCGACCGTCCGCGCGGCTGGCTGATCAACGCGATGACGGACGAAACGCGAATGACGCGGTTGGCTGTCTTTGCGCTGGATCAACCGCTGGCCGCCGCGATTGACGGCAAACCCGTCGAACTGACGATCAAGCTGAAATTTCTGGCCGGCGGTCTGTGTCAGGGATTGGGGCGATTGCGGTTGTCCGTCACCGGCAGCGACGACCCGCTGAAGATCACGCGGGTGGCAGCGGGGTTGAAGAAAGTTCTATACACGCCCGCCGCTGAGCGCACCGAAAAACAGCGAGCCGCAATGTCCGAACGCTTTCGCCAACTAACGCCTTTGCTGGCCAAAGAGCGCACCCGGTTGGAAGAACTACAAACATCATTCAAAGAGTTGGGCATCATCACGGCGCTGATCATGCAGGAAAAGCCCGGCTTTGATCGTCCGTCGAACTGGGTGCGCGAACGCGGCAACTTTGCCAGCAAAGGTGAGAAGGTCTACGCCGGAACGCCCGCCGCGCTGCCGCCACTGCCCGAAAGCGCGCCCGCCAATCGTTTGGGCCTGGCCAAATGGCTGGTGGATGAAAGCAACCCATTGACGGCGCGCGTGGCTGTCAATCGCGCGTGGGAGCAATTCTTCGGGCGCGGCATTGTCGAAACCAGTGAAGATTTCGGCGTGCAAGGCGCGCCGCCTTCACATCCGGAACTGCTGGACTGGCTGGCGGTTAGTTTTAGAGACGGGGCGATGGAGGGACAGAGAGACAGAGGGACGGCGGGACGGAGAGACGGCGAGAAGAGCGAACCACAATCAAAAGCCTGGAGCATGAAAAGGCTGCATCGGCTGATCGTGGCTTCGGCGACTTATCGGCAGGACTCCGCAATCAATCAACAATCCGCAGTCAATCCGCAATCACCAATCAATCAACAATCCGCAGTCAATCCGCAATCCGCAATCCGCAATCCGCAATCCGATGATCCGTACAACCGTTTGCTGGCGCGCGGCCCGCGCTTCCGCGTTGAAGCCGAGATGGTGCGCGACATCAGCCTGACCGCCAGCGGCCTGCTCAGCCGCAAGCTGGGCGGCCCTAGCGTCATGCCCTCACAGCCCGAGGGCATCTGGCGCAATCCGTATAGCAGCGAAAAGTGGGCGACAGCAAAAGGCGAAGACCGATACCGGCGTGGCCTGTATACCTTCCTGCGCCGTACATCGCCTTACCCGGCGATGATGACCTTTGACGCGACCAGCCGCGAAACCTGCACCATCCGCCGCATCCGCACCAACACGCCGCTGCAATCTTTGACCTTGCTCAACGATGACGCGGCGATGGAAATGGCGCGCGGACTAGCAAAGCGAATGGCATTGGAAGTTGATGGAGACACCAAAGCTCGGATCGAATACGGCTTCAGATTGTGCGCCACGCGCAGGCCGAAAGCGGCAGAATTGGATCGTCTGGCGTCGCTCTTCAATCAGCAACTGGCGAATTACAAAACCAGCCCATCGTCCGCCGATCAACTGCTGAAAGGTGAAGCACGCGGGCATCTGGCCCCGGAAGCGGCTACGCCAGAGATGGCGGCATGGACGATTGTGGCGAACGTCTTGTTGAACCTGGATGAGACTCTGACCAAGCAGTGAGGACAATGCTTTTAGCCGGAACGGTGATTTAGAATTGCAAAGGAGGCAATGCAATGCAGGAAACAATCAAACTGCCTGCTCAAAGAAAAGCGGCAACTCCAGCCTCAATCCGAAAAAAGCAAAGACAACGGAGATGGCGAATAACAAAAACAACATAATCTCGGCGATGACCTTCACCCCCGAGCAGGAAGAAAGATTCCTGAATCCAGCGCCTGGCACGGCTGCGGCGCGCGCACGGGATTTCGGTATTGACCTGACGCTGACGCTCGCTTGTTTGCGCATGACGCCGCAAGAACGCATCGAACTACTTGAAGCTAAACGCGAGCTTGTTTACCTGCTGCGCCAGGGAATGCGCAAGAAGGAAAATCAGGATGAAGAAGCTTGAGCCGCAAATCGCCTTGCTGGTCAAATTCCAGATTGATTTCGTCATTATTGGCGGGCTGGCAGCAGTTCTGCACGGCGCTGATTACTTCACGCACGATATTGATATTTGTTACTCGCGCGTGCCGGAGAACCTTGAAAAACTTGCCTGGGCGCTTCAATCGGTCAATGCCAGGCTGCGTGGTACGCCCGCTGGTTTGCCGTTTATTCTCGACGCGCGAACCATCAAGCAAGGGTTGAACTTTACTTTTGAGACTGACATCGGCCCGCTCGACCTGCTTGGCGAGGTAGCTGGCGTCGGAAGCTACGACGAGGCTGCCAGGCAAGCTGTCGCTACGGAGTTTTTCGGACATGCAGTTCAAATCCTCTCTCTCAGTCATCTGATCTCCGCCAAGCGTGCAGCCGGGCGCCCCAAGGATTTGATAGTTATTCCCGAATTGGAAGCAATTCTGGAATCTCAAAAATCGGAACCCTAATCGTCGTTTCAAAACCAACAAGGAGAAAATCATCTTATGCAACAACTCACATCGAGATCGGCGAAGTTCGCAGCGTTGGCAATTCTGGCCGCGATGATCTTCGCCGTCAGCATCACTGTCAGCATTCGCGCTCAACAGCAACAACCCCAACAACAACCGCCACCACCACCGTCACAACCGCCCTATCCATCGCCGAAAAAAGAGCCACCCGTCATCACGCCCGGCGCCAAACCCGGCGATGCGCCATCGGATGCAATCATTCTTTTTGATGGCAAAGACCTGTCCGGCTGGAAATCGTTGCGTGACAGCAGCGACGCCAAATGGACGGTGCAGGATGGCTTTATGCAGGTCAAAGGCGGCACCGGCGACGTTGTCACAAAACAGGAATTCGGTGACTGCCAGTTGCACATCGAATGGGCCACGCCTGCCGAAGTCAAAGGCGATAGCCAGGGGCGCGGCAACAGCGGCGTCTTCCTGATGGGCCATTACGAAATTCAAGTGCTGGATTCGTATCAGAATCCGACCTACTTCCACGGCCAGGCCGGTTCGGTTTACAAACAACACGCGCCGCTGGTCAACGCTTCGCGCAAGCCGGGCGAATGGCAAAGCTACGACATCATCTTCACCTCGCCTCGCTTTGACGAGATCGGCAAGGTCACCCGCCGCGCCCGCGTCACCGTCATCCACAACGGCGTGCTGGTGCAGAACAACGTCGAAATCTACGGCGAGACCTGGCATGACCGCGCGCCAAGCTACATCGCACATCCGCCCAAAGGTCCGCTGAAACTTCAGGATCACGGCAACCCGACGCGATTCCGGAATGTCTGGGTCAGGCCTCTGTAAAACGCGGCGAGGCATAGACGCAACCCAAAAGAGCGAAGAGGAGAATACGGAACAAACGGAAATAACAGAACAAACGGAAGGGACGGAGAAAATGGAAGAGAAACTGATCTATTCCGACGAGAGTTATTCGATCAAGGGGGCTGCTATGGAAGTATACAAAACCCTCGGCAATGGATTTCTTGAAGCTGTGTACCAAGAATGTTTGGCGATCGAGTTTGGGAAAAGAGGCATTCCTTTCCTTGCCCAAAGACCGCTTTCTCTGTTCTACCAAGGCCAAAAGCTAACGCAAATATACAAGCCCGACTTTGTCTGTTATGACAAAATCATCGTTGAACTCAAAGCAGTCTCCAAGATCAACTCCGAGCACCATGCCCAAGTCATGAACTATCTCAAAGCGACTGACTACCAACTCGGCTTGCTCTTCAACTTCGGACATTACCCTTTGCTCGAACAAATTCGCATTCCCAATATTAAAGATTTCCGTTGAAACTTCCGTTTGTTCCGTTATTTCCGTTTGTTCCGTATTCTCTCTTCTTCTCTTTCTGAAAGGATATTTCGATATGCCAGAACAACCTGCAATCAAAGGTGGCTGCTTCCTGTTTGAAAGTCGCACGCCCGAAGAGGTCTTCACCCGCGAAGACATCAGCGAAGAACAGCAGATGTTCGCTGCCGTCGCCGAAGAGTTCATGCGCAAGGAAGTCCTGCCGCGCAGCGAACAAATCTACGCCAAAGACTGGGCCACGACGCGCGAACTGCTGACGAAGGCCGCGGAGCTTGATCTGTTGCGGATTGATATTCCCGAAAGCTACGGCGGGATGGGATTGGATAAAGTCAGTTCGGCATACGTCGGCGAACAAATCGCGATCATGCCTTCGTTCGGCGCATCGCTTGGCGCGCACACAACTATCGGCACGTTGCCCATTGTCTATTTCGGCACGCCGGAACAACGCGAAAAGTATTTGCCGAAGCTGGCCACCGGCGAATGGATCGCGGCCTACTGTCTGACCGAACCCGGCTCCGGTTCCGATGCGCTGGCGGCCAAGACCAAAGCGACTTTAAGCGAAGACGGCACGCATTACATTCTGCGCGGGCAGAAGATGTGGATCACCAACGGCGGTTTCGCCGATGTCTTCATCGTCTTTGCTAAAGTAGATGGCGAGAAGTTCACGGCCTTCATCGTGGACAAAGGCCCCGGCGTGGTGCCCGGTCACGAAGAGAAAAAGCTTGGTCTGGATGGCAGTTCGACAACAGCGGTGATGCTGGAAGATGCGCGCGTGCCCATCGAAAACGTGCTGGGCGAAATTGGCAAAGGCCACGTTGTTGCATTCAACATCCTGAATCTGGGCCGGTTGAAGTTGGGCAGCCGCAACGTCGGCGGGATGAAGTTCGGCTTGAACCATTCGATCAACTACGCCAAAGAGCGCCATCAGTTCAACCGCACCATCGCTTCGTTCGGCCTGATCAAACGCAAACTGGCCGAGATGGCGATTCGCTGTTACGTCGGCGATGCGCTGGTCTGGCGCACGCTGGGCGCAATTGATCGTCAGCTTGAAATGATTGATGCCACTGATCCGATGCAGGCGTTGAAGGCCATCGAACAATATGCCGTCGAATGTTCGATCATCAAAGTCTGGTCCAGCGAGGCGCTGGCCTTTGTGACGGACGAGACAGTGCAGGTTTACGGCGGCTACGGCTATTCAAAAGATTATCCGGCGGAACGCGCCTACCGCGACGCGCGCATCACGCGTATCTACGAAGGCACGAACGAAATCAACCGGATGATCATCCCAACTCGCTTGCTGAAAGGCGCGGCCAAAGATCGCCTGCCAAACCTTGACGAAGAAATCAGCGACATTCTGGATCGCACAATCAACGATCCGGGCGGCGAAGAAATGCTCTATGTCCATCTGGCATTGCGCAGCGTCAAAGAGACCGCGCTGTTGTCGCTGGCTGCCATTGCCAAAATCTACGGCGACAAATTCAGCGAAGAGCAGGAAGTCGTCGCGCTGGCCGCCGACATCGTGGCCGAAAGCTACGCGATTGAAAGCGCGCTGCTGCGCACCGAAAAACTGATCGCCACAAAAGGCAAAGAGCCAAATACATTGGGCGAGTTGGCGATTGAAATCACGCGCGCCTATGCCAGTGACGCCGCCAGCCGCGTGGCAGTCGCTGCCAGCAATCTGGCCGCCGGGTTGAATGAACCCAAAGGACTGCGCGCAGCCTTCGAACGGCTGGCGCTTCCCCGCCCCATCAATGCCATTGCCGCGCGAGGGCGCATTGCCGATGCAATGATCGAAGCTGGGCGTTATCTATGGTAATCATGCTTGTCGGTCCCTGACCACGAACCACACGAAACGCACGAAATGGCTTTTGCCGGTTCATGCATTTCGTGTGGTTCGTGGTTGAAGAAGCGACAGGGGCGAGCAGCTACCGATCTTCGAACAAGGAATCACCTATGACCTTCTCTCGTCCTACACCAATCGCCGTTACGCTGGCGATCCTTCTGGCGTTGTCGCTGTTCGGCGTGCAACAAAGAATACAAGCGACCAACAACCAACTTCCCACGCCCGAACAGTTCTTCGGCTTTCGCATCGGCGCGGATACAAAGCTCGCCCGCTGGGACAAGATCGTTGAATACCTGAAATTGGTTGACGCCGCTTCCGACCGCGTAACCTTGCGCGAACTGGGTAAGACCACGCTCGGCAATCCCTTTATCGCACTGGAAATCAGTTCGACGGACACGATCAAAAATCTGGATCATTTCAAACAGCTTGAGCGCAAACTCTATTTTCAGGGCGGCGCACCAACCACAGCCGAACGCGACGAGATTTTCAAATCCGGCAAAGCCGTCGTGCTGGTGACGTGCAACATCCATTCGACTGAAATTGGCGCATCGCAGATGGTCTTGGAATTGGTTCACCGGCTGGCGACGGAAGATTCGCCGACGGTCAAAAAGATTCTGGACAATACGATCTTCATACTTGTGCCGTCGTTGAATCCCGACGGTCAGATTATGGTCACCGACTGGTACAACAAAAACCTGGGCACCGAATACGAAGCCAGCCCGCTGCCTTACCTCTATCACCATTACATCGGCCACGATAACAATCGCGACATGTATATGTTCACGCAGAAAGAGAGCCAGTTGACGGCGCGTTTGCTGTGGCACGACTGGTTCCCGTCGGTCTGGCTGGACGAACACCAACAAGGCAGCAACGGGGCGCGTATTTTTGTCATGCCTGCGACCGATCCGATCAATCCGAACGTGCATCCGTTGGTCTATCGCTGGAACGGCATCTTCGGTCAGGCGCAAGCCGCCGCGCTGGAAGCCGAAGGCAAGGAAGGCATCATCTACAACTCGACCTACACCAACTTCTGGCAAGGCGCGATGGCGTGGAGCGGATGGTGGCACAACCAGGTCGGCTTGCTGACCGAAGTCGCCAGCGCGCGCATCGCTTCGTCCATTGAACAGCGCCGCGCCCAGCCGGGCCAATCGCAGCCAGCCGCAACCGAAGACTTTCAAGCGCAGGCTCGCCGCCAGATGGAAAATCCCAATGAGCCGTTGCCGCCGCCGCGTGACGTGACGCCGCGCACCGAATATCCGCGCCCGTGGCTGGGCGGACGTTGGACGCTGCGCGACATCGTGGATTACGAATTGACCGCGACGATGGCGTTGCTGGAAACCGCCGCCGACAGGCGCGAATCGCTGCTGAAGCAGATTTACGAGGTCAACCGCCTGACCGTGGAGAAAGGCGTGCAAAGCGAAGTCGCCGCGATCCTGATCAACGCTCAGGCGCAGCACAGCCCCGGCGCGGCAGATCATTTGATCGAAAAGCTGCAACTGGCCGGCGTTGAAGTTTCGCGCGCCGACGGCGAATTCGAAGCTGATGGCAAAAAGTATCCGGCAGGCACTTTTGTCATTCCGATGAACCAGGTCTTCGCACGCTACGCCAAAGACATGCTGGAAAAGCAAACTTACCCCGAAGTGCGCCGCTCGCCTACTTCTCCGCCCGAACCTCCCTATGACGTGACAGCCTGGTCGCTGGGAATGCAGATGGGCGTTGAAACCGTCTTCGTCAAAAAGCCACTGCCGGGCGGCATCCGGATGAACAAGCTGGTTGAAAAGCCCACCGTCACGGCAGCGACCGCCGACAAGAAAGCCATCCTGGATTACAAAGGCGCAGATGATGCCCTGACGATCAATCGCTGGCTGAAGAGCGGAACAGCCGTCACGCTGGCGGCAATGCAACGCGATGGCGTGATGTCGTCTGTGATGGCTGCGGCAGAAGCCAACCTGCTGAGCAAGACAAAACCCAAAGCATACCTCAGCGTTCAGCGCGCACCGCGCATCGGCTTTTACCAACCGTGGACTTCAAACATGGACGAAGGCTGGACGCGCTGGGTGCTGGAACAATACGAATTCCCATACACCACAATCCACAACGCTGAGATCAAAGCAGCCAAACTTCGCGAGAAGTTCGATGTAATTCTGCTGGCCGACCAATCGCCGCGCGACATTCTGGAAGGCAACAGCGCCAAATCCGTCCGGCAGGAATATCGCGGCGGCATCGGAGACGAAGGCTTGGAAGCCTTGCGCGCTTTCGTCCGCGAAGGCGGAACCTTGATTACACTCGGTGCAAGCTGCGATTTGGCGATAGAGAAATTCCCGATCCCGGTGCGCAATCTGAAAAAAGGGCTGACGCGCGATCAGCACTTCGCGCCCGGCACCATCATCAATCTTCAAGTTGACCCGACACACCCAATCGGATTCGGCATGCCTGCTGACACGTATGGTTTTTATAACAACAGCCCATTCTTTGCCTTGACCGAAGGCTTCGCATCGCAGCGCGCTTCGGTTGTCGTGCGGTACCCGAACACAAACGTGCTGGCGTCTGGCTGGCTGCGCGGAGAAGACCTGATGGCCGGCCGCGCGGCGGTCGTCGCGGTTGAAATGAATCCGGGCCGCATCATTCTGTTTGGCTTGCGCCCACAACATCGCGCGCAAACACAGGCGACGTTCCCGCTGCTGTTCAATGCATTCTATTGGGCCGCTTCGCAGAACGGGACAGCGCAATAAAACGGAACCGCTCCCCACAACATGTCAAACTGTTAGTTTGACATGTTGTGGGGAGCGCCTTCTGTTCTATGGAAGTTTCACTTGCCACGCCAGTCAAACTAACAGTTTGACCAACATTTGCAGAGGTCACATCGCCTTTTTTGCTTTATGCGCTGCGCGGTTTATTTGTCCAGCACCAGAATCTGGAATGAGCTGGGCACCATCGCTGGGCGTGGATTGGGTTGTTCGGCAGTGGCCGCAGGCGCGGGGCCATACTCAGCCGTGGACAAATAGATTCTGTGCGTCTTCACGTCCAATGCCATTGTGCGGGCGCGCGGCAGCGTTTTGGCATTTTCGACAACGCTGAATTTGTCCGGCGAGTCTTCATGAATCACCGTCAGCGTGCCTTCGCCGTTGGAGCTGAACGCCAGGCCCGTACCCGGATCAAAAGCTGTCGCGTCCGTGCCTTTGCCGATGGGTAACTCCGCGACGATCTTTCCGTTGTCGGCATTCATCACGATCATCTTCTGGCTGTCGCCGCAAACGCTGAACAACCGACGGTTTTTCACATCCATCGCCAACCCACTTGGCCCTTTGCCCGGCGCCAGCGGCCAGCGATTCGTGATGGTGAGCTTGTTGGAATCAATGACGGCAATTTCACTCTTGTCGTCCAGGTTGACGAAGATTTGCCCTTTGCCATCGGCAACCGCAAATTCAGGCCGCCCGCCCAGCATGATCGTTCCGGCCACTTCGCCGGTTGCGGCATCAATCACGGTCGAACTGGCGTCGGCAGCAGCGCGCGTGCGGTTAAACGTAAAGATGCGCTTGGTTGCCGGATCGAAAATAATCGCGTCCGGATTGCCGCCGGTTTTGGCCGAGCCGATGGTCTTGAGCGTTTTCAGGTCGAAGATGGTCGTTGTCGCATCACCGCCGTTGCTGGTGAAGCCGCGATTCAACTCCGGCGCAATCGCGATTCCATGCACGCCTTTCAGATTCGCAATTTCACCGACGACTTCATTTTTGTCCACGTCAATCACGACTACCTTTGTCGCGTGCGAAACGTAAAGCCGCCGCGCGGCGCTGTCCATCATCAGATAATCCCAGCCGCCTTCGCCGCCAACCGGGATTTTTTTTACCACGTGATAGCCCGCTGCAAATGGCAGCACCTTGCTGAAGGCGCTGGGTAGGAGCAGCAAAAGGCCAACGGAAAGCAGAAGCAGACTAATTTTCTTCATGTTGAGCCTCCAAATGATCTGTTGTTGGTAACGTGCGATGGACAACCGGCTGTCATCCGGCGCACGCGGTTGATTGAGTGCCCAGCCAAACAAACATCTGTGGGTATCGTATCAACCAAGTTTCTCGCCCTGCCGCGCCAGCACCTGACTAACTGGGATGCGGCGCATCACAAGCGCGGTGTATCTCTTATGATTTACCGACAACCAGTACCGTAAATGATCCCGGCTTCATCGTACGCGTGGGACGCTTACCCGGTTCGGTCGCCGGGGTTTCTTGATACTCGGCTGCGGGAAGAAAAATCTTCTTGGTCTTTGGATCGAAGGCCATCGTCTTCGCACTCGGCTGGGTCTTAAGCGCCCCCGCGTCTTCGTAGCTGTCGGCGGACTTCTCCCGGAAGATGCTCAAGGTTCCATCCCCGCACGAAAAGAAGATCAAATGACTGTCCGGATCAAAACCGGCATAGTCCACACCCTTCCCAATCGGAAAACTGGTGATGATTTTTCCGGTGACCGCATCCATCACAACCATCTTCGGCTCCTCGCGGCAGCCGATGAACAACCGGTTCGTCTTCGCATCGTAAGCGAGGCCGGTCGGAGTCTTCGCCAGGCCGATGGGAAAGCGCTTTTTGACTTCCAGCGACTTCGGATCAAAGACGACGACTTCAGCCGTGTCTTCGCTGTTGACATAAATCATGCCGTCAGCGCCGATGATCGCTTGTTCGCCATCGCCTTTCGCTTGCACCGTCCCCACGACATCGCCGGTCGCGGCATCAATGGCAGTGATGTCGTGTGTGCCGTGGTTGTTGGTGAAGACCCGCTTTGATCCCGGATCGTAATAAATACCGTCTGGCCCTTTGCCTACGTCAATTTTTTTGATGAGCTTCAGCGTTGCGGGGTCGAACATCGAGACCTTGTTCTCCCGGCCATTGCTGGTGAAGCCGTGTTTGAAAGCCGAGGCAATGGCGATCCCGTGGACGCCCGGCGTGTCCGGGATTGTGCCCACAACCTTTCCGGTGTCGGCATCAAGCACTTCGACCTGCGTCGAGTGCGAAATATAGATTCGCCGCGCCGCGTCGTCCAAGGTCACATAATCCCAGCCGCCAACGCCAGGAACCGGGTAGCGGCCCACCACCTTGTAACCAGTCGCGCCCTGCAACAGCAGCGCGGCAGAAAAGACACCGAGTAAAACGCTTTTTGTGATTAGCATAATTTGCTCCTTCAATTGAGTTTCCGAATTTCAACTTATCGCGCACATTGCCTGGGTCTTGGTGACCGCATGTATCATTTAGATTTTTTCTCCTTCGGAAGGAGTTTCCCGTCAGCCCCCATTTCGATGCCTGACTTTTTCCCGGCTTTGGAGACACTGGCTTCGTAACCCGTGAGCGTGCCGCCTTTCGTGACTGACTCCAACCTGAGCAGCTTTGCCTGGCCGAAATTCTTCTCAACCTCCGCCTTAATCGCTGGCGAGAGCGAATCCAAGGTGACATCTTCTTCGACTTCCAGGATCGTCCCATTGGGATCAATGATCATGTCCCTGGCGTGTCCGTTGACTGTCAATTCCAGCTCGTATTGCGTCTTCCCCTTCTCGACCTCTTTTGACAGCCCGCGGATTTTCGCTCCTTTACTTTGTTCATCCACGGTCTTTTGCACCGCAGGCGGCACCTTTATTTTTGGTTTGTGTTCCTGTGCCGCCGCCGTGCCGAGCAATAACACACTCGCCGCACAAAGCAGCGAGAGTTTGAGACTAATTCTGTTCGTCATATTTTCTCCTTGTTGGTGCGCCGCAATAACGCTGGCGCACATGGTTGATTGAGCGCATAGCCATGGCGCATACGCTCGGCCAGCTAAAAGCTGAAATTGAAATTGAGCTGCACGCGACGCGCCGGTCGCGCCGCAACAGGCAACCCGAAGAAGGGCGAACTCTGATTGCCCACGTAGCCTGCATAATTCACACGATTCAGCACGTTGAAAGCGCTGATGCCAATTTTGACCATCGGCCCATCGTCTTGTTTCTTCCCTTTCTCCGCTCGCTTGAGAGAGAACTCTTTCGACCAGCGCAGATCAACCGTCGCCGCGCACGGCCCCTGCAAACTGTTGCGGCGCACGCCAGCGGGCCGGTCGTTGGCAACGGTATCGCGATTGTCATCGTGCCCGGTCGTCAGGCTGTAGGGACGGCCTGAGCTGAGCGCAACCGTCATCCCCAGATTGAACCAGTCCCCCGCTTTGAATGTCCCCAGCACGTTGAAGCGATGACGTTCATCGAAATCAGCCCGCGACCACTCGCTCGTCAAATCATAGTTATTGGCGGGCCGTATGTTGGTCCCGCTGGTGTTGTTGTAGGCGCGTCCCAGGTTGTATTGGATCGTCCCGTTGAAATAGCGGGTGAGCTTGCCGCGCAGCAGCAGTTCCAATGCATGTGTCTGTGCGTGACCTGCCGATTCGATTTCCCGTAAAACACCGATGGTTGGATTAGGCCGCAGCAGCAAGCCGGGCAACGGCGCATTGATGTCGCGCGAACGAAAAAACTTGATGCCGCGCGTGTTGATGTAATTTGCCGTGGCCGTCAGCGATTTATTGATCTGTCGCTCGACACCCATGTTGAATTGGAACGTGTAGGGCGAACGCAGGTCGGGCGCAAAACGAACAATGCTGACGGGCTGAGTGGCGAGTGTGCCGCCCAGCGAGAACGGATCGGGGTAACCGGGATTGGAAAGATTCACCTGGCGTAACCTCGCCCCGTTAAAGCGCAAGCGATCCCCGATCGGCCCCGCGTTGGTCCGTTCATAAAAAATCCCCGCGCCGCCGCGCAGCACCGTTTTGCGTTTCTTGTCGCTTTTACCTGGCGCATAAGCGAATGACAGGCGCGGCGAGAAGTTATTGTTGTCGCCCAGATAATTCTGTTTGTCGTATCGCAAGCCCGGCGCGATAGAAAAGTTCGGTCGCACCAGAATCGTATCCTGCGCAAAAAAGCCGACCTCCTTTTGCCAAAAGACCAGATAGCCTTCGCCCTGGTTGATGGAATAAAGGAAGGGACGATTGTGAACATAATCGTCCAGCGTGGCGAAGCTGAAAGTCCCGCCGAAGTTTGTCTGATCGCTCAATCCGCGGCGGCTGATGTCAGGGATGTTCACGCCAGCGCGGACAAAATGTTTGCCCCGCGTCCAGGAGACAATCTCGTTCAACTGCACGTGATTTTCTGTCGAGCGGCGATCCGCCTGGCCACCGCCACCGGTGAAAGCGTCTTGCACGATGATCTTGGGAATGCCCTGCCGGACGCTGCGCGTGATGTTGTCATCGCGGCCAACACGCACCGTTAGTTCGTTGATCAGCTTGGGCGAGATGATGCGGCGATGGGTGAAGAAAAGCTGTTGCTCGCGGCCTGTCGAATTGGCGGCCACTTCCGGCAGGTTGAATCCGCCGACGTTGTTGTTCCTGCTCGAATCGCGGGTGAAATCATACCGAATCGAGAACGTGGTCTTCTTGCCGATCTCGTGGTTGATGCGGAGAGAAAATTCGGATTGCCGCTGCGGTGTAGCCACATTTGCTGAGACGGTTCCGGTCGGAGTGTCGGCAAAAACTACCGCCTGTAAATCCTCTTCTTCCCGATTGGCGCTGAAAAAGAACGATGATTTTTTGCCGTGGCCGATGGGGCCGGTCAAACTCCCTTCGTAGATGCGGCGCTGTTCGGGCGGACGTTCGAATGCAAAAGCATTGCGCGCGTCCAGATGGTGATCGCGAAAAATGAAGTCGAACTCGCCGTGATATTCCGTCGAACCGGCTTTGGTAATCACTTCGATGCGCGCGCGTCCGGGTCGCGCAAATTCAGCCGCGTAAGGATTCTGATTAATTCGCACTTCCTGAATCATCGAAGCCGGAACTTTCCTGGTTGTTTCCAGTCCGTCAACAATGACCGATACGCCGCCCGATCCAGCAGAGCTGGCGTCAACCAGATGTGCCACCGCGCCAACCACATCATTGCCCAACACTGGCAGGTTATTCAGCGCGTCACGATCCAGCTTGATGACATCCAGATTTTCCGCCGGGTTGGTATTTACCCGGCCGGACTGATCGCTCACCGTGATCTCTTCGCGCAAATCGGCAATCGCCAGCACTACACGCAACGGAGCGGGCGGACGGGCGTTGGTGCTCAGTTGAATAATGACCGGTTTGAAAGCCTCTTTTCGTACTTCAATCTCGCAACTGCCCGCCGCCACACGCGCAAAGCGGAACGCGCCCGCTGCATTGGATGTCGTCGTTTGCTCCCTCGATCCATCGTTGCGGCGCAGGATCACTCTGGCTCCGGCAACGACCTCGCCGTTCACATCAACAACAGTTCCTGAGACTTCAACGAGACTGGATGGAGTCTGCCCTGTCGCCACAAGGGCGAAGGCCAGCATCAAAGCAAGACAAAGTATTGTGCGCATCATTGAAGCTCCTCTCGCGATTTACCCGGAGCCTGTGCAAATTAAAGTTCTGCTTATGCGATCCTCACTCTTGCGGCGCTTGCTCGCGGTGAAGCATTGCGTAAACCGTCGGCGTCACGATCAGCGACAGCAGCAACGCAACGGCCAGCCCGCCAATGACGGCGATGGCCAGCGGTTGCAGCAAATCCGCGCCCGAACCCAATGCCAGCGCCAGCGGCAGCATTCCTAAAATCGCTGCCAACGAAGTCATCAGCACGGGGCGAAACCGCCGACGCCCCGAACGCAGCAAAGCTTCGCGCAAAGTGTCGCCCGCTTTCAGATGGTCTTCCACAGCATCAAGCATCAGGATGCCGTTCTTAGCGACGATGCCGATGACCATAATCATCCCCATCAGCGAAACCACATTGAGCGTCTTGTGCGTCACCAGCAGCGCCAGCAGCACGCCGAACAGCGCCAGCACTGCGCCCGTGATAATCGCTATCGGATGCGTCAGCGAACGGAACTCAATCAACAGGACGATGAAGACCAGCGTAATGGCCAGCACCAGCGCCAGCAGCAGTTCGCGGAAGCTGGCTTGTTGTTCGCGGTAAAGGCCGCCGTATTCGATGGTCATTCCTGGCGGCAGCTTCACCTCGCGCTCCAGCTTGGCCTTGATCTGGCTGATGGCCGTGCCCAGATCAACGCCTTCCAATCGCGCGGTGACGGCGACCGATTGGCGCAAGCTTTCGCGCACGATCTCCGCCTGTCCCGCTTCGTACCGAACGTCGGCCACTTGATCCAGGCGGAAGTTCGCGCCCGTGCTTGAGCGAATGTAGAGGCCGCGCAGAGTATCCAGCGATTCGCGCGACGCGGGCGGCAACACAACGCGCACAACGATCAGATGCCCCTGCTGCAAAATTGATGAAGCCGGATCGCCGGTCATCGCCGTGGTCACCGTGTTGGCAATATCGCTGGCCGTGACGCCGAAGCGGGCGGCGCGCTGCGGATCAACCTTGAAGGTGATGGCCGGGCCGCTGATCGTCACGCCGTTGAAGGTGTCCACCACGCCATGAACTTTCTCGATGGCATCTTTTACTTCAGTGGCTTTGGCGTGCAGCGCGGCGGCGTCTTCGCTGAAGAGCTTGATTTCGACCGGCGCGGGCGAACCGGCCAGATCGTTGATCAAGTCGGTCAGGATGCCGATGAATTCAACACGCAAGGCGGGCAACTCTGTTTCAATCTCTTTGCGCAGGTCGCTGGTCACCTCTTCGGTCGCGCGTTTGCGGTTGGGTTTGAGCTTGACCAGAAAGTCGCCGGTGTTCGGTTCAGTGATGAGAAAGCCCAACTCAAGGCCAGTGCGGCGCGAATAGCTTTCGATTTCATCAGTCTTTCGCAACTTCTCTTCGATCTGCTGCAACATCTTGTCGGTTTCGGCCAGCGACGATCCCGGCGGCGCGGTGTAATCCAGCACGAACGCGCCTTCATCAAACGCGGGCAAGAACTCAGACCCCAGGCTGCGATAGATCAGCAACGACAGGCCCAGTACACCAATCATCACAAACACGACCAGCGCGCGATTGTTCAGCGCGTGATCCAGCACCCATTCGTAGCGGCGAATAATGCCGCGCAAGAAGGGGCCGGCCTCTTCTTGCTCTTCGCGCTCGTCGGCCAGCAATTCGCGTTCGCGCATCGTCGAGGCTTCCGGCAGCGGTTCCTGATGGCGGCGGCGTTTGAATCGCACGAAGCGTTTGGCCAGCACGGGCGTAAACGTCAACGCCAGCACCAGCGACGTCAGCAGCGCCACGGCCATCGTCAACGCCAGCGAACGAAAGAAAGAGCCTGTCACTCCGGTCAGCAAGGTCAGCGGCAGAAAGACGACCACCGGCGTGATGGTCGAGCCGATGATGGGGACGGTGATTTCGCTGATGGCGCTTTCAATCG
This sequence comes from Blastocatellia bacterium, assembly GCA_038211695.1. Lineage (GTDB taxonomy): Bacteria > Acidobacteriota > Blastocatellia > RBC074 > RBC074 > RBC074. Next base: position 6,804 of record JBBQVH010000015.1, on the reverse strand, counting down.
CGGCGTGTCGCGTTTGGCCGCGCGACAGATGCATGTAGATGTTTTCGACGACGACGATGGCGTCATCAATCACCAGGCCAATCGCCGCCGCCACGCCGCCCAGCGTCATCAGATCGAACGACAGTCCGACCAGCCACATCGCCAGAAACGTCGTCAGCACCGTCACCGGAATCACCAGAATCGCCACGAAGGTCGTGCCCCAGTTGCGCAGGAAAGCGAAGAGAATGACCACCGAAAGCAAGAGGCCGATCAGGATCGCATCGCGCACTGACTTCATCGCCGCGCGCACCAGCAGGGATTGATCGTAAAACGGCGCGATCTTGATGTCTTTTGGCAACTGCGCGCGCAGGCTTTCCAGCTCGGCTCGCACTTCATCCACCACGGTGATGCTGTTGGCGTAGGGCTGGCGCATAACGTTGAGCAGCACGGACGGATGTCCATCGGCGGTGACCATGATGTATTGCGGTTCGACGCCGCCGCCGACTGTCGCCACGTCGGCAACTGAAACCGGCGCGCCGTTGATCGTGGCCACAACAATGCCGTTCAGTTCTTCAGGCGTTTTGGCTTGGCCGCTGACCAGCGTCAGTTCCAGCTTGTGGTTCTCTTCAATCAGGCCGGGCGAGGCGATGATGTTCGAGTTGCGCACGGCGTCGGCCACCTGCTGCAACGAAACGCCGTGCGCGTTCAGCCGCTGCGGATCAACGGTGACGTGAAATTCGCGCGTCTTGCCTCCTGCGATGTTGACTTGCGCCACGCCGTCCAGTCGCGCCAATCGCGGCTTGATCGTGTAGACCGCCAGATCGCGCAAGCTGGCCGGATCGCGCGTCTCCGACGTCAGGCTATACCCGACGACGGGAAAGACCGCGAAGGTCAACCGATCAACGCGGCGGATGGCGGCAGTGGACGGCAGCGAGGTCGAAAGCTGCGACAAGCGCGCTTGCACAATCTGCAAGGTCTGCACGATGTCTGTGCGCCAATCGAAGAACAGACTGATTTCAACCGCTCCGCGCTGCGTCTTGGAGCGGATACGCGAAATGCCGGGAATGCCGTTCATCGCCTCTTCAATCGGGCGCGTGACTGCGACCAGCATCTGCGGCGCAGCCACCACGCCGTTGTCAACGATGATGACGATGCGCGGGAAATCCGTTTGCGGAAAAAGCGCGCTCGGCAGTTGCCACGCGGCGTACAAACCCGCCGCGCACAGCAGCGCGATCAGCACCAGGATGGCGCGGGATTGATTGGAGACAAGCCGGGCAAGGTTCAATGTTTCTCTCCTGATTTGGCATCGGGCTTCTTGTCTTTCTGTTCTTCCCCGCTCTTCTCGCCCTCGTCTTTTTCTTTACCCTTCTTTTCTTTGGAATCTTTCTCTTTCTCCGATCCGCCTTTCTCGTCTTTGCCTTCTTCGCCAACTTGTACTTTCGCGCCATCGGGCAAGGCGTAGTTGCCTTCGATGACGATGGTGTCGCCTTCATTCAAGCCGCTGATGATTTCGATCTTTTCAGGCGTGCGGATGCCGACCTTCACTTTCTTTTCGTGCGCAATGGATTTGGCATCCACGACCATCACCGTTCCTTCGTTGCCGTTGCTGGCTTCCAGCGTGACAGCGGCTGTGGGAACGACAAGCGCTTCTTTCGCTGTTTTGGTTCCAACCACAACCTGCGCGGCGCTGTTGGCACGCAGCCGTCCATCGCGGTTCGGCAGATTGATCCAGACTTCGACAGTGCGATTGGCCAGATCGCTGGCGCGGCTGATCAGAGAAACTTTCCCCTTCAATTCCTCACCCGGCAAGTCAGTTGGTTGCACAGTGACGCTGTTGCCAACTTTCAGTTGTGCGGCGACGGTGTCGGCAAAGGCCGCTTTGACGATCACTTCGCTGATGTCCGCAATGTTGACCAGCTTGCCGCCGGGCGTGGCGAATTCGCCCTGATACGCGAACTGATCGGTCACGACGCCGTTGAACGGCGCGCGAATGACGGCGTAGCTCAACTGCGCGTCCAGCGTTGCCAAGCGCTGCTGCGCCTGTTCGATGCGCGATTGCGCCAGCGCCAGATCATTCCGGTTGATGGTCGAAGCACGTAGATTGGCATTGCTTTCAGCCAGCCGCAATTCATCTTCCGCCAGAGTCAACGCCAACCGCGCGGCTTCAACATCTTTTTCGGCCAGTCCGCCTTTCGCGCGCAAATCCACACGGCGTTGATACTGCGCGCGGGCCACGGCAACGTTGGCGCGCGCGTCTGTCAGCGTCTTCTCTTCCTGCGCTTTGGCTTGCGGAATGGTGCCTGTGCTTAGTGCTCTGGCATTCAGTCGCGCTTCTTCCAGCGACTTTTCGGCTTCGGCGCGCTGCGCCTGCAGGTCGCGCGATTCCAGCGTGGCAATCACGTCACCGGCGCGCACCGTGCGGTTTTTCAGCAGCGGCATGGTTTTGATCTGCGAACTGATCTTGGCGCTGATCATCGCCTGTTCGCGTGGGAAGACGGTGCCGAGCGCTTTGGTCTCAGCGGTGATGGTTTCGCGTTCGACCTTGGCCACCTGGACACTGACGACGGGAGCCTCGGCTTCGGCTTCCTTCTCCGGCTTCGGTCGCAGTTTGTAAATGCCAAAGCCCAGCAGTGCCAGCACCAGCGCAGCGACCAACCAACTGCGTGCGCCGCCCCATTTTTCAGCACGTTTCACTTCGCGATTAAACATAGAGGATTCGCTCATTGTCCTGAAGCCTGTTTCAGGCGCGCCAGCGCCACCTGATAGTCAAAGACCGCCTGATAAAGCGACGCTCGCTGTGCGGTCAGCGTGTTCTGCGCATCGGTCACTTCGATGATTTGTGCTTCGCCGGCGCGGTAACGTTCGATGGAGATTTCCAGGTTGCGCTGCGCATCTGTGATCCCACCCCGCGCCAGCCTGATGCGCTCTGCCGCCGAAAGCGATTGCTGCCGCGCCAATGCGAACTGCTGATTGTAAGTTCGCTGTGCCAGCCGTCGCGACGAATCCAGCGATTGCAGCCGGAACTGCGCCTGCCGCTGGCGGCTGCGGCTGGCGCCCCAATCAAAAATCGGAATCGTGATGCCCACCGTTGCCTGCACGCCCGCGTGTTCGCGCAACGGCTGCGCGCGCAGCGAATCGCTGGCAAAGCCGCCTAGGATGTCATACGTAATTTGTGGCCGTCGCTCAGCGCGCGCCTGCTCTGCCTCTTCCATCAACGCGGTACGCTGCGCGTCGAACTGAATCAACTCGGGCCGCTGTAAAGTCATCTGCAAAGTGTAGCGATCAACTTCCCTAACATCCGGCTGTTCGGTGGAAAGGTCGGGGACAGTTAGCGATTGCGCCGGATCGTATCCGACCAGCACGCGCAAGGCTTCGACTGCGGCGGCTTCGGCAGCGCGCGCCTGTTCCAATTCATCACACCGCGCGGTTGTTGATAAACGCGCGCGAATCAAATCCACTTGTGCGACCTCGCCCGCTTTTTCCAGCAAGTCCGTGGTCTGCTCAAAGCCCGCTGCTGTTTTCAGATTCGCCTCGGCAGCCACGCGCCGGGCCGCAGCCACCGCCAGCCCGTAATAATTTTCAACGGTCGCCAGCAGCAGGTTTCGTCGCTCGATTTCGGCTCCGGCATGCGCGGCTGCAAGCAACGCGCGGTTCCGGCGCAGCGTGTGCTGCAACTTGCCGCTCAGATCAACTTCACCTGCCGCGCCCGCCAGTCCCTGATATTCAGTGATCGCGTTTGCGCCAATGAAACTGGGCGCGCGCGGTGTTCCCGGCGCAACCGCCGCCGATGATGGAGAGTTATAGATCAACGTCGGCTGGCCGGTAATGCGCGGCAGAAAGGCGGCGCGCGCCTGCCGCACGTCTTCTTCGGCGCTGCGCTCGGTGAACTTCGCCTGTTCGTAAGCAGACGCTGTCGTCTGCGCCAGCCGCAATGCGTCATCTAAAGTCAAAACGGGCAAAGCCAAGGCGGGCGTCTGCGCGCTGCTTTGAAGATTGGGCTGCGCAGGCGCTGGCGAAGGTGTGGGCGTTTGTATTGGTGACGGTGTTTGGGCAGGCGGTGTCTGGCACCACGCAACATTGGCCCAAAGCCCGAAAAGGAGAATTCCGAAGATCACTCGTCTTCGGAATTCTCGCAGTGATGATGAATGCAATTCGGGATTGAACGGTTCAGTCATTGAATCGTTGTCACTCCTATGGGCCTGTGGAGATTTTACTTCATCAACTTTCCGTCCGGGCCGACTTTGATTTCTTTTGATTTAACGCCGGATTTGACGTGCGCCTCGTAGTAGGCAAGCGTGCCGTCTTTCGTGACGGATTCGACGAGCCGGATTGTACCCTTGCCCGCCTGTTTGACAATCTCGGCTTTGACGGCGGCAGGCAGAGAATCAAGCGCGACCTCTTCTTCGACCGAAACCACTTTGCCGTCGGCATCCATTGACACGTCCTTGTTGTGGCCGTTGACCTTCAATTCAACTTCATAAAAAGTCTTGCCCTTCTCGACCTCTTTGGCCAAACCGCGAATGGTCGCGCCCTGACTCTGCTCTTTCACCGTTGCCTGGACGGCCGCAGGCAGGTCTTTCATTTTGACCTTCTTCTCGGTGTCCTGCGCTGAAGCGACCAGAGTCAGGGAAGCAACGATGGCAAACACCATCGTCACAAAAAGCGATTTGTTCTGAGCTTTCATTTGTTTTTATCCTTTGGTTATTGTTGAGACTGTTTGAATCCGCATCCGGTTACATTGCGGATCAGTCTTGATTGACGTTCGCGCAACCGAGTATTTGATCGCCCGGCCCGATTGTTTTCCCAAGCCGGGAATGTGGTTATTCGTTATTGCCCAGCCGCGCGGCTTTTGGCCAATGTGCCACTGTCCAGCACGTTGCCAGCCGCATCTATCGCCGAGAAAGAAATCTTGTCGGGCGCGGCTTCAAAGTACATATAGCTGTTAACCGTGTCGTTGCCAGTGCCGAAGAAAGAAGTGCGCCGGTCCAAATCGCCTTTGCGCAATTGGCCGCCTGCGCCTGAAACGAAATATTGCACGCCGCGCTGTGGCTTGGTTCGTTCGTAAACATGATCGTGCCCGGACAAGACCGCCGTCACGCCGTATTTCACAAACAGCGGCTCCAACTGCGCGCGCAGCTTAGTGTCAGATCCGTGCGTGATGCCCGATGAATAAAGCGGGTGATGGAAATAGGCGATCTTCCATTGCGCTTTCGATGCGCTCAGCGCTCCCTCCAGCCAGCGCGCCTGCTGCCGGTCGAAGTTGGTTGAATCAAGCGCAAAAAACTCGATCAGCCCGTCCCCCTTGGCCAACGAGTAATAAGCTTTTCCGTTCATATTGAAGTTCGGGTAATTCATCTCGGCTTGCAGCCCCTTGCGCACGTCGTGGTTGCCGAGCACGGCATAAAAGCGCACGCCACGCTTGAGCAATTCAGCGTAGGGACGTTCAAACTTATCTTTGAATAAAGCCGGATTGCCGTCAGGGTAGATGTTATCGCCCAGCATCAATACCGTATCAAAAGGATGTTTGTCGTGATAGACGACCATTCCGGCAGCAAGCGAGAACTGGCCGCTTTCGCCCGTCCCCATATCGCCGAATGCCGCAAACCGCACCCTGGTCTGAGCGGGAGACGATTGAATTGGCTCCTGACGCGCCGCGCCGCCAAAGCGTGCCGGCGCGCTGATGCTAATAACCAGCGCGACCAGCAAGAATGAGACTCGTCTTCTAACAGTCATTTTAAGTGTTACCCGATCAGCCCGATCTGCTTGATTTTTTGATGATTGACCCGACAAGAGAAGATCAAGGTACAGAATTTCAGATGAACAGAAGATGAACGAAACGAATCAACGAGATCAAAGCAAAAGAAAATGTAACTACTCAGCCCTCCCCCTGCCGCGTAGCGGCATTTGAATTTAGCTATGGGTGAAGCCCCATGTGCGCCAAGTTAAGCAGGTAAAGCATTGAATTCATTGATCTGATCCGGTCGTTCTTTGAAAAAGCGCGCGCCTCTAAGCGAGATGGATTGTCGCTTTCGCTTTCGGGGCGCTTTGTCAGCACGACAATCGCGCGTCGTGTCAGGCAGCGTGCCCAGTGTTGAACGCCTGTGATCAGGGGCCGAATTTGTTCTTCGGCTAATTGCCAGCTTCGCCAGGTGATGGTTCGGTCAGGGCAGATTGCCTCTGCCCTGCGTTCGATCAAGCAGGCGTAGAGCAATTTGCCCTTGAGGTAAACCATCGCCAGCAAGCCGTCTTTTTTCGCCCGCAGGCAATCCAGTCTGAGCAGGCTTTTGAATCGTTTGATGACAATCTCGATTTGCCAACGCAAGCGGTACAGTTTGCCGATCACTGGCCCGCTGACTTTTTCAGGCGAAATCGTGGTCAAGACGATGACCCAGCCGCAGAAAAACCAGGTCGCTTGTTTCGGCACCTCGCGCTTTGGCTGCGGCGATCCCGGCGGCGCTGGCAAAGCCACGATCAGCCAAAGCGACGTCGCCGGTTTGCCAGTCAAAACGCGCCAGACTTTCGCCGGTTTTGGTCGTCGTCACTTCTAAAAAAACGGGTAGTGGCTCAGTGAAGAGAGAGAGCACGATGCAACCACGTGTCAGTAGCCCGCGCGTGAGCAAGGGCTGGCCTGGCGTCCGGCGCCCTCCCTCACGGTCGGGCTACTGACACATCTCCCCCACATGAGCCACTACCCAAAAACGGGTAGTGGCTCAGTGAAGAGAGAGAGCACGATGCAACCACGTGTCAGTAGCCCGCGCGTGAGCAAGGGCTGGCGTGGCGTCCGGCGGCCCTCCCTCACGGTCGGGCTACTGACACATCTCCCCC
>JBBQVH010000014.1:0-80365 GCA_038211695.1 Blastocatellia bacterium | reverse complement strand
TTGACGCCTATGCTAGCTTTCATTTTCGGTCCTCCTGATGCTCTCGACAAGCTACAAACGAGGTAGTCTCTCGTTTTATGGAGGGCCGATTTTATTGCAGATATTACATTTATCGCTACATCAGGACGAAATTACACCCCTTATTACTCAACGGATTGGAACTGACATAATTAACGCTGTTATTGGCGTTACTCGACATAAATCTAAAGACAAACCATTGTACATAGACAAAATCGCTCGTCCCCTTAATGATCCAGAGGCCATTGCTATAGGCAAAAGGATATTGTCAAACTTAGATTAATATCTAGCCTCTGAAGCAATGAGAAAATCGTTTATTGAAATTTGTCGTTAGATATTCATTAAGGTTGCCAGCCGCTCGCCCTCATCCATCATCTTCGTCATCTTCTCGACTGAAGTCGCTTCGCAGTAAATGCGCAACACGGGTTCGGTGCCTGACTGGCGGAAGAGAATCCAGCTTTCGTCTTCGAAAAACAGCTTGGTGCCGTCGAGCGTGGCGACATTGACGACTTTGAAACCGGCAAACTCTGACGGTGTGTTATCGCGCATTTGAGCGACCAGACGCTGCCCGGCAGCGATATCCACGTGCAAGTCGCGGCGTTCAAAATGGAATTCGCCGAACTCCTTCCAGATGTCGCGGATGATTTCAGATGGCTTCTTTCCTGCGGCCAGCACCGCTTCCAGCAGCAACAGACAGTTGAATACGCCGTCGCGTTCTGGGATGTGGCCGCGGACGCCGATGCCGCCGGACTCTTCGCCGCCGGTCAGGAAGTCGTTGGCCGGGTCCAGCATCAGTTCGCCGACGTATTTGAAGCCGATGGGTGTTTCAAACAAACGGAAGCCGTAGCTTTCGGCAATGCGTTTGACGATGACCGATTGCGAAAAGGTGCGCACGACCGAACCTTTCAGCCCTTTGTTGCGCACCAGATGGAGCAACATGATCATCAGGATTTGATGCGTGTTGATGTATTCGCCGCGTTCGTCCAATGCGCCCACTCGGTCAGCATCGCCGTCGGTGACCAGCGCCATCAGCGCGCCGCGTTCGCGCACTACCTTTGAAGTCAGTTCCAGGTTCCACGGCATTGGTTCGGGCAGGATGCCGCCGAACAGCGGATCGCGGTCGGCGCGAATGGTTTCAACTTTGATTTTGCCTCCGCTGAGCATTGTTTCGATCCAGCGCCCGCCTGTGCCGTGCATCGGGTCGGCGATGACCGTCACATCGGCCTTGCGCAGCTCTTTGATATTGACGAAGTTTTCGATGTGGCGGCGGTAATCGTCGGGCGGCGTAATGACGTGGGCCAGGCCTTGGCGTTTGGCTTCATCCAGCGGCATTCGTTGCGGCACGGTCGCGCCGACCAGCTTTTCGATCTGGTTGGTGATGGCGGGCGTGGCCGAACCGCCAAAGGGCGCTTTGAATTTGAAGCCATTGAATTCGGGCGGATTGTGCGATGCGGTGATCATCACGCCGCCATCCAGCCCGCGCCGTTTGACTTCAAATGAAACCAGCGGCGTCGGCACATCAATGTCGAACAAATCCACCGCGATGCCATTGCCAGCGAAGATTTCCACCGCGCGTTGGGCGAACAGTTCAGACAGGAAGCGCCGGTCATAACCCACCAGCACAGACAATTTGCCGCCAATGTCTTGTGCCTTCTGCGTTTTCAGATAATCAATCAAGGCTTGCGTCACGATTTCGACATTGGCGAAGGTGAAGTCTTCTGCAATGCGCGCGCGCCAGCCGTCGGTGCCAAATTTGATAATTGCCATATTGCTGGTCGGTGGTTGGTGGTTGGTAGTTGGTGGGGATTTCCAGCCACCAGCCACTAATCACCAACCACCACAATTAAATAATCGTGTAATCGGTCAGCGAAGATTTATCGCCAAGCGCCGCGCCGTCCACTTTCGAGTTGCGCCCAATGATGGCGCTTTTGCCGATGATTGAATTGCGAACTTCGGCGGCTTTGCCGATGCGCGCGCCCGCTAGTACGACACAGTTTTCAATCTTCGCGCGCTCTTCGATGACGCAGTTTGCGCCCAGCACGGAGTTGATAATTTCAACGCCGGGTTTCAACGAACAAGTTGGGTCAACGACAGAGCGCGCATCCACCTTTGCCGGTTCGATATCCAGTGACAGCGAAGCCGTATTCGAAGTCGTGATCGGATGGCGCTCGATTTCGAACGATTTCAGACGCCCATTGATCAGATCGTCGTTTGCTTGTAGGTAGCGTTGCGGCGTGCCGATGTCCAGCCAGTACTCAGACATGGTGTAGGCGTAAAACGGTTCGTTATTCGCCAGCAGCGCCGGGAAGAGTTGGTATTCGAACGAGAACTTATCTCCCGCCGGAATGTAGTTCAGGATATGCGGTTCCAGCACGTACAGCCCCGCGTTGATTGTGTTGCAGGTAATCTCTTCCGGCTTTGGCTTTTCCAGAAAGCGGCGTACGCGGCCATCGGCTTCAGCTTCAACCAAACCGTATGCTGACGGATTTTCGACCGGGGTCAGCACGATAGTTGCCGCGGCCTTGTGTTCGCGGTGATGAGCGATCACGGCGGCGAGATCAATGTCGGTCAAGATGTCGCCATTAAAAACGACGGTGGTTTGGGTCAGATGCTCCTGCGCGTTCTTGTACGCGCCCGCCGTTCCCAGCGGCGATGCTTCGACGGCGTAATAAATCTTCAGGTCTTTATCTCCATCGCCGAAAATGTCCTCGATCTTGTTCGGCTGGTACGACAGAGACAGCGTAGCCTCCTTGATTCCGGCACGCTTCAGTAATTCGAGCTGGTAATACAGGAATGGACGATTAACGATGGGAACGACAGGTTTGGGGGTATAGATGGTCAAAGGGCGCAGACGCGTGCCTTCGCCGCCCGCTAAAATTAGTGCTTGCATCAGAACAGATGTTCTCCTTGCTTATATGAATCTGTCCCACGGAAATGATGCCGGAGTGTATTCACCGCGTTTCGCGATGTCAAAAGGCGGATTAAAAGCAGAGATGCGTTTTGACGCCTTCCAATGACGTACAGTATGTTATGGCTTAGCTTGCGTCGCTTGCATGGCTTACGGGCGGCGAGCCGTTACTTCATCAATGATTCAAAGCAAAATCGAATAGCAAAGGACCCCGATTTATGTCTGTCAAACTCTTACAAGATCGTTTGCCCAAACAAGTGGATGCCGCATTGGCATCACATATCAGTTCAGCGGAAGGCTGGGCAACAAAAGTCCGCCTGTGGTTTGCCATCACCTCGCTGCTGGCTGCGTCATGGATTTGGAATTATCCGTCGAACGCCGGGAAGATTTATGTGGCGCTGGCCGTCGTCTGGTTTCTGGTCGCGATTGTCGTCGGCCTGATGACCAAACGCGGAGCGTCAGAATCGCTGGTCAGCATAACAACTCTGGTGGACGTAACCATAGTGCATCTGGGTTTGGCTGCTTTCGTGCAGCAGGGAATGTTTCCGAAAATCGGCGCTGGCATCTTTCTCTGTTACTTCCCCATTCTGGCCGTTGCTGCGAACCGGTATCGAATGATGCTGGTGGTGCAGGCGTCGCTGTACGCGATGGTGGGTTACGGCGTGATTTCGTACTGGGGAGGCGCGCCAGCGTGGTTCCGCTTGTCACTGCTAGGCGCGACGGCGATTGTTTTTGCGGTTGGCTCGCGCAAACCGAAAGACCTGATGGTCAGCCTCGCAAAGGACGGATTGCAGGAAGCATATGATCTGGGCGCAAAGCAAAAAAGCATTGAGCTGATGGCGCAGGCGCATCAACTGTTATTGCCGCCAACGCTTGTAGACCTGCCTGCCATCTGGAGTTCGTCCAAACACGGTGCGGGAACAGATTCGGGCGGCGATTACTATCAGATTTTCGATACTGCGCGCGGCCCTCTGGTGATTGTCGGCGATCTTTCAATTAACAATGGGAAAGGCTTTGCCGCATTGAATGCCGCTGCCGAACTGCATCAGGCGCTATCAAAGATCATCAGCAAGCACGCCGCCGAGCCAAATTTGACGAAGATTCTGGATGAATTGAACACGCAGTTATGCGAGAAGCATCGCCCGTTCACCTGTGTGCTGGCGCAATGGCAGGGCGAAGCGCTGCATTACGTCAACGCAGGGCATTTGCCAATGATCCATTTGAACAAACCCCAGGGCACGCAAATCACCGGATACAAGCATCTGCCGGCAACCTCTGGCGCGGTTGGCGAACAATCCGATGCGGCGTTTGTCGAATCGGTCGTGCCCTTCCCCGCCCGCGACCTGCTGCTGATTTACACAGATGGCGCGTTCGCCAAATTGACCGCCGACCGCGACAAAGGTGCGGCAGAGATTGAAACGATGGCCGACCGTTTCAGCAGCGGCGAAGTCACTACGCTGTGCCACCGCGTGTTCGACTGCGCGCAACCCGGCCTGGAGCCAATCAAAGACGATGCCACCGTCGTCGTCGTCCGCCGCCAGCCGATGGCTGCCGCAGCCACCGGCGAAAGCAAGTCATCGGCAAGCACGGCAGCATAAGTTCGGGGGGCGCGTGGTTGCGGCGTGGTAGACTTCTCGCATCGAAAACCACAGATTGTGAGGGATGAGTTATGCAATACACCGTCGTACTTAACGAAGAACCGGGCGGGCAGTGGCGCGCCATCGTGCCACTCGTGCCAAGCTGCGCCGCCGAAGCGCCAACGCGAAATGAAGCGCTGGAACAAATCAAAGCCAAATTGATAGCTGCCGCGCCAAGCTTCGAGATTGTACAGATCGAAGTGCCCACGAACGGCGCTCAGAACGGACAGCTCAAAGCCGGTGTCGAAGAACGCTGGCCCGGATTTGGTATGTTCAAGGACGACCCAAACTGGGGAGAGTTTTTTGACGAGTTGGATCGGCAACGTCAATAGACCCGCTGAGGGAAGAGCGTGTATCTCTGGGACACCAACGTACTGACTCATTATGTTAACGGTCAGTCTGTGCTACTCGCACATTTGCAGCGAGTGGCCTGGACAGAGATTGCATTGCCTTATCACGCGCAACCAAAAACACTTTGCCGACCTGTTGCCGCCGCGCCAATTGATGAACTGGATTGACGACCCGCCGCGATAATCTTCCAATGCTGATCCTCGGAATCGAAAGCTCCTGTGACGAAACCGCCGCCGCCGTGGTTGAAGACGGTGTGACGATTCGTTCCAACGTCATCTACTCGCAGATTGCCACGCACCAAAAATACGGCGGCGTCGTGCCGGAACTGGCTTCGCGCGAGCATCTGGAAAAAATCGAAGGCGTGATAGACGAAGCGTTGAAGAAAGCCGGCGTGACTTACGCCAATATTGACGGTATCGCTGTCACGCAAGGCCCCGGACTTGTTGGCTCCTTGCTGGTCGGCATCAACTTCGCGAAGGGTGTTGCGTTCGCTACAGGCAAACCCATTGTCGGCATCAACCACATCGAAGGCCACGTCTATTCCGTTGCCTTTGAATTCCCGCCTCCCGAATATCCCGCGCTGGCGCTGGTTGTCAGCGGCGGACACACCAACCTGTTTCTGATTCCCGAAGCGGAAAAGTACAAACTGGTAGGCCGCACACGCGACGATGCCGCCGGTGAAGCTTTCGATAAAGTTTCAAAGCTGATCGGGTTGGGCTACCCCGGCGGCCCCGTCATTGACCGTCTGGCCGCGCGCGGCAACAAACGCGCGATCATCTTTCCGCTGGCCGAAATCAAAGCCAAAGACGGCAGCGGTTTGACTCTGGACTTTTCCTTCAGCGGACTGAAATCCGCCGTCCTGCGCCACGTCCGCGAAAACAACATCGAACCGGTTGCCGATCCTGACCATCCCAGTGAACAAATCCTGGACCTCTGCGCCAGCTTCCAAAACGCCGTCGTCCGCGCGCTGGTGCGTTCCTTGCGCAAAGCCGCCCAACAATATCAGCCCAAAACCATCCTGCTGGCCGGCGGCGTCGCCTGCAACAGCGAACTGCGCGCGGCGGTCCAACAAGTCGCTGATGAATTGAACGTCCCTGCCTACATCCCTTCTCCGATCTACACTACTGATAATGCCGCGATGATCGCTGCTGCCGGTTATCCCAAACTGCTGCGCGGCGAATGCCTGACGTGGGACGCGAGCGCCGATGTCACCTTGCGATTGCCCAATGTGGATGTCGAAGAAGTGAATCCGAAGAAGAAGCAGCGTTACCGGTTGTAAAAGCGTATGTGGAAATTCAGAAGTAATGGCGTCAGCTCCGTCAGGAGCGAAATGTTTATAGTTTGTAGTCTGCTTTAGTTTTTAAGCTCCGTTAGGAGCGACATCTGGCACATTTCGCTCCTAACGGAGCTTGAGAAATGGGCGGCATCGTTGACTATAAACATCTCGCCCCGCTGGGGCGAAAATCCGCAAAATCTTTGCCCCTCTTGCTGACGAAGTTTTATACTCTGGTTGAGGTTGTGCAATGGATAAGCTGACAAATTACCGCAACATCATCAAACGTATTTTGGCTGCGCACGTTACGCCTTCCGGCGGCAATCCGAAATCCGAAATTGAAGACTATATGATTGCTGATGAAACCCGTGACCATTATCTGCTTTTCCATTTAGGCTGGTGGGAGCGTAAACGAGTTCGTACCTTCAACATTTATGTTCGCATCATCAACGGTAAATTTTATATTGAGCACGACCTGACCGAAGACAGCATCGCCACCGAACTGCTTGAAGCAGGCGTGCCCAAGGAAGACATCGTGCTCGCCTTCCACGCGCCGGAGTTGCGCCAATACACGGAATTCGCCGCTGCTTGAAAAACGCTATGCCGACTGAACCGCAACCACCCAAAGTCTTCATCAGCTACAGCCACGACACGCCCGCGCACTTCGACCGCGTGTTGAAGCTGTCGGACGCGCTGCGCGAATGGGGGATTGACTGCCACATTGACCAATACGAATTGGCTCCGGCGGATTGGGTGCGTTGGATGGAAAGCCGCATCCGCAAAGCCGATTTCGTGCTGGTCGTTTGCACAGCCACGTACCGCCGCCGCTTCGATGGCGAAGAAGAACCCGGCAAAGGTTTGGGCGTGCGGCACGAAGGCGGCGTCATCTCAGCCGAGCTGTACAACCGCCAAACCGAAACCGCCAAGTTTATTCCTGTACTTTTTTCCATCGCCGATTCCGCTCACATCCCCACGCCGTTGCAAAATACGCAGCGCCATCAGCTTGATTTGGAAAAGCTGGAATCGGATCCTGGTTTTGAAAACCTCTATCGCCATTTGACCAGCCAACCGCGCGTCGTGGCCAGACCATTGGGCAAGATGCGTTTGTTCGAGCCGATCAACAAACTGCGTTCGCTGCCGTCAGAAGACCGGCAGCAGGAGTTCGCGCCGATTCAGGAAGAGCCGAACAGCGACAAAGCTATTCGGCTCTGTCCCGAATGCGGAACGTCGAACAATGTCCTCGATCCATATTGTGGCGAGTGTGGCGCTTGGTTGGAGCGGACTATTATACTTACATCGTCACAGCCCAGCATTCAGGTAATTCCGCCCCGCATCGTTCAACCGCCACCGCCGCCGGTTCGTCACGAAAACTTTATCGAACGGATTGGCAAAGGCGTTGAGCTTGAGATGATAGCCATTCCCGGTGGTCAGTTTCAGATGGGATCGAATGAATGCGCCGAAGAGAAGCCGATTCATCGGGTGACGCTCTCGCCATTTCACATCGGCAAGTATCAAATCACGCAAGCGCAGTGGCAGGCAGTGATGGGCGACAATCCGTCTGAATTCAAAGGCGATAAGCTGCCGGTTGGGCAGGTTTCGTGGACGATGGCTGCTGAGTTTTGCGAAAAGCTGTCGAAGCAGACCGGCAAGAAATACCGCCTGCCGATCGAAGCCGAATGGGAGTATGCCTGTCGCGCCGGTTCAACCACCAGATATTACTTCGGTGATGATGATGCATGGCTCGAGGCGTATGCTTGGTACTGGAAAAACCCCGGCATCAAGCAGCACCCGGTCGGCGAAAAAAATCCGAATGCTTGGGGCTTATACGATATGCATGGCAACGTTTGGGAATGGTGTCAGGATTGGTACGACGAAAATTATTACAAGCAGAGTCCTGAGGAAGACCCGCAAGGACCGACATCTGGCGAATATCGGGTGATGCGTGGCGGTTCGTGGGGCAGCATCGCCGGTCACCGCTCCGCATACCGTGGCTCCAATCTCCCCGCCTTCATAAGTCCAGGTATCGGCTGTCGTGTTGTTTGTGTTGCGAGGACTTCGTAACCCTTTTCCCCTTTTTACCCTCTTTCCCTTGACTCTTATTCCCTTTACCCTATGCGCGGAGCGCATGATTTTTTTGAGATTTCGCTCTTCTCGTCAGTAGCGATTGAGTTCGCGAAACAGCAGCGAGAGAGCGGGATGGGGACGCGACATTCCGGGTGCTGCGTGGCGGCTCGTGGGGCAACAATCATACCAATTGTCGTTCCGCCAACCGCAACAGGAATGCGCCGGACAACATCAATCACAATATCGGTTGTCGTGTTGTGCCCGTCTTGTCTTGATGCTGCGAGTACTCCGCACAGCCAGAGTCGGCGGAAGCGATTTCGTCGAGCGTGCAAGTGGAGTCCAGTTCGCATTCAGGAGTTGGCCCGTGATGCGGGTGACTGCATCCGAAAATCAACCGGGATCGGATGGGTTGGTAGGCCACAAGGTTCGAACATTCGTCCGATCCCATCTGAACCATTTGAAAGCACGGAAGTCAGGAATGCCGAGACGAGACAAAATTCACGATGCAGTCAAAAACGCGCTGGTCAAAGACGGCTGGACGATCACGGCGGATCCGTTTGAGCTTGAATACGAAGACGCTGTATTGCAGGCTGATCTGGCGGCGGATCGGACATTGGCGGCAGAACGTGCGGAGGAAAAGATCGTCGTCGAGATCAAGAGTTTTCTCAGCCGGTCGCCATTGCACGAATTGCAGGCGGCGGCTGGCCAATACCAGATGTACCAGATGTGCATCGAGAGCGTTGCGCCGGAGCGTCAACTCTATTTGGCAATCGGCCAGCCGGTGTGGGAAAAGCTTTTCAGGATGCGGATCGCGCAGAAGTTTCTCGACCGTTTCCCAATGCGCCTCTTGATCGTCAACCTTCAAACCGAGGAGATCGTGTTATGGAAACAATGACAAGGTATCGTCAGATCGTCAGACAACTCTTTGAGCACTACGCGCGGCCAGTGCCAAGTTACCCCGCAACCGGCGTCCAGAAGTTTTTGATTATGGATGAAGAGCGCGGGCATTACCTGTTGATGAAAGTGGGGTGGCACGAACAAAAGCGCGTCGAGTGGATCATGGTCTACGTTCGCATCACAGGCGACAAAATCTGGATCGAAAGCGATGCGACCGAAGATGGAATCGCCACTGAACTGCTCGAAGCGGGCGTGCCCAAAGAAGACATCGTGCTCGCCTTCCACGCGCCGGAGATGCGGCAGTACACCGAATTCGCGGCGGCTTGAGAGAAAGCGAGGAGACGGCGATATGGATGAGACGGAAAGGAAATACTATGAAAAACAAAAATAAAACCATTGATCCGTTGCCGAACTCGTTCGCTTCCGAAGAAGAAGCCGGGGAATTCTGGGATTCTCACAGCACGATGGATTACGAAGAATACCTGGAGCCAACGGCAGATAAGATCACGATCAAGCATCGAGTTTTTGAGGTGCAACTTGAGGAAGATGTTTTTCAGAGATTGCAGCAGGAAGCACTCTCTTTGCGTCAACCAATTCCCAAAGTAGTTGACCAGATTCTGAGAAAAACATTGCCTGTCACATAGTTGAACTCCAATCAGGCAAAGGAAAAACGAGTTTTATGTCAAAACTACGCATCGCTACGGCGTTATTTCGCAGTCTCACCAACTTCGGCTCGAACATAATCAACTTGGTGATTGCTGCGATACTTTTCATAGCCGCATCAACAGCAGTTTTTGCTCAGCAAACTGCGCCCGCTCAGCCCAAACCGCCAGAAAGCATCTCCACTGCTGACTTTTCCAAAATGATCCGCGAGATGTCGGAAGAGGGCGGCTACTTCCTTTCGGACAATTTCTCGTCGAACGAAACATCCTACCTGCACATTGTGGATAAGCTGCGGCAGATTGGCGCAAGCGGCGGCGCGTACATTGGCGTGGGACCGGAGCAGAACTTTACCTACATCGCCAAAATTCGCCCGCGCATCGCGTTCATCGTGGACATTCGGCGGCAGGCGATGATTCAGCATTTGATGTACAAGGCGATCTTCCACCTGTCGCCGACGCGCACGGAATTCCTGTCGCGCCTGTTGAGCAAGCCTCTGCCCGTTGAAACGAAAGAGACTGCGAAAGACACGAAAGACGCGAAAGAAGAAGTGAAGACGAAACCAGAAACGCCGAAGCTGGCCATCCCCAAGGCGGACGCGCCGGTTGAAGAGATACTCACCTTCTTCGGTAAAATCTCAGCAACCGATCAAGCCTACGCCGCCAAGCTGGCCGAAATCACAAAAGTGATTGAGAGCGAATTTCAGTTCCCGCTTTCCAAACAGGATAAAGAGAGCCTGGATTACATCTACAAAAACTTTCGCGCAGAAGGGCTGGAGATCGCATTCCGATTGGACGGCAACTGGGGCGGCTATTTCCCCACGTTCCGTGAATTGATCGTCCAGACGGATTTGAATGGCAAGATGGGTAACTTCCTTGCCGTCGTGGACGATTACAACTTCGTCCGCGAAATGCATCGCAAAAACCTGATCGTTCCATTGGTCGGCGATTTTGGCGGGACGAAGGCATTGGCCGCGGTTGGAGAGTACCTGCGCAAAAACGGATTGACCGTGACGGCCTATTACCTGTCGAATGTTGAACAGTATCTGTTCGACGGTTCATCTTTCGATGGGTTTGCCCGCAACATCAAAAAGCTTCCGCTGACGGACAAGAGCCTGTTCATTCGCGCGGTGTTCAATATGCGCTACACGCATCCGGCGGGACTGCCGGGGCATCTATCCACCACGCTGCTGCAAAAGATGACGGTTTTCGTGAAGGATTACGACGACGCGATTTATCACAGTTATCGTGATGTCATCTTTAATCACTACATCGCTCCTGAAAAACCCTAGCGCTTTTTCGCACGCTCGACTCTTCAAACACCTCCAGTCAACGCGACTGCGGCCAGCATTGCGCAAATGCAAGCTGGCCGCAGTAACCAATCAAGGCGGGAACTATTTCTACCCTGTCCTGGTAAAAACGCGCTTGGCTTCGTATGCGGCTTGTTGAACGTCAATAAAGTAATCCACCGTCATCGTCTTGCCATCGGCGGATAACGTCCATTTGCGCGTGGTTTGACTAATGACCTTGCCATCCACTGTAACTACATCTTCGATCACAATTCCCTGCCCGTTCGGCAACCACGAAGCCTTGCGCTTGCCCTTGGCGTTGGGCGGTTGAGCGGGCGCAAAATCCATCTCCTTGCCATCAAGCGAATAAACTTCAGTCATTTTCTGCGCTCCGCCACGCGTCGTTTTCAGGTCTGTATCGAGCGTGACTTGATCGCCCTTTTGCGTAATGACCAGTGTTTGTTCCAAGCCCGGCGGGTTGCTGAAGCTTTTATCTTTCTCCAGTTTCCAGGTGCCGCTAAAATCGGGTTTGGCACTCGCCAAACAAAAGCCACAAGACACAAGCAGAATAACGAACAAAGAAGATGTTAATTTGAATTTCATCGCTTTGATCTCCTTGTTACTTTTTCGCTCTGCCAATGCAGAAGAGGCTTTTTTCACCGCGAATAAAGATCATTCCGTCAGAGATTGCCGGAGAAGCATACACAGGTTCGCCGACCGAGTTCGTAGCAAGCACCTCGTGTTTCGGCCCGGCCTTGATGACATAGGTGTCACCGTCTTCGCTGGTCAGCAAGATTTTCCCATCCACCGCAACGGGCGATGCAGTGAACGTAGCTGGTACTGGAACTCGTCCGCCTTCATAAATCATCTTTCCGGTTTTTGCATCCAGACAGGTCAGAATGCCTCGATCCGTCATCAAGTAGAGGTTGTCGCCGTAAAGGATCGAAGAAGGGATATAAGCAGTACCTTTTTCATAGCTCCAAGCCAGGTTGGTCGTTGTCACATCCCCTGAACCGCCAAGCTTAATCGCCAGCGTCTTTTTCAACGGAGCGCCAGAGTAAACAAAAACCATCCCGAATCCGGCCAGCGGCGTGGGCAAGGCGTTACTCTGCGGGCCTTTCATGCGCCATAACTCTTTGCCGGTTTTTGGTTCATAGGAAATGACCCATTCAAATCCGCTGGTCACGATTTCACTTCCTTTGGCGGTGTTGACCACCAGTGGAGTTGACCAGCCTGCCTGCACAGGCCGCGGCGTGCGCCACAATTCCTTGCCGGTCTTTTTATCCACACCAGCAATGAACGAATTTTTGCCTTCGTCTTCGTCGCATTGCAGCGCGATGACACCGTCAGCCATGACAGGCGACGTGCTCGGCCCCATTCCTACGCTGGCAATTTTGGCAATCGGTGTTTTCCAGATCAGCTTGCCGTTGAAATCGTAGCAATACAGCCCGTCGCCCTCACCTCCGAACCAAGCGTAAACAAACTGGCCATCAGTCACCATCGTCGGCGCAGCGTAACTACCTTTGCGATGGCGGCCGTCATAAACAGTTCCGGTGTAAGCGGTCTGCTCCCACTGAATTTTCCCTGTCACACGGTCAACGCAAAGCACCTTGAAAGTATGTTTGCGATCCGCGCCGATCGAATCCGGATGCTCATATTCCTGCCCTTCGATGATGTGCTTAACTGCTTTGGCGCCGGAGACGATTTCACCTTCGATATCCGAAGTCAGAAAAATCTTGTTCCCCCAAACAATCGGCGAAGAGTGGCCGCGACCGGGCAATGCGGTTTTCCATTTGATGTTCTTGTCGGCGCTCCATTCGGTGGGCAGGTTGGTTTCGGCGGAAACGCCTGATCCATCGGAACCACGCCACGCCGACCAGTTGGTATTCGGCGCGGCATTGCCGTCCATCGGTTTGAATGCGATGAACACAAACAAGCCCAAAGTGACCGCTGATAACAGCAGAGTTAGTTTTCGATTCATTGATTTGGTTACTCCTGTCGTTGGTTAGCGCAGGATTTATGCTCACGGTCAGAAAGCAATATGCTACTCAGAGTTTTATGTTAGGTACTAGCTTGGATTTGTTGATTTGCCCGACATGGGTATAGTAAGCGATTTCCTTATCGCTGTTGACAACCCAGATCTCTAATGCCCCTTTGGCAAGGTAAAGCTCGACCTTATGCTTGATTTCTGCCTTTGTGTTACGCGGCGAAACCACTTCAACGCAGATCTCCGGCGCTTTTGGATAAGGCGTAACTTCTCCGAATTCAGCAATAAATTCGTCAGAAGCCCAGGCGACATCAGCCACCTTCACACCGTCAGAGGTGCTGATCGAACACTCAACCATAACCTTTCCATTCTTTCTCTTTCGATCAATCTTTTTGCCAACATCGAACTGAATTGAGCCGTGCCGATTCGACGCCGGACTCATCAGAATTTGCCCGAATTTATTGGTTTCGATCTTAAACGGCAGGTTCTGCAAGATCGGATTGTTGATGATCTCATCCCAAGTCATAACATTTATCCTTTGTTGCCGATGCAAAATAGATGTTTGTCGCCGCGAATAAACAACTTGCCGTCGGCAATCGCAATTGAAGTCCGGCATGGCTCGCCAATCGAGTTTGTTCCCAGCACTTCATGCTTCGGCCCGGCTTTGATGACAAACGTATCGCCATCGTCGCTGGTCAGCAAAATCTTGCCGTCAAACGCGACCGGCGAAGCGCCATAAAATTTCGTCGCCACAGGCACGCGCCCACCTTCGTAGACAACCTCGCCAGTTTTAGCGTTCAAGCAGGACATAATGCCCGCGTCGCTCATCAGGTAGACGTAATCGCCATACATAATTGGTGATGGGACGTAGGCAGTGCCTTTGTTGTACTTCCAAGCGATCTTGTCCGTGCCATCCAGGTTACCGGAGCCACCCAGACGCACAGCAGTAACAGCCTTGGCAGGGTACCCTGAAGAAAGAACTGCCAAACCGTTGCCAATAACAGGCGTGGCAATGGCGTGACTCTTCAGACCGGTGGTGCGCCAAAATTCCTTGCCGGTGGCCGGGTCATACGAAATCAGAAATTCGTTGCCGCTGGTAACCATTTCGGTACGCCCGGCATTTTTGACAATCACCGGCGTGGCCCAACTGCCCTGGATGGGACGCTCAACGCGCCAGACCTCTTTGCCGGTCTTTTTGTCGAGCGCCAACATAAACGAACCTTTCGGTACGCCCAGGTTCTGGTCGCAAAGGAAGATCACCAGGTTTTCATACAGCACCGGCGAAGCTCCCACGCCCATTCCGAAGGTATCTATGTTACCAATGCTTTTCTTCCAGATCAGCTTGCCGTTGAAGTCGTAACAGTAAACGCCTTCGGAGCCGAAGTAGGTAATGACATATTTGCCGTCAGTAACTGCCGTCGGCGCGGCGTAATTGCCTCGTTTGTGACGATAATCGAAAACTGTCCCGGAATACGAAGTCTGCTCCCACAAAATCTTGCCGGTATCCCGATTCAGACAAAGTGTTTTGAAGGTGTGAAGCTTGTCAACGCTGTCCCATTCGGGATGTTTGTACTCTTGGGTACCCAGCATATGTTTCGGCGGTTTGTGTGTTTCGGGCGCGGGACCGCCCTCGATGTCAGTGGTCAGGAAAACCTTGTTCTCCCAAATGATCGGTTGCGAAAAACCTTTGCCGGGTAGCTCAACTTTCCACAGTACGTTTTTAGTCTCGCTCCATTCGGTAGGCAGATTCTTGTCATTGGAAACGCCTTGGCCTTCCGGGCCACGCCACTGCGGCCAGTTGGACGACTTGATGGCGTTAGTGGACGCTAGCTGTCCATTGAACAGAAATACCAAACCAATGAGTAGCGCGGGCAAAAGACGAACGAAGGTACGATTCATGATTGTTGAGTTCTCCTGAATTACCAGACAGTCGTGACGCAGGACGAGCGGATTTTGTGGTCACGGCTGATCAATGGAAGGTTTAAGTGTTTTGCTGTCGCAGCAATGACGCGGTCAGGCATCTCCGGGATTTCAATACGCGGAATAAGCGCCATCGCTTCGACGACGCTCTCTGTCAAATCGGCCAGGCGTAAGCCTGTCGCTCCGCTGCCCAACTCTGTATTGAGCTTTGTTTTTAGATCAGCGGCGATTCGGCCCTTTTCCTGTAAGAAGACAATTTCAGCCAGACACATTGTTGGAACATAGATGGTAATCTGACCGCGATCACAGGCGTCGTATAGCAAGCCCGCATCCGGGCCGAGTCTCGGATCGTCTTCCAAATACCAGATCAAAGCATGAGTGTCGGTAACAGCGTCAGGCATAGTTAGACATCACTGCGGGGAAAATTCGCCCACATTTCACGGCGCACTTCAGCGATATCTTCGTCGGTAACATCTACGCCTTTCCACAAACCGCGCAGCGATTTGCGCGGCGTGGTTTGTGTTGCTTGCAGGTCGCGTTCAATTTCCGGCGCTAGTTTTTCAAACAGACGAACCTTATCCACCGGTGAAAGTTGCCTTGCCAGATTCAGCACTTCGTCTAAAGAGATGGTTTGTTCCATACGTTTTCCTTCCAGCAATCATTTCGCTGCGCTTGAGTTTGCTGCCGGCTTTTCTGCAATTGCAAACAGGTGCTTCTGCCCACGAATAAAAATCATTCCATCAGAAATCGCGGGCGTGGCCATCATCACTTCGCCGACGGGATTCGAGGAGAGTAACTCGAATTTCGGTCCTGCTTTCACCACAAACACATCGCCGTCTTCGCTGCTGAAATAGACTTTGCCATCCGCCGCGACGGGCGAGGCGCTGTAAGACGTCGCCTTGTCGCTGATGCGCTGTTGGTAAAGCCGCTCGCCGGTCTTGGCGTTGTAAACGCGCAAGATGCCGTCGTTGTTACAAACGTACAGGTATTCACCGTACGCGACCGGCGTCGGTTGATAGCTGCCGCCGTTTTGCAGACTCCAGGCGACAGATTCGTTTGTGGTTTCGCCCTGTTTCAGCGAGATGTCACCGTTGGCCGCGCCCTGTTTAATGGCATAAATCGGGCGATTGGGACGGTAGCTGTTGCAGATGAAGATCAAATCATGCGCGGCAATCGGCGTGGTCGAAGTGACTTCCGGGTTGCCCGTCAGCTTCCAAAGCTCTTTGCCGGTCAGCGGATCGTATCCGCGCGCAGCTTTGGTCGCATTGGTCACAATTTCAACGCGCTGTTTGCTTTCAACAATCGTCGGCGATCCCCACGAAGGAATCTCTTCGCGGCTGGTCTTCCACACCTGCTTGCCGTCTTTCAGGCTATAGGCGGCAATGAACGAATTCTTCTGCACGTCGCACTGCACGATGACCAGGTCTTTATAGATGATTGGCGAACTAGCCGTGCCCCATTGATAGTCGGGATCAAAGAACCAGCCGCTATCCAGCACACCCAAATCCTGCTTCCATTTCAGCTTGCCCTTCAAGTCGTAACAGTACAGCCCTTCGGAACCGAAGAACGCGACAACGTATTTGCCATCGGTCGCGGGCGTCGAACTGGCGAAGCTGGATTTGATGTGGCGCTTGGTTTTGGGCACGCCTTCGTAGGCGACTTTTTCCCATTTGATCTTGCCGGTCTTTTTGTCCAGGCAATAAACTTTCCATGTATGTTTCGTAATGTCAGCGGCAGAATCCACGTCGCCGTAATAGCCGGAGCGAAAAACTGATTTCGGATCGCTGCTGACAGCGGTGATGACGAATACCTTATCGCCCCAGACGATAGGGCTGGCGTGTGCCAAGCCCGGGATTTCAACCTTCCAGGCAATGTTAGTGTTCTTTTCAACATCCCAACTGGTTGGCGTTGATTTGCCGTCAGCGACGCCAGAAGCGTTCTGACCACGGAATGACGGCCAGTTCTGCGCCTGCGCCAGAGTCGTGGCGCACAACAGAATCGCGCTTGCAATGAAGCCAAAGCTAAAGATTGAGAATCGTATTTTCATTTGCCCTCCACTCTCTTGTATATGCGGTCGTTGCCAGGCTCTTTGACCCTCATACCGACCACTTTCTCGCCCTCCAGATTGAAGAAGAGCGTCACGCCAGGAGCCTCCTCAAGATCGAATTGATGCTGGGCCGTGCCGACTGAGGTATAACTTCGCCCTTCAGAAGTAGCGATCAATTTGCCATCTTTTAAGCTCATTACGACAATATCGCCGTCCCCGGCACGAAACGTTCCCACGTACGACGGCAACAATGTCGCGTCAACTTTGTATTCGTTTTTGGGCTTGGGCTTGGCCCCGGCGGCTTTCAGCGCTTCTGCAATTTCCTTGTTGCCGTTCTTTTCAGACATCGCCAGCCACAGGGTCAACGCTTCCGGCTTGAAATCCCCCAAGCGGAGCAAGGCTTGTACCGTTTTGGCCTGCCCCATCGAAACGGCCATCGCGGTCGTCTGTTCTTTACTGGCGGGTTTCTTTTCGACCAGCAACTTAACGACTTCAGCCTGATCGCGCTGCACCGCCCAACTGGTCGGCGTGGATTTGTAAAACGTGTCGCGCACATCAATGTCTGCACCGGCAGCCAGCAGCAGCTTGACAATTTCTGCATTGCCACGATCACAAGCGAAAAACAGCGGCGTTGCGCCATATTCGGTCTTCGCGTTGACGTCAGCGCCTTTGGCCAGCAGCATTTTCACGGCTTCAACATTGCTTTTGCGCGCGGCCGTAATCAGTTCTTCGTTAAGGTTCTGAGCGCGAACGCCCAGCGGAACAAACAGCATCACGAGAAAAAGAAGGTAACGTACTTGCATATGTTCACCGATGCGAAAGATTTTGTCTGTGAATCTTGAGCGCGAATGAGGCTGAAATCGCAGTTTCAGCTTGATCTCATCGTCTCGTTCCATTTTTGTGATCTTGCTTCCAAGCCGACAGGCTCAGGGGAAATGTCATCAGTCAGTGGCAAATAACGAAGCCCGTCACCATTGAGTTTCGGGAAACTCGTCTTGAACTGCGGTCAGCGGCAACTTATAGTTTGGCGGCATTATGGTCAAGTTGACGCGTCAACGGAAAATCACCGAAACCGAATCAGACGCAACCAAACCAGGCTGGAACCAGTATTGATGAACGAACCCAATTCAATTCGTTCACAGGATCGCTTTATGAACTCAACTTTTACTCGCTTTGCGCTTTTTGCTCTTGTCGTCTCCATCATTTCTCTTTCCCTTTTCAATCACCGCAGTTCGGCGCAATCGCCCGCGCGCGCCAAATCGGGCAGCGACTGGGCCGATTGGCGCGGGCCGGGACGTGATGGCGTCTCGCTGGAGAAAGGCTTGCCGGAAAAATGGTCGCCATCCGGCGAAAACCTGCTTTGGAAAGCTCCTTATGGCGGACGCTCAGCTCCGATTGTCATGAATGGCCGCGTCTTCATCTTCAACACGTCGGGCGAAGGCGAAACTTTTCAGGAGCGAGTGCTGGCGCTGGACGCTGAAACCGGCAAAATGATCTGGGAACATAAGTTCAATGTTTATTCGACCGACGTGCCGCCTCGCCGGGCCGCCTGGTCTTCGCCGGTGGGCGATCCAGTCACCGGCAATGTTTACGCTTTCGGAGTTTGCAATGAACTGGTGGCGTTGTCGTTTACTGGAAAGCTGCTGTGGCAACGTTCACTGACTGATGAATTCGGTTCGTGGACGACGCACGGCGGCAGAACCGTTTCGCCGATTGTCGAAGGCGATATGGTCATCGTCAGCACGGTCACGGATGGCTTTGCCGACATTGCATCGCGGCGGCACCGTTATTACGCCTTCGACAAACTCACGGGCGACACCGTTTGGGTCAGCACGCCGGGCGGGCGGCCCTACGACACCACTTACTCGACGCCAGTCGTGACGACGGTTGATGGAATGCGTGTTCTGATCGCGGGTGGCGGCGATGGATCAGTCAGCGCGGTGAAAGTCGCCACGGGCGAACCCGTCTGGAATTACCCGATGTCGAAACGCGGGGTGAATCCTGGCGTCGTCGTCAAAGATGGCATCGCCTACGTCAGCCACCAGGAAGAAAACATTGATGTCAGCGAAATGGGCCACCTGGCCGCGATTGATCTGCGCGCCAAAGGTTCGATCAGCAAAACCTCCAACGCGGACAAGATCAAATACGCGATTTACAACTACCAGCTTGGCCCCGCTTCGCCGGTGATTGACGGCGATCTGCTTTACTTTGTTGACGCCGGAGCAAACCTGTTCGCGTTCAACAGGGCCGATGGCAAAAAACTGTGGGAACAGAATCTGGGTACCATTCAAAAAGCTTCGCCGATTCTGGCCGACGGCAAAATTTACGTCGGAACGGAAAACGGCGTGTTTTACATCCTGAAACCCACGCCGACCGGCTGTCAGATTCTGAGCAAGAACGCGCTGGAACCGATTACCAAAGAAAGCCTGGTGACAGAATCCGGCGACGAAGCCATCGCCGCGAATGAACAGATTATCGGCGGAGCGGCGGTTTCGCGCGGACGTGTTTACTTCGTTTCGACCAAGCACATTTACGCGATTGGCAAAAAGAAAACCGCTCCGTTGCCGCCAGTTGTCGAAAAGGCCGACGTGGCTCCGGCTGACGCCAAAGTCTCTCACGTCCAAGTCGTCCCGGTTGATCTGGTCATGCAGCCCGGCGCGACGAAGGCTTTCAAAGTCCGCTTGTTCGACGATCACGGACGCTTCATCCGTGAAGAGGCCAACGTACAGTGGGTGCTGGACGGATTGAAAGGCAACGCGGCGAACAATCAATTCACCGCCGCTGCTGATAGCGGACTGAAAGGCGGACAACTGAAGGCCACAGTTTCTGGCGTCACCGGCATTGCGCGCATCCGCGTTATTCCCGCGCCGCCTTACACGGAAGATTTCAGTAACGTAGCCGTGGACAAAGCGCCGAGTTATTGGTTGAACACTGACGGCGTGCCAATCAAATACACAGTGCGTGAACTGGATGGCAATAAAGTTTTGGTCAAGAAGCCCGACAATGGCATTTTCAAACGCACGCGCTCGCCTTTCGGCGCGGTGGAAACGGCGAATTACACCGTCCAGGCCGACGTGCGCGGCATCGAAAAACGCCGCCAGATGGGCGATGCGGGAGTCGTCGCTCAGCGTTATGAACTGGTGTTGTTCGGCAACATCCAGAAGATTGAACTGCGTTCGTGGCAGATCGAACCAGCGCGCAGTTTCAGCAAGCCCTTCGCCTGGAAAGCCGACACCTGGTACCGGCTGAAGTTGGAAGTACAGACGCTGCCTGGGGGCAAGACCCGCGCGCGCGGCAAAGTCTGGCTGGCGAGCGAAGCCGAACCCGCCGAATGGCTGATCGAATGGACAGACCCCATCGGCAATACGCACGGCAGCGCAGGCATTTTCTGCGACAGCGCCAATGAAGTCTTTTTCGATAATATCAAAGTCACGCCGAACAAATAGGCGATCCAAGCAGCATCGTTCAACAGAGGGAGTCAGTAATGAAATCCGGTAAATTGAAATTATCATTTGTCGTTAGCGCAATCGCGCTGGTCATCTTTGCCGCTGTCACTTGGCGGTTAAATTCTGTTTCGGCGTCCGATCCTGGCAGCGGCGATTGGCCGATGTGGGGCGGGACGGCTGACCGCAACATGGTTTCGAACATGAAAGGCCTACCCACAACCTGGGACGTGGCCAAAAAGACCAACGTCAAATGGGTTGCGTCCGTCGGTTCGCAAAGCTACGGCAACCCCGTGGTGGCGGGCGGAACCGTTTTTGTCGGCACCAACAACGAAGCGTTGCGCGACCCCAAACAAGGTGGCGACCGCGGCGTGCTGATGGCATTTGACGAAAAGACCGGCGAATTTCTGTGGCAGCACACGAATGAAAAGCTGACCGCCGGACGCGTCAACGATTGGCCGTTTCAGGGCGTCTGCTCTTCGCCGCTGGTCGAAGGCAACAAGGTTTATTACGTGTCGAACCGCGCTGAACTGGTTTGCCTGGATGCCAAAGGCTTCCGCGACGGCGAAAACAACGGCCCGTTCAAAGAAGAGAAGTTCACCAGCAAGACCGACGCCGACATCATCTGGAAGTTCGATATGATTGAAGAGGTCGGCGACCATCCGCACAACATGGCCAATTCATCGCCGGTTATTTACGGCGACCTGATCTTCATCAGCACGTCAAACGGCCAGGACGAAAGCCACGTTAACATCCCATCGCCGAAAGCGCCTTCGATGATCGCGGTCAACAAAAACACCGGCAAGCTGGTCTGGGAAGTGAACAACGTCCACGACAAGATTCTGCACGGCCAATGGTCATCGCCCGCCGTCGGCAAAATCGGCGACGTGGTGCAGGTGGTGATGGGCGAAGGTGACGGCTGCGTGCGCGGCTACGAGGCGATGACCGGCAAGCTGCTGTGGTCGTTCGACACCAACCCGAAAGAAAGCGTCTGGCCGAAGACACGCAACGAAGTCATTGCCACACCGGTCATCTGGGACAACAAGGTCTACATCGCCAATGGCCAAGACCCGGAACACGGCGAAGGCGTCGGCCACGCTTATTGCATTGACGCCACCAAACGCGGCGACATTACGAAAGACGGCGCGGTCTGGCACTT
The DNA here is from genome assembly GCA_038211695.1 of Blastocatellia bacterium. Classification (GTDB taxonomy): domain Bacteria; phylum Acidobacteriota; class Blastocatellia; order RBC074; family RBC074; genus RBC074. The sequence continues at coordinate 58,713 of JBBQVH010000014.1, read as the reverse complement.
CGACAAGATTCGCCGCTCGGTTTCGACCGGCGCGATTCACGACGGCCTGCTTTATTACCCTGACTTCAGCGGCTTCCTGCATTGCCTGGACGCCAAGACGGGCAAGGAATTGTGGCAGCACGATATGTTCGCAGCCATCTGGGGATCGGCGGTTGTGATTGACGGCAAGGTCTACCTGGGTGACGAAGACGGCGACGTGGCGATCCTGCAAGCCGGGCGCGAGAAGAAGCTGATCGGTGAAATAAATATGGGCAGTTCGGTTTATTCGACACCTGTCCCGGCCAACGGCGCGCTGTTCATCATGAACCGCAATCAGTTGTTCGCGCTGGCCGTGGGCGCGCCTGCGAAGACAGCAGAGAAAGCGGAGAAGGCCGGCAACAAGTAGGGTGATGCAATGAATAAAACCATTCTGAAACCGGATCGAAAGTACACCTTCAGCGACTATTTCGAGTTGAATCGCTTGCCGGAAGAGATTGTCGTCGAGTTGGGCTACACAATGCAGACGGAGGTTCTGCAATTGCCGCGAGTGCCCCCTGAGGCATCAGTGGTGACAGCCATGCAGAAAAGCTTTAACAGCACGCTGCCTCTTATCAAACTGAACTCGGAGATTGGCAAACGTGAGTTTCTGGTCGCGCCTGTGCTCATAGAAGTTGTGCGCCGCACTCGCGCTTCGCTATTCAGCGATTACTCAATTGAAGTCAACAATCAGTTGAGCGGATCGTTGGATTACCTGCTGCGGGCTGGTCGCAAGCTGGTCGTCATCGAGGCTAAGAAGAGCGATCTTGAAAAGGGCTTCACCCAACTCGCGGTGGAAATGATTGCGGTTGATCAATACTACGAAAGCGATGACCCGGCGGCAGAAGTTTACGGCGCGGTGACAGTCGGCGAGTTGTGGCGGTTTGCCGTGTTAGAGCGCCCGGCCAAGCACTTGTTGCGCGATTTGAGCACCTACCGCGTGCCGGAAGATTTGAACGACGTGTTGTCCATCCTGCTCGGCATTCTGCAACCGGCCGCCGTCGCTGTCGCCGCCTGAACCCTCCCGGAATTGATTATGCGAATGCCCGCTCACGCATCGTTCCTGCTGCTTCTGCCGCAAAGCAGCAGGAACGAACACCGTCAACGATTGAGGTCGAATCTATGGCTCGCGTCCGACTGATTCATTGGAAAGCGGAAGAAGCGGCAGGGCGAATCGAAAAGCTTCGCACCGCCGGGTACGAAGTCGAATACGAGATGCTGGACGGCGAAGGCTACCGCGCGTTGCGAAACAATCCGCCTGCTGCATTTGTGGTTGACCTGTCGCGGCTGTCATCGCAGGGGCGCGATGTGGCGATTGGCTTGCGCGGTTACAAAACCACACGCGCCGTGCCGATTGTCTTCGTCGAAGGCGAACCGGAGAAGGTCGAACGCGTCAAACAGACTCTGCCGGACGCGACCTACACGACGTGGAGCAAAATTCGCGGCGCGTTGAAATCGGCGATTGCCAAACCACCCGATAATCCCGTCAAACCCGAATCAAACCTTGCCGGATATTCCGGCACGCCGCTGCCAAAGAAGCTCGGCATCAAGCCGAATTCAATCGTCGCCCTGATCAACGCGCCAAAGGATTTTGAAACAACGCTGGGCGAATTGCCGGAAGGCGTGAAGTTCGTGAAGCAGGCAAAGGGGACTCCCGAATTGATCCTCTGGTTCATTCGCATGCGAATCGAATTGGAAGACCGCATCAACCGGATGCGCGAGCTAACGGGCAATGGCGCTATCTGGCTGATCTGGCCGAAACAGGCTTCTGGCGTGGCCAGCGATTTAACGCAGAACATCGTCCGCGAAACCGGTTTGGCCAATGGATTGGTGGATTACAAAGTCTGTGCGGTTGACGCAACGTGGTCGGGATTGAAGTTCGCGGTGCGCAAAGCCAAATAACGAATTGCATGAATGAAAAAAGGCTCGCAATGAAACCGGAGATATTCAAAGGCGAAATCCTGAGTGGCCATACAGAGGCGGCGGTCGAAGTCCCGTTCGATCCGGCAGCGCGATGGACAGTTGCCGCGACGCCACTCTGGCGCGGACGAAAAGGCCATCACATTCAGGGCATTTTGAACGGCGTGCGCTTCAAAAGCGTCGTTGTTGCGCGCGCGCGCAGATTCTTTGTGCTGATTGACGAAGGGCTTCTGGAAGCCGCCAAAGCCTCAGTCGGCGATCAGGTGGAAATAACGCTGATGCCTTTGGCTGAAGGACTGCCTGATTGATGACCATCTTTTGCACCTACTGTTCGGCGGAAAAGGAAACTGCCGCCGAACTGCTGCCGGCTTTGAGACGTTACCGCAGCGAACGCATCTGGCGAATTCACCAGGCCGCGCGCAACGCCGGCTGCGGCTTTTATATTTTGTCAGGCGAATATGGCTTGCTCGCGCCGGACGAACCAATTCCTTATTACGATCACTTGCTGGTGGACGATGAAATCGAAATGCACGCATTCAAACTGGCAGAACAGATTAAACGATACAGCATTACTCAAACTGTCTTTTTCACTTTACCCGTCTCGTGGGACGAAACGCTTGCGCCTTACCACGCGGCTCTTCGTCTTGCTTGCACTATCGCCTCGGTTCAACTGAGTTTCGTCAAAATTGATTTCGCCTGAAGCTCAGGCCAAAGCCGGGCAGAGCATCAACCAGCATTCAATCAAGCCTGACCTCGCCGTATCGGATTGAGAAGGTCAGTTTCAGGAGACCATATGAAGAAAATCTTGTTGCCAGGAATCGTTGGTGGAATCGTTTATTTTCTGTGGAGCTTCTTTTCGCACATGGCCACGCCCATCGCCACGATGGGAATCAAAACCGTTGACCCCAACGAAGACGCCGTCATCAGTACGCTCAAGAGCAATATGCAGGAACCAGGTTTTTACATGCTGCCTGGCGCGGGCATGCTGGGGAATCCCACCGAGGCGCAACGAGCAGCCGTAGAGGCGAAATACATTGCCGGACCGACCGCCATCGTCGTTTACAGCCCAACAGGAGCACCGATGATGTCGCCCGGACAATTGATGCGGCAGTTTCTGTTCACTCTGCTCAGTGCATTGATCGCGGCGTTCATTGTTTCGGCGGTCGCCGGATCGCTGGCCACGCGCGCGGTGATGGTTGCGTTGATGGGCGTGTTTTCGTGGCTGATGATCAGTTTGCCGCAATGGAACTGGTATCGTTTTCCGTCGGCGTTCGTGATTGGAGTTGGCATTGATAACATCGTCGGTTGGCTGCTGGCCGGATTTGCCATTGCGTGGATGATCAAACGCGCTGAGCGGTAATCCGAGACATCTTTTGTTATGGATGCTTTTGATTTTCATTCAAAGACACGCATGATCTTCGGCGCGGGCGCGTTTGAGCGTTTGCCTGAAATTACCCGCGAACTCAATTTCAACCGCACGTTGCTGGTCGCCGATTCAGGAATGGTAGCGTGCGGTTATGTTGAACAAGCAAAGAGGCTACTCGCTTCAGCCAACATTGCCGCTTTTCCCTTTCATGATTTTAGCGAAAACCCCGACACGCGAATGGTTGAAGCCGGACGTGCATTTGCGGCTATGCACGAAGTGGATTCAATTCTGGCGTTGGGCGGCGGCAGTTCGCTCGACTGCGCCAAAGGCATCGGCTTCGTGCTGACAGGCGGCGGCACGATGCGCGATTACTGGGGGCACAACAAACTTTCAGAAAGACTGGTTGCCAATCCGGTGCTTCCCCAAATGCTTCCGATGCTCGGCATTCCGACGACCGCCGGCACAGGCAGCGACGCGCAAAGTTACGCCTTGATCTCTGACGCCGAAACCCACGTCAAGATGGCCTGCGGTGATGATCAAGCGGCATTCAAAGCAGTGCTGCTCGATCCGCAACTGACGGTCACGATGCCGCGCAGTTTGACGGCCATTACCGGCTACGACGCAATCTCGCACGCTGTCGAATCCTTCGTCACGAAAAAACGCAATCCGATTTCTGACCTTTTCGCCCGCGAAGCCTGGCGGTTGCTGGAAGCCAACTATGAACTGGTGTTGGCCAATCCCACTGACATCAAAGCGCGCGGTGCAATGCTGCTCGGTTCGTATTACGCAGGCCTCGCAATTGAAAATTCGATGCTCGGCGCGACGCACGCCTGCGCCAATCCGCTGACGAAAAACCACAATACGACGCACGGCATTGCCATCAGCGTTATGCTTCCGCACGTCGTGCGCTGGAATAAAGGCGCTGCCGGCGGGCGATACAAGGAACTGGCGATGATCGCCGGGCTTGCCAGCGTGGATGCGGACGAAGCGAACGCAGTTGAAAGTCTGGCGCGCCGTTTGGAACAATTACGAAATGCGGGAAGCTTACCGAACAGTTTGAGTGCGGTCGGTGTCGCCAAATCAGATTTGCCCAAGTTGTCAGAAGAAGCGGCCAAGCAATGGACAGGCGGCTTCAATCCCCGCGACTGGAGTTTTGAAGGAGCCATGGAGGTCTACGAAAAAGCATTATGAGCTTGTTGAAAACGATGAATGTCAGCAGCCAAACCAATTCACCGCAGAGACGCAGAGGAAACGCGGAGAGGAAGAAAAAGACTCTGCGTTTCCTCTGCGTTCTCTGCGTCTCTGCGGTGAAAACTCTCCTGTTCTTCTCTCTTCTATCTCTCCGCTTCTCTTCAACTACTCAATCGCAAACCGCCGATTCGTGGCCGCAGTTTCGCGCCAACTACAATCTGACCGGCGTTTCGCCTTCGACCGTGCCCGATACGCTGAAGCTTTTGTGGACATACGAAGCGGGCGAATCCATCGAATCCTCCGCCGCCATTGCTGATGGAACGGCCTACGTCGGCAGCGGCACGGGCGACCTGCACGCCGTTGACCTGTCCACCGGCAAAGCAAAATGGAAGTACAAAACCAAAGAACCCATCATGGAATCTTCGCCCGCTGTCGGTGGCGGAATGGTTTTCATTGGGGACTCGCTCGGAGTCTTTCACGCCGTCAACGCCGCGACTGGCAAAGGCGTCTGGACGTACAAGACCGATGCCGAGATCAAATCTTCACCGGTGATTGTCGACGATAAAGTGCTGATCGGTTCGTACGACGGCAACCTCTATTGCTTCCAGATGCGCGACGGCAAAACGGTCTGGCGGTTTAAGACGGAAAACTACGTTCACGGCACGCCCGCCGTGGTCAACGGTGTGGCCTATTTCGCGGGCTGCGACGAAGTCTTTCACGGCATCCGCGTCGCCGACGGCAAAGAGGTCACCAAGATTCCCGCTGGCGGCAATACGGCATCTTCTGTTGCTACCAACGGCACGGCATTCTACTTCGGCAACTTCAACAACGAAGTCGTCAGCCTGAATCTGCGAACAGGCCGCCAGACGTGGAAGTACACACACCCGCAGCGCCAGTTCCCTTTCTATTCCTCTGCCGCGCTGGACAATGGCAGAATCGTCATCGGCGGGCGCGACAAAATGGTGCACTGCCTGAACGCAGCAACCGGCAAAGCGTTTTGGACATTCACTACCCGCGCGCGCGTTGAATCCTCTCCGGCCATTGCGGGCGGCAAAGTCTATGTCGGCTCAAACGACGGGCGCTTTTACGTTTTGGATTTGATGAAAGGCACGAAGCTGTGGGAGTTCAACGCGGGCGGCGCACTGTCTGCTTCCCCGGCGATTGCTGGCGGGCGCATCGTGATTGGAGATCAAAACGGGAAGCTCTATTGCTTCGGAGCATAAACGATGAATCCACGGGTCACAGCTATCATCCCTGCCCGCTACGCTTCGACGCGGCTGCCCGGCAAACCGCTGGTGGACATTGCGGGCAAACCGATGATCGTCCTCGTGGCTGAACGCGCTCGCCAAGTCGCCGCCATTAACCGCGTGATCGTCGCGACGGATGACCAGCGAGTCTTCGATGCGGTCACCGCCCACAATCTTGAAGTGATGATGACTTCGCCGGATCATCGCACCGGCACGGACCGGCTGGCCGAAGTCGCGGCGAAACTTGACGCCGACATCATTGTCAACGTGCAGGGCGATGAACCATTGATCGAACCGGCGACCATTGAAGCCGCGATTGCGCCTCTGCTGACTGACACGTCCATCGTGATGAGCACGACCGCCGAGCCGATTGAATCCGCCGAAGACCTGACGAATCCCAACGTCGTCAAAGTCGTCACAGACGCCGATGGCTTTGCGCTTTATTTTTCCCGCAGCCCCATTCCCTTCCCGCGCACGGTTGTGCAGCAGTACGGTTCCATCGAAGCTGCCATCGCCGCCGAACCCGATCTGCTGAAGCAATATTCCAAACACACTGGCATGTATGTTTATCGGCGGGCGTTTTTGCTCGACTACGCCAAGCTGCCCGCGACGCCGTTGGAACAGTTGGAATTGCTGGAACAATTGCGGGCGCTGGAACACGGTTACCGCATCAAAGTTGCCTGCGTCGCGCATCGTTCAATCGGCGTTGATACGCCGGAGGATTTGGAGCGCGTGCGCCAGATGTTCAGCCAATAACCTTTCAGCGAGTAAAAATATTCAGCAACTGGCTTGGTTCATCTAGCAGATAATCCGGCTTCAACTCTTCCAACTCCGTTCGCGGGAATGGTCCCCAGGCTGCGGCGACCGTGGCAATGCCCGCGGCGCGTCCGGCAGCGATGTCGTGAATGCTGTCGCCGACGTAAATGGCTTCGTGCGCGGCAACGCTGAATTTATCCAACGCTTTCAACAAAGGTTCGGGATGAGGTTTGTGATTCGCCACATCGTCGGCAGCGATAATCACGTCAAACAAATCACCCATCGAAAAAATCTTCAACCCGCGTTCGACACCAAAGCGAATCTTTGATGACACGATGCCCAGCCGGTAATCGCGCGCTTTCAACTCGCGCAGGGTGGCGTCAATTCCATCGAACGCTTCGATATGTTCGTCGTGCCAGGCCCCATTGATTTCGCGATAAGTTTTCAACAGCTCATCAGCCTTCGCCGATAAATCATCAACCGGAGCGATTCGCCCGCCAGCAATGCACAGTTCGGTCAACTGTTTGATCGCCGTGGGCAGGTGCGTGCCGAAAGTTTGTATGTAATCAGCGTCGTCCATCGTGAAGCCAAAAGTCTTTTCCCACGTTGCGCGAAACGAACGCAGGATGAGCGGCGTGGTGTTGACCAAGGTGCCGTCAAAGTCAAAAAGAATGACGCGCGGCGGGGTTGTGCGTAGATTTTCCAAGTTTGCTAGACTCGCTTTCCATTGAGATCAGATTTCAATTCAGGAGCTTACCATATGCCCATCCGCGAAATTCTGCTGCTCGGCAACCCGCAGCTTTGGCAGCCGTCCGAAGCCATTACTGACGTGCGCGGAACCGAAACCCGAGAGATCATCAGCGACCTGGCCGCGACGCTTGAAAACTTTCGCGCGGGCCACGGCTTTGGCCGCGCCATCGCCGCGCCGCAGATCGGCGCGCATCGCCGCATTCTGTTTGTGAAGATGCCCGCCTGTAATGGTGCTGGTGCTTTCGGTCCTGCGCCATTGATCAATCCGCAAATCGTCCGCGCAAGTTCAGAGATGATGGAGTTATGGGACGACTGCTTTTCATTTCCCGAATTGATGGTGCGAGTGAAGCGGCATATCGAAATTGACGTGGCGTATCTGGATGAAAGCGGCGAACAACAGACGGTCACTGCACGCGGCGATCTGTCAGAGCTGTTGCAGCACGAGATTGACCATCTGGACGGAATTCTGGCGACGGATCGCGCGATTGATGCGCGCAGCTTTGCAATGCGCAGCGAAGCGTTCAAACAAGGTTGAAGATGCGTTTTCGCTTTTTGCTGGCTTGGTGTAAATTCGCATTCGGAGGCAAGGGCTATGTCTGCTCAACCAAAACTGAAATACACGCTGGAAGAATATCTGGATATTGATTTCCATTCGGAAGCGCGGCTGGAATATTGGGACGGAGAGATATTCGATATGAGCGGCTCCAGCCCGCAGCACGATCAGGTGGAAAGTAATCTGCACTTCAACCTGCGGACGAAGCTGCAAGGCAAAGGCTGTCGTGTCTTCCTGGCCAATACGCGGATCAAAGTGCCCAGCGCCCCGCCCTATCGTTACGGCGATACATCAGCCGTTTGCGGGCCGCCGCAGTTCGAAGCGATCGGCGGAGTGGAAGCGTTGACCAATCCCGCGCTTATCATCGAGGTCTTGTCAAAATCCACCGAAGGTTATGATCGCGGCGACAAATTCACGCACTACCAATCCATTCCGAACTTCCGCGAATACCTGCTGGTGGCGCAGCATCGCCCGCATGTCACGCACCTGGTTAAACAAGCGGATGGTTCATGGAACCAGCGCGAATACAATGAACTGGACGCAGTGGCCAAACTTGTTTCACTCGATTGCGAGTTGTCATTACGTGAAATCTACGAGGCTGTCAGCTTCACTCCCGCCGAACCACCGCCCCTGATACGCCCGTTGGTCTGAAGCGCGCTGATTGCCCGGCCTGCCCGCAACGTTTATAGTTGCCGCCTTCCTTCAAGATCGATAATCAACAAAACCGCAGGAATTGGCCTTCGATAAAGGCCCAATCCGAAAAGTGCTTTTACAGGAGATCACAGAAACAAATGAATTCGTTGGAAGCTAACTCCGGCGCAATGCCGGTTGATCTATCAACTGAGCCCGCAGGCCGGTCCAATTTTATTCGCGACATCATCATTCAAGACATCGCGGCGGGTAAACACGACGGGCGAGTGCAAACGCGCTTTCCACCAGAACCAAACGGTTATCTGCATATCGGCCACGCCAAAGCCATCTGCCTGGACTTCGGCTTGGCGGCGGAATTCGGCGGCAAGACGAATCTGCGGTTCGACGACACCAATCCATCCAAGGAAGAAACCGAATACGTTGACGCCATTATGGAAGACGTCCAATGGCTGGGCTTCCAATGGGATGGGTTGTTTTACGCTTCCGACTATTTCCAGCAGCTTTATGACTGGGCGGTGCAGTTGATCAAAGCGGGCAAGGCTTTCGTCTGCGATCTGAACGCAGAAGAGATGCGCGAGTATCGCGGCACCCTGACTGAACCGGGCAAGGAAAGCCCCTATCGCAACCGTTCCGTCGAAGAGAACCTTAACCTGTTCGAGCGCATGAAAAACGGCGAATTCCCGGACGGTTCACGCACCTTGCGCGCGAAGATTGATATGGCGGCGGCGAACCTGAACTTCCGCGATCCGGTGATGTATCGCATTCTGAAAATGGAGCACCACCGCACAGGCAACAAATGGTGCATCTATCCGATGTACGATTACGCGCACGGGCAGTCAGATTCCATCGAACAGGTGACGCATTCCATCTGCACGCTGGAATTCGACGATCATCGCCCGCTGTACAACTGGTACATCGAACAGCTCGGCATTTTCCCTTCGCGGCAATTTGAATTCGACCGGCTGAATATCACCTACACCGTGATGAGCAAGCGCAAGCTGCTGAAGATGGTGCAGGACGGTTTAGTTAAAGGCTGGGATGACCCGCGCATGCCTACGCTGTCGGGGATGCGACGGCGCGGTTACACGTCCGAAGCGATTCGTAATTTCTGCGCCAGTCTTGGCGTTTCTAAAACCAATGGCATTACCCAGCTTCAGCAACTGGAATACTACGTGCGCGAAGACCTGAACAAACGCTCGCTGCGCGTGATGTCCGTGTTGAAGCCGTTGCGCGTCGTGCTGACGAATTATCCCGAAGATCAAGTCGAAGAGATGGAAGCCGTCAACAATCCCGAAGATGCCAACGCCGGTTCGCGCAAAGTTCCTTTCTCCAAAGTGCTGTACATCGAGCAGGACGATTTCCGCGAAGTGCCACCGCCGAAGTTTTATCGCCTGTCGCCGGGCAAAGAAGTGCGCTTGCGTTACGGTTACCTGATCACTTGCCAGAGCGTGGTGAAAGATGCCGGCGGCAATATCGTTGAATTGCATTGCACCTACGACCCGGCGACGCGAGGCGGCAACACTCCCGACGGGCGCAAGGTCAAAGCCACAATTCACTGGGTTTCCGCCGCGCACGCCCTGGACGCCGAAGTCCGCCATTACGAAACGCTCTTCACCAAAGAAAACCCCGACGACGTAGAAGAAGGCCAGGACTTCACTGCCAATCTGAATCCGAATTCGCTGGAAGTGCTGGCTGGCAAGGTCGAACCGAGCCTGAAAGACGCAGCGCCCGGTACGCGGGTTCAGTTCGAACGCATGGGCTACTTCTGCGTTGATCTTGATTCCACGCCTGGCAAGCTGGTGTTCAATCGGACAATTGGCTTGAAGGATACCTGGGCAAAGATTGAACAGCGTGGAAAGAAATGATCTGAAGTAGCTTCGCTGCGGAAAGGCTCAATGCTTGCTCTCTTGCCTTTGCCGACAGTGTCCACGCGATACGCCAGCTAACTTCGCAGAGGAAGAAGTGCGCGCAGCCGTTCATCTCGCAGGTAAAGCCCTCCCCAAAGCAGCACGCCGAAAATGACCGGAAACAAAATCGGGAACCAGCCTTCGCCCGCGTGCACGTGAGTATTGACTGCGCCGCCTAAATAGCCGGTCAGCAAGATCGCGCCCAGCACAGCGGTGCGCGGAATCACATAGAGGATCGTACAAAGGGTCAGGACGATGCCCAGTGGAATAATGACGCTTTCGGCGTAGCCGTATTTCAGCGTCCCTTCTACGACGAACGCGGGCTTGAACAGTTTGGCGATGCCGTCGAAGAGCAGAAACAATGTGGGCAGCGTACTGATGATGTAGCCAGCCCAGAGCATCCGCTTCGAGATGGGGGCCGCTTGAGTGCCTGATCGCATAATGAGTTTTTCCTCCGGTTGAATGGTTTGTTACTGTCCTGACGAATTGTATTTTTAGCCTTGACTGACTGCACTTGGATCCATCCACATGAGTTCCCAAATGTGGCCGTCCAAATCCTGAAACCCATGACCATACATAAAGCCGTGGTCTTGCGGTTGAGTGTAAGTTGTTCCGCCTGCAGCGACGGCCTTGCGCACCTGATCATCAACGTTTTCCCGGCTTTCGCACGATAAACACACCAGCACTTCGGTGCTTTTCGTGGCATCGCAAATTTCTTTGGGCGTGAACGTTTTGAACTTATCGTGCGTCAACAGCATCGCAAAGATGTCTTCGCTGATAATCATGCAGGTGGCGGTTTCATCAGTAAACTGTGGATTGAATGTGTAGCCGAGTTTCGTAAAGAACTCGATGGATTTATTAAGGTCTTTGACCGGCAGATTCACGAAGATCTTAGTTGACATGGTTTCTCCTGTTGAAAGTTCATTGAACGGGGAAGCATCAGCAAACCGGCGCTTACACTTTTGTCAGGCAGCCTTCTCGCAATTGACCATCCATGGAATGCCGAATTGATCCACCAGCATGCCAAACCGCAAAGCCCAGAAGGTCTGCGCAAACGGCATCCTGACCTTCCCGTTTTCGGCCAAGGCGTGAAAGATGCGTTCCGCCTCTGCCGGGTCGCCAATCTCAAGCTGGACATAGAAGCCCTTGGTTTCTTCAAAGTATTCCGGCGGACTATCGGAACCCATCACCACACGGTCGCCAATTTCCAGACGCGCGTGCATGATCTTGTCATGCCAATTTGCGGGAATGTTTTCTGCTGAAGGCGCCGCGCCGTGATTCAGCATCATCGTGATTTTGCCGCCCAGGCAGCGTTCGTAAAACTTAAACGCCACCTCGCAGTTGCCGTTGAACATGAGATAAACATTGATTTGCATCGTGCGCTCCTTAAAAAATTGAATCAGCCGGCGTGCCATTTGCGGTGTAGAACTCCGCCAAGCCAGGCACAGGGCAAGGCGGTCAGCACCAGCGAGATGGGGTACCAGCTTGGCCCCAGATTCATGCCCCTGGTGGCGATGAAGCCGATCAGGCTGAGCACAAACCCGGTCCCACCCACCAACAACGCGTGACGCATCGGCGAATGGGGCGCGAATCTGGCGGTGATGTAGCTGCCAATCACGCCGTACACGCAGCGATAGGCCAGCGCCAGCAGGTTATCGCCAGTGTCGTTCATCGGCTCGCCCCACGGCGGATACACCTTCAGCACGTGCATCACCTGATCCGTGCCGAGCGAAAGAACAACCACCGCGACAAACCCTAAAAACACTGCGCCTATACTTCGCCACAGGCGGCGTGGAGGCTTGTTAGTTTCTGCTGTTTGAATTGTCATCCGATCTCCTCTCCGCACCCCGCACAGGGTGATTGTTATTCGTAGGCCAACTGCAGCGTCTTGATGTCAATCTTGCTCATTTGCATCATTGCCTGCATGACTCGTTGGGCTTTCGCAGGGTCTTTGTCTTGCAACAGCTTGCCCAACACGGAAGGGATGATTTGCCACGACAGGCCGTATTTGTCTTTCAGCCAGCCGCATCTTGATTTCTCTCCACCTGCCGAAAGCTGCTCCCACAATTCGTCTACTTCTTCCTGCGTCTCACAGTTTACGAAGAGCGAGATGGCTTCCGTGAATTTGAATTGCGGGCCGCCGTTGAGCGCGAAAAACTGCTGTCCGTCCAGTTCGAAGGTGACGGACATCACAGGCCCTGCGGCTCCTGCTCGATTTACGCTCAAAACCTTTGAATTTTTGAAGATCGAAACGTAGAAATTCATGGCCTCTTCGGCTTTGCCGTCGAACCACAAGAACGGAGTGATTTTTTGCATGGAGTCTCCTATTGGTTTGCAATTATGGGTGAACTTTCGGGCAGTCCCGCGACTTCAAGTACCGGACGGACTTCGACGGTGCCGATGCGCGCTCCCGGAATCTGTGCCGCGATGCCGACAGCTTCATCCTGATCCTTGGCGGTGATGAAGAAATATCCGCCGAGTTGTTCGCGCGTTTCGGCGAAAGGGCCATCGGTCACCACTCGTTTGCCGTCACGCACGCGCACGCAGGTCGCGGTCGAAGTCGGGTGCAGCGGCGCGGCGTCCAGATATTGGCCGGTGGAATGAATTTGATTGCAGAGCTGAACAGACTCATCGCGCATTGTTCCCAATTCGGTCTCGCCCAAATCCGTCAGCATTTGTTCGCTGTGATGAACCAGTAACAGAAATTTCATTTGTCTATCTCCATAAGTAAATCGAATGGTAGTTGTCTAAAACGACATCCCGTCAAAAAAAATCTTTCTCTGGGTTACAGCTTCGGCAGCCCGGGAAGTTCGATCACCGGACGGATTTCGACAGTACCAACACGAGCGCCCGGAATTTGCCCGGCGACGCCGATGGCTTCGTCCAGGTTTTTGGCATCAATCAGGAAGAAACCACCCAGTTGTTCGCGCGTCTCAGCAAAAGGGCCATCCGTGACCAGGCGGTTGCCCTCGCGCATTTGCACGCTTTTGGTCGCGGCTACGGGTTGAAGTGGGGCAGTTGCCAGAAACTGCCCATTGGAATGGAGCCGCTGCGCAAGCTGTGCAGATTCCACGTAACATTGCTCCCGCTCGGGCTGGCTCATCGCGTTTTCTTCCAGATAAATCAGCAGCATATATTTCATTGCTTACCTCCATTGTTGGTTTTCATGTGTGAGTCGAATGACGCGAACCGGATTCGATGGTGCGCCGAAAAAAATTATCGCTCTTTATTGCTCTGCCATCGAGCGGACGGCGACATAAGCATCCAGCGGCGAAAGCAGTACGATCATCAACCAGACCGGAATCGAGATCAGCACCAGTCCCAGACTTTTGCTCCAACGGCCATTGAGCCACATCGTATGTTTCGCCCTTAAATTTCTGGTTACCGAATGGACGAGCGTCGCTGAGATTGCGTGGCACACATCGGCAGTCTGAAGCGGAGCAGTTGTGTAAGAAGTTGCTTCATCCGAATCGCACGACTGCAGGTCGCGCTTCGGAGCCAGCAAAGCGGTTGTTTGCATTTCAATCCCAACCGGCGCTGCGCTTCGCCGCACGCCACAACGGCGGCAGAATTTATCAAACGCGAACGCGCTTGAACTGCATTGATGACAGGGGTTTTCATTCGATTTGCTTTCCGCTTGTCTATTCATAGAAACTCCTTTTCCGAATATGTCCGCTTGCTGCAATTTGCTTGCGACTTTGTTGTCTGTCACTGGTAAATCGAATGACGGGCGGTGAATTCGACAGCGCACCCAAATATTTTTTGATTTTTTATGATCCCGCAAAGCAACAATCCGGCGCCAGCCACTGTCGCCCGGGCCATTGACGCACTTTATCGCGCCGATTGGGGAAAGATCGTCGCCGCGCTGATCAAGCTGGTCGGCGATTTCGATGTCGCCGAAGAGGCCGCGCAGGAAGCCTTCGCCATTGCTGTAACTCAATGGCAAGCCACTGGCATTCCTGAATTTCCGCGCGCCTGGATCATCCGGACGGCCCGCTACAAAGCCATTGACCGCATCCGCCGCCGAACGCGGCTGGCGGAAAAAGTCGAATGGGACGCCGCATCCGGGTTGATCCCGACCGCCGAGACGCCAAATTACGACACCAGCGAAATTCCCGATGACCGGTTGCGGCTGATTTTCACCTGCTGTCATCCCGCGCTGCCGCCTGAATCGCAGGTCGCGCTAACGCTGCGAATGCTGGGCGGACTTGAGACCGACGAAATCGCGCGCGCGTTTCTGGTGCCTGCCACGACGATGGCGCAGCGATTGGTGCGCGCCAAGCGAAAGATTCGCGACGCAGGCATTCCCTTTGCCGTTCCCGACACGAACGACATGCCCGAACGGATAGACGCCGTGCTGACGGTGATCTATCTGGTGTTCAATGAAGGCTACGCGGCAACGCGCGGTGAGGCGATGGTCAGGGCCGATCTTTGCGCCGAAGCCATCCGGCTTGGACGTCTAATCAGAATGTTGATGACGCCGCAGCCTCCGGCGGAAGCAAGCGGGCTTGTCGCCCTCATGATGATGCACGATTCCCGGCGCGAAGCCCGCCTGGATGAGCAGGGCGAAATCGTCCTGCTGGAAGAGCAGGATCGCAGCCGTTGGAACCAGCAGCAGATTGCCGAAGCGTTGCCCCTGGTCGAGCAAGCATTTCGCGCTGGCCCAGGCCCGTTCGCGGTGCAAGCCGCGATTGCCGCGCTGCATTGTCAGGCGGCGCGGGCCGAAGAGACGGACTGGCCCCAAATTGTGCGGCTTTATGATTTGCTCGAACGCTTGCAGCCTTCTCCCATCATCGCGCTGAACCGCGCAGTGGCAGTAGCAATGGTCGAAGGCCCCGAATCAGCGATTGCTTTGATTGATGAACTCAACGCTGAAGGCGGCCTGGATGACTATCACATTCTGCATGCTGCGCGGGCCGATCTGTTGCGCCGCCTTGGGTCTTTCGAAAAAGCGGCACAAAGTTACGAGCGTGCGCTGGCCCTAGTCACCAATGACAGCGAGCGCCGATTTCTGGAGCGAAGACTGCGCGAGGTTCAGCAGCCGCATTAGTCAGTCGAGATGGCAAGCTTGCTGACCGGCAAAATCATTCAGTATAGTGCCGGTTGATTTCATCAGATCACTAACCAAGAAAGTAACCAAGAACAATGCCTGATATTCAAGCCAACGTCCGAGCCAACATTCGGGTTAGATTTGCGCCTTCACCCACCGGCTACCTGCACGTTGGCGGCGCGCGCACAGCCCTGTTCAATTGGCTTTTCGCCCGCAAGATGGGCGGCAAATTCATCCTCCGCATCGAAGACACCGACCTCGAACGTTCAAGCGACGAGATGGTTCGCGGCATTCTGGAAGGCATGGAATGGCTGGGCCTGGATTATGACGAAGGCCCGTTTTACCAATCCGACTACGCCGACAAACATCGCGCGGCGGCTTACCAACTGCTGGAGGGCGGCCAGGCGTACCGCGACTTCGCGCCCAAACAAGAACGCCCACAGCGTGATGACGCAACCATCAAACAGGACATCGCCAAAGAGAAAGTCGTCAATCCTTATCGCGATTTCCCCAAAGAAGAATCCGATGCGCGCGCCGCTGCTGGCGAACCTTTTGTGATTCGTTTCAAAGTGCCGGAAGAAGGCAAAACACAATTTGAGGATGCTGTCTTTGGCTTGCAGGAGCGCGATTACAAAGACACCGAAGATTTGGTTTTGCTGCGGTCAGACGGGCATCCGCTCTATAATCTGTCGGTCGTGGTGGACGACATTGAGATGGGCATCACGCACGTGATTCGCGGCCAGGATCACATTAACAACACGCACAAACAGGTTTTGATCTATCAGGCGCTGGGCGCAAAGCTGCCGCAGTTCGGACATCTGCCGCTGATCCTTGCCCCGAATAAAGGCAAGCTTTCAAAACGCAAGCACGGCGAGATTGTTAGCGTGACGACGTATCGCGATTCTGGTTTCATCCCCGATGCTTTCCTCAACTTTCTGGCGCTGTTGGGCTGGGCACCCAAAGAAGGCGAAACCGCAGAGAATCAGGAGATATTTTCGCGCGAACAGTTGATTGAGCTTTTCTCGCTCGAAGGCATTCACAAATCAAACGCCGTGTTTAACTTCAACGAAGGCGACGCCCGCAACTGGACGGATCAAAAAGCGCTGTGGATGAACGCCGAATACATCAAGACATGGCCGCCGGAAAAACTGTTGCCGCTGATCAAACCCGAATTGCAGAAGGCCGGATTGTGGCGCGACGAATACGAGGGTGCGCAGAAAGCCTGGTATGAAAACACAATCCATCTGCTCCGCGAACGCGCGCGTACGCTGCTGGATTTTGCCGCGCATGGCCGCCCCTACTTCGTAGATGATCTCAGTTTTGAATTTGACGATGCAGCGGTGAAGAAGAACTTGCAGAAAGAACCGGCGCCGAAAACTCTGCTGCCTGAATTGGCCGAGCGTTTTGCCGCCTTAACTGAATTCACACACGATTCGACCGAAGCCGCGCTGCGAGCCTTTGCCGAAGAGAAAGCCGTCAAAGCCGGATTGTTGATCAACGCCGCGCGCACCGCGCTGACAGGCCAAGCGGTCGGCCCAAGCTTGTTTGAAGTGGTCGCCGCCGTCGGGCAGAAACGCGCGGTCGAAAGATTGAAACACGCGGCGGGAATGATTTAAGCAAGGACTCGAAATTGACGTTGCCGCCGATCTATCAAATAACTGGCAAATCACGGGAGAGCTACAACCATGTCAACAATGATGAAGTTCGCCAAAGCTCCGCTGCCGCCTCTGGAACAAGGCGACCATCTGACGCGCGCCGAGTTCGAGCGCCGCTATCACGCCATGCCACACGTCAGGAAAGCAGAACTGATTGAAGGGAGAGTTTATATGCCATCACCCGTCCGCCTGAAAAGCCATAGCGAGCCTGACAATACTCTGGCCGGATGGCTATTCAACTATCGCGTCGCCACGCCCGGCGTGCGCTCCGCCAACAACGCCACAGTTCGCCTGGACGAAAACAATGAACCACAACCGGATGTCAATTTACGAATTGAAGAAGCTTACGGCGGGCAAGCCATCGTTAGCGCGGATGATTATTTGGAAGGAGCGCCCGAGTTAGCCGTCGAAATCGCCGCCAGTAGCGCTACATATGACTTACACGAAAAGCTAACGGCCTATCATCGCAACGGCCTGCGCGAATACATCGTCTGGGCGGTTTACGAACAGAAAGTTTACTGGTTCAGTTTGGAAGCCGGAGCCGACGAACAACTGCACCCGGATGAAGCCGGAATAGTGCGCAGCCTTGTCTTTCCGGGACTTTGGCTGGATGTGCCGGCGCTGCTCGAAGACGATCTGGCGGCGGTTTTGCGCTGTTTGCAGGAAGGGCTGGCTTCGGCAGAACACAAGGAATTTGTCGAACGTTTGGCGGCGCAAGCCTCGCCCCAATAATCGGTGTCTGGTCAGTCCCGCGACCAGAAGAGAGCGCACGCGGCCTGACAAGGGAGAGCAATGAAACTTCAAAACAAAGTAGCAGTCGTCACCGGAGGCGCGATGGGTATTGGCCGCGCCTTGTGCCAACGCTTCGCCGCAGAAGGCGCGCGCGCCGTCATCGTCGCCGATTTGGAATTCGACAAAGCTGAACAGGTCGCCCGTGAAATCGGCGGCATGGCCGTCAAAACCAATGTCAGCGACGAAGCCGACATCCTCAGCCTGGTCGAACAAGCAACGGCTAAGTTTGGTCAGATTGACTTGTTCTGTTCAAACGCAGGGATTGGCGGGATGCCGGGCGGCGCAGAGGTATCGAACGAAGCATGGGTGGAGATTTTCGGCATCAATGTTATGGCGCACATTTACGCCGCACGCGCCGTGCTGCCGCAAATGCTGGCGCGTGGCGAGGGATACTTGTTGCAAACGGCTTCGGCAGCAGGCTTGCTGACACAGGTCGGCTCTGCGCCGTACTCCGTAACCAAGCATGCCGCCGTCGCCTTTGCCGAATGGCTTTCGATTACGCACGGAGATAAAGGCATCAATGTCTCGTGCCTGTGCCCGCAAGGCGTGCGGACGCGTATGCTGCTGGGCGAAGACGGACAGGGCGAAAACTTCCTGGTGGCCGGCTCGGTTTCGCCCGAAGAGGTCGCCGATGCGGTCATCGCAGGCTTGGCCGCCGAACGCTTCCTGATTCTGCCGCACCCGGAAGTCGCCGAATATTTCCAGCGCAAGGCGAACGATTACGACCGTTGGCTGCGCGGGATGCGCAGGCTTCAGGCAAGCGCTTTAGAGAAACGATAAAGCGCTTGAATAAAATCTAAGCTTATGAAAAATATGATTTATGTTTTATGTTTTTCGCTCTTCGCTTTTTTCGCCAACTCGCCGGATGTTTTCACAGAGAGTTCTGCATTTATCAATAGAGTCGAGGGCGTGGTGTATGACCCGAATCGCAGACCCGTTGAGGATGCCTACGTCGAGTTGCTCGACAATTTTAATTCGATGATTTCCCGAACCAAGACCAATTCCTCCGGGCGTTTTAACTTTGTCGGTATGCCTGCCGGGCGCTTCATCATAAAGGTCTTACCAGTAGGCACGAATATGTTGGAGCACTCTCAAGAGGTAGAAGTCGTCAACGCGACCAGAGCAAGTAACGACACCGTCTACGTAGATATCTACCTACGCTACGACAAACGCAGCAGCGGGGGAACAAATGAAACTTCTCGCGAGGTTATTTTCGTTCAGGAAATACCTTCTGCCGCAAAAAAGCTTTACCAGGAAGGCGTTGCCGAGTTTGGAAAAAATTCAGTCAAAGGATTGGCAAAACTCGAAGAAGCGTTACGTATTTTCCCCGAATATTTTGATGCTTTAAATTGGCTGGGTAAAACCTATAACTCACAAAAGAATTATGAGAAAGCGTATCCTTACCTGATCAGAGCCATTGATGTAAATCCTCGCAATTATTCCACCTATTACAGTCTGGGTTACGCTTTTTATCAGCTTAAACAATACCCTGCTGCCTTGGAAGCTGCCAGAGCTACTATTGTTCTTGCCTCTGATTCAATGGAGGGACAACTGCTTCATGGAACCCTGTTGCGAATAACAGGAACATATCCTGATGCGGAAAAAGCCCTGCTCAAAGCCAATTCCATAGCCAAAAAGATGAATGGTGAGGTTCACTGGCAACTGGCGTTGCTTTATAACAGACTCGACCGAAATCAAGAGGCGATAGATCAATTGGAAACCATCCTAAAGCTCACACCTAATTCTCCCGATAAAAACAAGATTCAGGAAATGATTGCCAAATTAAAGACCTCTGCAAGTAACAAGAAATAAAAAAAGCCTGCTCATTGAGCAGGCTTTTCAGTTCAGATTCCGCTTCAATTAGAAGTTGAAACGGAAACCTAGTCTGACGTTACGCAGACTTTGATAGATAGAAGGCTGCCCGTAAAGACTGCTAAGCGGATTGGTTCTTCCGTTAGTTGAGGCACCCGGTGCACCTTGGATGCTCAAATTAGCGCCGCTGGCCAGCCCAGCAATTTGTGCGCCGATTTGGCCGCTCAGTATGCGGTTCAGCACTGTCGTCAACGTTTGCGTGTTGGCATTGTATGTCGGATCAACGTCACTCGCCGCAATCGTATTGGTCACGCGATACTTACCAGTAGCAAGGCCAATGACAGTATTCTGGTTGAAGGCATTTAAGACATTAAAGTCAAATGCGATCGAGTAACGCTCCTTGATTTTATAACGATGCGTCAAGGAAAAATCCGTTTGTGTAAAGACCGGAGTTCTTCCCAAATCGCCACGCTTTGATAAAGGAATTGACGTCGCCACCACAGTCACAAATGTCGTCTGAGGTGTTCCCTGCAGCCCGGTGAAGAAGAAAGACAAGTCAGTTGAATGTGCCTTACTCATCCACCGATTGAACGAGTACCCACCATATGCTTTGAAAGCATGCCGACGATCCGTCGCCAAAAATCCATTATCGGGTTCGCCGGTTGCCGTGTACCCATTAATGGCATAATCAAAGAAGCGATTGGTCGCCGGGCTGGTACGACCATTGCCCGAAGTTGCATTGGCTTCGTCCGAACTCGCAAGTCCTGAATAGTTACCGTACAAACGGCTGAACGTATAATTTACGTTGAAAAAGTAGTTGTTCGACAGCCGTTTGTTTAGCACAATTTCAAATGCATTGTACAAACGTTGTGGTTTCGCCGACTTCACGTAGCCCGCTGCTTTGTCTAGTTGCAGATCGTACCCTTCGCCCGGATTGCCGATGGGATAGTTTT
Source organism: Blastocatellia bacterium (assembly GCA_038211695.1). Lineage (GTDB taxonomy): Bacteria > Acidobacteriota > Blastocatellia > RBC074 > RBC074 > RBC074. The sequence continues at coordinate 38,095 of JBBQVH010000014.1, read as the reverse complement.
CTGATTCCCCGATTCCTAGAATGGCGTGGTCTTCGATGGCGGAATCAATGTTCTTCCGCGTATAGCGAGCTGACAAGACAAAACTCCTCATCAACTCTCTTTCAAAACCAACTGTAATCTCGCTTTGACGGAAAGGCTTCAAATCAGGAGCAATACCCGTGATTGGTAGTCCAAGCGCCGTAAACTGCGCTGGGCTCAAGTTGGACGGAATGCGGAAGTCTCTTTGCAGTTGGCTCAAGCCGCCTGCTGTTGAAGGGTTGCCGCCGCCGAGTGGATCGGTCCACGTGCCCAAAATTCTCGACGGTGTATAGTAGTTGTAACCTGGATTAGCAGAGGTAATGGGGAAGTAATCCGTGCGGAAAAAGTTACCACCAAAAAGCCCGCGCGGAAGGTTAAATTTCAACCGGTCATAAAACCGACCGTAGCTACCATAAATTTTCGTCTTGCCATCGCCGAATACGTCATATGCGGCGCCTAGACGTGGAGCAATCTTTTTGCCCCAACCCAAACGAATCGGGGGAATAGGCGAACCAGCTAAGGCAAAGCCTTCGTTATAAGAAGGCAAGTCTTCCTTTTCAATTCTCACCCCCAAGTTCAAGACAAGGCGATTGGTGGGTTGCCATTTATCCTGCCCGTAAATAGCTTGGTAGTTATTTTTGGCAGTCCCTTTTGCGCCAGATCTGGAAAGCGTTCCTACACCGATACAGCTTGCTGTTCCTAAGGAGCAAGGAAGGCTGACGCCGGTTCCGGCTCCGGCATAATCCTGACCATAGAAAAGCGTTATCGTGCCGGTGCCAGCATTCCCACCTAAGGTGTCATTGCTGGTTCGCCCATACTGATAGCCGCCCTTGAATTCGTGCTTGCCGCCAAAATTATGCGGAAGGTAGCTGACGTCCGTGTTGTACTCATTTTTGAGTGAGACATCACGCGTAGTAATCGAGTTCGTCAGAAGATTTTGGAAACCAAGGCCACCCGGACAGCCGGTCACAGTGGTTGCGTAAGCACTTTGCGATCCACCGCATACATAGCGGGGTTCATTGGCCAACGCATAGTTTCCAGCTTTTTGATTCTGGAAGGCACGGCCATATCGGAACGTAGCAATCAAATTGCTGGTCGGCGTATATACCAACTGGCCCGTGAAATTGTTTGAGTTAATCCGCCCACCTTGCAACGGCGCGTAATCACCGGAAGGATATGAAAATCCAGCGTAGGTGGTATTTACCGGGTTGCCAGTAGTAATACTGGCGAAAGGCAGGTTGCCGTGAGTAATGTCCGGATTCCACAAATAACTTACCGACCCGCGTAAATTATTGAAAATCGCAGCATCCACCTTGCTAAAGGCATATTCGAATGTTTCGCGTTGCTTATATTTGATGGGAGCGATCGGCGTTGTCGTTCCAGTGATCAGTCGCGGCGTCGAAACAAACTGGCCCGTTGAGAAATTCGAATTGCTGATCGAGTTAATGAAGTTCGAAGTACGCGTGGTTCTAAATACCTGTGGCGAATAGCTGGCCAGAAACCACAACCGCTGTTTGATCAGCGGACCAGAAAATGTCGCTGTCGGGTACATGTTTAGAAATTGATCCTTATTCTGTCTGAGCAAATAAGTGTAATCAGGATTGGCCGCAAATGCTGCTGCACAGTTAGGATATGTTGGAACAGTACATGCACTGCTCGAGACAAAACGAGACATCGCCGCTCTGGGGCGAGGCTGCAGGGCACTTGGCTCAAAGCCCGCACTGAATTCACCGTGAAAAGTGTCCGAACCTGATTTGGTAGCGACGACGATCACACCGCCCGATGCGCCACCATGCTCCGCTTCAAACCCGCCGGTTTTAATCTGAATTTCAGATACAATCGAAGTCGGAATGTTATTTACAGGATTAAGGACGCCTGTAAGATAATTTTCAAGCGGAAGTCCATCTATAATAAATGTGTTTTCTGAACCTGAAGCTCCATCTACCTGAAACCCACCCGAAGCAGGTTCTGGCCTGGTGGCTGGGGAAACACGCAAAAGCGAGGTAAAGCTAGTGCCTTTGGGTAATTGATCAATTAGCTTTGCTGTAATGTTCGTCTGAACTTTACTATCGGAAGTGTCTATATTCACTCCCAACGCATCACTGGTAACAACTACCGATTCGCTGGCAGAAGCGATCCCTAGCTTAATCGCGACCATCGTAGCCTTCTCAATCGTTACGGTGACATTATCCACTACCGTTGCGGCAAAGCCGCTGGTGGCCCCAGTCGTGATTTTATAAGTACCGACTGGAATTTGTTGAATGCGATATAGACCTTGGCTATCGCTTTGCACTGTCCGGTTAAAACCGACAGTAACACCTGTCACAGTAACGCTGACTCCGGGAACGACAGATCCATTCGCGTCAGTAATTGTGCCTTCGATGTCTCCGGTTGTCCGCTGGCCGAAGGCCACCATTACGGAGCAGAGAATGACAAATATTGTCATGAGGGCGTATCTAAAACTTCTTTTCATTCGTGATCTCCTTGGGAAGCCTGCGACAGGCGGCGGTGGCATTATTCAATGTCTTTGCCGGTGTCCATGCTGTTTTTATATGATTTACTCACACTTGATTGAATGGGCTGAATTATCCGGATTAACTGAAGCCTTGATGAGTACAGCTTTTATGAGATCAAGCGCTATTATTTTCCAGAATTTGGGAACAGCTTAGGCAATTAACAGGCCAGCAGACAAGAAGAGGATCGCTGTCAGACAATATCTTTATATTCAATAAGCTAACACTGTATGGCGATCCGGTTATCGCTGACAATTGTGCATAATTCTGGATTTAGATTCAGAATTTCGGATTTGACAAGATCTTGTTGCTTAGGCATTGAATGGAAATCTGAAGTTGTCAGGATATGGCAAGCAGGCTGCTTCAATTGGTATTGACGCACTTTTAATCTTTGGATTTTCGTTGCTACTGTTTATGGCGTGAACCATCGCTAAACCTGTAAGGCACGGTGACAATGTTGCGCGTCAGATTTGTCTGGCGATAGAAGAGAGGCGTTGTTACAATCTCGATGCATTCACATCCATTCAAAATCCCAATTCTCCTACAGAAGATTTTGGCGCGTTCGTCGGAATCTGTAACTTGGGAAAAAGCCCTCTTGACGCTTGAAACTCATGGGCTGGGAAACGGTCTCCGAATTTAGGAGGAGTTATGTTCGCTGTTCCTTTCGCCGCGATGACCAGGCTGGCGCGTCCGATAGGTTTTGTTCTTCTGCTTGTCTTTGCCTATTTTGCAGGTTCAGTAGCGTGGTCGCCCAACCTTTGTTTTGCCTCTGTGCTGCCGCAAAGCAGTCAGGATGTGCCGCCAACCACATTTACGCTGACTGGCTTTGTTCGCAATCAGAGCAACCAGATTGTCTCTGGCGTTCGCATCTCTGTGACGGACGAAAATTCCCTTCCCATCTATTCGGGGTTCGTCGAAACTAACGGGCGCTTCACCGTGAAAGGCCTGCGGCAAGGCAGGTTTATCCTTCGCATTGAAACCACTGGCTCACTCTACGAAGAATTTTCCCAATCGCTTGAGCTTCAGTCTCTACGGCAATTTGGCGGGAACGAGATGATGCCGGTAGACATCATTCTCAAGTATAAAAAGGGAAATGATCCCTCTGCCCGCTCTGGCTCTGTCTTCGCTCAGGATGTCCCCAAGGCTGCGCGGACAGAGTTCGAACGTGGTGCGAACAATCTCAAAGGCAATAAAACCGATCCTGGGATCGCGTCTTTGAAGAAGGCACTTGAGATTTCCCCGAACTACTTTGACGCGCTGGAAATGCTGGGCACGGAGTATGTCAAACGCAATCAGCACGAATTGGCGCTGCCTCTTCTATTGCACGCGATTGAAATTAATAAGCGGGCGCCGAAAAGCTTATATGCACTCGGCGTAGCGTATTTAAGGCTTAACCAGATTGCGGAAGCGATTGGCATATTGGAAAAATCGGCACAGATAGATTCCAGAAATCCCAATACGCAGATGATGCTGGGGCTAGCGTATGGCAACAGTGGAGGGGCTGATAAATCCGAAACCGCCTTTAGAAAGGCGCTACAACTTGGTGGTCCAGCAGCAGCAGAGGCACACTATTATTTGACCGGGCTATATGCCAAACAGGAGCAATATCACAAAGCGTGGCAAGAGCTTGAGCTTTTTATTCGAGAGTCCAAGAACGTCAAAGATCTGGCGCAGATCAAGGCAATGATTGCGAATCTGAAGGAAAAGGAGAGGGTTCAGGCCTCGCATTCTGCTAAGCCAGCATCGGCTGATTCCCAATCAATCAACTCTTCTACATCGTCTCCAACGGCAGCATCCAATGTCCCCGTGTCATCCACAATCGCTGCCAATACTGCAAGTTCGAACGAGTATGCTGGCCTAACCAGCGAGCATGTGAGGTCGGAATCCGCCGAATCCAAGCCTGTAGAGCCTAAGTCCGCTCGCACCACTTCAACGTTCGAGCCAGTTCCGCCACTTCCACCAGCATATATCGAACTGCTGCATCAAACCGAAGCCAACGGAGTAACGTCGCACAAGCAGTTGCTCAATTACACCTACCAGTTGAAGAAGACTCGCCGCGTGCTGAATGAGCGCGGCAACCCAACCCATACGCAGGAGGAAGTCTTTGAAGCCTATCCGATTCGTGGTGAACACGTGCTGATCCTACTCAGTCGCGATGGCCAGTCTTCCAAAAAACTGACGGAAGACCGCAAACGTGCGGCAAAGCAATTGGAGGAGGGAGAACGCCTGCGCAACAGCGAAGACACTCAGGAGCAAAGCTTCGATAAAGAGACAGACGGCTATATTTCCGCCGGAGTGACTGGGGTGTACCAAGGAAAAACCGGTTATGTTTCGATTAGCATTTCAACGATTCTGCGGTCTTGCGATTTTTTCTCGCCGCGCACTGAAAAGATCGGCGAACGTGAGATGGTCGTGCTTAATTACCGCCATCGTGGTGAAGTGAAGCTAGCTCGCAACCACTCTTACATTGCAGGGTTGGCCGGCACGATTTGGATTGATCAAGCCGATAAGATAGTAGCTCGGCTGGAAGGCTGGCCGCTAACAACGGCGGCGTTCGATTTGGTTCAATCCACGGCTCCGCGCGACAAGGCTGCACTGATTTACCAGCAAACGCGTCAGCCCGACGGAACTTGGTTTCCCGGCGTCATTCGCATGAACGCCGGAGGCCGGGTAGAACTTTTCGATGGGCTGAATTGGGACGTACTCTTCGAGTTCGGTAATTATAAGCGTTTTAACACCAGCGCAAGCGAGAAGCTGAATGACCCGGCGAAGTCCAAACCATAACGATCGCAAGCTGCTCTCTCCCGGCTTGGATAATTCCAGTTGGAGGACAAATCATGATCCCGGTCTTTTTGCTCAACTTCGCACTTTCGTTCTTTTCATTTCAAACCTTTGTGGTGATGGGAACGGTTCGTGATCAAGCCGGGCAAGCTGTCGGCGGCATCAGGGTATCGGTCACTGACGATAATTTACAGTCAGTCCGCACAATTCTGATTGATGCGTCCGGGCGCTTTACTATCAGAAGTCTAGTCCCCGGACGTTACACTTTCCGCGTCGAAACGACCGGCACTCCTTTTGAGGAGCAAACGCAGTTTCTGGAGTTGTATTCAACAAGAAGGCGCACTGGCAGCAGTGAGACATTCCCTCTTGATTTCATTCTGAAATCTAAAAAATCCAAAAATGCCACGCCTTCCACCAGTCTGTTCTTCGTTCAGGAAGTGCCCAATCCCGCCAAAACGCAATTCGAGCGCGCCACGAATTCCCTGAAAAACGGTGATCTTCAAGCGGCAATCGAAGCGCTGAAGAAGGCGATTGAGATGTTTCCGATCTACTTCAACGCGCTGGAGCTGCTCGGCGCTGAATACGTCAAAGATAATCAATTCGACCTTGCCTTACCTGTTCTGACAAAGGCGCTGGAGGTCAACCGCAGCGCGTCCAAAAGCCTCTATGCGCTGGGCGTCGCGCACCTCAAACTCAACCATCCAACCGAAGCCGTTGAAGCGCTCAGGAAATCCGCCGAATTGGCGCCAAGCAATCCGAATGCGCCAATGATGCTGGGTTTGGCGTATCGCCTGCTGGCGGATTTCAAACAAGCCGAAGCGGCTTTCAAAAAAGCCTTACAAATCGGTGGCGGAGCCATGGCCGAAGCGCATTTTTATCTGGCCGGCATTTACGAAAAGCAGGCCATGTATGCCGAAGCAGTCCGCGAACTGGAGCTTTATTTGAAAGAAGCCAAAGGCATTGGCAATCCGGCCCGGATCAAATCTCTGATTGAGCAATTACGTGGAAAGGCCAAAGAGAAGTCGAATGAGTAAGCAGGGATCGAGAGCAAGGTCAGGTGACAATCGGAAAAGCGGCAAGTAGGCATAAGAGTGAACGCGCCCCGCCTGTTGCGTATGAAAAAAAGGCTGCTCAGTCTTGCAACCAAGCAGCCTTTCCATTTTTATCCAATCCCTATCGAACAAGAGATTAGAAGGTGAAATGCATCCCCAGCCGAATCTCACGAATGCCCTGATAGCCGGTGGGCAGATTGAAGAACGGGCTACGCGGCAGCGACGTGGAACTTACAGCGGCTGTCGGATCCTTGATGAAACGCGAAGGATCAAAACCCGTGAAGAACTGCTGATCCGTCAACGCCGTACCTGTGTTGGGAGCGCCGACCGTAACAGTGCCGGTACGTTGGATGGCAGTACGGTAAAGAACCGGAGCTGCCTGGTTGAAGAGGTTGATGATGTTGGCATCCAGCTTGAGCGTCTTGCCTTCAGAAAGCTTGAAGGAGTGCGCCAGCAAGATGTCAGTCTGCGTCACAGCCGGAGTGCGACCCAGGTCATTACGGCCATTGATGTAGACCGGGACATTATTTGTCGAGAGTTCGCTGGTGCGGGGCGTACCGCTCTGGATGTATTGCGAGAGCGACAAGGTCGTGGTCCCGCCTTTCCAGTTGAGCGGGTAAGCACCGAACAGCTTGAAGACGTGCGGGCGATCCGTGTTGAGCAAACCGAAAACGTTGTTGCCCTTCGAATCGAAGTTGTTGTACGGCAAGTCGAAAGAGCGGCTCACGTTCGGCTGCGAACGACCGCCCTCGTCGGAACTCGCCAGACCGGGGTAGTTACCATAGAGACGGCTCCACGTATACGACATGTTATAGCTGATGCCCTTGAACCAGCTATCGTTGGTCAGACGGCCATCCAGACGGAACTCGACACCGTCGTAATTGCGAATTGCTTTCGGGTTGAGAAACTGACCGGATTTGAAATTGAGCTTGACACCATTGAGCGAACTGATGCTGGTGTCGCGCAAACCGTAACCCGGATTTCCGATCACGTAAACTTCGCTCTCATCTGCATCGTAGATACCGATGTCTTCAATTGCATATTTGAGGCGGTTACGCGTGTAACGCACCGAAGCCACCATGTTGCCCTTGAGTTGGTGCTCAGAGGCAACGCTGAATGAGCGTGAATAGGTAGGGTGAATAGCAGGGTCAATACCATCAAGTTCGCCCTGCGCGTTGAGCGGAGTTGCCCGGTTGTCAAACTGGGTGATCTTTACACCAGCCGCGCCAGGGTTCTGCTTGTTGAGCGAAGCGATCTTGGTTGGATCGTCCAACTGGAAAACGTGGGAAAACCAGTAATCGCCGCCAAACGAACTACGGGCCAATTCATACTTCAAGGTGTCGTAGAAGTGCCCAAAGCTTGCGCTGATCTTCCACTTTGAGTTTCCAAGCACATCCCAGGCTCCGCCGAAACGCGGGGCCAGTTTGTCGCCCCAGCCAAAACGGATTGGGTTTGGAATAGGAGCGCCATTCGCTGCTGTCTTGGTGAATGGCGGCAGGAATTCGTTTTCCAGGCGCAGTCCCGCGTTGATGGTCACGCGCGGATGAATCTGCCACGAATCTTGGAAGTAATAACCTTGATTACGGCTATTCGCGCCATTGTTGTGACGGACGCCATCTTGCCAGACATAATATCCATAAGCACCCCGACGATTGGTGTTGCTACCACGGCTGAAAGATTCACCCCAAGTGATTTGGAACAGACCATTGGGATAATCGTCAACCACTTCATTGGCAATGCGATTCAGCGCATAGCCGCCCTTGATGGTGTGCTGTTGACCGAAGAATCGCTTGATGTAGGTACCGTCCAAATAGACGTTGTGACGGGTCAGTGTGTCTTTGACGACTGTGAATGGATTGGAGGTAGAGGCGAAACCTGCCGCGCCAGCCAAGTTCGCTGGAACCGGAGGATTGGTTTGACTCGATGTGGCGGTTTGATAAGTGATTAGCGGAGCGGTTGGCAGCCCATAGGTATTGCCCTTGTCGTTCGTGTACTTGTACCCATAACGAGCACTCACGATAAGGTTTGGGGTGACGGTATAATTGAACGATGCAGTGTAAGCCTGTGCAGGTGTGAAGCCGCCTTGGATTGACTGATCAGTCAGAGGCCGCGCAACAAACGGATCTTGGCTTTTCAGTGTGCCAGTCACGCGGATGGGCGTCCAGATGTAAGAAGTATTGATTTGAATCTTCTGGGTCGGAGCATAGTCGAGGCGATTGATCGCATAATGACGCAAGATGCGCGTGGTGGTGGTCTCAGCCCCATTCGTGTATGCGATCGAACGTTCAGCCCGGCTCAATTCCGGAAAGTAGCCGCTAAAGAAATGCAGGCGCTCTTTCAAGATTGGCCCGCTAAAGGTGTAACCAGGGAAGAAAGTGCGATAGCCGTCTTCTTTCGGTTGGAAGAACTGAGCCTGCGTAGTCGCTGCTGGGTTACCGCGCCAGAAACCGCGTCCGGCAGAGTTCAAAGCCGCACCCGTGAACATAATCGCGCCTTCGCCGTGGAATTGATCCGCGCCGCTCTTGGTTACGACGTTGACTACGCCGCCTGTAGCGCCGCCATATTCAGCTTCAAAGCCGCCGCTCTTGACTTGCACTTCCTTCACGAACTCGAATGGGATTGCGCTTTCGCGGCCCAACGCCGCGTTGCGCACGTTGGAAACTTCCACGCCGTCCAGGATGAACTGGTTTTCGGAGCCGCTTCCGCCGTTGACTGAATAACCACCAACGCCACCAGCAGGATTGTTGCCATTAGTACCGGAACCACCGAGATAGCCAGCACTGCCTGCGCTGCCAGAGCGCGGATCGAAGATCACGCCCGGAGCCGCTTGCAGCAGAGTGTTGAAAGAGCGGCCCTTCGGAGTGTTATCAATGAACTTTTCGGTGATACTGGTAGAGGATTTGCTGGATGTGACGTCAATCGCCTCTGACGTAGCGCTGATGGTGACGGATTCCGTCACATTACCAGCCGAAAGCGCGATCTCCAGCGTCAACTCACTGCCCAGCGAAACATTGATGTCTTCATTCTTGACCGTTTTGAAGCCGGTCTGGCTTGCAGTAACGGTATAAATACCTACCGGCAGCTTTGGAAACCGATAGTTGCCCTCTTTATCACTGATCGTATCGAGCGATCTTACGAGAGCTGAGCTTGTGGCAGTAACTTTAGCGCCGGGAATGGACGCGCCAGTCGGGTCTTTGATCGCGCCTTTGATGCTTCCCGTGTTCTCCTGCGCCAGCGCAAATGGGGAGGCCAGAGCAAACAGAATCGCGCCGAGCAAAGCGCTCAAGAATGCATTGGATGACCTTGATTTCATTTAGATTTCTCCTTCTAATGGGATTTAAGAGTGCGGCGAGGGGGAACCTTCGATCGCCGCGCGGCTGTGACATCAACCTTCAGACGCTCCGGCCAGATACGGCACCTGACCTTAATCGGGAGCGAGTTGCCAAATTCATTGATAGACATAAACGATGAGGATTGTGGACACAGCCTTGAATGCAGGAAATTGGTTTATTGAAAACGCAAAGCAGGAATTGGCAAATCCCATTCCAACAAATACTATGGCCCTTCTAGTAAACTAACCCTTCTTCACACTTTGACTTACAAAGATTACCAAGGTGGAGTTTGAAGCCTTGATATTCAAAAAAATGAATTTCCGTGCAGATTTTCGGATGCAGCAGCAACCTAACTGCAAATGGAAAGACTGCCCCGCTTAAAGATTGGAGAATTGAAGGAAGGAGAGTAGGCGAAATGGAAGTGACCCGGATAAAGCGGAAGCAATTGAGGAGCGAGAAGAGCGTTGATTATCGAATCGGGTCCTCACCGTTTCAACGGTCAAGCCCTCCTCGGCATCCTCCATCGGGTGGAAAGCAAAAGGGGCACCTTTAGGCTTCCCACACGATCTCGTAATGACATTGATTCAAATGCACGCGCGGGCGGCGGAGTTCATTGACTTCGCAATCCACATGGGCAAACTGCTGAAACATCGTTTCGATAATATTTCGATAGTAGGCATGCGCCCCGCCGAGCGTGTCCAGACGATCGGCAAAGACGCCGTTGCTGATTGAAAGCACAATGCCGCGTTGCGACGATTGGACAGTCATGCGATTGACGCTGCCAGCGAATCCGTAGGCAGCGCGCTTTGTCCAGGCCACCGCCAGGCGCGCGCGCAGACTGCGTGGAAGGGTGCGCACGCCGGCTTTGATCACGCCGGGGAATTTCTGGTTCATGACATCAAATAAATTGTGCCCGGCATCGCCAAAGACTTCGCGCACATTTGGTTCATACGAGATCAGCCTCGCCAGCCGGATGGCGCGCGCCGCGCTGATGATGGGGATCGGGCGTTCAATCAACTCCTGCGTTTTCGCCACGCTCAACCCCAGTTCACGGGTGGCGCGCGCATAAGCCTGTGGCATTTGTTCGCGCACGCACTTCAACAGTTCGTGCTGAACCAGCGGAGCACAAGACGGAACTCCATAACAAAGATCAGAAGGCAACTGCGGCGTTGCCATCGTCACGGGACGAAGAGTGGTGGGTGAATTGACCAGGGACAACATGTTTGACACTCCATTCGCGTAATAACGGCGGCGGGAACAAAGCGGCGAAGGGTGAGATCGCCAGCTTATGTCCCGCTGCCATTTTGGGGATATTCAATTGTTGAGAGAGCTTTGACGGTTTGTCTTACTGCTTTTTGAATTGGGAACGGTTGCGATCCAGCGCCTTTTCGATCCTCTGTCATGTCATCTTTGACAGCTTTACCAGTGCCCGCGGTAAAGCTCCTTTGACGGAGTGACTTCATCCTTATTGCCTTGCCTGGCCGCTATCAGAATTGATCTTGTAAGGAAGGTAGCGGCGGCGGCAAATGCAGTAAAGACGACCACTGTCTTTACTTTGTCAAGTGAGGGCGAACATTAAGCCTTGCGATAATTGGCTGTCAATAATTTTGGGGGAAAGATAAATAAATTTTACAGCCGGATCGCATCAATTTTATAGACGGGCTTCATGGCTCCAGTTGGCCAAGCAACTCCGCGCCGTATCGGCTGATCTTTGTTGCGCCCAGTCCGAAAATATTGCTCAACTCTTCCAGCGTGCGCGGTCGCGCGACGATCAAGTGTTCCAGGGTTTTGTCCGAACAGATGAAATGAACGGGCGTGCTGTCGCGCGTCGCAGTTTGCTTCCGCCATTCGCGCAAGCGATCAAAGGCGCGGCGCTCTTCGGCAGTCAGCGGACGCAATTGAATCGGGGAACGTTTGTTTTTGGGAGCGGGAGGAGCCGTCATGCCGTCTATCGGCGGTGCGATGCGCGCACGGCGAAGCTCATCGGACAATCGTCCTTCCGCTTCCAGCCGATCGGATAACGCCTGAAAGACCTGCAAGGCGACCCGGGCATCAAGCGCGGCATAATCCAATTGTTGACGGCTCAAGGGCCGCCTGAGCCAATCGCTCCGTTGATATTGCTTGTCCAGCTTCACGCCAAACAGATGATCCGAAACCGACGCCAAACTGTGCGACCGCAAGCGCAACGTGCGGCGCGACAGTTTCAAGGTGTCCACTAATCCGGCCACGTCGAATCCTGCTTGCCGCAGCACGCCGTCATCGAACCGGGCGCTATGCGCCGCCATCATCGCTTCGGGATTTTCAATCAGCTCCCGTGCTTCTTCGACGCCGGTCGCCAGCGCGTCAATCACGATGACTTCGCCGGTGGGCGCCGCCAGTTGCAGCAGGCTCAGCCGATTCTGCCGCGTTTGGAAATTCCAGAACGTTTCGGTGTCCAGCCCGATGATGGGCTGATTGGCAAACGCGGCCAAAGCGGCCCGCGCGTCTTCGGGATTGGTCAGATACTGATAAGCGATCGCAGCCATGGTTGATGATCTTTCTTATTAGGCAGATTGGGCGGATTAGGCAAATCGTTCAGATCGCCTTCTGGCGCGAATACTGACATCCAACAAACGCTAAAGCAAGATGAGCAATTGAAACCGCCGCCCAGCCTTTCACGCATTCCCGGTTCTCTTTCATCAGCCGCTGGAAACCAATCGGTGCGCGCAACAAAAGCGTGATCGCACATCAAGCCGGGCTTTTCCGGCCCCTTCTTTCCGCATCATTTTTCCTTCCAACGCCGCTGATTGTCCGCTTTGTGCTGAACCTTGTCTCGCCCCGCGCAGTAGTACGCGACAGGAAGAATCTCGCCGCAGCCTTTATTGGCGCGGCTGCCAAAGCACAAACACATGTTTCCATCAGAAGGAGGGAACAATGACAATTCACGCCAGTACAAGTTTCAGATTCCATTTTTTAGAGTGGAAGCTCCAACGATCAACCGCTTTCACCAGGCACCGCGCGTTCGTTCAGACCTATTTTCTAGTAATAATTGTTGGAGTGATGTGCGATCAAATGTGCCAGCCGGCATTGGCTGCTATCAAAGATTCGCTGCGGTATCAAAGCGGAGTGCGCAACAGCATTGAACATGCGCTTAACCCCAAACAGATCGAAAAACTGCTCAAGAGCCTGCGCGAAAAGACGGGCTTTCCGGAAATGCGTTTTGACGAGATGGGCTTTCTGCGGCTTGGTGATCGTTCCCTGCTTACAGGCGGCTCCGCCACTGCGCGTGAATTGCTGATCGCCGCCGTGGACAGGGCCTCTGCAATTGATCTGGAAAGCCATGATCTTTCTTCGCGAATCGCCTTTGCCCAACTTGCCAAGCCACTGGTTTTTATCAGTCTGGCCACCGGCGCTCAGATTAACGTCTATCCCATTGAAATTGACTTCAGCGATTTCAGTCATCTGCGCGGCGACAAGGCAGTGCTGGCGGCTTTCGACGTGGGCTTTGTGGTGCTGCACGAACTGGCGCACGCTGCGCTGGGGTTACACGATTCGTTAAACGAAGCCACCGGCCCGGGCGAATGCGAAGAGTATATCAACCGCATCCGCCGCGAACTTGATCTGCCGGAACGTCAAAGCTACGTCGCGCAAACTCGCCCAGGCAGAATCCTTGGCTTGGGAATCCATTTATCGCAAGCAGAATTGATCTTCGCGCGCACGGTCGAGCAGGAAGGCCGCACCAAAAAACAATTATTCAATCTGATGTGGGATGCGGAACCTGTAGGGATAATTCGAACTGCTGAATCCAAGATCAGTACAGTCGCGTCAACGAATCCGCGCATCCGGAAATCGGCAACGGGAGCATCGGTGGCATCCGCGCCATAAAATTGGAACAGTACGGCGCGCGTGAGCGAGCGATTGCTGATCGAGTCATCCGCTTGCTCACGCGCGCGGTACTGTTCCAATTATTTATTTCCGGCAGGCATAGATGCGCATGACGTCGCCGAAATTCAAATGCAGCGTGCGTCCGTCACAATTCAGGCGGCGGCTGAAAGCGGCCAGCAGGCGCGCGGTTGGCTGGTGATAACGTCCGATCCGGCTAATGAAAAGCCGCGCGCTCATCGTCTTGCCCACGTGACGAAGCTCGCGGATTTCAAAGCCGCTCTCTTCGATAATTCGCCTGATTGTTTGCGGCGTGAAAAAGAATATGTGATCGGGAATAAACTGCCGCCAACGCGCGCCCAGCAGGCGAAACGACAGGCTGGCAATGTCTGGCGTTTCAACCACCAGCCAGCCGCCTGGCTTAATGGTGCGATAAAGTTCGCTCAGTTCGGCGCGCGGGCTGGGGAAGTGTTCGATAACGTGATACAGCGCGGCGACGTCGAAATATCCATCAGGAAAGTTTGCCTCTGCCAGTGTACCGTTGAAACAATTCACGCCGCGCGATGTGGCAACGTGGCTGCTGGCGTGATCGGCATCAACGCCTGACACTGTAAACAGACTCTGCGCCGCCGTCAGCATCTCTCCGGTCGAACACCCAATTTCCAGTAATCGTCCTTTCCCCACAAACCGCTGCATATCCTTCAAGCGTTCGCGCGCCATCAATTCACGCCACGGTTGCTCCCCCTGCTCGACCGCCGGTTCGACCAATGCCAGTTCGCGCGCTCGTTCGGACAGGCGAACCATCTCCGCCGCAGCCTGTCCACTGCCAACGATTCCGTTGTCTTTCCCGTTACTCTGCTCATTGTGCTGCTTCTCAATCACCGCAGGCCTGTCAGGCAGGATGACGTAAAACAGGCCGCACCCGCGGCAACGAATCAAAGGCCCATCCAGGCGGGCTGTGGTCAGAATGAACTCTGTATCGGTCGCGCCGCACAGATCGCAAACTTGAGTTTGAAGATTGAAGTCCGAGGTTTGCATTGATGGTGGCCGCTACCGCGACTTCGCCCAGTCAGCAGCGGAAAGGTAGTTTCGATAAACAAAGTCTGTCCGCCGCTCACTGAGATGGCAGCCCAGGCAAGTCTCCAATCGTCCTCGCGCTTGCACTGCCGTGCCCGCGCCGTTACTCACCAGATATTCCCAATCGCCACTTCCGGGATTGAATCCTTTCTCCCGCTTGATCATCGCAGTCAGCAACTCTGGCGTGCTGCTATCTCGCGTGGTTAGCTTTTCCTTGACGATGACGGTTCCTTGCGGAAACCGTGGAAATTTCTCACGCAGCATCGCACTCTTCCCCACTTCGTTGACATACACAACCACGAATTTATCTCGATGGGGATTGCGCTGCTCTTGCGACAATTGCTCTCTGGTAGGGAGACTGCACTGTATGGCCAGGCGGGAAGGAATGATCGCGGGTTCCTGATTGACGCGCGTCCATTGTTTATATCCCACCAGCTCCTGCGCGCCTGAAACCGATGAGCCCAAAGCGGCGGCATCACCAGCGTTCTTCTGCTGACCCTGTTGAGATGCGATGGCTGAGTACCCTAGCAGCAAAGCCCCTGCAACTCCCCAAACAATACACTTCAGTATGATTTTTACCCTCTTACTGCTCATTATTCCCTCCGTAAATCCGCTAAGCTTTGGACTGGTATTCCCTAGCTGCGCAATAAAGCCGCAACGTCTTTTCCGCTGCATCACGCCACGTGTACTTTTTGGCTTGCTCAATTCCTTGCTCCCGCAGCCGCGCGCGCAAGGGTTGGTCGTTGACGATCTGCAATAACGCATCTGCCAGCGCCCGCTCGTCACAAGCATCAATCAACACAGCGGCATTCCCCACGACTTCCGGCAAGCTGGAATTGTTGCTGGTGATGACCGGCGTCCCGCAAGCCATCGCTTCGACCGGCGGCAGGCCGAAGCCTTCAAACAAAGAGGGATAAACAAACGCCGTCGCCGTGCGGTAAAGCTTCGGCAAATCTTCGTCGGTGACATAGCCCGTCAGGATTACATCTTCAGCCCACCGCTGCCGCCGGACTTCAGTAAAAATTTCGTCTGCCAGCCACAGCTTTCGACCGACGATCACCAGTTGCGGCGCTAGCCCCGGATTTTCGCCGCGCAATTTCGCATAGGCCCGAATCAGGCGAATCAGATTCTTGCGCGGTTGCAGACTACCAACCGCCAGCAGGAAATCTCGATGGATGCCGAAACGCTGGCAAATCTCTTCGGCTTCGCCGGGCGATGTTGGCTGCGGCGTGAAGTGGGATTCGATGCCGTTGTAGGTGACGGCGACTTTTTCGGGCGCAAGGCGATAGGTGCGCAGCAAATCCTGCCGCGAATATTCCGACACGGTCGCGATTCGCGCAGCCTGCCGGGCTGTGCGCCGCACGGTTAGCTTTAGCTGCATCGAGCCGCGTCGCGTAAAAGTTTCGGGCAAATGCTCAAAGGCCAGATCGTGAATGGTTGCCACAACCGGCACGGTACAAAAGGGCGGCGCGGTGTATTGCACGTGCAAGACGTCCACAGGACGCCGCCGCAACTCAAACGCCAGCGCCAGCGGCACGCGCACCAGCGGCGTCGGTTCTGGCAATAATCGAATTTCAAAGTTGGGGAATTGGCGGGCAAAACCATTGCGCCACTCTTCCGCCGCCTCTGCTTTCGCCAGAAAGATTGTGTAGCGGTTGTGGTCGTCCACTTCCGCCAACGCCCGGATCAGGTTTCGGATGTAGGTTTCGTTCCCACCCTGTTGTGCGCCAATGGCGTGGGCATCAATTCCGATGTGCATCTGGTGTTTTTACTCGTCGTAACGGCTCAGGCAGATCAGGCTGTCGTAATCCACGATGCCGATTCTAAGTTGCCGTAGCCATCCCCGCCGCCCCAGCAGATTGCGTTGCAAGCCTGGATATTTGGCAAAGTAGACAAAGCTGGGGAAAGCCATTCCACATGTTTGCAATACTACCTCGTGCCCGAAGGCTTCCATCGGCCCTCCTAGAGATTCCAGAGTTATAGGCAGCCCCGATTCGACCTTTAGTCCAAGTCTGATGCCCAGATCATTGTTGAACAAACAGACATCAGCACCTGTATCAACCTTCGCGGTCGTTTGCAGGGTGCGATCGTCGTGGCTAATTAGCACCGGTAACGTCAACCCGTCGTCACGGTCTGAGTAATGGTACGAAGCAGAAAAAGATAACTGGATTTCCATCGGTTACACTCGAACGAACGGGCGTTCAGGCTTTGCTTCAATGAACGTAATCATCGGCAAGTACGTCCCATCGGCGTCCGCAGCGGCAAACACCTTCTTTGCTTCCGTATCGTGTGCAATCAGCCGGTCGCCATCCAATGCGACCCACTGTTCTTCATATTCGTTTGAATGATCGTGCAGCCACTGCATCGCCGGGCGTGGGTCAGGCACCGGGATCGGATCAACAAACTTGCCAAGCGGCTCTTTTTTTAGCGCCGCAGGCTGATCGTTCAGCAACTGTCGCAGCCTTTTCTGTTCGGTGTTAGGTAGAGATGTGATGTCCTCAAGAATCTTTTCGACGGTTGCGACTGCCATGCTTCCTCCTCGTTTTCTGTTTTCATTTTCTGTTCGACAAATTCTCTGCTTCGGCCATCGCCGCCTCGTAATAATCAAATCGGCGTTCGTCCGCGCGGAATGCAGCGGAATGGTAAAGGCGGCGGCCATTGACCACTTTGGGCTGGTGCTTCATGTGCAGCATTTCGTGATAGAGCACGAATTCGACCAGAAACTCCGGCACTTCGTGGCTGTCCAGAGAACGGCTGATGACAATCGTGCCGTGAACATAATCGTGATGCCCCAGAATCCGTTTGGTTTTGCGCGCGCTCCAGGTCAATGTCGGCACGGGTAGTTCGTTGTTGAAGTAGCGCCGGTTGATTCGCGCAAATAGTTGATTGAGGTTGTACGCCCGCCCAATGGAAGTGCTGATCAGCTTGCGCCCGCGCTGTTGTTTGGCCAGATCGGAAGCACGCTGCACGTCGGGATGGTAAGCGTACTGCCGGTACAGATTCTGGTATTCGGAACCGGGCCGTTTGTTGAAGAGCTTTGAAACCAGGATAAACGCCAGCGCGCGATGCACCTGCGGCGGAGCATCGCGCATAATGTCTGACAACCGCACGTAGATGCGCTGTTTGCGCAATCGTATGGTGTGGTTCAATCCCGCGAACGGATAGAACGCGATATGTATGTCCGGCGAATCAGTCTTTTGGGTGATCTGACGGAACGCATCGGTAAAATGCATCTTCAACAAACCTTCGCCCGCTGTCATAAGCCCGCTCCTGAATTGGAAAACAAAACGTCTGGGCCAGCATGCTATGGAGTCAGGCAAGCAGGCGTCAACTGGATTTCCCCTGGGTCCGCATCGCTTCCAGCGTGCAGGCTCTCGCGAAGTGCCTATCGAATTCCATCAGGTCTGCTATCCGCGCCTGCACGCTGGAAGCGATGCGGACCCAGGGAAGATCGTGATATTCTTTGTTTATGTCGAGTAGTAAGCACGAATCAAGCCTTTTTCCCGAACTGGAAACGCCGTCCAAGTCACGCGCGAAAGGCTTCAAATCCGGCCTCGCATATGCGCCACTGGCTGAACGTATGCGCCCGCGTACACTAGAAGAATTCATGGGGCAGGAACATCTGCTGGCACCGGGTAAGCTGCTACGGCGATTGATTGAAGAAGACCGGCTGACCTCTCTCATCTTCTGGGGACCGCCCGGCACTGGCAAAACCACGCTGGCACAGATCATCGCCCACCGCACCGCATCGGAGTTCATCCCCTTCAGCGCCGTCACCGCTGGCATAAAAGAGATCAAGCAGGTCATGGCCGAAGCCGCTGAGCTGCAAGTCAAATTGCATCGCCGCACGGTGTTGTTCGTGGATGAAATTCATCGCTTCAACCGCGCGCAGCAGGACGCCTTCCTGCCTTACGTCGAAAACGGCACGATCATCCTGATCGGCGCGACCACGGAAAATCCTTCGTTCGAGATTAACTCGGCGCTGCTCTCCCGGCTGAAAGTCTTCGTCCTGAACCAACTGACAGAATCCGAGATCGTCAAAATCCTGCAACAGGCATTGGCCGACGCTGAACGCGGCCTGGGCAAGTTGAACGTTGAAGTTGACGAAGAGCAGTTGCAACAGTTGGCAAGTTATACCGGCGGCGACGCCCGCACGGCGCTGAACACGCTGGAACTGGCGGCGCTGTCATCTAAACCCAATGGCAAACCAGACGAAGCCGGTCAGCGCAAAATCACTGCTGAAGATTTGCAGGAAGCCTTGCAGCGTGCTTCCGCCGTGTATGACAAGACCGGCGAGCAGCATTACAACGTCATCTCGGCCTTCATCAAATCCATTCGGAATTCAGACCCGGACGCGACGCTGTACTGGCTGGCGCGAATGATCGAAGGCGGCGAAGACCCGATGTACATCGCCCGCCGCATCGTCCATCACGCTTCGGAAGACATCGGCCTGGCCGACCCGCAGGCGCTAGTCGTCGCCAATGCCGCTGCCCAAGCCACGCATTTGATCGGCCTGCCCGAAGCCAAATACGCCCTGGCCGAAGCCGCGTTATATTTGGCCTTGGCTCCGAAATCGAACAAAGTCGCCGTCGCCTACGAAACCGCCGCCGCAGACGCCCGCGCCACCCAAGCCGAACCCGTCCCGCTGCACCTGCGCAACGCGCCCACTGGTTTGATGAAGGGCTTGGGCTACGGCAAGGATTACAAGTACGCCCATGATTACAAAGAGGCCAAGACCGATATGCTTTGTTTGCCGGAAAAGTTGAAGGGAAGGAAGTATTACGAATGAGTTTTCGCTGTATCTCAATTCTTCTGCTCGCCCTGTTTATAAGCTTGTTTGTTTGTCTGCGACCAGCCACGGCACAGAAGTCGTATCCGCCAGCACAGTCTATTCGCACAGTGGATTTCTACAATTTCACGTATTTCTGGCCTGAAGGTCTACTTGATCCAACCGACCGCGACAAAACGTTCAGGTTGAAAAAAGGAAGACGACCAGAGACTCGATTTGCCGATGGGCAAGTAAACGAAATGGGAATTACTCTGGGAAAGATTGTTTATGGCGATGTAACTGGTGACGAATTTGAAGAAGCAATTATCGAGATGAGCATTCTTACGGGTGGTACGGCGCAACCTAATATTGTCTATATCTACACAATGAAAAACCGCCGCCCTAAACTGCTCTGGTATTTCAGCACAGGTGATCGCGCCGATGGAGGATACCGAAACGCCTACGCACAAAACGGGCGGCTTGTCATCGAACTGTTCAACCCTGAGGGTAGTCAAGGCGATTGCTGTCCAATCAAATACACTCGCACGATCTACGAATGGCGAGAGACCAGATTCAAACCAAACCAGAAGCAGACATTTCTGATTAAATAACAACTCTTCCATGATGGAATCTAGCCGCAAACTCAAACAGAGACTCTCGCGTACCGAGCAACAATCGTGTGCCTACTGTGGCAAGCAGACAGCGCACTCAGCGATGCTCAACCATCCGTTCGGCCACGGAGACAATATGGTCGTAGTAGAAAATGTGGCTACGATGGTCTGTTCCAACTGCGGGCAGAGCTACTTCACAGGCGAGACGCTGGAAAAGCTCGACGAGATTCTAGCCGCGCCGGAAAACTATTCCCACCGACAGCTTGTTCAGGTGGCCAATTTCAGTCAGGTCTAAAACTATGGCAGCACAATTTGATCTTCGAGGAAAAGTTGCAATCGTCACCGGCGCAAGTTCCGGCATCGGGCGAGCAACGGCATTGGCGCTGGCGCGCAATGGCGCGGCGGTGGTCGTCAATTACCACAAAAACCAGCAAGGCGCGGAAGAGACCGTCGCCGGCATTCAGGCCATGCGCCGCAATGCGTTGGCCGTGTGCGCGGATGTTTCGCAGCGCGTGGATGTGCTGCGAATGATTGGCGAAACGGTGGATAACTTCGGCGGCGTGGATATTCTGGTCAACAACGCTGGCAGCATCGTTAAGCTGGCACCGATTGAAGATTGCACGGACGACGTGTGGGACGCCGTGATGGGCGTCAATCTGAAAGGCGTCTTTCTTTGTTCGCAAGCCGTCATCCCGTATATGAAAGAGAAGCGTAGTGGGCGCATCATCAACATCTCTTCCGGCACAGTCGAATTTGGCGGAATGGCTACTTCTCTGCCGTATGCCGCCGCGAAAGCCGCCGTCAACACGTTCACCAAAGGCCTGGCAAAAGAACTTGGCCAATACAACATCACGGTCAATGCCGTTGCGCCCGGCGTAATTTTGACGCCGATCCACGACCGTTTTTCGCGCCCCGAATGGTTGCACGAAGCCATCAAAACCACACCGCTCGGACGTGCGGGCAGTCCGGAAGAAGTCGCCGAATTCGTGGCGTTTCTAGCTTCGGACGAAGCAAGTTTTATTACGGGTGAAGTGCTGGGAATTGATGGCGGGAGATAGCGGAGATTGGTACAGAACCGCGACCGTGAGGGAGTGGGTGGCTGTGATCGTAAACCAGCCGCTCCCTCACAAGCGCGGTTCTGTTTACGGGAAGATGCCCAGTTCGCCATACGCCCGCGCGACTTTTTCGATGGCGTCCAGGAACGCCGCCGTCCGCAGGTCGGGAATTCTGGAATCGCTCTTCCAAAGTTCTCGCAGCCGCTGGTACGCCACAACCATCGTGTCTTCTAGCCCGGAGTTGACGAAATCCAGTTCATCGGAACCTTTCGCCGCTTTGGCCAGAATCTCTTCGGTGAACTTTTGGCCGGTCAGCAGTTCGACAGCGGCCAGAATGCGGCGTTCGTTCGACTCTTCAGCGCGTTTGCCTAGACGGCCAACCCGCACGTGCGACAGGTTCTTCAGCCATTCAAAGTAAGACACCGTCACGCCGCCCGCGTTGGCGTAAATATCCGGCACAATCAGCACGCCTTTTTTGACCAGAATGTCTTCAGCTTCAGGTGTGGTCGGGCCGTTTGCGCCTTCGATGATGATTCTGGCTTTGATGCGCGGGGCGTTTTCGCCGGTGATCTGATTTTCAAGCGCGGCTGGAATCAGCACGTCGCAATCGAGTTCCAGCGCATCCAAGCTGTTGGCGATATTAGTCGCGCCGGGGAAATCCAGAATCGAGCCGGTTGCCTTGCGATGATTGAAAACCTCGCTTTCGTTCAATCCGTCAGGATTTATGATTGCGCCCTCGCGTTCGGCGATGGCGATAATCCGGGCGTTGCCGTCTTCGCGGCAGAATTTGGCGGCGTGAAAGCCGACGTTGCCCAACCCCTGCACGACGACGCGCTTGCCGGCGATGCCTGGCATCAATCCCAACTCCTTCATATCCTCGGCGTAAGAGCAGGCTTCACGCAGCGCGTAATAGCAGCCGCGCCCCGTGGCTTCCTTGCGTCCGCGAATGCCGCCTTGCGTCAATGGCTTGCCGGTCACGCAACCGAGCGCGTCCAGTTGGCCGGGATTCAGCGCCATATAGGTATCGGCGATCCAGGCCATCTCGCGTTCGCCCGTGCCGTAATCGGGCGCGGGCACGTCCACGCCGGGGCCGATGAAGTTCTTCTTGGCCAGTTCGTGCGTGTAACGGCGCGTAATGCGTTCGAGTTGATCCACCGTGTATTTGGCCGGATCAATCTGGATTGCGCCTTTCGCGCCACCGAAGGGCACGTCCACAATCGCGCATTTGTAGGTCATCAGCGCGGCCAGCGCCTTCACTTCGTCTTCGTTGACTTCGGGCGAGTAGCGGATGCCGCCTTTGGTCGGCAGCTTGTGGTGGCTGTGTTCAACGCGCCAGGCTTTGACGACTTCGATGCTGCCATCAGGATGGCGCACCGGAAATTCAAAGTGATAGACGCTGTTGCAGTGTTTGATCTGATCGAGCAGGCCCTTCGGGTGATTGGTCAGGGCGGCGGCGCGATCCACGTAGTTGAGAACATTTTCGAAAAAGCTGGTGTGAGCTGTCATTGATTGTTCCTCTCGTTGTTAGTTGATGGACTCGTGTTTCATTGTGCCGAGTTCTCTTTAGAAATGCGTTATGGATGATCGTTGGGATTTTCGGTCTGCAAGCCTTCCGCTTCGGCGGCGCGTTGAAGCTGATCGTCGGCGGTGATGAAGTAAAACTGTTTGGGATTGATGCCAGCGGTTTTCAGGTAGTCCAATGCTGTCGCCAAATGGACAGAATCATAAGCGGCGAGGGGGTGATCGTAGATTAGCTTTGCCGCTTGATCCACAATTTCCCGCGTCGCCGGTAAAACCAGATACAGGTCGGCTTGCAAATGACGATTGAATTGGCCGCGATCTCGATAAAGTTCAAACCTGGAAATCGTGCCTTGCCGATGTCGTCGGCCAAAAGTTCCGGCAACCTCAGCTATCGTCAGAACACTGGTTATTAACCGATGACGATTTAATTGCCGACGAAGCCACTGGCTATTGGCCTCTCTGATGTACCGCTTTACCAACGCACTTGTATCGCAGTACCAAATCATCGTTATTCGCCCCGTCGCATTTTGATAACAGTTACTGAAAAAGGCTCTGCCCCTTCCGGTAGTTCAGTCGGCTGCCATTCATCATCAGGCAGCTCCAGTTGCCGCAACAATTCCTGCTTTTCTTCATCAGTTAAATCCGGGTCAGCCAGCATCTGATCGAGATGGAACTGATAAAGCCCACTCCAGTCGTATTTTTCGTCACTACGCTTTTCATTTTTTTTCTTTGGCAGCATAAAACCTCCTATGACAACCACGCTCGTATCGCAGTACCAGATCATCGCTTATTCACCACGCCGCATTTTGATGATTGTCTCGGAAAGGGATTCCGAAGGCTCATTCTTTTCGCGCTTGGGTTCTGTTCCGGGCAACATAAGATTCTCCTTCGACCAATCCATTGAATCATCGTATTTGCCACGACGCATTTTGGTCAGCGTTGTTTCAATGCCGGGCATTCTAACGACCTGCTTCATGCGCGGCAAGACAACCATCATACGCCGCCCTGGTGTTAGAGATGGCTACGGATTAACGGTTTCGCTGACAGTTGTGGAGCGTTGGCTTTCGTTGCCGTAAATGTCCACGGCGGTGATTCGATAAAAGTATGGTTTGCCCACTTGCACCCGGTCGTCGCGGAACGAAGCGGTCTTGTGCAGTTGCGGATTGAGCTTGATCCATTTTTCGGGCGGGGTGTTCTCTTCTGCGGCGCGATAAAGGTTATATCCGGCGATGTCCGTCTCTTGATTGAGCGGCCAGAAGAGGCTGACGATGCCTCCGATTGAGGCGATGGTTACTGGCCCTGGCGCGACGGGTGGGAAGGTGTCTTTCGGTGTGTGCACAAGCGGCAAGCTTTCGTTGCTTTCAATCGCCGCACTGAGCGCAGTGTTGCCCGGCAGCAAAGACAGCGCGCGCACCGTGTATTGGTAGTCAGTGCCGAACGCAAAATTACGATCAATGAAGCGGGGCTGCCCGATCGGTTCGGCGTTCAGTTTGACCACCGATTCGCCAACGCGTCGATAAAGGTTGTACGCGGCAACATTGGCTGGAGTTGTGCCGCTTTCGTTGGCGGAGGGTGGCGACCAGTTCAGTTCGATCTCTTTTTCGCGCTGCGTGGCTTTCAAATTGGCGGGCGGCAGGGAAAGGTCCAGCAGTGGTACTGCGCTCGCATAGTTCGAGAAGTCAGCCGCCTGTCCGGCGGCATTGACCAATCGAATGGCATAACGATACCGCTGGTTGCGCGCGGTCGTTTTCAGGTCGAGCGGATCGCGATAAGTAATCGTCGAAGTTTGCGCCGGAATCTGTTCAATCGAGGTAACCACCCTCGCCCGTTCCGAAAATGCTTCCCGAGACAAACCTGCCGGATCATTGACCGATTCAATCAGCCGGTACACATCAATCCGTTGCAGCTTCGGCGAATTGCGCCCGCGCACCAGCGGAAAGCTCAAGACCAGTTGTGTTCCCTGCTGCGTGACGCTTAATTCTTCAATGATCAACGGCGCGCGCGGAATCGGCGGCAGCGGATCGCCGATCTTTCCACAAGCGGTGAAAAGCAGTGTGGCAATAAGAATTGCGGATTGCGGATTGCGGATTGCGGATTGGCAGAAGCGGGCGCAGGCAAACGAAAGAAAGGAAACAAAGCGGCTCACTGCCAAGCGAATCCACAATCCGCATTCAGCAAATCTGGCCGCAATCCGCAATCTAAAGGATGTACCGACTGAGGTCTTCATTCTTGACGATGTCAGCAAGCGTGTTTTGAACGTAAGCAGCATCAATTTTTTGCTGCTTCTCTATCAGATCAGAGCCTTCGAAGGAGATTTCGTCGAGCACTTTTTCCAGGATGGTGTGCAGGCGTCGCGCGCCGATGTCTTCCGTCGTTTCATTGACCTTGAAGGCAAAGTTGGCCAGTTCGTCAATCGCGTCGTCGGTGAATTCCAGCGTCACGCCTTCGGTTCCCATCAATGCGATGTACTGTTTGATCAGCGCGTTTTTGGGTTCGGTCAGAATGCGCTTGAAATCATCAATGGTCAGCGGCTGCAATTCGACGCGGATCGGAAAACGGCCTTGCAGTTCGGGAATCATGTCCGATGGCTTTGCGACGTGGAAAGCGCCGGCGGCGATGAACAGGATGTGATCCGTGCGTACCATGCCGTACTTCGTATTGACTGACGTGCCTTCGACAATCGGCAGGATGTCGCGCTGCACGCCTTCGCGCGACACGTCGGGACCGTGCCCGCCTTCGCGTCCGGCGATCTTGTCAATTTCGTCCAGGAAGATGATGCCGGAAGTTTCAACACGTTCGAGGGCAATGCGTGCTACCGACTCCATATCCACCAATTTCGATTCTTCTTCCTGCATCAGGTAATCCATCGCTTCGGCGACGGTCATCTTGCGTGTCTTGGTGCGGCCACCGAACAGCCCCGGCATCATGTCTTTCAGGTTGACGTCCATCTCTTCGACGCCCTGATTGGTGATGATCTCGAATGAAGGGAAGTTGCGTTCGCGGACTTCCATTTCGACCACGCGCGTGTCCAGACGGCCTTCGCGCAACTGCTGGCGAAACTTTTCGCGCGTCCGGTTGTAGGTTTCCTGCACAGCGCTGGGTGTGTCTTCGATCTGGTCAATGGACGAATCGAACGAAACGGAACTGCCAGAATTTCCGGAGGCCTTACTCGGCGGCAGGAGCAAATCCAGAATGCGCTCTTCAACATTCTGTTCAGCTTTGTCGGCGATCTCATCCACCTTTTCCGCGCGAACCATGTCAATCGAAATTTCGACCAGATCGCGGATCATGGATTCAACGTCGCGCCCGACGTAGCCGACCTCAGTGAACTTCGACGCTTCGACTTTGACGAATGGCGAAGACGACAGCCGCGCCAATCGCCGCGCGATTTCGGTTTTGCCGACGCCGGTTGAACCAATCATGATGATGTTCTTGGGCATCACGTCCTGCGCCATATCAGCGGGCAGCTTCTGGCGGCGAACGCGATTGCGCAGCGCCACAGCCACGGCGCGCTTGGCGGCATTTTGTCCGATGACATGCTTGTCCAGTTCCGCCACGATCTGGCGCGGCGTCAAATCATCCAGGCCTTTCGGCTCTTCCAGATCACCTTTGAGATAAACAACCATAGTTTGATTGCGGATTGTGGAGTGCGGAGTGCGAATGCGACAGCAATAAGCTCCGCCATCCACATTCCGCACTCCGCACTCTCACAGTTCCTCGATCACTAAATTTAAATTGCTATAGATGCAGATTTCGCCCGCGACCCGCATTGCTTCTTCCGCGATCTGGCGCGCGGTCAATTCCGTGTTGCGCACCAGCGCGCGCGCAGCGGCCAGGGCATAAGGCCCGCCCGAACCAATGCTGACAATGCCGTCATCCGGTTCAATGACGTCGCCGTTGCCGCCAATGACCAGCGTGCTTTGCGCGTCGGCGACCAGCAGCAAGGCTTCCAGATTGCGCATCATCTTGTCGGTCCGCCAGTCTTTGGCCAGTTCGACGGCGGCGCGGTTCAATTGTCCGTGAAATTGTTCCAGCTTCGATTCAAAGCGTTGGAAGAGGGCAAAGGCGTCGGCGCTGGTACCGGCAAAGCCTGCCAGCACTTTGTCGCTGTACAGCCGCCGGACTTTGCGCGCGCCCGATTTCATAATCGTGTCGCCCATCGTCACCTGCCCGTCACCGGCAATGACGACTTTGTCATCGCGGCGCACGGCCAGAATCGTCGTGCTGCGAATCTTAGGCGCTTGTTTGCCACGTGGAGTATCGTTTGAGTCCAAGGGATAAGGCATGGGCCGGACTATAGCGACCGCTCGCAAGCCCTGTCAAGAAAGGCTCTGCGTTACGGAGAAGCTGGAGAAGCTTATGATGTGACTGAAGCTAAGACTCGGTCTAATCCTGCGAGAAAGGTTGTTTTGACTTTTAGTTTTTGTGGTTTGTGGTTTCGTTGAATCTCTCGGCTACGCATTGAGAATGTTGGTAGGCCAGTAGCAGGCGTCATTGGAAGGACAGGTCAAGGTGGTTTGCGGTCACACGAAACGTATTAGAGAGTGGTCCTCAATGCGTAGCTCGAGAGCAAATGGGAAACGCTTAGCTGAAAGCGTTTGCCAATCCGGTGGCGCACAGGCTTTTTGAAATTTGCCGTGCGCTCAATCTCAAAGAACTCTTGTTATGGCGCGGTCTCAAATTATTCCCAGCAAAGCCGCGCTGCTTATCTGCTATTTCGTTTTGAACTTCTCGTACGCCCAAAGGGTGTAATCTTCGATGGTCACATTGACGCCGATCATCCGGCTCACGCTGAGTCCCATCACCGTCAGCATAAACACTGAAGTCGCGCCGATCAGCGTCAGCAGCAGGGTGTATTCGACGATGCTCTGCCCTGCTTCATCCTTTATAAATTCGATCAACAATTGCTTCATCATAATCCCCGATCCTTTCGTAGTGAGGCGAACTGTACCGGGGAGGCACCGTTCGTTGCTTTCGACGTGATGGAATAGTGCAACGTCCGTGCCATCACGGATCACACGTTCGTGCTTTTAGCTAATTGCAAAAATGGTTGGAGATAGGCGGTTTGCGCGAATGCGGCCCAGAGGCCAACGAAGCAATGTGTCCACAATCGTAGATGTAGTTTTTTCCAAAGGTGTAGACGATTGATGACAAGAAGGCGTGGCTTAGCGCTCGGCTTGGCTTTGTTCAGTCAAATCAGTGATCAGATCGCCCCAGTCCATCACAAAGATAAGAAAGAAGGACTTGACGGCCTCCGGGTCGTCAGTAATCAAACCGACTTCGCGACGCAGGTCAAGTTCGGGTTTGCGCAAGGATTGGCTGCCAAAAAAAACTTCCTTGCCGTCGCAAATGATGGCTTGCGCGTGCAAACGGATCAGCGGCATGGGCTGCATTTCGATGCCTTTCACCATTTTGTCCATGTGGCCGATAACTTTAATTTCAACGCCGGCGCGCGCGCGTTCGGCCAGTAGCTTGATGATCTCTGAATCGCTCAGCTTGCCATCGTAGATCAGCAATTGCCGCCGCGCGCCACGAATGAAATTGGAGAGTCTTTCCCGAGCGTTGTTTGGGCTGATGACAAAATGTTTAGCGCCGGCCTTATGCGATTTGCCCGCCACGTCAGCGGCGAACAATTGTACCCCTTCGGCAATCAAGTGGGGTTCGTCAGTCATGATGCCGAAGCTGCGGCTGTGATGAATGTCCAGAAAAGTGAAATTGAAGGTCAGCAGGTACAGTTGGCGGCGGTCAATAATCATGACCTTGCTGTGATAACGGATCAGGTCTTCGGCGGTGCGCGTCACGGTGACCTTCCGTTCGGTCAGGCGTTTTTCCAGCTTTTTGATTTCCGGCAGGTCGTCTTTGTTGGTGTATGTGATCAGGGCGTGGACACGAACGCCGCGCGCGGCGGCTTCGACCAGCGCCTGCTCGATCTCCAGCCGGTCGAGGCGGTAAATAACAATCTCAACGCTTTCTTGAGCCTGGTTGATTCCTTCAAGTAACGGCTCGATGCCGTCACGCGGTTGAATGATGACGCGCAAGTTTCTAGGCCCTGTGTCTTAAAGTCCGTGTGGAAGGTCTCTTTACTTCTTTTCCGAGTAATCCAGTTTAAGGTAGCTGCCGACATCCCCTACCAATAAAGCGAAGCTTTTTCCATTGCTGGTTACGCTGGTAATGCCTTCGGGCTTCAACGCCTGATCCAGTGTCCTTAGCTTGACCGGCTTGGCGTCTGCCTGCCCGGACCAACTCCATAAACCGAACTCGGTCTTTTCACCGTGTTCCGGCGCGCCAGAGATAATCAGGAATTTATTCAAGTGCGTGTCATAAGTGATGTCACGCACTCCCTGATTTTCAAGAGGTAGGAGGATGACGCGTGGGGTATCAATTCTGAGGTTCTCTACGCTGAATGGCCCGCGCGGATCGCGTAATTTGAGCGGAATAAGCGCGGCTTGGCTACCCAGCAATGGCGAGCGCAACCCCAGCAGCAATCTTTCGTTGTCTCGATCCCAGGCTATTCCTTCGATATTCAGCCCGCCCTGATCGCCAGAGGGTGCGCCAATCGCGGCGATTTCCGAAACGTTCTGCAACAGGAACGCCCGCAAATCGGGAATTACTTCGGCGTGCCCATGCAGTGTTTTTGTTTCCGCGTCAAAGGCAAAGCGGACGAGCGCGTGTTGTGCGGCGTCGGAGGGATCGGATTGCGAACTGAGGAGGTAATAAAATGAATTTCCGTAAGTGATTGACTCGGCGTCCTTGAACGTGACGCCAAGTGGAATGTGTTTGACTGCGCCGATCTGTTTTCCGTTCGCGTCAATTTCCATCCATTGTACTTCGCCGCCTAAATTGTCTGAGGCAATGAGCACCCCGTTCGAGCCAGGCGCATAAGTAACTCCGGAAGATTCCAGCTTGCCCCGAAGAAACCCCGTATCAATTTTCTGCCAGTTGTTTGATGTCATAAACGGATTGGAGTCGCTACCGGACTCGCTCCTTGGACTTGATCCGCCGTCACTCTCAGGCTTTGAGCCGCCGTCAATCTCAGGCTTGACGTGTTTACTGCCATTCGGTTGGCGATTTAACACATAAAGCGTCAGCCCGACTGTCAGCACGACACTGAGTATTTGTGCGATGATGCGGCTGACGCCGCCAATCAGCGCTGCTTTCGTGCGATTGTCTTTCTTTTTTTTCTTCTTCTCGGAATTTTCCACATCCACATCTTCGGCGGCGGTGGTGATCTGCGATGGGGGCACGGCCGAAGCCGGGGTTGACCACGCACTTGGATCGGTTGGTGGAATCGGGACGGCGGGATTGCTGCGCAAGGCGGCGCGGCGTCTGACCTCTTCCAAGGCTTCCAGCGAAAGGTGCGCGGTCTTGTTTTCGTTCGTCTCCGCCGGATTGCGGAAAGCCAGCACAACGTTGCCGAACTGAATCTTATCGCCGTGCTGCAAGGTATGGGCATCGCCCCCCAACCGGGCGCCATTGATGAACGTGCCGTTGCTGCTGCCCAGGTCAACAATGGAATAGCCGCCGTCGCGCACCAGCGCAATAGCGTGCGTAGCACTGACCGTCTGGTCTGACAGAACCAGTTTGTTATGCGTGGCTTTGCCGATTTCGATTTCGGGCTGGTTGAGCAGCGCCTCTATCTTTTCGCCGGCTGGCATGACGCCAATCAAACGCGGCGTGAAGTGGTTTTCAATCTGCGCCTTAACCTCACTGGGAATCGCCAGCCGCAAGGTGGCTTTTCTGCCAGTCGTGCGCTCAATCTCTTCGATGGTGTTCTGATCCGTTGGATCGGTCACGGCCAGCGTTAACTCATTGGCCAATTGATTCTGTTGCTGGCCGATTATTGGGCAGACGAGACGATCGCGCAGAAAGTCTTCGCCAAATTTGATCGCCGTTAAAACATCAACTTCCATCGTCCCCATCTCGACAGGTGGAATATTGAACGTGCGGCTCATCAAATCGCGCAATCCGATTTCGGTCACCAGATTCTCTTCAATCAATGCGCGAGCAAGCCGCCGCGACCCGGTGCCACGCAAACGATCCACTTCGGCTTGCGCGACCAAGCCGGAGGCGACCAGCGCCTGACCCATGGAATCTTCATTGACTGTTACTGTTTTTGGCAGGGGCGGCGGTTCAGGCGGTGGCGGCACATTGTCCAACAGCGCCGTGCGCGGAATCGAGAGCGTGCTTTCAGCTTCTTTCAATCGAAAGGTCAGCGCGCAATGCCCCATCTTAATCAAATCGCCGTGCTGCAATTTGCGCGGGACATTGACGGAAACGTCATTGACAGTCGTGCCATTGCGGCTGCCCAGGTCACTCAGCGTAAAAACGCCGTCGGCAAAACTGATGATTGCGTGCGAGGCAGAAACCGAGGCGTCCGGTAAAACAATGTCATTTTGCGGCCCCTTGCCAATTCTGGTTTCCGCGCTGGTCAGGCCTTGTTCGCTAACGCTGCCTTCTCGCGAAAGGATGTGCAGCGCCGCCTCCGGTTGAGACGATGGGGTGGATGTGGGGTCTTCGTCAGAAGTCATATTCGTCTTTCCCGATGGTGTAGCTTGTGTCTTCAGAGATTCCGGACTCGATGAATTGATGGCGCGCAGATCAATTCCGCATTGATTGCAAAACCGGCTATCTTCGCGCGGGAGAGGAAATTTGCATTGAGGGCATACGTTCGTCATGCCAACTGAGGTACTTTCATATTGATTAAGATTGACGCCGGTCAACGCGGCAGTGAACTTCGATAAACCGGCTGCCACGGCAACGGGATGCTAAATCAGTTGCCGGGCTAAATCAACGCGTTATCCGGCGCGCTTTGCCCGGCGTCCGTTGTCGCACAAGTGGCGGCGGCGGCTTTTTCGAGCATTGCCTATTGCCGCATTTCCGGCCCGGAACCAGGCAGGCATGGCATTAACCGGCATGGCATTTAATGGAAGCCTGTGCGTAATTCAGAAGAGGAACGCAACCTGGGTACGCACCGCCTCCGGCGTGCAGGGGTCGCAAAAGACGTGGTGGATTCCACCTTGTTTGCCCGCCACGTCTGCACGCCGGAGGCGATGCGTACCCAGGTAAGGACTTTTATTTGCACACGCTTCCAATGGACATCGCTTCCCGGCCTGCGTTAGAGTCCCGCCCGCAATACGGATGCGTCGCAAAGTTTCGGCCTGTTGTCCTGACCCGCCGTGTTGCTCGCCACAACTTATAGACTTCAGTAGGCAGCTTTCGTTCGGCTGTCATCGTCAATCCTCGGTATCAACAGTTATGTCGCTGACTATGTCGCTCCTTTCCATTTGGCGCAGTCTTGAATCTTGCCGGTTCTTTCGCTGTTCAAAGCTGCTTTTGTGCCTGCTTGCTTTGTCTTTCGCTCCGCTCTTCGCCGCCGACGGTCTGCCCAACACAACTTATCAACAAGAGGCGCAGCCAACGCCGCTGGAACGGGGCCGCGCCATTGAGCGCGAATTGCGGGGCGGCGAAACACATCGTTATGAATTGAAGTTGGAAGCCGGGCAGTTTGTGGACGTGGCCATCGAACAACTCGGTATCAACGTCCGTGCGATCCTGCTCAGGTCAGACGGCGCGAACATCGTTGAGGCTGACAGTCATCGCGGCGCGCGCGGGATCGAACTGGCTTGCGCCATCGCCGATATTGCCGGGCGGTACGAATTGAAGATCCGCTCCATGCGGGAACTGGCCGTGCCGGGCAAGTATCGCTTGATGGTGACTGCGTTACGGCCAGCCACCGCGCAAGACCGTGCGCGGATGACCGCACAAACACAGCAGTACGACGATGGGGAGACGCTCCGGCGCAAGACCGATGCCCCTTCCTGGCAGCAGGCAGTAGAAGCCTATCAATCCGCACTCGCAACCTGGCGTGCGCTCGGCGACTGGCAGCGCGAAGCCGACGTGCTTGCCAAGCTCAGCGATTTGTTCTGCCTGCTGCTTCGTCCACAGGAGTCAGCGGAATATGGGGAACAGGCACTGGCCGCTTACCGCGCGTTGGCAGACCGCAGCGGCGAGGCCGAAGCATTGTTCGCGCTGGGCCAGGCTTATCGAATGCGCCACGAGAACGTCCGGGCAGCGGAGTATTACGAACAGGCGTTGCAGGTGAGCCGCCAGATTGATGAACGTTACATCGCGGGGCTGTCGCTCTACTGGCTCTCGCCCTTTTACAACGAGCGCGGCGAAAAGCAGCGAGCACTGGCCTGCGCTGAAGCATCGGTGCCGCTGCTGCAGGCCGCCGGAGAACGCGGCCACGAAGGATTCGCCTTCCTGAAGATCGGATATCTGCACGACGCGCTGGGCGAAAGGGGAAAGGCGCTCGCGGCCTACGAACAAGCGCGCGCGCTCTTCCGCGCTGATAACCAACCGGTGCTCGTCGCCGGCGCGCTGAACGAGACCGCGCAGATATACGCCACGCAAGGCGAGTCCGCGCAAGCCGTGAAGGCTTACCAAGAGGCGCTCGCCATGTTCCGCGCCATCGGCAACGCCCACGTCGAAGCGCCGCTCGGAGCCGGGCGCGCATTGCTGG
Organism: Blastocatellia bacterium; assembly: GCA_038211695.1. Taxonomy (GTDB): domain Bacteria; phylum Acidobacteriota; class Blastocatellia; order RBC074; family RBC074; genus RBC074. The sequence goes on along the minus strand of JBBQVH010000014.1, from coordinate 4,984 downwards.
CATTGGGCCAACTGGCCGGCCTGCATGGCGAAAAGCAGCAGGCGCTCGATTATTACCAGCAAGCCTTGTCCGCTTACCAATCGCCAAACAGTTACCACGGCCAAGCCACTGCGCGACGCCATCTGAGCGAGGCCTACCGCCTGCTGGGCGAATGGCAACAGGCGCTCGACCAAAGTTATCAGGCCTGGCTGGACTGTCACAACAGCGATGACCGCAGCGCCGAAGCCGGCGCATTGGCCGACCTAGCTTTTGTTTACCTGGAATTGGGCGACGGCGAGCAAGCGCTGGCGCTGTATGAGCAGGCCAAACAGATTTACCAAGCGCTCAATGATCGCGAGGGAGAAGCCCGCACGCTGGCCTTCACGGGCATCGCTTACAACTCGATTGGCGAAAAGCAGCAGGCGATTGAGTGTCTTAAACAGGCGATTGCGCTTTGCCAAGCGGTCGAATCGCGCCAGCGCGAGGCGTCCGCACTGAGCGTCATTGCGGCGATTTATGAAACGATGGGTGAACGACAGCAGGCGCAAGCAGCGTACGCCCGCTCGCTTGCCCTGTGCCGCGCCGTCGAGGATCGCCATCTGGAAGGATCGCTGTTGATCGCGCTCGGCTACTACGCCGAGTCGCGGGACAGACAGCAGGCGTTGGAATATTACGAGCAGGCCGCCGCGCTCTATCAGCGGATGGGCAACCGCACGGGCGAGGCGAGCGCGCTGATCGGATTGGGCAAGGTGGCTGCGTCATTCGATCAACTGGCCAAAGCCGTCGAGCTTCACGGGCAGGCAATTCAACTGGCGCGCGCAGCCGCTGAGCCGCGCGAGGAAGCCAAAGCCTTCTTCAATCTGGCGCAGATTGAACGCCACGCCGGGCAACTGTCAGCAGCGCGCGAACACTTGGAAGCCACACTGCGATTGATCGAATCGCAACGCGCCCGCGTCATCAGCCCGGATTTGCGCGCCTCTTACATGGCCACCACGCAGGAATACTTCGACGCCTACACCGATCTGTTGATGCAGTTGCATCGCCAAAATCCGACCGGCGGGCACGAGGTCGAAGCCTTTCAATCCAGCGAACGACGCCGCGCGCGAAGTTTATTGGAGGTGCTGGACGAAGCCCGCTTTGGCCTGCGGCAAGGCGCGCCCGCTGAACTGCTGGCACGCGAAACAAGTTTGCAGGAGCAGATCAACGGGAAGTTGTTGACGTTGAAAACCGCCGGACAACCCGCTATTCAGAATGATGAACGCAACCGCAAGTTCAATGCCTTGACACTCGAACTGCGGCAAGTCCGCGACGAAATCCACAAGGCCGCGCCGCCCCTCGCCGAAGCTTTGCCGCTCAGCCTGGCTGAAATCAAACGGCAACTGGATGCGAACACGCTGCTGCTGGAATACGCGCTGGGCAGTGAGCGCAGCTACGTGTGGGCGGTGACGGCGGATTCGATCCACGTCTTCGATTTGCCCAATCGCGACAAGATCACCAAACAGGCTCGCCAGCTTTACCGGCTGCTCGACGATCAACAGCCACAAAAGGCCGGCGAAACTTCTGAGCAATGGCGCGCGCGCGCCGGCAAAGCCCGGCGGCAATTCCCCGCCGCCGCCGCCGAATTAAGCCAGACCGTGCTCGGCCCGGTTGCCGCGTTGCTGGGCGATCGGCGGTTGTTGATCGTCGCGGACGGCGCGCTGCAATACATCCCGTTCGGCGCACTGACGGATTGCGGATTGAAAAGTTACGCAGTGCAATCCACCAATCGCAAATCTCAAATCTCAAATCCGCAATCGTTCGTGCCGCTCATCGTTGATCACGAGATCGTCAATCTGCCTTCGGCTTCAACCATCGCGGTGTTACGACGCGAACTGGAAGGGCGTGCGCCTGCGCCAAACAGCGTCGTGTTGCTGGCCGACCCGGTCTTCGCCGAAGACGATGAACGGTTGAAGCATTCAACAGAAAAACCGGCGGCAGGCAAGCCGGGTGTGCTGGCGACAAATGATCTGATTCGTTCGGCGCGCGACACCGGCTGGCTTGACGCGCAAGGCAAACTCCAGCGATTGCCGCGCACAAAAGTCGAAGCCGAAGCCATCGCCAAATCCGCGGCGGGCAAACAGCCCAAACTGGCGATGGGCTTCGACGCCAGCCGCCAGTTTGCGATGAGCGGCGCGTTGGGGCAGTACCGCATCATCCATTTCGCCACGCACGGCCTGGCCAACAGCCGCCGCCCGGAACTTTCCGGCGTAGTGCTTTCGCTCTTCGACCGCGAGGGCCGCACGCAGAACGGCTTTCTGCGCCTGCACGACATCTACAACCTGAAACTGCCCGCCGATCTGGTTGTCCTGAGCGCCTGCCAGACGGCGCTGGGACAGGAGATCAGAGGCGAAGGCTTGATCGGATTAACGCGCGGCTTTATGCACGCTGGCGCGGCGCGCGTGGTGGCCAGCTTATGGAATGTGGACGACCGCGCAACCGCGGAACTGATGAAGCGGTTTTATGAAGGCATGCTGGGGCCGAAGCAATTGCGCCCGGCAGCAGCCTTGCGCGCAGCGCAAGTTTCCATGTGGCGCGACGGGCGATGGAATCAACCGTATCATTGGGCGGCTTTTGTGCTGCAAGGGGAATGGCGCTAACCCTGGGTTCGCACCGCCTCCGGCGTGCAGGCGTGGCGAAAGACCGCACCTGGGTTCGCACTACTTTCATTGTGCAGACTTGCGCTAATCGCTCTTCGGGATTCCAATCGATCTGCCAGCCGAGACTGCACGCCGGAGGCGATGCGTACCCAGGTCTGGCGATCTTTATACAAGGTGATTGAATGTCCGGGGTTGAACAATTGCTGCGACGACTGAACCCGGATCGGGAGTTGGCGCTCCGGCAATACGACAAATTGCGAAACCGGTTGATGGTGTTCTTCAACCATCGCGGCTGTGCGTTCGCCGATGAATTGGCCGACGAGACATTGGATCGCCTGGCGGCAAAGCTCGACACGGGAGCCGAGATTGATCCCAACGACATCGAACGCTACGCCATAGGCATTGCCAAACACGTTCATCAAGAAGGCGTCCGCAATCCGCTCAACTCCGCCCAGCCGATTGAAGACACAAGTACAGGCGAAGCGATCGAAGTCGGCTCGCACGACATCGAAGTCTTGCAGCAGTTAATAGGTCAAGCCGCGCGCCGATGCCGCAACAAATGTCTGGCAAACAATCTGACCGATGAAGAACGCGGGTTGATCCTGGAATATTACAAAGACGATTGGCGCCAGCAGGTCGAGAGCCGAAAGCGTCTGGCCGCAACGCTCTCGCTCAGCCCCGAAGGCCTGCGATCAAGAGCCTCGCGCATTCTGAAAGAGTTGAAAGCGTGCGCGCGGAAATGCCTGGACGGAGAAAATAAACTGCAGCGAGTGCAACAGAGCAGGCAATTTCGTCAGTAACAGATGGAGAAGCAAAACGTGGGCAGCGCAGATTCGATAACCGAACAAGAAATGATCCGCTATCTGCTGGGAGACTTATCCGCAGCAGAGACCGACCGTTTTGAAGAGCGATACTTCACCGACGACGAGGTCTTCGACCGCCTGCTGATCGTCAAAGCAGATTTGATTGATCATTACCTGCACGGCCAACTCGACGAAAAACAGGCCAGCAAGTTCGAGAGCTTCTTCCTGCAATCCCCCGACCATCAGCGTGAAGTCGCCCTCGTCCGCTCACTGCTCAATCAAAATTCACCAGTCAAGCCATTCGTCACGCCGCCAGCCGCAGCCAAAGGCGAACGAGCATCATGGGTAAATAAATGGATGAGTAAAACATTTGGCGCTTCGCCCACGTGGGCGCGCCCGGCAGCCGCAGCGTTTGCGGCATTGTTGATCGCGGCATTCGCCTGGCTGGCGGTAGACAACCGGAGAATGCGCGCTGAACTCAACACTCTGCGTGCCCAGCAGCAAATCGCCATCACGCGCGAGCAGGAGTTGCGGCAATCACTCGCCGCCTTGCAATCGCCAAGTCCTCTACCAGCGCAAACGCCTTCTGCTCTGGCTTCTCCAACTCCGAACGGCTTGCCATCGCCGCGCAAAGAATCGTTGTTTGCGTCAGTTTTCCCCATCACGCTCGCGCCGGGACAATCAAGAACCGCCGGAGACTTGCCCGAACACAGCATCCCCGCCGACGTGCACAAAATCCGATTGCGCCTGTTGCTGGATCGAGACCTTGGTTACGGCCGTTATGTCGTCGCCTTGAAGAATGCCAGCGACAACATCATCCAAACCCGCACGGCTCAGCGCGCGTCGGGCGATGCCATCGAAGTCGAATTCTCCGCCGACAAACTCAAATCCCGCGACTACGCCGCCACGCTTTCCGGCATCCCCGCCAAAGGCCAACCGGAAGAAATCGCCGATTACCCATTCCGCATCGTGCGGCAGTGAGGCCCTCAGCAGAAGTAATCTCAACTTTTTCGCTTCCGGTGAAAATTTTCCTGCCACACTCTCTCAAATCCTGTCATAGCTAAGTGAGGGGCTGACTGACCCCTGACAGACTGCAGCATTTCTACGTCTTCGCATCAATCGTTGTGCGGAGGTATGACTAACAAACACAATAAAGAGGAGAAATGGTATGGCGGACTATACTTCTTGTCCAAGTTGCGGATACAAACCTTATCAAGGGATGCTGGGCGGATGGTTCTATGTTTTCAGATGTAATACTTGCGGAAAGTACTACTGCCACGAATGTAGAGGCAGTAATACGGGAAGCCAGTGCCCGTCCTGCGCTTCTACAAACCAAAGCACCGCAGGAAAGTGTGAGTAGCTCAGTTTCAATCAAGAGAAAATAGAAAGGAGCATATCTACATGGGGTTTTTCACTGAATTAAAACGGGTGTGATTTCGCCCTGATGTACTTTGTTATGCTGCTTGCTGCATAACATTTGCCCAGAAGCCGTCCCATTGTCGGGAGAGCTTGATTGCACGAAGTTGCAGAATCTGCGCGCCAGACTCGCGTTTCCAGCGCATCCCG
>JBBQVH010000013.1:0-86289 GCA_038211695.1 Blastocatellia bacterium | reverse complement strand
TACGTCAGCCGATCTACAACCGCGACGCCATTGGCCTTGCCAGTGTTCGTATCCACTTTGATGTGGCGCACAACGGAATTTGTCCGCAATGTCAGCCGCTTGGTTTCATTCGCCGCAGGCAGGGTGGAGGAAATCGAATTGAACATCGCGCCGACCGAACAGCCATTGCCGCAACTGCCGCAGTAATGGCATTGCGCGCGTCCGTACTTGCGATGATGAGGCTTGACCGCGGACAGCATCGCCACGCGCGGCTGAATCAACTTCCAGCCAAGCTTTTCCGTCGCTGTTTTCAGCTTCTGATCTCCGCAGGTCAATGCAATCGGCGGCAGAAAGTTTCCGTCGGGCACATACCACAATCCGTCTTTGTTGCCGCTGACGCCAACCCACTCTTCGGCTTTGTCGTAGTAAGGCGCGATTTCCTTGTAGCTAATCGGCCAGTCCACATCGAAGCCATCGTGCGAAGCCGCTTTGAAATCCAGGTCTGAAAAGCGCCACGACAGCCTGCCCCAATGCAAAGTCTTGCCGCCCAAAATGCGCGCGCGCACCCACAGGAAGGGCTTGCCGGGATCGGTCGTGAACGGATGCTCGGTGTCTTTGATGTAAAAATTGCGGCTGAACTCGCCCGCAGTGTCCTGCTGCCATTGCTGGTTGGCTTTCCAACCCGGCGGGCCGAAGCCGCGATACATGGATTCATAGCTGAACTTGTTCATCGCGAAATCGCGAACAGGATCAATCGGAGGCCCGGCTTCGAGCATTAGGACTTCAAATCCACGTTCGGTCAATTCCTTTGCGGCCATCCCGCCCGATGCGCCCGAACCGATGATGATCGCGTCATAAATCTTCTTACCGGATGCCTGCTTCGTTTGCACGATGCCTCCTGCGACAGTTGATGAATTTGTGTTGAAAGGGTTGGTAATGCTTGCGAATAATGCGGCGCAACGTAGCACATGGCCTGAAGCCCGGCAAGCACCCTGTACCTTGCAGGCGATCTTGTCAGACCAATCTTTTGTCTCTATAGTTCGGCGTCCAAAAACCAAAATCAAAAGGCAGAAAAAACAGGAATGAGCACTCAACGTAATGGGCAATTTCAGGGACAAGTGGCCGTGGTAACCGGCGCGGCTTCGGGGTTGGGTTTTTCCATCGCGCAGCGATTGGCAAGCCAGGGGGCGAAAGTGGCAATGTGCGATATGCTGAAAGCCCCATTAAATAAAGCCGCCAAACAGATCGGCGCAAACGCGAAAGCATACCAACTGGATGTGACCGACGAAGCGCAGGTCGCCAAAGTCATCAAGAAGATCGCCAAAGAATTCGGGCGCATTGATATTCTGGTCAACAGCGCAGGCGTCACCGGCAAGACGGGCATCAAGACGCACGACGTGGAATTCGACAATTTCAAATTCGTTTTTGATGTCAACGTCAACGGCTGCTTTCTGACTTCGCGCGCCGTGCTGCCGGCGATGCTGGCGCAGAATTACGGACGCATCCTGCACATCGCTTCAATTGCCGGGAAGGATGGCAACGCTGGTATGCTGGCTTATTCATCTTCCAAAGCCGCCGTCATCGGCCTGGCCAAAGTGCAGGGCAAAGAGTACGCCGAGACCGGCATCACCGTGAACGCGCTGGCTCCAGCCGTGATTCAAACTGCAATGGTGGATGCGCTGCCCGAAGAACAGGTCAAATACATGACCGACAAGATTCCGATGAAACGCTGCGGCACGCTGGAAGAAATTGCCAACCTTGTCGCCTTCATTGTTTCGCCTGGGGCTAGCTTCACGACGGGTTTTACCTTCGATATGACCGGCGGGCGGGCGACGTACTGAACAAGGTTCTGATCCATGGATTACGTATCGAAGACAATCCAAGATGACTTTGATCGAATCGCCCTACTTTCAGATGATGGCTGGGATCACAATTTCCACTATCACGACTACCTTTTGAAGTGTGTGCCAGCAGGCTGTGGAAGGGCGCTGGAAGTTGGGTGTGGTACAGGAGCTTTCTCAAGGCGGCTTGCCTCACACGCTGATGAGGTGCTGGGGATTGACCTATCGCCACAAATGATTCGCCTTGCCCGCGACCGTTCGCAGGAACATCTTCGAATCCGTTATGAAATGGCAGATGCGCTCGCGTTCGATTGGTCAGAAGATCGCTTTGACTTTGTGGCTTCGATTGCCACGCTACACCATCTGCCGACAGAGACCGCGCTACATCAATTCAAACGTCTGCTCAACCCTGGTGGCGTCCTGGCGATTCTTGATCTCTACAAACAGGACACCGTCCGCGAGTATTTGTCGAATTGCGTCGCTGTTCCAGCGAATGTTGTTTTAAGCCTCATTCACAATAGCCAACTGAGAAGCTCTCGCGAAGTGCGTGACGCGTGGGCAGAACATGCGTCCCACGATAAGTACTCCACAATCGGTCAACTTCGCCAAATCTGTCAGAAGTTATTGCCAGGAGCAGTGATCAAAAAACATCTGTTATGGCGTTATTCGTTGCTTTGGCAAAAGCCCCACGAGCCGCGAAGCATTTAGAGGCAAACCAAACATGGCTGGCATCGGTAAATTCTTTTCGGACGCAGCCAAGCTGCTGGTGATGGGCGTCGGCGTCAGCGACGCGGGCACCATTCCGCACAAGATTGACCTGTCGAAAATTGCTTCGGGGACAAAAGGCTCTGGGAAATGGCGGCGGCTGAACTGTTCGGCTTCAATCGTCAGGTTCAAAGGCAAAGAGGCAATCCGTTTTGATCCGCACGATGGCGAAGGTTGGGCCTTATACGACGGGTTGGACCTGGCCGCGGGCAAAGTGGATGTGGCCATTGCCGCGATTCGCCAGAATGTTGGGCTGGTCATTCGCGCCCGCAGCGAAAGCGAGCGCGAAGTGGTCACCTTTGACGTGGACGCAGATACGGAAGCAGGCCGGCTGATGCTGACCGTTCGATTCGGCGGACAGCATAAGGTCGTGGAATTGCCGCCGCGCCTGATTGACGAATGGGTGATGGCGCGAGTGGTGGTGGCGCGGGATTTCACTGCCGTTTTTCTAAACAACAGCAACACGCCGTCATTAAAAGTCTCCGCCCAGACACCTGATACTGTGGGCGGAAAGATTGGCTTCCGGATCGGCGATCATTCACAGGCGTTGGTGGCTGATCTGAAATACCTTCAATCCGGAAAGCGTGACTTTGAATAAGCGCTGGACGCTCTGCCGAACATACTCACGAAAGGGTAACGATGGAAAGACGAACCTTCATGCAAAGCGGAATGCTCGCCAGTGCGAGTTGGTATGGATTCAATCATCAACTACTCGCTGGTGCCTCAAACATTCGGCTGATTACGCGCGGCGATGATCTGGGCTGCGCTCACAGTCTGAATCGCGCAATGAAAGAGTGCTACGAAAAAGGCATTCTGAAAAATTGCTCTGTGCTGGCGGCTTCGCCGTATGTCGAAGAAGGCGCGAAGATGCTGGCGGGCGTGAAAGGTTTGTGCTTCGGCCTGCACTGCGATCTGACTTCGGAATGGGACAACGTGCGCTGGCGGCCCGTCGCGCCCGCTGTCAAGGTCCCCTCGCTGATTGGCAAAGACGGCACGCTGCATCAGACCAATGAAGCCGTCTGGGCAAATGCAAAAGCCGGCGAAGCCCTGATCGAACTGCAAGCGCAACTGGATCGCGCGCGGCGGCTTGGCTTCGACATTCGTTATGCTGATTTACATATGGGCACGGTCTCGCGAGTGAAAGGTCTGGCTGAAAAGTTCGGCACTTGGTGCCGCAGCCAGCGCATCATTGATACGCGCGGCATTGGCAAATCCATTCCCAACCTCCCAAACTCCTGGAACAATCCGGGCCGCAAAAAACAGGGCGATTACGTCGAACAATTGATCACGGGCCTGAAGGCCGCGCCCGATGGCGAATACCTGATCGTTGCTCATCCCGGCTACGACGATGCAGAAACGCGGCGGCTGGGCCACGAAGGCTATCCGGGCGAATCAGTCGCGCACAATTTAAACTGGGAACGGCAGGGCTACACCGATCCGCGAATGGCGCGCTTCATCAAAGAAAGTGGCATTCAGTTGCTTCGCTTCGACGAAACACAGGCTGCGCGCGAACAGATGAAAGAGTTCAGGAAGTAAACCAGAGCGAGGGCGCTAGCAGCCAAATAAGTTCATCAGCAAAAACAATCAGGCATAGACAGGATTAGCAAGATTACACAGGATCGTCTGCGAAGCCTGTCATTATTTAGGGTTGAGTGATCCTGAAAAATCCTGTCCATCCTGTCTATATCCGTTTTATTTTGCTGACCAACTTACCTGTCGCGCGAAAACCGAAAGCCATGGAAGCTTTTGGTTTAAGCCGGTTTTTTGAAAAAGCTGAGAGCGCCGACGAGCCGTCGGCGCTCTCCAATCGAACATCTGCACGTCTCAAGCGTCTAAGCCTTATCCTCCAACCCAGTCAGCGAGCGAGTTTTACGATCTCGTGACGCAAGAATAACTGCAACCAACGTTCAAAGCGCATCGTCCGAAGGCTATCTTGATTTTGACCGAATCGAAGATTAGTATTTCGACCAGAGGTGAGGCTGCTAATGAAAATTTGTCCGAAATGTCAGCAACAATTTCCGAATGGGTTTCAGTATTGTCCAAGCGACACTGAACAACTCGTCACCAGTGAAGAATACATCCGGCGCACCAAGCCGCTGGCTGCCGCATCAGCCACGGAAACGATCAAAGCGCCAATGGTAGAAGTCGTTCCCGTCCCCAGTCCAATTCAACAAGAAACAACTGATCCACTCGCTACGGCTCAAAGGTCGAAGAAAACAACCGAACCGAATGTGGAGGAAAAAGTCTCTGCGCCTTTCCGCCAAACCGAGACGATTCGCAGGCCGCCGGAAGCGCCGAAAGCTCCCAACGTTCAGGCTCAGGGCGCACCTCCTCCACGCGCAATCTCCAATGTTTCTGCCAGTGCTTCTGCCAATGCATCAGGAGGATTGGGCGGGACAGGCTCCGGCTTTAGCCTTGCTCTTCCCGAAGCTCCCGGCCTTCTCTCGCGTTTGACTGCGGGCCTGCAAAATTTCGGCGATGCTTTTAGCGGCGGGGAAAAAGGCGATTACAAATCCTCTGACGATTTCGGATTTTTGCTTCAAGAAGAGTCTTTAAGCTCGCGCGTCACGCGAGAACTCGGCGGCGCAGTGACGGAATTTCGCCAGAATCCGAAACAGTTTGTCGGCGAATTTGTGCGTGGTGAAGGCACCAATCGCTTCCGCCGCAACGCGCTGCTGGCGGGTTCTGAAATGGCGCTGGTCGCGTACCTGACGCTGTACTTCATCGGGCAAATTATCGGCTCTCTCAAAAAGCCAAATGGATTCCTGATCAATGGATTCATCATCGGCGCGGCCACCTACCTTGCAGCCTGTTACGCAGCGCGGGGATTCCTGCTTTATAAGCTGGTCAACCACGCGACAGGAAAGCTGGTCGTTCCCAAAGTCGTCCTTGAATGCTTCAACTGGTTGCCTGTCGTTGCGCTGCTTCTGTTTTTGGCATTCTTCCCAAACTACAATCTTTATTGCCTGATTTTTCCGGGCCGTTGCGTGCAGCCGGAAGAGGTGCAAGAGATTCCCGTTGACGTCACGATGATTGACACATCAAAGATTGACGTCAAACTTCCCGAATCAGCGAAAGCGAAAGAGAAAATGATTGGTGGCAGCAAGTCGCAACCGAAACCGGCATCGGGCGGCGGCGGCGGCGGGCGCAACCAACCGACTCCTCCAAGCAAAGGCGTTCCGCCGCAGATGGCGCTGACGCCGCAGATCATCATGCCGGATCCGAATCCGCCGAAGATCAAGAACCCTTCCCTGGTGGTCGCTTCGACAATTTATGGCGATCCGAAAGCGATGCCTCCGATGAAAGGCCCAATCGGTGACCCGAACGGCGTTCCGGCTCCGCCCTCCAGCGGTCCCGGTTCCGGCGCCGGCATCGGCAGGGGCGCAGGCACAGGCGTTGGCGGAGGTGACGGCGGAGGCGCTGGCCCCGGTCGTGGTGGCAACACGGGCGGAGGCGATATGGGAATCGGCGGCGGTCGCAGCGTTGAGCCAATGAGCGCGAGCTTACGTCCCAACATCCTGTACAAGGAAAAGGCCAAGTACACGGAAGACGCCCGTACCAACAAAATTACCGGCACGGTCGTTTTGAACCTGATCTTTAACGCCAACGGTTCTATCACCGACATCAGAATCGTGCGCGGCCTGCCGGACGGCCTGAGCGAAAGCGCGATTGAGGCAGCGAAGAAAATGCGCTTCACGCCTGCTGTTAAGAATGGCCAAGCCGTCAGCGTGCGCGGCAACGTCGAGTTCAATTTCACGTTGTACTAACCATTTCGACAATCGAATGAATCAAAGCTGGCGAAGACCTAAAAAGTTTTCGCCAGCTTTTTGCATTTATGCCGCTCGTGACGTAGCCAGCGCCACGCATTTTGCCTACAGTACGCGCCCATGACTGAAACAACTACTCTTTCTCCTCCTACCCACACGCGCTACAAACTTCTTTTTCTGATCTTCATGCTGGCCGTCATTACTTACCTTGACCGTCAGGCAATTTCATCCGCGATGCTGAAGATGGAGATAGAGTTCAAGTTTTCGCCCGCACAAAAAGGCTACATCTTCAGCGCATTCACATTGGCCTACGCCGCTTTTGAAGTTCCAAGCGGATGGCTGGGCGACCGCTTTGGCGCGCGCATGGCGCTGACGAGAATCGTGCTGTGGTGGTCGGCCTTCACAATGCTGACCGGAGCAGCAATGGGCTTCTGGTCGTTGCTGCTCATTCGATTTCTGTTCGGTGCGGGCGAAGCGGGCGCATTTCCGAACATTGCGCGCGCGGTTTCCAGATGGTTTCCGGCAGCGGAACAAGGCCGCGCAATGAGCGCATCGTTTGTTGGGCTCGCCATCGGTTCGGCAATGACCGCGCCGATTGTGCTGACGCTGATCGAACATCAAAGCTGGCGGTGGATATTCGTAGAGTTCGGCTTGATTGGGACGCTGTGGTGTCTGGCCTGGCACCGATGGTTCCGTAATCTTCCTGAAGATCACCCTGCGGTCAACGCAGCAGAGCTAAAGTTGATTCGATCCGACAATATTTCTGAAGACGAATTGAAGCAGGTGCAGCGCGTGCCGTGGCGAACGCTTTTCAAAAGCCCGACTCTGCCTTTGATTGGACTGATGTATTTCGCCTACGCATACGGCTTGTATTTTTACATCACATGGCTGCCGACTTATTTGCGCGACGCGCGCGGCTTTTCGCTGTCATCAACAAAGTGGCTGGCCGCTTTGCCCTGGGTGGTCAGCGGGTTTGGGTTTGCTTTCGGCGGATGGTTGACCGACAAACTCGCACGGCAAGGCCGATTGAAACTTGCGCGTTGCGGAGTTGGAACCGCAGGCTATTTGGCCAGTGCAATCGTGCTGGCCTTTGTGGCGCGGGTTGAAAACAATTGGAGCGCGGCGATCCTGCTGGCTCTGGCGCTGGGATTTCAATCCATGACCATCAGCGCGGCTTGGGCTGTTTGTCTGGACGTTGGGCGGCGACACGCTGGCGTCGTAACGGGTTTTATGAATAGCGTCGGCAACATCGGCGGCGTGCTATCACCACTTGTGATTGGCAAAGCGCTGACGTTACAACCCGGCGCATGGGCAGGGCCGTTTTATGTCATGTCTGCGGTCTTTGTGGCGGGTTCAGTGATCTGGCTGATGATTGATCCACGACGTTCCGTGGTCGAAGAAACAACGCCTTTGACTTTGTAGTAGCCAGTCGAGCCTGCCCTGTGCCCCTCAACCAATCCTGAACAGGCTGCCTGCAAGCTACGCTGAAATTCGACCACGCTGCATTGCAGAACTCAGGCGCAATAGCTACCCACGAAAGAACAGAATTCGACCGCAGTTTTCGCATGTGATCAGAAGTTCTCCACGCCGGATGTCGTTGTAAACTTGCGGGCGAATCGTCATCCGGCAAGCCAAACATTTGTAATCAACCGCTTCAGAAAGTGCCAAGCCCGATTTGATCTTCGACATCCGTTCATACGTCGAGCGGGTCTCGCTGCTCAGCGTATCAACCATTGGCGTGCGTTCAACGACCAGCTTTTTCAGCTTTTTATGATTTGCCTTGGCCAGCGAATCGTATTCGGCAAGCTGACTATCCAGCGCGATCCGTTTGGATTCAATTTCCGGCGAACGCTCGTTGACTTGCGTTTCCTGCTTTTCGATCTGTTCCATCAACTTCAGCACATCCGTCTCCAACGCGCTGATGGCTTTTTTGGCAACATCAATTTCACGGACTGCGGTGGAATATTCACGTTCATTGGTTGCCTTCATCAGATCGGTTTTGAACTTGTCCAGTTTTTCCTGTTCGGCGGTGAGCTCGGCTTCCAGACTTCGTTTTTTGGATTGCGCGTCATCGGCTTGTTGTTTCAGGTCGAGGAACTCTTTGTTTTCAGCGGCGAATTGGCCTTCAAGTTGTTCGCGGCGGGCGGGAAGCGAATCTATCTCGGACTTCAGACGTTTGATTTCGACATCCACATCCTGGAGCGAAATCAATTGGCTCAGTTCAGGGTTCAACGTGGCCTCCTTGAAAAACCATTTTGCATAAGTTTTATGATGAGTGTTATGAAGAGAGCCTGCATAATCACACAAGCCCGCGCTTCGGCGCAAGATTTCAACTATGAATAAAAACCATACTCAATCCGCAACTCTCTTTGAGCGAGCCAAACAAGTCATCCCGGGCGGCGTCAATAGCCCTGTCCGCGCCTTTCGCGGCGTCGGCGGCACTCCGCTTTTTATCACTTCGGCCAAAGGCGCAACGCTGACCGATGCCGACGGAAATCGCTACATTGACTACGTCGGGTCGTGGGGGCCGATGATTTTGGGCCACGCCCACCCGGAAGTCATCGCAGCGATTCAACAAGCCGCCACGCGCGGAACCAGCTACGGCGCGCCGACTGAACTCGAAACCCAACTGGCCGAAGAAGTGATCGAAGCCTTCCCTTCCATCGAAAAGCTGCGCCTGACTTCCAGCGGCACCGAAGCCACAATGTCCGCCCTGCGCGTCGCGCGTGGTTTCACAGGCCGCCCGAAGATCGTCAAATTCGAAGGCTGTTATCACGGCCACGGCGACAGCCTGCTGGTGAAAGCCGGGTCAGGCGTGGCCACGTTGGGTTTGCCTGATTCCCCCGGCGTACTTGCGGAAGTCGCCGCCAACACCATCACTGTTCCCTTCAACGATGTCGTTGCGCTGGAACAAGTCTTTGATGAAGTCGGCGATCAGATTGCCTGCGTCATTATCGAACCCGTCGTTGGGAATATGGGCTGTGTCCCTCCGAATGAAGCCTACCTGCAAGCCGTCCGCGCCATCACCGAAAAGCACGGCGCGGTATTGATCTTCGATGAAGTGATGACCGGCTTCCGTGTTGTTCTGGGCGGTGCGCAGCAGCTTTACGGTATCAAGCCGGATATGACTTGTCTGGGCAAAATCATCGGCGGCGGCTTGCCAGTCGGCGCGTTTGGCGGTCGGCGCGAAATCATGGATGTCGTCGCGCCCGTTGGCCCGGTTTATCAAGCCGGAACGCTCTCAGGCAATCCGCTGGCTGTGACGGCTGGGTTGACCACATTGCGATTGCTGAAATCCCTGAATCCTTATCCCCAACTTGAACACGCGACGGCGAAACTGGTCGAAGGCCTGAGCGCTGCCGCCAAACAAGCAGGCATTACGACCACCAGCAACCGTGTCGGTTCAATGTTCACCGGCTTCTTTACCGATCAACCGGTCACTGATTGGACCACGGCCACTCGAAGCAACCGCGAGGCTTTCGGACGCTTCTTCCACGCGATGCTTGACGAAGGCGTTTATCTGGCGCCGTCGCAATTCGAAGCTGGCTTCGTTTCGGTTGAGCACGACGACGAGATCATCGAACGCACGATTGACGCAGCACGGCAGGCGTTCGCGCGAGTTTAGCCAGCTTGCGATCGCTGGCGTTGCGTACCCGCCCGCAGGCAGTTTCACTTCCCACAGTAGTTTGCCTGTGACTTTATCGAAGGCATGAAACGTTTCATCTTTCGACCCTCTGATAAAAACTAATCCGCCTGCGGTAGCCACTGCGCCGCCCAGGTTTTCAGTTCCAATGGATGGCAGGCTTTCCCTTTCAGCAAACGGGCAAAGAAGTGGCGGCCAGCCGGCAACCCTGACGAAACAGGAGAGACATTGCCAACTGGCCGCCGATTTTTCGTTGCCGGTTATTTCAGTTTCAAATCCACCGAAGCCGAGGTGTTCTCCCAATCCAGTTTCAGTACGCCGCCGCTGCCTGCCTGTGCCAGGGCGATGGTGAATTGTTCAACGGGTGCGGCGGTCTTGCCGACTTTCAGATCCACGCGACCCAAGTCCTGCTTCTCATCATATTTGAATGCGCCCCATTGATTGGAGGTTTTGTTGACGATCAGCTTCCAGCCGCTTTCCGAAGGCAACGTGAAAAGTGCATAACTACCCGCCGGGACGGCGAGGCTTCCGATCATCAAATCTACGTCCGTCTTCAGCACAGTCGCCTCATCCGCGCCGGTGCGCCAAACCTGACCGTAAGGCACCAGACTGCCGCCCACGGCTTTGCGTCCTTTCAAATAAGGCCGTCCGTATGTGACGGTGATCTTCTTGCCATTGAGCGCCAGTTCGACTGTTTCATGTGGGCTGGCGCGATTTTGCTTGGCAGCAATTACACCTGCCAGCACGATCGCGGCGGCCAGGATAGACAGCATCCATTTCAGTTTCATTTCGCAAGTCTCCTTTTGATTATTGGTTGAAGTTGTTTGGGAGTGAGCAGAAGTTTTATCACAGCTTGGCAGGCGCGGAAAACCGGTCAATCGGCAATTCGCGGGGCAGTTTGGGAAATAGAAAAGTTATCGTATGATCCGCCCGCTTTTAGTTGTTGGCTTCTTCCGCTGTTTTGGTCCACTGCAATCAAACTCGCAAACAATTTGGAAACGTTGAAAGACCTGCACTCACCACAAGTCATCTTTTTCGACGCTGGCGGCACTTTGTTGGAAGTGCGCGGCAGCGTCGGCGAAATCTACAGCCGCGTGGCTGGCCAATACGGACTGCACGCCGACGCGGAACAGTTGCAGCAGAATTTTGCGCGCTGGTTCCGGCTGCAACCGCCGCTGGCGTTTCCCGGAAACACGCCTGCCGATAAACTGCCTTCGCTGGAAAAAGAATGGTGGCGCACGTTGGTGCGAACCGTCTTTGCCGATTGCGGCTCGTCCGCCCACTTTGATGCTTTCTTCGATGACATCTTCGAACGATTTCGCAATGCTGAATGCTGGCAAGTTTACGAAGAGGTGTCGTCAACCTTGGCGAAATTGAAACAGCGGGGCTTGCGGTTGGGCATCATCTCCAATTTCGATTCCCGGCTGGCGGATGTCTTGCACGCCTGCGAACTGAATCAATTCTTCGATTCGGTTCACATCTCAACGCAAGTCGGCGCGGCCAAACCCGACCCGGCGATCTTTCAAGCGGCGATTGAACATCACGCCATCGAACCGCATCAGGCTTTGCATATTGGCGATTCGCCGCACGAAGACGTGGAAGGAGCGCTGGCAGTGGGGATGCAAGCCATCCTGCTTGACCGGCAAAATCATCACGCAGACAATTCGTCGCGCATTACCAATCTTAATCAACTGCTGACAATGCCTGGAGGATCAAGATGAGCACCAACAAAACATCACGACGGAAACTGTTCTGGAAGAGCCTTTTCATTCTTCTTTTCTGCGCGCTGGCTTTCGGTTCCGGTTCCGCCGCCGACGCAACCTGCGAGGGATTGGCCGATCTAAAGCTGCCCAATACAACGATCACGGCGGCGCAGTCCGTGGCTGCTGGTGCATTCACCTTAGCGGGCACGGCGGCTACTTACAAAGAACTGCCCGCCTTCTGCCGGGTGACCGGCGTGATCAAGCCGACCAGTGATTCGGAGATCAAATTTGAAGTATGGATGCCGAGTTCGAATTGGAATGGGAAATTTCAGGGCATCGGCAATGGAGGCTTCGCCGGGTCGGTCTCGTACGCAGGACTGGCTGGCGCGCTCGCGCGGGGTTACGCCGCGGCCTCGACCGACACGGGTCACGGCGGCAGTGATGCAAGCTGGGCGCTTGGACATCCGGAAAAGATTGTTGATTACGGGCATCGCGCAATTCACGAAATGACCGAGAAAGCCAAGTTGATCGTCAATACCTTCTATGGCGATGGGCCGAAATATTCCTATTTCAGCAGTTGCTCGAACGGGGGACGGCAGGCGCTGATGGAAGCGCAGCGCTATCCGAACGATTACGACGGCATCATCGCCGGCGCGCCCGCCAATTACTTCACGCACATCCTGACGGGATTCGCCTGGAATATGCAGGCGACCTTGAATGATCCGGCCAGCTACATCCCTGCGAGCAAACTGAAAGCGATTGAAACTGCCGCGCTGGCTACTTGCGACGGACGCGATGGCGTAACCGACGGTGTGCTTGACGATCCGACCCAATGCCATTTCGATCCGGCAGCGCTACTTTGCAAAAGCGCCGAATCCGACGCTTGCCTGACTGAAAAGCAGGTCGCGGCATTGAAGAAACTCTATGCCGGGCCGCGTAACGCAAAAGGCCAGCAAATCATCCCTGGCTTCGTTCCGGGCGGCGAAACGGGAGCGGGCGGCTGGTCCAACTGGATTACCGGCGCGACATCAGCCAAATCGGCGCAGTTCTTTTTCTCGACACAGGCTTTCATGAACATGATCCTCAGCAATCCGGCCTGGGACTACAAAACCTTCGACCTGGAAAAAGACGGCAAGCTGGCGGACGAGAAAATGGCTTCTGTCTTGAATGCGACCGACCCCAATCTGAAAGCGTTCAAAGCACGGGGCGGCAAATTGATTCTCTATCACGGCTGGAGCGATGCTGCGCTTCCGCCGGTCAATACCATCAACTACTTTCAGAGCGTGGCGGCGAAAATGGGCCAACGTGAAGCTAACGCATTCACGCGCCTGTTTATGGTTCCAGGCATGCAGCATTGCGGCGGCGGCCCCGGCCCGAACATCTTCGGGGCGGTGGTCACCAGCGCTCAGTCCGACCCGCAGCACGATTTGTCATTGGCACTTGAACGGTGGGTCGAAGCAGGCGTCGCCCCTGAACAAATCATCGCAGCAAAACGGCAGTCGCCCGATCCGAAAAGTGCCGTCACTCGCACACGCCCGCTCTGCCCGTACCCGCAAGTGGCCCGGTACAAAGGAAGCGGGAGCACGGACGATGCCGCCAATTTTGCTTGTGTCACTGAAAAATCTGGACCCAGTCAGAAACAGAAACAATGAAGCAACTAGCCAGTCGCCGGTGATTCGACCCGGAGGCGGATCTGAAATTGTGAGCAAGGCGCAACGATGAGGCCTCTGTTACATTGACAATGCGAGGAATAACACTATGGCTAATGTCAAAACGGCAACGAACCCGGGCGAATCGTGGGTAACCGAGGCAAAGGCATTTCAGCGCAAACAGGCGCAACTGCTGCAACGTTACGAAGGGCAATTTGTCGCGCTCTATCGCGGGCGTGTGGTCGGGCACGGGACGGATGATGAAGAGTTGGCGCTGCAGATGTATGAGCGTTTGGGTGATGCGCCTTTTTACATCGCTCGTGTCGAGCAACAACCTACTGTCTATGATCTGCCATCGCCGGAGGTAGCCGGTTAGCGATGCCTGCCTACGACTCCAATTTCAACCCACCCGCGCCAGTCGCGGATGTAACGGTTGCCCATCCAGTCACTGGCGATGAAAGCAGCGTGCTGCGTGGCAAATTGGATACTGGCGCGGACGTAACGGTGATTCTCGAACGGCTGGTGGCACAACTTGGCCTCATTCCCAAAGGGAAGATTTGGACACGCGGTTACGATGGCACTTACTCGCAACGCCTGGTTTATTACGTGCGGATGAGTGTGGAAGGCTTTCTCGTCGTATCGGTGCGCTGCGTCGCTACCGCCAGGAGTGATGTCTTGCTGGGTCGCAACGTGCTTAATCACTTCTTGATCACACTTGATGGTAAACGGCAACTCTTTGCACTGAGCGAATGATGTTAACTGCCTATTTGATTTATTCAGGCGACTTTGGACAAATCAAAACTTCGGAGAACCAAAAATGCAACGATTGATCGTCACCCTATTCTTATTGCTCTCGGCGCTGCCGGGCTACGCGCAGAGCAAATCGGAATCACAAACAATCGCCGCGAAGACCGCCGGGATGCAGAAAATTGACGGCTACGTGCCACTGTACTGGGACGCCGCGCAAGGCAAGATGTGGATGGAGATTTCCCGCTTCAACACGGAACTGCTGTATCTGATCTCGCTGCCAGCGGGTGTCGGATCAAACCCGATTGGATTGGATCGCGGGCAATTGGGTGGAACCTTCGTCGTTTCTTTCGAGCGCGTCGGGCCAAAGGTATTGATGATTCAGCCCAACTATCGCTATCGCGCACTGACCAACGATGAAGCCGAACGCCGCGCCGTCGCCGATTCGTTTGCCAAATCGGTCATCTGGGGATTCAAGGTGGAAGCGACCGAAGGAAATCGCGTGCTGGTGGATGCAACGGGCTTGTTTATGCGCGACGCGCACGGCGTGGCGGAACGATTGCGCAGCGCAAGGCAAGGCAATTACCGCTTCGATGAATCGCGCAGCACGTTCTACCTGCCGCGCACCAAAGGCTTCCCCAAAAACTCTGAGATCGAAACCATCATCACGATGGCGGGTGACGAACCCGGCGGGCTGGTTCGCAGCGTCACGCCGTCGGCGCAGTCGTTGACCGTGCGCCAGCATCATTCCTTCGTCGAATTGCCGGACAATAACTACAAGCCGCGCTCGTTCGACCCGCGCGCCAGTTCGTTCGGCCCCACGTTTTATGATTACGCGTCGCCCTTTACCGAACCCGTCGAAAAGCGATGGATTGCGCGCCACCGCTTGCAGAAAAAAGACCCCGGCGCGGCGGTCAGCGAAGTGGTCAAGCCGATTGTTTATTACGTGGACAACGGCGCGCCCGAACCAATTCGATCAGCCCTGGTTGAAGGCGCATCCTGGTGGGCACAGGCATTTGAAGCTGCCGGTTTCAAAAACGCTTACCGCGTTGAAGTGCTGCCCGCCGATGCCGACCCGATGGATGTCCGCTACAACATGATCAACTGGGTGCATCGTTCGACGCGCGGCTGGTCGTATGGCTCCAGCGTCACTGACCCGCGCACCGGCGAAATCATCAAAGGCAATGTCACGCTGGGCAGTCTGCGTATTCGACAGGACGTGATGCTGGGCACCGGGATGATTCCAGCGCCCACTGGCCCAAACGGAATGGACATGTATTGCGAAGCGGGCGATTCGCCGGAAGTGGATTATCTGATGTCCTCTTCAACTGAAGCTTCGGCGGGCGATGCGTCAACGGATTCCGCTGCGATGGCGCTGGCGCGCATTCGCCAGTTATCCGCCCACGAAGTCGGCCACACGTTAGGGTTCGCGCACAACTTTGCGGCATCCAGTTACGGGCGCGCTTCGGTGATGGACTACCCCGCGCCGTGGGTCGAAATCAAAAATGGCAAGCTTGATCTGTCGAACGCTTATGCCGTCGGCATTGGCGAATTCGACAAGTACGCGGTGAAGTTCGCCTACTCTGAATTCCCCGCCGGTGCCGCTGAAAAAGCCGAGTTGGAGAAGATCATTCAGAAAGGGCTGGCGGATGGAATGCTCTTTATTGACGACGGCGATGCGCGGGGCGTCAGCACGGCGCACCCAGATGCCAGTGTGTGGGACAACGGCACGGATGCCATCGCGACACTGCGCCATGAAATGGAAGTCCGCCGCATCGGGCTGAAAGATTTCGGACTAAAGAGCATTGCCGTCGGCCAGCCGATGTCCGCGCTTGAAGCCAGGTTATTGCCGCTTTACCTGCATCACCGCTTTCAACTGGTTGCCGCGTCAAAATCTCTGGGCGGCCTGTATTTCACTTATGCGATGAAGACTGCCAACGGCCCAAGTCCCGCGAAATTTCGTGAAGTCGTGCCCGCCGTCCGCCAGCGCGAGGCTTTGAAGGCGATTCTGGAAACAATCAAGGTTGATGAACTGTCCGTGCCGCAGCGCATTCTCGATCTGATCCCGCCCGTCGCGACCGGTTACGAAGGCGGCACGGCGGAACTTTTCAGCCGCCGCACTGATCCCGCATTCGATCCGCTGGCAGCCGCGACGATTGCCACCGACCTGACTTTGAGCGCCTTGCTTGATCCGAATCGCGCGGCAAGGCTGATTCAATTCCACGCGGAAAATCCGGACAACCCGGATTTGAAAGAAGTGATGGATGCGATCGTCGCAACAGTCTGGGAACCGGCAACACGGCAAGGCACCTATCAATATGCGATTCGGCGTTCGGTGCAAAGTGCGACAGTGCAAAAACTGATCGGTCTGGCTGGTGACGAAAATGCATCGCCACTGGTCCGCGCCGAAGCGAATGGCGCACTGCGGAAATTGAACACAAAGCTGAAAGGGTTGGCTGCTGCTGACGCGGACTTCCGCGCGACGCAGGAAGACATCGAACGATTTCTGAATCGTCCCGATGTCGTTCGGCCACCAAGCCGTCCTTTGCCGACACCGCCCGGCGATCCCATCGGCAATGCCGGAAGATCAAATTGAAGAGAAATTGAATTGCTGAAGTGGAGCGAATTGGCCAATCGCTCCACTCTCAGTTATTGGCGTTCAGCCACGCGGGAATTGTGATCGCCCATCGGCCACCATCGCACAACAAAGGAAACGCCGCCTTGCCCAAAAACGCGCACCGTCGCAGTGCGCCAGCCGTTGCTAGCGCTGGGTGGTTGAACAATGCCGACGCGGTTACGGTAAACACGCGGAATTTCCAGCGTGCCCGGCAAGCCCGGCAGGTCAATCGTCACTTCGCGTTCGCGGGTGACAGAACCACTCCACTGAATCAGCTTGGGACCCAGGGAGCGCGGATGTTGGCCATCCTCAACATCTGCGTCCTGCACTCTTGGTTCACGACGTGAATTGCTTGCGCCTTCGTTGCGGTCACGACTGTCGTTACGATCACGATTAGCAGCAACTCGATCACGGCGCGATGCTGAAGCTTCCGGCTCTGAGCTGCCGCTGATGGTACGCCCAGCGCTGCTGTTGTCGCGCTGTGGCGAGTCGTTGTTTCCTGAGTTTTCAGGCTTGCGCGAAGCTTGCGCGACTTCAGCGGGTTGGGATGGTGGCGGATTACTGACTTGGGGCGCACGAACAATCGGAGTTGGCGCAGACCTCATTTGTGGTTGCGACTTGGCAACGATTTGAGGCGCTGGCTTTGTCATCACCGGTTTTGCCGGAGGCGAGGCAACTGAAGATTTTTTAGCCGGAGCGTTTGTCGCAACGGCAGAGGATATTTTTACTTCAGGCGATTTGGCTGCGCTGTTTGCCTGCACGGTCGAAGAAGCTTTCCTGCCTGCTGTGCTCGCAGAATTGTCCGCTGGTAATTGCGCCGCCAGTTCCAGCGAATCGGCATCGCTGGCCGTTGCCCCTGAAACAGTCGGCGAGGGCGAAGGCGATGGATTCGCGTTCACTGTATTGACCACAGGTGAACCAGTAAATCGAGATGCCAGCCAATTCTTGCCAAACAACAATCCTACCGCTGCTGCCACCAGCACAACTGCGGCCGCGGCGATAGCAACGCGTCGGCGACGGCGACGAACCACTAGCAAACGATCGTGTGATTCGTCATCCAAGGTACTCTCAACGTCGGCCTGCGCCGCGTCTTCATCGTTCAATGCCGGCTGCAATGGGACAAAGACCTGACGCGCGCCATATCGCAAATCCTCCATCAACTGTTCAATGTTCTGCTGCCGCTCTTCCGGATTTTTTGCCAGCATTCGCATGACGGTTCTTTCCAGGCTGGCGGGGACATCCGGGTTGAGCTGCCGCAACGGAACGGGTTGAGTTTGAATCTGTTTGAGTGCGATTTCAGTCGGCGTGCGGCCATTGAAAGGACGCTCGCCGGTCAGCATTTCGTACAGCACCACACCCAGCGAGTAGATGTCTGAACGAGCATCTACCGCGCGGCTCTGGCACTGTTCGGGCGAAGCATAAGCCACCGTGCCACTCAAAACGGAATGCTGTGTCAGCGGCGGCGCGCCCGCTGGCTGCGGGAATTTGGCAATACCAAAATCTATCAACTTCGTCTCGCCTTCCAGCATGATATTGCGCGGGTTGATGTCGCGATGAACGATGTCGCGCGCATGAACTTCGGTCAGCGCCGCGCAGATGCCCAACGCAATGCGAACGGCATCCGCCGAATCAAATCTGCCTTTGGCGTCCAGTTCTTCGCGCAAGGTCTGGCCGTGCAAAAACTCCATCACCACAAACCGCAGGTCTTCGCCGAGCATTCCCGTATCGTAAAAGCGCACGATGTTCGGATGCTCAATGCGAGCAAGCGTTTCAGCCTCGATGCGCATACGTTCCAGCATCTCGTGCCAGTAATTGCGCGCCGCTTCGGCATCAATCGCATAGCTCAATTCGCGCTGGACAAGCTGCACAGGATCGCTGACTTTGACGACGACAACACGATCTGTCTCCAAATCCGTCGCGGCAAAGACAGTCGAAAGTCCTCCCTGCCCCAGCCGCTTATACAGGCGATAGCGACCGGCGATGGTCTGATTGAGCAGTTGCTGAAAGTCCGGCTCGTCGGCGCGGGCGCAATGAGGGCAGAAAACAGCGAACTCTGGCAGGTCGCCGAAACAATGCGCGCAGCGATTCATAGCGTGCTCCTTGGTTGTGGTTGATCACCGGTTAATTGCAAAAAGGTGCGCGCAGTATAGGCGAAATTTTTTGCCTTGTCAGTCTGAGAGAAATCCTCTGGCATGATCAAATCCCATTAGTTACCATCCGCGCAATTCGGAAGCGCAGACAGTTAGCCTGCGTGTGAAGAAGAACAGGAAATATGACAGATCGCATTCTAAAACTTCGTGACCTCAATCGGGCGACGCTGGCAAGGCAAATGCTCTTGCAACGCGAAACGCTCGCCATACCTGCTGGCGTTGCACGACTGGTCGGATTACAAGCGCAGCTTGCATCAGCGCCTTACGTTGGTTTGTGGACGCGGCTCAAGGACTTCAAACGCGAAAACCTGGCGAAGCTGATTGAAGATCGGACAATCATCAAAGCGACGTTGATGCGCGGGACGCTGCATCTATTCACCGCGGAAGATTACCTGCGCTTTCGCACGACGATGCAACCATTGCTGGAAGCGGGCGCGGGCGCGATTACAAAACAGTTCGGCGCGGAATTTGATCTGGAAAAGCTGCTGGCGGCAGCGCGAAAGTTCATTGCCGAAGAGCCGCGCAGCTTTGCCGAAATCAGCGAGATGGTTTCAGAACTGATGCCCGGCGTTGAAGTCGGGCCGTTGCGCTATTCGGTGCGAACGCATATTCCCCTCGTGCAAATACCAATTTCTACACGCTGGAGCTATCCCAACAAGCCCGAATTCACGCTGGCTGAATCGTGGATTGGGCGGAAGATTTCCCCGAAAGACAATTTGCCGGATTTAGTAAAACGCTATCTGGCCGCATTCGGTCCCGCTTCAGTGACCGATGCGCAGACGTGGTTGGGGATGAAGCTAAAGGACATGTTTGAAAAGCTTCGGCCCGAATTGCAAAGCTACCGCGATGATGGGCGGCGCGAATTGTTCGACCTGCCTGATGTGACCTTGCCTGCCGAAGATGTTCCTGCGCCAGTACGGTTCCTGCCAGAGTTTGACAACCTGCTGTTATCACACAGTAATCGGACTCGCGTGGTGGCAGACGAACATCGGTCGAAAGTCTATCTGCCTGCCTTGCGTGTCGCCGCGACGATTCTGGTGGACGGTTTTGTACGCGGCACGTGGAAAATCGAGAAGACCAAAACGGGGGCGACGCTGGTGGTTTCGCCTTTTGAGAAGCTGGCCAGGAAAGACCGCACTGCGCTGGCCGAAGAAGGAGAAACGCTCGTCCGGTTTGTTGAACCGCAGGCCAAATCGTTCGAGGTACGGTTTGCTGAAAGCGATTGAAGGCTATGAACAAATGACAAAAACTGACTCCCCTTCCCTATCTTCCAAATCAGAGAATTCTACAAATTTTGGCATTCGGCGCGCGATCTGGCTTGGAAGCATCATCTGGATTCTTGCGATTCAATTCTTCATTGCCCAAATCGTAGTGCAATCGGCGTGGGTGACGCCGTTCAGCCTGACGCAAAATTTCATCAGCGATCTTGGAAATACAATTTGCGGGCCTTATGGAAACAACTACGTCTGCTCGCCGTGGCACGCATGGATGAACCTCTCGTTTGGTGCGCTCGGCGTGATTATTCTGTTGGGCGTCGCATTGATCCGTAGCGGGTTTCCAGTGGGGCGCGTGCGAACAGCGGGATTGGTGCTTCTTTCAATGGCCGGAGCAGGCATTATTCTGGTCGGCCTGTTTCCGGAAAATGGAAATCTGACGATGCACAAAGTAGGGGCGGCTGGCCATTTCGTCATCGGCAACCTGAGTATGGTTGTGCTTGGCATTAGTTTGATGCTGGCTGGCCGACTGCAGATTCTGGCGGCTTACTCAATCGCATCCGGATTGATTGGGCTGCTGGCGACGGCGCTTTTCATCTCGGAAAAATTCCTTGGACTGGGAATCGGCGGCATGGAGCGAGTGGCCGCATATCCGTTGCCGTTGTGGTTGATTGTTACCGGCATCGTGTTCTTACTTTCGCCTCAATTTTTAGAGGAGTTTTGAATGGGCAAGGGACGGTTGGAAGCATTCAGCGATGGTGTTATTGCGATTATCATCACCATCATGGTGCTGGAATTAAAGGTGCCGCATGGCTCTGATCTGGCCGCATTACGTCCGCTGATTCCCGTCGCCATCAGCTACGTGCTCAGTTTCGTTTATGTTGGCATTTACTGGAACAACCATCACCACATGTTCCAGGCTACCGTGAAGGTCAATGGGCGCATTTTGTGGGCGAACCTGCATCTGCTGTTCTGGTTGTCGCTGGTGCCATTTGTCACAGGCTGGATGGGAGAGAACCATTTTGCCGCGCTGCCAGTGGCGCTCTACGGGGCAATCCTGCTAATGACGGGCCTGGCATACTTTGTCCTGGCTCAGGCGCTGGCTGCACATCATGGCCAGGAGTCAAAATTGGCCATTGCGATTGGGAAAGATCACAAGGGCAGAATCTCGCTGGCCATCTATTTCATAGCGATTTTGCTGTCTTCATTGAATCCCTGGATCGCCTTCGCCTTGTATGTCTGCGTTGCGGTCATGTGGTTCATTCCGGATCGCCGGATTGAAAAGGCATTTACGGAGTAATGTCCGCTATTGCCCTCTGCTGAATTTGAATGCTATTGATTACCCCGCGCCGCTATCCTGCGGTGCATAAAATAAGAAGGAGAGGAACGATGTCAAAGATGCGAGTGGCTCAGGTCTCTCAACCGGGAGGCCCTTTTGAAATTGTTGAACGCGAGATTCCGGAACCAATTCCCGGATCGGTGCGCGTCAAAGTGCAAGCCTGTGGCGTCTGTCATAGCGATTCGCTGACCAAAGAAGGGCAGTTTCCGGGGATTCAATATCCGCGAGTTCCCGGCCATGAAGCTGTCGGCGTGATTGATGCCCTCGGTGCGGGCGTTGCCGGATGGAAGGTGGGCCAGCGCGTGGGTGTGGGTTGGAACGGCGGATATTGTGGGTATTGCGACGCTTGCCGCCGAGGCAATTTCTTTGCCTGTCAGATTGCCGGACAGGTCACGGGGATTTCGTATGATGGCGGTTATGCCGATTACATGATCGCTCCGGCGTCAGCCGTGGCATTAGTTCCCGACGATCTGTCTGCCATCGAAGCTGGGCCGCTGATGTGTGCCGGGCTGACGACGTTCAATGCGCTTCGCAATAGCGGGGCGCGGCCCGGCGATCTGGTTGCAGTGCTTGGCCTGGGCGGACTCGGCCATCTGGGCGTTCAGTTCGCCGCGAAGATGGGATTCAAAACGGTAGCCATCGCTCGCGGCGGCGACAAGGAAGCATTGGCCAAACAGCTTGGCGCGCAGCATTACATTGACAGTCAGGCGCAGAATCCCGCCGCTGAGCTAACCAAGCTGGGCGGGGCCGCAATCATTCTGGCTACGGTGACGAATGGCGAAGCGATGAGCGCGACAATCGGTGGACTGGGCAATGACGGAAAGCTAATGGTACTGGGCGCGCCGCAATCGTTGGAGGTTTCACCGCTTCTGCTGATCACAGGACGCCGGTCGGTGGCGGGCTGGTATTCCGGCACTTCGATTGAATCGCAGGACACGCTGGCTTTCAGCGTAATGACCGGCGTGCGGTCTATGAATGAAGTCTATCCGCTGGAACAGGTCAACGAAGCTTACGAGCGAATGATGAGCGGCAAAGCGCGCTTTCGCGTCGTGCTGACCACAGGGAATTGACCAACGCATAACGGCAAGAGGAACAAGCCGGATGAATAGAGACGAACAAGCGATCCGTGATCTGATTGCGAAATGGCAGACTGCCACGGCAGCTTGTGACCTGAAGCAAGTGCTCAGTTTGATGGCAGACGATGTTATTTTTCTGACGCCGGGTCAGCCGCCGATGAACAAGGACGCTTTCGCGGCGGCTTTTCAGGGAATGCTCCAGCACGTCCGCATTGAATCCAGCAGCAAGATTCAAGAGATACGAGTAAGCGGGGACTGGGCATATTGTTGGAGCCGTCTTTCAGTAACGGTGACTCCATTGCAATCAGGCGCGCCCGTGCGCCGTTCGGGTTATACGCTGACAATCTTTCGCCAGCAGCCTGACGGCATCTGGCTGCTGGCGCGGGATGCAAATATGCTGACGGTTGAACCATCGGCGGCGGCCTGAACCATGCCGGTTTACTGGGCGACGGGTTTCCCAAACAATCTGACTCGACAAATGGCTTCACACATCCTTGACAATCCCATATGGCAATCGTTGTCCACTTCCCATTCCAAGTTCGCTGTGGGGAATGGGCAAGTGAAACGATACCCGCAGGCAATCGGGCCATTTATCTCTGTTGCTTCGCCAGACGCTTCCGCAGAACCTGAAATGGCAGCGATTGTGGCGACGGATGAGTTTGCCTACTTCGTGGGAGTTGCGCCGTTGCTTTCTTCCAGATGGCGAATGGAAGAGCAGGCGCCTGTCGTCCAAATGATTTACTCTTCCGGCATCGAAGCTGCGGAGAGCGATGTTCAAATTTCTGTGTTATCCGAACCTGATGTGCTCGCGATGTTGGCGCTGACTTCGCTGGTGTACCCGGAATATTTCCGGTCGCGCACGCCGGAACTGGGCACGTATCTGGGCATTTATCAAAATGGAAGGCTGGCCGCGATGGCCGGGGAGCGCATGTATTTGACCGGCTATCGGGAAATCAGCGCCGTTTGCACACATCCGGACTTCCTGGGACGCGGCCATGCCAGCCTGCTGGTCAAGCAGTTGGTCAATGACACTTTGAACCGGGACGAGATTCCATTTCTTCACGTCAGCAGTAAGAATGTGCGCGCAAAATCTTTGTACGAGCGATTAGGTTTTGTCACGCGCTGCCTGATTCCGTTGTGGCGGATTCAACGTCAACAATAATCGCTGCTGTACTTTTCCAGTTGTGGATTCCAATTCAATAATTATGAAGGCATCTCTCGTCATTATTCTTCTTTTATGCCTGTGGGGAATGAGTGTTATAGCTCAACCCAAAAAGGACTTGACGAAAGTGGAAGCCATTAGAAAATTCGAGGCATATATCGTCCACAGCTTTTATTTTGACCAGGTGGAGCGCACGCCCGTTGAAGTAAGCAGAGGTAATCGTTTTTTTAAGGACGGCTGGTCGGCATTCTTTCGATACAAACGTCAGGGTAAGAACTATACCCGTGCTCGTGGGCGGCTCGTTTATATGGATGATTATGGCGAGAACTTACAAGAAGAGCATTTAGACGTTTATCGTGTTCCCCAACAACGAAGATCCAAGTAAAGAAGTTACGCAGCTTCGATTCCGGCACGGCCAACGTTGTCTGCAATAGCAGTTTCTGCATTCGAAGTATCAAGCAATATCTCACAAGGAGCTTATGTCTACCACAAAACTATCACGCATTTTGCTACTGATCGTAGCATTGACGGCTGCCCTAACGACAGAAATGCTGGCGCAGACGGCAAAACGTACGTTGAAACTCGACGATCTGCCGCGCCTGCGCGAAGTGCGCGATCCGCAAGTATCGCCCGATGGCCAGTGGGTGGCATATGTCGTTTCGGCCATTGATGCCAAAGAGGACAAATCCAGCGCGCATATCTGGATGGTCAGCTACGACGGCAAGGTCAATCGTCAAATGACTGCTGGTCAAGAAAGCGAATCGTCGCCACGTTGGTCGCCGGACGGCAAATATCTTTCGTTTACTTCGTCGCGAAAAGGGACGGGCAAAGGCAATCAGGTTTGGCTGCTGGACCGCAATGGTGGCGAAGCAATTCAGCTTACCAATTTCGGGGCCGAGGCCAAGGGACGCTTGCAGAGTTTTGAATGGTCACCGGATTCAAAACGATTGGCACTGACAGTCGGCGATCCTGATCCGGATGCCGAAGCAGCAGCAGCGGCGGTGGAAGCAGGAGGCAAACCGAAGCCGCCGAAACCCATCGTGATTGACCGTTACAAATACAAACAGGACGTGCAAGGCTACCTGCTTTCAGGCCGTCACAGCTATATCTATCTGTTCGATGTCGCAACGAAAAAGCTGGACCGGCTGACGACCAGCAAATGGGACGAAGCCGCGCCATCGTGGTCACCCGACAGCGCGCGCATCGCGTTTATGAGCAATCACGCCGCAGATTCTGATCGTGATCCTGAAGCACAAATGTTTGTCGCCGAAGCCAAACCTGGCGCAACCGAAAAGCCGCTGACAACTGCAAGCAGCCGCAGCGGGCGGGCGCGTCCCGAATGGAGTCCCGACGGCAAATGGATAACTTTTCTGGAAGGCGACGAGAAAAAATGGGGCGCGTACGGCATGAATTATCTGGCTGTTGTCGCCACCGATGGCAGCAGCGCTCCCAAACGATTGCAGACCGTGGATGCAATGGATCGCAGCATCTCTTCGCCAAGCTTCAGCGAGGATGGCAAAGCGATTCGCTTCACGGTTACGGACGACCGCTCGGTTTATCCGGCACAGGTCAATCTGGCCAGCGGTAAAATTGAGCGGTTACTATCGCCGCCCGTCGTCGTATCGGGCTGGGATTCTGCGGCGAAATCTTCCGTCGTACTTTCAGGCGGAGATGCGAAATACACCGAAGTTCACGCCTTTGAAAGCGGGGGCTTGCGTCAGCTTACGCATCACAACGATGCGCTATTTGCCGAACTGGAATTGGGACAAACAGAAGACGTCAGCTTCAAAAGCAAGGACGGCACCGAAGTTCACGGCTTGCTAACCTACCCAGCGAGGTATGTGAAAGGAACCAAAGTCCCGCTGCTGTTGCGCATTCACGGCGGGCCGAATGGGCAAGACCAACATTCGTTCAGCACGGAACGGCAGTTCTTCGCGGCGAATGGGTACGCGGTGCTGGCTGTGAATTACCGTGGAGGTTCGGGGCGCGGCCAGAAATATTCGCGCGCCATCTTTGCCGATTGGGGACATTACGAAGTCGAAGACTTGCAGGCCGGCGTGGATCACGCCATCAAAATGGGTGTGGCCGATCCTGACCGCTTGGGCGTGGGCGGATGGAGTTACGGCGGCATTCTGACGGATTACATGATCGCCAGCGACACGCGCTTCAAGGCGGCAACCAGCGGCGCGGGCACGGCCTTTACAGTTTCGTTTTACGGCACCGATCAATACATCCTTCAGTACGATTACGAAATCGGCCCGCCCTGGAACCCAAAGTCTTGGGAGACCTACCAGAAGCTATCCTATCCGTTCCTGCACGCTGACCGCATCAAAACGCCAACGATGTTTCTGGGCGGCGAAAAGGATTTCAACGTGCCGCTGTCAGGCAGCGAACAGATGTATCAGTCGCTGCGAAGCCTGGGCATTGATACGCAACTGATTATCTATCCCAACGAATTCCACGGCATCCAACGGCCCAGTTACGTGCGGGATCGGTATGAGCGTTATCTGGCCTGGTACGACAAGTATCTGAAGAAAACGCCCGCACCGGCAGCAGGCGCCGGGTCAGTGACAAAAGAAAACGAATAGCAGTAATTCCCGAAGGCACGCAGGGAAAGTCATGGCCCAAGAAGGAGAGAGATGGTACTCTCCGCTTGAGCCATGACTTTATTAATTTGGCTGCCGCCCCGGCCTTAACCTTGTGATGTACGGATATGAAGAAGATCGTCGAATGCATTCCTAACTTCAGCGAAGGGCGCGACGCGCATAAGATCGCGTTGATTGCGTCAGCCATCAGTTCAGTTGAGGGCGTGGCGGTGCTGGATCGGACGATGGATGCCGATCATAACCGCGCGGTCATCACCTTTGCGGGTGCGCCCGACGCAGTGGTTGAGGCCGCAGTGCGCGCCGCCGCGACCGCCATCGAACTGATTGATCTGAACCGACACGATGGCGAACATCCGCGAATGGGTGCGCTGGATGTGCTGCCCTTCGTGCCGATCAAAGGCGTCACGATGGACGAATGCGTTGATCTGGCGCGCAAAGCCGCTCGGCGCATCGCCGAAGAGTTGGGCATTCCCGTTTATCTGTACGAAAAAGCCGCGACCCATCCTGACCGCGTTGACTTGGCCAACGTGCGGCGCGGCGAGTTTGAAGCCTTGCGCGATGAGATCATTTTCCACCCTGACCGCAAGCCTGATTTCGGCCCGCGCCAAATCCACCCCACCGCAGGCGCCATGGCCATCGGCGCGCGCAATCCTCTGATCGCTTACAACATCAATTTGGCCACGGAAGACATCGTTATTGCCAAAAAGATTGCGAAAGCCGTGCGTGGCAGCAGCGGTGGATTGCAGAACGTCAAGGCGCTGGGCATGCAGATGAAGAATCGCCATCAGGCGCAGGTTTCAATGAACGTAGTTAACTACGAAGCCACGCCGCTTTTTCGTGTTTTTGAACTGGTCAAACGCGAAGCAGAACGCTATGGCGTGGCCGTCACCGGCAGCGAAATTATTGGGCTGGTTCCCCAGGCGGCGATCAATGCCTGCGGCGAATATTATTTGCAGTTTGAAAACTTCAGCGAAGATTTGATTTTGGAAAACAGGCTTCATCAGGCCTGGGCAGATGATTTCAATGAAATCGGCGCGGAGCTGAAACAAAGCAAAGCGCAAAACACGGGCGATCTGTTGGAAGCCATGTTGCCGAATCAGGCCACGCCTTTTTCTCAGTCGCCCAATCCCCAACTTAAAAACGCTGACGAAGCCCCGCGCGGGCTGGCCGCCGCCAGCCTGACGCCGGAAAGCGGCAGCATTGCGGCCTATGCGGGAATGCTGGCGACGGAGTTGGCTGTTATGGTCTGCAAGCTGGCCAGCGGCCATAAACGCGCGAACGAAGACGAAGCAAGTTCCATGCTGGAACGGCTGGAACAATTGAGCGCCGATTTGCAGACCGCGATGAAAGAAGACACCGAATGCCGCGAACAGGTGCTGGACGCAATGTCGCTGCCGCGTGCAAACGAAGGCGAAAAGCTGGGGCGCATGATGGCCATCGAACAGGCCACCAAGAACGCCGTTGCCGTCCCGTTGCGCGTAGCCGAAAGCGCGAGGCAAACGCTGGATGTGCTCAGCGATCTGGCGGAAATGTGCCCTCCGAATGGCGTCTCCGATTTGGCATTAAGCGCCCAACTGGCAATGACGGCGATTCGCGGCGCGACTTACAACATCCTGCCCAACCTGCTGGCCATCGGCGACAAAGAATTCGCCGAACGCTGCCGCGAACAGATCAACGATACACTTGAAGATGGCCGCCACGTTGCCGCACAGGTTGAAGGGCTGTTTGCGCGAATGTATCCGGCAGAGAATTGACGTGAGTTTTGATTGGCAAATACAATCGTTCCACTTAACGAAAGCTTGAATCTGGAAACCGGCAGCATGACTAGCGATCTCAATTTAACGAACTTCATCGTCACACTGCGCCATGAACTGCCTACGCTCGCCCTGCGTTACCACGTCAGATCGCTGGAAGTTTTCGGCTCTTATGCACGTAAAGAGCAGCAGGAAAACAGTGATCTGGATTTACTCGTCACGTTTGACGAACCACCCAGCTTGTTGAAATTCATCAAAATAGAAAGCCATCTATCAGATTTATTAGGCATCAAGGTTGACCTGGTGATGAAGGACGCGCTTAAACCGCGCATCGGTGAGCAAGTCCTTAGAGAGGCCGTGGCAGTATGAAGAAGTCAGTGCGCACTTTTATTGACTCATGATTATTTCACTGTGAATTTGGAAGTTGTCTGGAAAACAATGGTCGAAGACTTGCCAGGATTGAAAGCGTCAGTCCAGCAAATCTTGGCAACCCAACAAAGGTAACGACATGCCCATAAAAAAACTCTCTAGGCTCATTCTTTCTCTTACGCTGTTGCTTTCGCTTGTTGCAGCGCCGTCGCCGCTTCCATTCAATCCATCATCACAAGCCGCCTCTCGCCCACCCGTGCGCGGCAAAAGCGGGATGGTCGCATCGGTCAGCCAAATCGCTTCGCAGGTCGGCGTGGATGTGATGAAGCGCGGCGGCAATGCGATTGATGCGGCGGTAGTGGTGGGGTTGACACTGGCTGTGGTCTGGCCTTCAGCGGGGAATCTGGGCGGTGGCGGTTTTATGGTCATCCGCAAAGCAGATGGCAAAGCGACTGCAATTGATTACCGCGAAATGGGACCGGCGGCAGCGCAGCGTAACACCTATCTGGACGCAAAAGGCGAATACATCAAAGAGTCTTCGACCTACGGCCATCAAGCGGCAGGCGTTCCCGGCACTGTCGCCGGATTGTCTTACGCGCTGGAAAAGTACGGCACGATGAAATGGGCCGATGTGGCCGAGCCTGCGCGCAAGCTGGCGGCAGAAGGCTTCCCCGTCTGGCATATGCTGGAACGAAGTTTGAAGGGCGCAAGCACCAGCCTGTCACGCTATCCCGAAACCAAGCGCATCTTTCTGCGCAACGGCAAGCCGTACGAAACCGGCGAGATTTTCAAACAACCGGAATTGGCCGAAGTCTTTGCGCGAATGATCAAAGACGGCCCGCGCGAGTTTTACCTGGGCAAAACGGCGCAATTGATCGAAGCAGGAATGAAGCGCGCCGCCAAGGGCGGAAAGCCCTGGATGACGATGGAGGATTTGGCCAACTACAAACCCATTGAACGCGAACCGCTGCGCACGACCTATCGCGGCAATGAGGTCATCACGATGCCGCCGCCTTCATCGGGCGGCGTGGCATTGATCGAAATGCTGAACATCCTGGAACGCTACGACCTGAAAGCGATGGGCGCGGCGTCATCTCAGGAAGTCCATCTGAAAGTCGAAGCCATGCGCCGTGCCTTTGCCGACCGCGCGGAATTTCTGGGCGATCCTGATTTCGTCAAAGTGCCGCTGGCCGGGCTGACTTCGCGCAGCTATGCCGACAAACTGGCTGCGACGATTGATCCGAATCGCGCTTCGACATCTGAAAAGATTGGCCACGGCGACCCGATGGCTTATATGTCCATGAAGGAATCTGAAGAAACAACGCATTTCACCACGGTGGACAAAGACGGCAACGTCGTGACGAACACCTATACGTTGAACGACAGCTTCGGCAACAAGATCACCGTCGAAGGCGCGGGCTTCCTGCTGAACAACGAGATGGACGATTTCGCCCCGAAGCCCGGCGGCACGAATGCTTATGGACTGATTCAAGGCGAAGCCAATGCCGTTGCCGCGCGCAAACGCCCTCTCTCTTCAATGACGCCAACGATTGTGTTGAAAGACGGCAAACTGTGGTTCGCGGTTGGCAGTCCAGGCGGCCCGACGATCATCAATACGGTGCTGCAAGTCATCATCAATGTTGTAGATCATGGAATGGACATGCAACAGGCGATTGACTGGCCGCGTGTACATCACCAATGGATGCCCGACACGATCACGTATGAACCGATGGGATTGTCACCAGACGCCTTGAAACGGCTGCGCGATATGGGCCATAAGTTTGTGGATAAGCCGCGCCATATGGGCGATGCCGAAGGAATCATGATCGAAGACAAGACACGCATCCGTCTGGGCGGCAGTGATCCGCGCCTGGATGGACATTCGGTCGGCTACTAAAAATCAAAACAAAAGAGCATGGAGTTCAGCCTTTAGGCGGCATGACTCCTTCCGAATAACTTCGAAAATTACCCAGACAGGCTAAAGCCTGAACTCCATGCTCTTTTTCCCTGGAGACACGTGATGCCCCCACGCTGTGTCGTATTCATGCTGGCGCTGATTTGCGCAGTCATCAGCGACTTCGTTCTTTTACATTCCAATCCCTCCCGGATGCGCGGCAATCCTGTTGCGCAGACGTTTCAATCAATATCCAGAATCGTTCGCGTCGTGCCGTCCGGCGGCCCGGTCGGCGGTTCGGTCAGCATTCCCATTGAGCTTGGGTCGCAAGGCGATGAAAATGCGATTGGGTTCAGCCTCATGTTTGACGCCGCCGTGCTGGGCAATCCGATGGTTGCCTTGGGCGCTGATGCAACCGGCGCAACGATCAACCTCAATATCGCTCAAGCCGCGCAGGGCCGCATCGGCCTGGCACTGGCCTTTCCCGCCAACCAAAAATTCCCTGTTGGTGACCGTCAGCTTGCCGTCGTCAGCTTTTCAATCTCAACGAAGGCCACGTTTGGCCCGACGACAATCAACTTCGGCGATCAACCGGTTTTGCGCGAAGCTTCGGACGTGAATGCCAATGCGCTCCCCTTGAGCTTCAGCCCCGGCGCGATCACGCTCACCAAAGGCTTTGAAGCCGATGTCACGCCGCGACCCGATGGCGATAACAACGGCACGGTAACGGTCACCGACTGGGTGCAGATCGGGCGATTCGTTGCCGGACTGGACACTGCCGCCACAGGCAACGAATTCCAGCGGGCCGATTGCGCGCCACGCAGTTCGTTAGGCGATGGAAAGATTTCAATCATTGATTGGACGCAAGCGGGCCGATATGCCACCGGCCTTGATCCGATTGTTCCGGCAGGCGGCCCAATCGCGCCAAACCCGCAATCCTCGCAACCTTTAACCGGCGGCATAAAACAAGCGCAGCAAAATGCAAATCATCAAAGCGTTGATTTTGGCCACGGGCATTCAGGCTCGACGGCAGGCTCGACGGTCATCAACGCCCGGCCCATAGCTGACAGCGGCCAATTGGTGATTGAGCTTGATGGGCAGGGGATAGAAAACTCACTCGGTTTCAGCCTGACGTTTGATCCGAATCAGTGGCGTTTTGTCGCAGTCACCATCGGGCACGATGCGCCCGATGCCGCCTTGCTTGTAAACGATCGGCAAGCTGAACGCGGGATCGTGGGTTTGGCGATGGCGCTGCCTGCCGGGCAAACATTTCGATCCGGCCCGCGACAGTTGATTGCGTGTTCGTTCGCGCCCATCTCCGACCCTGGGCTTTTGCCGCTGATGGTGAATTTTGCTGATGCTCCTGTTCGCCGCGAAGTGGCTGATGCCCGGGCGAATTTCGTCAACGCGCTTTTCACATCAGACAGATGGAATACAAATCTGCTGGCCAATTTTCTAAATGCCGGATTTCGGTTGACCGTCATTGGCCA
This sequence comes from Blastocatellia bacterium, assembly GCA_038211695.1. Lineage (GTDB taxonomy): Bacteria > Acidobacteriota > Blastocatellia > RBC074 > RBC074 > RBC074. The sequence goes on along the minus strand of JBBQVH010000013.1, from coordinate 54,524 downwards.
ACCGGCTAATGTCCGCGCGCTCAGTTTTCAATAAGTCAGTCTGTCCGTCTGCGCCAGCGGGATGATCCAACCGTCCTTCCATCGCAGGCCATTCACGGTTATCAGTAGTTTTCACCCAGCACATAACACTGGCGCACACAGCCGTCGCGCCCCTTTCTCCGGAGGATTCGCAATGAAGATCGCACATCGCCCATCGCACATAAAAGTCAGCCTTTTTCTGATGCTTTGTTTGATCGCAGTTTCAAGCATCTACTTGTTAATTCCGGACGCGACCGCCGCTGGCCAGCGGGTGGCGGCAAAGGCAAAAGCCAAAACGTCGCGGCAATCCAAAGCTCAACGCGCGGCTCGCTCGATCGCACGAAAACAGCTTCCGGCAGAGCGTTCAGCAGTCAAGCCTGAAAACCCGGATCGCCCGTTGAATGGTTTGGCGCCTGCTGCCCCGCTCTGGGAAAAGTTCGTCAATCAGATTGCCGACGCAAGCGCATTCAGTGGCGAAGACCTGGGAATTGAAGAACGAGAGCATGAATCAAAGCGCGCTGACGAACCCGACAAAGCCATGCAGTACTACCTGCAAAAACGCCTGCCCGAAGGCGAAAAAGAGTTGCCGATTGAACGCTACTTCCAGGCAATGGAAGAGATGAAGCTGATGCCGGTGCATTCCATCGCTGACAACCGGCTGGTGTCGCGCGAAGAGCTGCGCAACGCTTCGCCTGATCAGCCAGGATTGGGCGCGTGGACGCCGCTGGGGCCGGGCAACATCGGCGGGCGCACGCGCGCTATTCAGATCAATCCGCAAGACCCGAATATTATGTATGCCGGTGGCGTGGCGGGTGGCGTCTGGAAGTCCACAAATGCAGGCGGATCGTGGACGCCGATTGCCGACATGCTTGCCAACATCGCTGTCTGTTCGATGGCGCTGGATCCAAAGAATCCGAGTGTCATTTACGTCGGCACCGGCGAAGGCTTCAGTAACAGTGATGGCGTGCGCGGCGCGGGCATCTTCAAAACGACCGATGCCGGCGTGACCTGGGCGCGACTGACGGCCACAGCCAGCAACACCAATTTCTATGCTGTTACCGATCTGATTGTCAGCCCAAATGACAGCAACCGCGTTTATGCCTCTACCTTGAGTGGCGTCTGGCGCTCACCTGATGGCGGCACAACGTGGACGCAAGCTTTGACCAGAACCGTTGCGGGCGGGTGTCAGGACCTGGCCATTCGAAGCGATCAAACGACGGACTTCATTTTGGCGGCTTGCGGCAACTTCGCCCAATCAACTGTATTCCGTAAAACGGATGCGGAAATTGATGGCGCCTGGGAAACCGTCTTGAGCGATACGGGCATGGGCCGCACCGCGCTGGCCTTTGCTCCATCGAACCAGAACATCGTGTACGCGCTCGCATCTGCCTTCACCGGAACTTACCAATATGGATTGCATGCCTTCTTCCGGTCGGACAGCGGTGGAGCTTCGGGTTCGTGGACGGCGCGCGTTCGCAACAGCGACACGAACAAGGTCAACACGGCGATTCTGTCTGATCCGTCCAGCGCGACCGCCGTGCTTTGCAAATTCGGCACGGGCGATTCTTTTACCGGACAGGCCTGGTACGACCTGACGATGGCAGTTGATCCGCTTGATCCGAATCGCATCTGGGTTGGGGCAACCGACGTCATGCGCACGGATGATGGCGGTGCTAACTGGGGGTCGGCGGCCTTTGTTTACGACGCGACCGGCGGCAATTTCGTCTACGGCCAATCAACCCAGCTTCACCCGGACCAGCACACTCTGATCTTCCATCCGCAGTTCAACGGCACGACCAACCAACAGTTGTTTGTCGGCAATGACGGCGGCATTTGGCGCACGTCGAACGCTCGCGCAGCCATCGCAACCGGGCCGCGCGCTTTCTGCGATTCGTCGGGCAATAAAGTGCAATGGCAATCGCTCAACAATAATTACGGCGTAACGCAGTTTTATCACGGCGTGGTCTACCCCGACGGCAAGACTTATTTCGGCGGCGCGCAGGACAACGGCACGCCGCGCGGCAACGACACGGATGGCCCGAACAAGTGGAAGGAAATTTTCCAGGCCGATGGCGGCTATTCGGCCGTGGACTTTATCAATCCGAATAATCTTTACGTTTCGACGCAAGGCGGAAACTTGCGCAAATCTACTGACAACGGCGCGACGTTTTCGTCTGTGACACTGGGGCTGGCGGGATCGGCTGCCTTCATTCAGGCATTGGGAAGCGATCCGAGCGATCCGCAACGCTACTACACAATGAGTGATCCGATCTTCCGGACAAACGACGGAATGGCGAATTGGACGAACATCGGTTCGCTCCGCACGGTCTCGCTGACCACCGGGGGGATGACGGCGGTGGCTGTTGCCCCGACTGATGCCAACACGGCTCTGTTCGGGATGAGCGATGGCGCGATCGTCCGCACGACGCGGGCATTAGCGATCAATTCGGCCAACCCCTTTTCGGCGACGCTTGATGGTTTTGCGCGCCCGCGCGCTGGCGTCATCTCCTGGCTTGCTTACGATCCGAACGACAAAAACATCGCCTATGTCACTTATTCGACCTTCGGCGGCGCGCACGTCTTTCGCACAACCAATGGCGGCCAATCCTGGAGCAGCATTGACGGCACGGGCACGACGGGCATTCCGGACATCCCTGTGCATTGCATCGTGGTGGACACATCGAACGCGGCGCGGCTTTTCATCGGCACTGATCTGGGCGTATTCGTTTCGATTGATGGCGGTGCGACGTGGGCGGTTGAAAACACAGGCTTCGCCAACGTTGTGACCGAAGCGCTGGTACTGAACACAGCGGGGGGCGTGACCTCGCTCTTTGCCTTCACTCACGGGCGTGGCGCTTTCAAAGTCATTGCGAACATGAGCGGCTGCAACTTTTCGTTGGCGCAGACGGGGCGTTCGGTCGCGGCGGCGGGCAGCGATCTGACAGTCAATGTCAGCGTCGCGCCCAATGGATGCAGTTGGACTGCGGCCAGCAACGTCCCGTGGATCGTGTTGCAACCCGGATCGGGCGGCACAACCAACGGCACAGTCGGCATGAAGGTCACGGCCAACAACACGATTGGCCGCCGCGTCGGCACGGTTGCCATCGCCGGGCGCAGCTTCACCGTGACGCAGGAAGGATTGTCCGATCTGGAATCGCCCACGCTCCGCATCACCACGCCGGCTGCGCCGACCGTTTCCACCACAGGCGGAGCGATCATCGTGGCAGGAACAGCAAGCGATAATCTGCGCGTTGCTTCGGTGAATTGGCGGTCGAATCGCGGCTTGTCCGGCACAGCCAGCGGCACGGCAAGCTGGACGATTGCCGGATTGCCACTCTTGACCGGGCGCAATGAAATCACAGTGACGGCTTCGGACGAAGCTGGAAACGTCAGCGCCGCAAGCGTGCTGGTCGCGACCAGCACGCCAGCCAGCGTACTGGCGACCGTCGTTGGTACCGGCACGACGGCATACAACGGCGAAAACATCCCCGCCGTGCTGGCCAACATCACCAATCCTTCCGGGACGATGTTCTTTGATGGCGGCGGCAACTTTTACTTTGGCGATTTCAATGGCGCTCGCGCTCGCAAGGTCACGCCGACTGGCTTGATTTCAACCGTGGCCGGAAACGGCGTGGCCGGATTTTCAGGTGACGGCGGCAAGGCAACCGATGCCCAATTGGCCCAGCCGCGCGGAGCCGCCGCCGATACCAACGGCAACATTTACATTCTTGATTCAGGCAATCAGCGGATTCGCCGCGTGGCCGCAGCCACAGGGATCATTACGACTTTTGCCGGAACGGGCACGCCAGGCTTCGGCGGAGACGCCGGCCCGGCAAACGCGGCGCAATTCGACTTTGGCGGACTGGGCGCGATTGCGCTCGACGCGACGGGCAATCTGTTCATTTCAGACAGCAACAACAACCGCATTCGCCGCGTAGCGATTGATACCGGCATCATCACCACAATCGCAGGCGGCACGGCTGGCTTCAGCGGCGATGGCGCTTTGGCAACGGCGGCGCAGTTGCGCGTCCCGCAATCGCTTTACTTCGACAAGGACGGCAATCTTTACTTTGCGGACAACGGCAACTTCCGCATCCGCAAGATTGCCACTGGCACGGGCATCATCACCACGGCAGCGGGCACGGGATCAAACAGCGCAACCGGCGACGGCGGCCCGGCCATCAACGCCGCCATCGGCAACGTGTTCGGCATCGCGCTGGACGCCGGCAACAATCTTTACCTTTCCGACGTGGCCAACAATCGCGTTCGGCGCGTGGCTGCGGCGGATGGCATCATCATAACCGTGGCGGGCGGAGGCGCAACCGGTTTTTCGCCGGACGGCGCGGCTGCCATCGGCGCCAGCTTTTCGTTGGCGCGGCATCTGGGCGTTGATCCGCAAGGTTTCCTTTACATCGCCGAAGCCAACAACTTCCGCATCCGCAAACTGGTCAACGGCCTGGCGGGCGACGTTACGCCGCCGACGGTTGCCATCAGCGACCCAACGGCAGGTGGAACTTTCAATGCGACGAATGCGGCGCTTGATCTGCGCGGCACAGCTTCTGATAACGGCACGGTTGTCGCCGTCCGTTGGAGCAATGATCGCGGCGGCAGTGGCGCGGCATCCGGCACGACAAGCTGGACGGTCACCGGCATCGGCTTGCAACCCGGCATCAACAACATCACCGTCACTGCCTGGGATGTCAGCGGCAATGCGGCCAGCGCTCAACTGGCAGTGACTTACACTCCCAATCAGGTTGTCGTGACGATTGCAGGCACCGGCGTCATTGACAGCACGGGCGATGGCGGGCCGGGCACGGCGGCGACGCTTTACCAGCCGCGCGGCGTGGCGGTGGACAGCAAAGGCAACATCCTGATTGCCGACACGCAGAACCGCCGCGTGCGCCGCGTTTCGCCCACCGGCCAGATCACGGCCTTCGCGGGAACCGGCATCATCGGTTCAAGTGGAGACGGCGGCCCCGCTGTGGACGCCACGCTCAACTTCCCCAACGTTGTAAGCGTGGACAAGGCGGACAACGCCTACATCAGCGACCAATTGACTCACCGCATTCGCAAGGTCACACCGGACGGCAAGATCAGCACGATTGCCGGAACCGGCGAAGGCTTCGGCGGATTCGGCGGGGATGGCGGCCCCGCGACCGCCGCGCAACTCAACGGTCAGGTTGGATTGGCCGTGGATACTGCTGGCAACCTGTTCGTCGCCGACCGGCTGAACAACCGCATCCGCCGGATTGACGCCATCACCGGCGTTATCACAACCGTCGCGGGCAGCGGTCTGGTTGGCAATGGCGGCGACAGCGGGCCAGCGACACAAGCCGAATTGAATCTGCCGACGGGCATCGCGGTGGATGGAGCGGGCAATCTTTACATCGCTGACACCGGCAACCAGCGCATCCGCCGCGTCAGCATTGCCGACGGCAAAATCAGCACCATTGCCGGAACTGGCGTTGCGGGCTTCAGCGGCGACGGCGGCCCAGCAGCCAGCGCGTTGATCAATCTGACTTACCCGGCAACCCTGACGGTGGATGCGGCGGGCAATCTCTACTTTGCCGATCGCGGCAATCACCGCATCCGCAAAATCGCATTAGGCAGTGGGGGCAGCGGCGTTATCACAACCGTGGCGGGGACGGGCACGGCAGGTTTCAACGGTGACGGCACCGCGCCGGAGGGAACCGCGCTTTCATTCCCGACCAGCGTCGCCTTCGATGCGGTAGGCAACATGGTCATCGCTGACAGCGGCAACAACCGAGTCCGGCGTGTGCGACTAGCGTCATCATTGCGCACGGTGGCCAGCGTTTCCGCCGCCAGCTTCTCAACAACAGCAGGGCTGGCAGCCGAAGAAATTGCCACGGCTTTCGGCACGAATCTGGCAAGTTCGACCATCTCGGCGACCAGCCTGCCGCTGCCGACATCATTGGCAGGCACGACGGTGCGGGTGCGCGACGGCCTGTCCGTTGAACGCACTGCGCCGCTCTTCTTCGTTTCGGCGGAACAGATCAACTATCAAGTGCCAAGCGGCACGGCCAATGGCATCGCAACCGTCACCGTGACCAACGCATCGGGTGAAGTGGCGACCGGCATCGTTACCATTTCGAACGTCGCGCCGGGGCTGTTTTCCGCAAACGCCAGCGGGACGGGTCTGGCGGCGGCGGTTGTGTTCCGTCGTAATGCTGCCGGACAGGACAGCTACGAGCCGGTCGTGCGTTTCGATTCGGCGACGAACCGCTTTGTCGCTGTGCCAATTGATCTAGGCCCGGCAGGCGATCAAGTCTTCCTGATTCCCTATGGAACGGGTTTGCGCGGGCTGAGCAGTCAGGGCAACGCCAGCGCAACGGTCGGCGGCGTGGCCGCGCCTGTGCTTTTTGCAGGCGCAGTTCCCGGATTCATTGGACTCGACCAAGTCAATTTACGCTTGGATCGAAGCTTGATCGGACGTGGCGATGTGGACGTTGTGCTGACCGTTGATGGCAAAACAGCCAACACCCTGCGCGTGACGATCAAGTAGGCAAAAATAAGCCTGGGTTCGCACCGCTTCCAGCGTGCAGGCGTGGCGGGAAGACGCATTGATTGAAGCGCACCTCTTCGAAAATCAAGCGAGGTGATGGAACGGCATAATTGTGGGAAGCGTGAAGAAGGGATGTATGGTGACAACCATCAGGTTTGCCATCCACGCCTGCACGCTGGAAGCGGTGCGAACCCAGGCTCATGCCCATACTTTAATTTCCGCGCGGCGGGAACAGTTTGACCAATCCCCAGTCCATCAACCACAAGGTCACAGCCGCCGCCGCCGTATTTGCCAGCCAGTATGTCCAATAGTGCGCAAACCAGTCCTTCATTCCGCCGTACGCGAAGTGCGCGACGTTGACGTTGGTGTATGGCCCCGGCACGGTTAACAGCCGCGTGATTTGTTGCAGCCCCACAAAGTAGATCAGCGACGGCAGCCAGCTTCCACGTTTCGCCCTCATAAAATAGATCGCTACCATCGCCACAACGAAGCCGCCCATATGAGAAAAGATCGAAACCGGTGTGACCAGTTTGCTGGCAACCATGTCAATAACCCAAGGCGGCAGACCCAGGATAAGCCAGAAGACGGCGACACGAATCAACAGCGCAGATGCAGTGAACAATCCAATCGCCAACAGCAGATTTGAAATATGGCAGCTCCATAAAATCTGCTCAGGAGTCTTTGCCCGATAGGCGTACTCAAAGACGCGCGCCAGAAAAAAGAGCAGCGGTAAAATGCCCAACAATCTGAATCGCAGCGTTCGCCAGTCGGAAGCATGAGGAAATTCAATTGTGCTCATTTGGGTGGTTCTCCTTCAAAAAATGTTGCCAAGAGCTTTGAATGCCGGCTCGAAAGGCGCGTAATTCCACCATTTCGGCGCGGCGCGGCGCAAATAGTTTTACGCAACCGTGAATCGTTGTTTATAATCCCAATCCTCACGCACAACATCTTGCGTGTCACTACAAATGGTCGGCAAAAGGCAGGCTTTCCACCCGGAGCGAAAATTTTATGCAGCGTCAGAGCGACCGGAGTCATACTGACCGGAGTCATAGTGAATGGATAGTTTTGTGCAGTTCTTCTTCAAGCATAAGTGGTCAACGTTTGCCAAAGGCAATTTCGGTTTTGCCAATCGCCCTTCGTGGCTGTTGGTAATTCTGCTCGCGCTTGCGCTGGGCGCACTGATTTACTTTCTGTACGTCCGTCCGGGGTATCGCATCAACTCGAAGAGCAAGTGGGGATTGATTGCCCTGCGCGCCGGTTTGCTGGCATTGATCTTCATTATGCTGATGCGGCCCGTCATCGTCGTCCCTTCCATCATCCCTAAAAGCACCAGCGTCGCCGTACTCACAGACAATTCGCGCAGCATGACTTTGGCCGACGAAAATAATCGCAGCCGGATTGATGCGACCAAAGAGTTGCTGGCTGCAAATGGCAAATTCTCAAAAAGCCTGAACGACAAATTCAAAGTCGGCCTGTATGGCTTTTCGAACAGCGCGTCGAAGATCAAAGACATCAGCGAACTGAAAGCAGACGGCCAGGCTACCGACGTGGTTGCGGCGCTGCGAGAAGCAATCAAGGATTCAACCGGCTCGCCACTGTCCGCGATTGTTCTGGTCAGCGATGGCGGAGCAAACACGCCAAAAGATTTGAGCGCCGAACTGCGCGAGCTGCGCGCGCGCAATATTCCAGTCTTCACTGTCGGCGTCGGTAATCCATCGCGTTTCAAGGATGCCGAAGCTGTTCGCGTCACCACGCCGCGCCGCGTGCTGGTTGGTTCGGCCATCATTGCTGAAACGCTGGTGCGTTTGAGCGGCTACAGCAACACGAAGATTTCGCTCGCCGTCAGTGAAGACGACAAGGCAATTAAGACGCAGCAGTTCGACGTGAAGGGCGGCGAAGCGCAAAGCCTGACCATCGAATTCACGCCGTCTTCGATTGGCAATCACCGTTACACCTTCGAGGTCAAACCGCTTGACGGCGAAACAACGCTCGAAAACAACGCGATTGACGCACTCATCGCCGTCACCGACGACAAGCCGAAAATTCTGTACATCGAAGGCGAGCCGCGCTGGGAATACGGGTTCATTCGCAAAGCGGCGACAGCCAAGACCGAGAAAAACCTGACGATGGTTTCTGTTCTGCGCTCTGCCGACGGCAAGTTCTACCGGCAAGGCGTCGAATCAGGCAGCGAATTGACCACCGGCTTTCCCACTACCATCGAAGAACTCTTCACTTATCAGGGCATTATTCTTGGCAGCATCGAAGCCAACTTTTTCAATTACGATCAACTGAAAAACATCGAACAGTTTGCTGCGCGCCGTGGCGGCGGCGTCATGGCCATTGGCGGCACACGGGCTTTTGACGCGGGCAAGTTTGCGCAAACGCCAATAGCCGACCTGCTGCCTGTCACGTTAAATGATCAAGTGGAAGAGACCGAAACGATGGTCGTTCAAAATTACAAAGCCGCTCTGACTTCGCGTGGACGCACCCACGCCGTCACCCGGTTGAACGAAGACCGCAACCAGAGCGCGAAAATCTGGGATGAACTCCCTGCCATTTCTATTCCTGAAATGCTGACCGGCATCAAACCTGGCGCGACAATTATCCTGGAGGCCCGCAGCACCGCCGACAAAAGCCGTTCGCTGCCGCTGCTGATCGAACAGCGATACGGTCGCGGACGCACGCTGGCGCTGACCTCGAACGACACCTGGCGCTGGCGGATGGAAGTCCCTTCGCAAAATAACTATCACGAAACGTTCTGGCGTCAGTTGTTGCGCTACATTGTTAGTACAACCCCGAATCAGTTTGAAGTGGCATCCGAACGCGATGTTTATGTTCCGGGCGATACGGTCAGTTTGCGCAGCGAAGTAAATGACAAAAAGTTTGACGCGATCCGCGACGCGCAAGTCACCGCCACGGTCACGAAGCCGTCCGGCGCAACCGTGGAGCTGCCGCTGAAGATCAACTTCAGTGACCCGAATGGCGGCCAAGGCGCTGAAGGCTCCACCGATTACCGAAGCGAGTTGGCAGCCGACGAAACAGGTCTTTATAAACTTGAAACGATTGCCAAGCGTGGCGGCGAAACGCTGGGCACTGCCGCATCCAGCTTTCTGGTCACGGAACGTTCGCGCGAATTTCACGACGCCGCGCAAAACATCGAACTGCTCAAGCGCGTCGCGACCGAAACCGGCGGCAAATACTTTCCGCTGGCGAAGGCTGGTGAACTGCTGGACGAAATCACTATGCTGGAAGGCAAGAATTCCGAGCGTGTCAGCAAAGACTTGTGGGACATGCCAATCAATTTTCTGCTGCTGGTCGGGCTGGCCAGCGCCGAATGGTTTTTGAGGAAGCGAAGAGGACTCGCTTAAACGATTGATTTACCCAATGCGTTATCTGCTCAAGACAATTTGCTTGCTTCTGACTTTGGCCGTTGCAGCCTGCGCGCAGGAAGTGCCGGTTGCACCGAAGAAGACTCAAATCACGCAACCGGCGGTGGGGGCGCAGGCAACGGCGAGGGTTGAAGCGAAGCCCAAGCTGCCTGCTGACCCGAACAAGGTTGCCGTCATCATCACTGGAATCAGCGGCGAAGAGGTCTACGCCAAACAGTTCGGGGAATGGACTGCCAAACTGGATGGGGCTTTGACAGGGCAGCTTGGCTTTGCTGAAGACAAGGTCTTCGTGCTGACCGAAAAGCCTGCTGGCAATCAGCGCAAAGCGACTGCCGAGGCTGTGCGGCAATTGTTCGTTGAATTGAAGAATTCTCTGAAGCCGGACAATCAGCTTTTCGTTTTCTTCATCGGCCACGGCAGCTTTATAGACAAAGTAGCCAAGTTCAACCTGATCGGCCCCGATTTATCAGCCAATGAATACGCGCAACTCTTCAACGCTCTGCCTACGCGCAATGCCGTCATTGTCAATATGGCCAGCGGCAGCGGCGAATTCGTCAAACCGCTCGCGCGCGAAGGCCGTATTGTCATCACCGCCACGCGCAGCGGCCAGGAACTGAACGCGCCACACTTTGGCGAATATTTCATCGCTGCACTCGGCAATCCGGAAGCCGATGCCGACAAGAACGGGCGCGTTTCTGTGCTGGAAGCTTTTGAGTATGCCAGCAAACTGACTCTGGATCGCTATAAAAAGAAAGGCATTCTGGTCAGCGAACACGCGCTGATCGAAGACAACGGCGATGGCACAGGCCACGAAAAAGCTGAAGCCGGTGATGGCACGCTGGCCAAGCTCGCATACTTTGATTCTCTTCCTCAGCAGCAGGCGGGCGGCGACGCAGCGCTGGCGAAGCTCTACGGCGAAAAAATGCGCCTTGAAGGTGAAATCGAGAGGCTGAAAACACGCAAGGCCATGCTGAAGGAAGAAGATTACGAGAACGAGTTGGAGAAGCTGCTGATTGAACTAGCGAAGCTCAGTCAAAACATCAAGGCTGGCAAAAAGCAGACTGCGAACGAGTAGAGAGGAATGAGCGAAGAAGAACTCCGAAAAAGACAGGTACTGGCTCGACAGCGGGGCGACATCACGACCGAAGAAGGGTTGGTGGTAGCCGAAATTATCTTCAAACATGCTGAAAAAGAAGGCATTGCGTGTGCGTTGGCTGGCGGGATTGCAATGCATCTGTATGGTTACTTGCGCGCAACTCACGATGTGGACTTTCTGGCAGAGAAGGACCTTGATTTACCTCACGAGGAAAAGCTTTCCTTCGGCGGTCTCAGACACTCTATTCAAGTTGGCGCGCGCAAAATCATAGTTGACATAATTGTACGTGATGATTTCTTCCGCGCCTTTTATGACGCCGCGCTTCGTGATGCGCGTCAAACCGAAGAAGGCTGGTTTGTCATTACTCCCGAATGGATGGTGATTTTGAAATACATGGCCGGACGCAGCAAAGACATTCTTGATCTGCTGTGGATGCTCCGGGAACCAGAGTTAGTGGATCGTGACAAGATCGCTCAATTGCTCGAACAAGTGCTGGGCAGACTAGGCGCAGAAGCGGCCTTGCGAGGTTTGGAACAATACTACGTGCAAGCCGAAGTAATGCGTGCAGGTGATGAAAACGGCAGGCAGGAATAATGCGACAGCGAAAAGTGGTAATCAAACGATGTCGAATTCAAACTTAAAACAAAATTCAATGCGGCTTATTTTGCGAAACACAACGACGATCTTCGCCTCCGGCTTCTTACTTCTTTTTCTGTGTTTGGCCTGCGTTTCGGCGCACCAGGTGACGATTGACTCTGCCGAAGAAGAGTTGAAGACCGGCAAATATTCCGCCGCCATCACGTCTTTCACCAATCTGCTGCAAACGAATGCGAAAGATGAGCGCGCGCAGCGCGGCTTGCTGCAAGCCTTGCTGGAAACCGGCAAGTATGCCGAAGCGGAAACTGAAACAAAGAAGTTTTTAGCGAAGGGGGAAAGCAGCACCGCGCGGCTGGCATTGGCCGAAGTGATGGCAACCACCGGACGTTACTCCGCTGCCATCGCAGAATTTGAAAAGGTCAGTCAGGCGGTCGAAAAATCCAAACCAAAGGACGAGAAGCCCAAAGACGATAAGAAAGGCAAAGACGAGAAAAAGACGCTCCATCCTGATCCGACGACGCAAAAGCTGCGCGCGGATTTCCGCCGCGCCGAATTGTTGAACCTGACCGGCAAGGAAGATGCTGCACAGGAGATTTTCAACGCTCTTGTCAAATACTACGAAGACAGCGATGTGGATTCAGCCGAAGAGTTGACGCTAATTGCGCGCGCGCTCGTCTACCTGGAAAAGTACAAAGACGCGAACGATATTTATCTGGAAGCCATTTCAGCGGACGAAAAATACATTGACGCGCATCTGGGCGGCGGCGAGTTGTACACCTCAAAGTACAACTACGAGGAAGCCGCGTCCTTCTTTGCCGACGCGGCCAAAATCAATCCAAACAGCGCAAGGCTGCATCTGGCAATGGCTTCGAACAAACGCATCAGCGGCGGCGACGAGATGAATGCGCAGTTGTCTGAAGCCTTGAAGATCAATCCAAACTACGTCGAGGCAAAAGTCTTTGCCGCGACCGTTGACCTGGAAGGCGAACGTCAGACTTCCGCCGCAACGCAGATTGATGAAGCGCTGAAGATCAATCCGAATTCGTTGGACGCGCATGCCGTGCGCGCCTCGATGTTCTGGCTGCAAGATAAAAAAACCGAATACGACAACGAAGTGAAAATGACACTGGCGATCAACCCGCGTTATGGGACGCTGTACGAGGTGCTCGGCCATTTCGCCACCCAGACGCGCCGATATCGCGAATCGGTTGCTTTCCTGCGCGAAGCCATCAAGCTGTCGCCGCGTTTGTGGTCGTCGCATCTGGCGCTGGGCAATGGCCTGCTGCGAATGGGCAATTTCGAGGAAGGCCGGGCCGCGCTTGAGACGTCTTTCACCGGCGACCCGTTTAACATTTGGGCCAAGAACACACTCGACCTGCTCGACACAATGAAGGAGTACAAAGAAACCAAAAGTGGCGACTTCATTATCAAAAGCGACCCAAAAGAAAATGACGTGATTGCGCCATACGCAGCTGAGTTGTTGGCCGAAGCGCAGAGCAAGCTTTCGACAAAATACAAATTCACGCCGCAAGCGCCCATCTCGGTTGAAATCTTCCCGAACCATGAAGACTTTGCCGTGCGCGCACTGGGCCTGCCGGGCCTGGGCGCATTGGGTGTTTGTTTCGGCCAAGTCATCGCGCAAGATTCGCCCTCGGCGCGGCCCGGTGGACAGTTCAACTGGGGCAGCACACTTTGGCACGAATACACGCACGTCATCACGCTGCAAATTACCGATCACTTGATCCCGCGCTGGTTTTCGGAAGGCTTGTCCGTCTTTGAAGAACACAACGCGCGCCCGGGCTGGGGCGATGATTGGAACATCGGCCACATCAAAGCTTTCGCTGAAGGCCGCTTCTTCAAGATCGCCGAAATTGACAATGGCTTCCTACGCCCGAAGCGTCCGGATGACATCGGCCTCGCGTACTTCGAAGCGTCACAGATTTGCCACTTCATTCAGGACAAATATGGCTTCGATGCCATCCTGACAATGCTGCGCGGATACAAGGACAAGAAGAAGACGCCTGAAATTCTGCAAAGCGCGTTGAAGCTTTCCGAATCTGATTTTGACCGCGAGTTCACTGTCTACTTGAATAGCAAGATCGGCAAGTACGTCAAGGCGCTCGAACCCGCCTGGAAGAACAAAGAACTGGCACAACTGTCGAAAGAAGAAGTCTTGAAGCAAGCTGAAGCGCAGCCTGACAACTTCGTGCTCAATGTGCGCGCGGGCTTGGGATTGTTCGCCGAAGAGAAGTATGAGCAGGCGGCAAAATACCTGAGGCATTCGATTGAGTTGTTCCCCTACCAATCCGGCCAGGGCAACGCCTACGAACCGCTGGCATTCATTTATAAAAAGCAGGGCAATAAAGCTGCTGAGATGGAAATACTTGAAGCATTCATCAAGATTGACGAGAACGATTACGATGCGACCAAGCGACTGGCGGACTTAACACTGGAAGCGGGCAACAAGACGCGCGGGCTGGAACTGATGAGGCTAAGCTTTTATCTGAATCCTTTCGAACCTTCGACGCATGCGCAGACGGGCGACCTGCTGTTGGAAAAGAACGATGGCGCCGCGGCGGTGCGTGAATTTCAAATCGCGCTGGCGGCCAATCCACCGAATATGGCCGAAGCGCAATACAATCTGGCGCGAGCTTATTTCGCCGCCGGAAAGAAACCCGAAGCGCGGCGGTATGTGTTGCGTTCGCTGGAGGCCGCGCCCGGCTTCGACAAAGCACAGGAACTGTTGTTGAAGATCGCAGGTCAATAGGAAGTGAGTTATGACCAAACAGAAATTCATCCTTGCCTCCATCGCTGCTTTGACCGTATGCCTGCTGCTGGCGACGCTATCGCTGGCGCAACGGCATCCGAAAAAACCGACAATGGATTTGCCGTCCGTCAGTGAAAATGGCATTCCGAAGACCGATCCGAATCTGTCTGGCCGCTTCACCTTTGTGCGTGCCCGCTTCGACACCAGCCAGTACGCGCAGTATTACAACTATAACAATGTTCTGGGCGATGGTGGACCGCCTTGGTCACACGACTATCCTGTCGCGGGTCGCCACTTGATGAAGATCATGACCGAGCTATCGAAGATTGACGTCAACCTGGACATCAACGAACCCGTCATCGCCTTCGACGATCCGATGATCTTCAAATTCCCATTCGCCTATCTGTGCGAAGTCGGATTCATGAATCTCAATGATAAAGAGATTCAGGGAATGCGCGAATACCTGCTGCGCGGCGGCTTCCTGATCGTGGACGACTTCCGCACTTCCGGCCAGTTCATCAATCTGCAACAACACGTCAAACGAGCATTCCCGGAGTTGGAATTAAAGAAGCTCGACCTTTCGCATCCGATCTTCAACTGCTTCTTTTCGATCAAGACGATTGATCTGAAACCAATCTACGGCGGCGGATTCGGCGGAGGCCGTGGCGGCGAGACCATGAATCCTGAATTCTGGGGCCTGGAAGACGAGAACGGACGACTGATGATGATTATTGATTACAACTACGACGTAAGCGATTTCTGGCAGTTTTCGGACGATCCATTCCGGCCCATTGAAGAAACGAACGATGCTTATAAGTTTGGCGTGAACTACATTATTTACGCACTAACACATTGATCAAGGCGGTTAGTGGTTGGGTGCAAATGGCCGTTGACAGGTCACCGACACCCAACCATCGGCTACCAAACACTCACCACGAAAAGGAAACATTGAAGAATGGCTGTTGACACACAGGTAATCCGCGACGAGGCGTTATTGGATAAATTGACTGCGGCGCGCGAACAGATTCTGCGCGAGATTCGCAAGGCGGTGCTGGGACAGGATGAAGCGGTTGAACAAGTCCTGTTATCGCTCTTCGTTGGCGGTCACTCGATCCTGACCGGCGTGCCCGGCCTGGCGAAGACACTGCTGGTTAAAACCATCGCCAACGTCCTGGATCTTTCGTTCAAGCGAATTCAATTCACCCCTGACCTGATGCCCGCCGATATTACGGGCACTGAAATCATTGAAGAAAACCGCGCCACGGGCCATCGCGCACTGCAATTCATTCGCGGCCCAATCTTCGCGAACATGATTCTGGCCGACGAAATCAACCGCACGCCGCCGAAGACGCAGGCCGCGCTGCTGGAAGCAATGCAGGAAGGTAATGTCACCGTGCAGGGCGAAACCTACGTTTTACCGAAGCCGTTCTTTGTACTCGCGACACAAAACCCAATCGAGATGGAAGGCACCTATCCGCTGCCCGAAGCACAGCTCGACCGGTTTATGTTCAATGTGCGAATGGGCTACCTGCCGGAAGAAGATGAAATTGCCGTCGTTAAGCTGACGACCTCACCGCAGAACGTGCAATTTGAGCGGATGATGTCGGCGGATGAAATCATCGCGTTCCAACAACTGGTGCGTAAAGTTCCTGCCGCAGATTCGGTCACACGCTACGCTGTCAACATCGTCCACACCAGCCGCCCCAACACCGAAAAAGCTCCGGATTTTGTCAATCGCTGGCTGACCTGGGGAGGTTCCATTCGCGCTTCTCAGTTTTTGGTGCTGGCCGGCAAAGCACGCGCCATCTTCCACGGACGATACAACGTTTCCTGCGAAGACATTCGCGCCGTTGCGCCGCCCGTGTTGCGCCATCGCCTGCTGACCAACTTCCAGGCTGAATCAGAACGAGTAGATTCAGACCAAATCATCAAGAAGCTAATTGAAATCGTCCCCGAACCAAAATCAGGACTTTGATTGCGGATTGTGGATTGCGGACTGCGGATTTGCTTGCCGATGACGCTATGACTACAGATGAGATGAAAGCGAGAACAAGAGCCTTCTCCCTAAGAGTCATCAAGCTGGTTGAAGCGATGCCGTCCGGGAGAACTGCTGATGTGCTTGGCAAGCAATTGGTCAGATCGGGAACTTCCGTTGGAGCGAATTACAGAGCCGCTTGTCGAGCAAAATCGAACGCGGACTTCATTGCCAAAATGGGAATTGTCGAAGAAGAAGCTGATGAATCCGCCTTTTGGTTGGACTTAATTGTGGAATCAGGATTGATGAAGAAAGAATTGGTTGAGTCATTGACCGATGAAGCCAACCAACTTGTCGCCATGGTTGTATCTTCCATTAACACTGCGAGAGGTCATAAACGATGATCTTCAAGAAGAAAAACGATCGGGAGACAAATGAATCCGCAATCCGCAATCCGCAATCCGCAATCGTGCGGTTCCTATTGCCGGATGTGCTGGCCCGTATCACTTCCCTTGAGCTGCTGGCGCGCACCGTCGTTGAAGGGTTCATTTCTGGTCTGCATCGTTCGCCTTTCACGGGCTTTTCGACGGAGTTTGCGGAATATCGGCAGTACATGCCTGGCGACGACCTGCGCTATCTGGACTGGAAGCTGCTTGGCCGTACGGACCGCTACTACATCAAAAAGTACCGCGCCGATACCAATTCGCAATGCCACATCCTGATTGATGCCAGCGCCTCAATGCGCTACACCACCGGCGAAATCACCAAGCTGCAATATGCGCAGTTTCTGGGTTCGTCGCTGGCCTATTTGGCAAACAAGCAACAGGACGCCGTCGGCTTGATCGCCTTTGACGAAAAAGTCCGAACGCATGTGCCTGCCCTGAGCCGGACGGGTCATATGCGAACGATCTTCGGGCGGATGGGCGAGTTAGAACCGGGACGCGAAACGAAGCTGTCTTCGATGCTGCACGAAGCCGCCGAACGCATCACGCGGCGAGGAATGATTGTCGTGCTCTCCGACTTTTATGATGAGCCGGACGCAATCATCGAAGCCCTTCAGCACCTGCGTTTCAAGGGCAACGACGTGATCGTCTTTCAGCTTCTGGACAAAAACGAACTGGACTTTGATTTCACCGAACCGGTGTTATTGGAAGATGCCGAAACCAATGAGCAGCTTCATGTGTTGCCGGACATTCTGGGCGACGGATATCGCTCAACCATCCGCCAGCACGTCGAAGCAGTGCGCGATGGCTGCGCGCGAAACAAGATTGATTACGAGATGCTGACCACTGATAAACCGCTGGATCACGCGCTGTTTTCATTTCTAGGAAAGCGGGCGCGGATGTGAGGAACGATGCCAGCCAAAGATAAACTTCATGATGCTGTTGTTGCGGGATTGATCGCTGAAGGCTGGACGATCACGGACGACCCTTTTCGCCTGGGTTACGGCTCAAGAACGCTTTGGATTGATCTGGGCGCGGAACGTGAAACCTTAGCGGCGGAAAAAGAAGGGCAAAAAATCGCAGTTGAAATCAAGTCCTTCATTCGGGCATCAGAGGTTGAAGACCTGGAGAAGGCTTTAGGGCAGTACAATCTTTACAGAGATATTTTGTCTGAGAATGAACCCGATCGAGTTCTTTTTCTCGCTGTTCCTCTCCGCACGTATGATGGAATTTTTGAAGAGAAAATCGGCCGCTTGGTTCTCAAGCGCCAGCGCATCAACCTGATCGTGTTTGACCACGAACAAGAAAGGATTCTCGAATGGGTAACTCAACCATAGATCATCTTTCACGCTACCGTGAGATTGTCCGAGACATCGTTCTTGAACGAGCCAGCCAAAAACTGGCTCATGGTGAAGTGAGGACTGAAGCCATTATTGATGCGGAGAACGATCATTACGAGGTTATGCGCGTCGGCTGGCACGGACAGCGTCGGATTCATGGCTGTGTCATCCATCTGGACATCATTGATGGCAAAATCTGGATTCAATACGACGGAACGGATGAATCAGTCGCGGATGTCTTACTGGAAGCCGGAGTGCCGCAGGAAGACATCGTGCTAGGCTTTCATCCGGCAGATGTGCGCCCGCTGACCGGGTTTGCTGTAGCGTAAAAAAAAAGAAAAATGTCTTTTCTCAATCCATTATTTTTATTGGGTCTGGCGGCGGTTGCCGCGCCGATCATCGTGCATCTGGTGCGGCGCACTAAAGCGCCGCGCATTGAATTTCCTTCTCTGATGTTTGTGCGGCGCGTGCCTCAGCGCACCATTCGCAAGCGGATGGTGACGAATTGGCTGTTGCTATTTTTGCGCTGCCTGGCATTTCTGCTGTTGGCGCTGGCATTCGTGCGGCCCTACTTCGGCAATAGCGCGGCGAATGATGCACAGGGGCGGCGAGCGAATGTCATTCTGCTGGATACGTCCTTCAGCATGCGCTACGGCAAACGCTTCGAACAGGCCCAACAGCGCGCAAAATCGGCCATCGAACAAGCCAAGGGCAACGAGAGCTTCGCGCTGGTTGCCTTCGGCCAAAGCTATGAAACCCTGGTCAAGTTCACCAGCGATGCTACCAAATTAAAGTCGGCGATTGATGGTGCGCAGCCAGGCTCTGGCGCGACCGAATACACACAAGCTCTGCGCGGCGCAGCGGATCTATTTAAGGAAGTCACGCAAAAAGACCGGCGCATCGTTTTGATTTCTGATTTTCAAGCCGCAGGCCGCAACCCGGCGGAAGCGGCGTTTCAATTGAGCAAAGACATCAAGCTTCAGCCAGTGGATGTCGGCGAGCAAAACACATCGAATCTGGCCGTGACCGATCTCAGCGCACAGCCGTTGATCTATCAGCCGAAGTATTCGGAGAAGCTGACCGCGCGTATTGCAAACTTCAGCGATGATGCTCGTGACGGGGTGCGCGTGGAGTTTCAACTGAACGAACACGCCGTGGAAAAGCGAGAATTGAAAATCGCCGCGCACGACGCGGCAGTCGTGGAGTTCACGGGCTTCAATCTGAACGAAGGCGTCAATCGCGCGGTGATTCAAGTTGAGGGCGACAATTTCCCTTTCGATAACAAGTTCTATTTCACACTGCGCCGCGCTGAACAGTTGAAAGCGTTGTTAATAGAGACCGCCGTGCGTGGCCGTAGCGAAAGCTTTTACATTCGCAATGCGCTGACCACCGGCGAGAATCTTCCTTTCAGTGTCGAAAC
Organism: Blastocatellia bacterium; assembly: GCA_038211695.1. Taxonomy (GTDB): domain Bacteria; phylum Acidobacteriota; class Blastocatellia; order RBC074; family RBC074; genus RBC074. Next base: position 34,956 of record JBBQVH010000013.1, on the reverse strand, counting down.
GAAAAGCGCCGGTTCAGTCAATCCAACAGAGGTTGGCCAATACCGCGTCGTGATTTTGAACGACGCCGTCATCAGTCCGGCATTGGCTACCAGTTTGGCAAAATTTGTCGAAGGCGGCGGTGGGTTGATTATCGGAACTGGCCCGCACACCGACGCGGCGGTATTTAACCAGGTGTTTCAGAACATCGCGCCGGCAAAATTGGAAAACGCCGTCCGCCTGACCAGTGGTTCCGGCAGCGAGTATGTGACGATGAGCGAAATCAAGACCGACCATCCGATCTTTGACGTGTTCCGGCAAAGTGGGAGGCTGGCATCGGCGCGCATCTTCGGTTACACACGAACCACGCCACGCGAAGGGGCTGCGGTGCTGGCGCGATACGAAGACGGCAACCCGGCATTGATCGAAGCCACGCACGGCAACGGCAAGATGCTGCTTTTCACTTCGACCTTCGACGCCAGTTGGAACGACCTGCCGCTGACGCCGCTCTATCTGCCGCTGATTCGGCAGATGACGCGCTTTCTGGGTGAGCGCGAGACGCACGCCTGGAACCCAATCAACCAGGCCTTCACCATCGTGGCGGCCAAAGACGGTTCGTTGCCAGCGGTGGACGCTCCGAACGGCGACCGGGTAACGGAACGCAAACAGTCCGCGACCGGCGAACTGATCATCAATGCCAAAGAGCAGGGTTTCTATCGCCTGCGGTACGCAAACTCCGCCGACTTCGCGGCAGTCAACGTGGACAGCAAAGAATCCGATTTGACCAAGCTGAACGTGGACGAGTTCATCACTTCAGTAACTGGCGCTGATCCGAAAGCTCAGGCATCAACCGCCGCGAATGAAAAGCTGACCAATGAAGAAGCAGAATCGCGCCAGCGCGTTTGGTGGTGGTTGCTGATCATGGCTTTGTTGTTATTTTTGACAGAGGGAATTCTGTCGAGACGGACGAGAATGGCGAAAATTATTGGGTAAAGAATATGCCTGCTAAAAAAGCAACCAAAACGTCGGCCAAAAAATCGGCTGACAAACCGGCAGCGAAGCCAGCGCGTCCTGCAAGTACGGATGCGCCGGTCGCTCAACTCAAAGTGACGCTGAAGAATTTCAACCCCGCGATCTGGCGCAGAATTCTGGTCAAGAGCGACGTGACGCTCGGCACGCTGCACGCTATTATTCAGATGGTCATGGGTTGGAGCGGCGGCCACATGCACCAATTCATTTTGGGCAAACGCCCGAACCTTCTGTTCATCGGCTCACCGGAAGGATTCGATGACGGCGAGATGGAGAATGAGGATGAGGCAACTGTCAGTCAGGTGCTGCCCGCCGCCAAATCGAAGATGGTTTATGAATACGATTTTGGCGATGGCTGGGAGCACGAGATTGTGCTGGAAAAAATTGTCCAGGCTGAAAAAGGCGTTTATTACCCGCAATGCCTGGCGGGCGAGAATGCTTGTCCGCCAGATGATGTCGGCGGCGTGTGGGGCTATGGCGACTTTCTCGAAGCGATCAGCAACCCCGACCACCCAGAACATGAAGAACGACTGGAGTGGATCGGCGGAGATTTCGATCCACAGGAATTCGACCTGGCCGATGTCAACAAGCGGCTCAAAAACCTGAAGAAGCAAGTTAAGTTTGAACGCGAACTTCGCGACCTTTTTTCCTAGGGAGTGTTGTATGAACTATCGAAGCGATCAACTATTTGGAATCATCAACGCAGTTCGCAAACGTCGCAGCTTGCTGCTGGTACTGCGCGGCGCGGCGATTACGCTGGCGGTCGCAGCGGCGTTGCTCTTGCTGATGGGCTTTGCGGCCTATCGCTATCGCTACAGCAGCGGCGCACTGATTTCGTTGCGCGTGGCGGCTGTGCTGGGGTTGATTGCCACCGTCTTCTTTCTGTTTGTCCGTCCGCTGCGGCGCAAGATCAGCGATGTGCAACTGGCGCGGCTGGTCGAAGAAAAACATCCCGGCCTTGAAGACCGCCTGATCAGTGCGGTGGAATTTTCAGCAGAAGATCAGCGCCCGCTCAGTTCGGCGGCCATTCTGGATCGTCTGATGGATGACGCCGACCAGCACGCCAATCAAGTCAAGCTGGACGAAGTCGTCCCCAATAAACGCTTTTGGCAATACGGCGGCGCTGCCTTGGCCAGTGTGCTGTTGTTCGCGGCGGTATTGGTTTTCGGCCCGCGTGAACTCAAAAGCGGCGTGGCACAGCTTGTCGCGCCCGCCAGCGAAGTCGCGGCGGCGAACGCAGTGCAGATCAACATCAAACCAGGCACCGCGCGTGTGCCCAAAGGTTCTGATCAAAAGCTGATCGCCACGCTGGTCAACTTCAACGCCGAGCAGGTCACCATCTTCACGCGTAAAGCTGGCGAAAAGGATGAGCAGTGGGCCGGCCAGCCAATGGAACCCGCCAAGGAGAAGAATGAGTTTCAGCATTTCATCTTCAACATTCAGGACGACACCGAATACTTCGTCGAATCCAATGGCTGCCGATCAGGCGTGTTCAAACTGACGGTGGTGGATTTGCCGTACGTCAAACAGATTGATCAAACGCAGTTCTTCCCTTCTTACACGGGCCTGTCGCCGAAAACGATTGAGGATGCGCCCGAGGTGGCCGTGCTGGCGGGCACGACTGTCAAGCTGGCCGCAAAGCTGACTGGCAAAGCCAAGTCAGCGCGCTTGGTTTTGAAAGATGGCAAGAAGATCGAGATGGAGAACACCGGCGAGATGACCTTTGCCGCCACGCTCATCGTTAATGAAAACACCAGCTATCACATCGAACTGACCAGCGTTGACGGCGACGTTTATAACGGATCGAACGAATACGACATTTCGGTACTGGATGATCGTCCCCCCGTCGTGACGTTTGAAAAGCCGGGTCGCGATACAAAAGCCACCAGCGTCGAAGAAATCTTGACCCTGGCCAAAGCCGAAGATGATTACGGCGTGCTCTCGCTCGACCTCTATTTTTCAGTCAATGGCGGCGAAGAGAAGAAAGTTGATCTGCAAAAGCTGCGCGGCGAATCGGCGAAAGTCTTGAGCGGCGCGCACACCTTCTTTCTGGAAGAATATGGCCTGCAGCCCGGCGACCTGGTTTCGTATTACGCCAAAGCGCGCGACGCCAAAACCGAAACGACCAGCGACATCTACTTCATCGAGGTCAAACCGTTCGAGAAAGAGTTCAAACAATCACAACAGAGCGGCGGGCAAGGCGAAGGCGGCGAACAGCAGGAAGGGTTGACCAAGCGCCAGCGCGAATTGATTGCCGCCACCTTCCGCGTCAACAAAGAAGAACAGAGTTACAAGGAAAAAGAGAAAGCGGAGAATTACGACACCGTTGCACTCGGGCAGGAAAAGCTGCGCGAAGACGCGCTGGCATTGGTCGAACGCATCAAACGGCGTTTAGGCCCGGCGATCAATCAACAGCCGCAATTCCAAAAGATCGTCGAACACATCACCCAGGCGTCGAAGGAGATGGAACCGGCGGCCAAGGAACTGCGCGGACGCAAAGGCAAAGAGGCGCTGCCTTACGAACAGAAAGCCCTGCAGCAACTGCAACGCGCTGACGCCATCTTCCGCGAAGTGACCATCGCGATGAGCCAGGATTCGCAAGGACAGGGCAAACAGCAGGCGGAAGAACTGGCCGACTTGTTCGAACTGGAACTGGACAAGATGAAGAACCAGTACGAAACGCTGAACCGCGAAAAGAAACAACAGGCATCGCAGCAGGACGACGAAACCAAACGCAAGCTGGAAGAGTTGTCGCGCCGTATGCAGAAACAGCTTGAAGAGCAACAACAGAAGGCTCGCCAATCACCAAAGAATCAGAGCGGCGGCGGCGGCGGCGGACGCCAGCAACAACAGATGGCGGATGAAGCCCGCAAGGCGGCGCGCGAACTGGAAAAGCTGTCGCGCGAACGGCGTGATCCGCAATTGCAGGAACTGGCCAACAAGATGAATCAGGCTGCCGACGAAATGCAGAAAGCGCAGAACGCCGCAGCCAATAACAAGGAAGATGAAGCCACGAGCCGCACCGCCCGCGCCCTGCAACAGATGGAGGACACGCAACGCAAACTCAGTCAGTTGCAAAAACAGCAAGGCGGCCAGTCGGTTCAGGATTTGAAGAAACGCGCTACCGACGCGGCTTCGCGGCAACAGGAGATTGCCAAAGAAACCGATAATCTGGCGCAGCAGGCGCGCAGCGGGCAGTCGCCTCAATCCGTAAACGATGCCAAACAGCGGCTGGCCGAAAAGAAAGATAATCTGGCCAACGACGTCGGCGGGCTGGAGCGCGACATTGACCAAACGGCGCGCGCCATGGGCCAGGAACAACAAAACGCCGCAAACAAAATGCGCGAAGCCGCCAGAACGCTGCGTGAAAACCGCGTGGCCGACGGCATCCGCTACACCAAACAACTAAATCAAATGAATGCGTATGACGCCGCGCGCGCCTACGAACGCAATACCCAACAGAAGCTGGATGAAGTTGCCCAGCAATTGACCGACGCCGAAAAGAACGCCAATAAAAAGGGCGGCGGAGGCGATGAAACTGAACAGAGCTTGGACCGCGCGCGCCAACTCGCCGACAACCTTGACTCTCTGCGCCGCAAGCTGGCTAACGGCGGTTCGCAACGGAATCAGCAAGGCCAACAACAACAGGGGCAACAACAACAAGGACAGCAGGGACAACAAGGACAGGAGGGACAACAAGGACAGCAGGGACAGCAGCCCGGACAACAACCAGGTGGCAATCAAAGCCAACAAGCCCAAAATCAGCAAGGTCAAGGACAGCAGGGGCAACAGAAAAATCAACAAGGGCAGGGCAAACAGGGCCAACAAGGACAAGGTCAACAAGGCAAGCAGATCGCTCAAAACCAACAGGGCAAGCAAGGGCAGCAGGGCCAACAAGGGCAGGGGCAGCAGGGCCAACAAGGGCAGGGGCAGCAGGGCAAGCAAGGACAGCATGGGCAAGGTGGTCAACAAGGCCAACAGGGACAGGGTGGTCAGCAAGGGCAACAAGGCCAACAGGGACAGGGTGGTCAACAAGGGCAGCAAGGACAGGGTGGACAGCAGGGACAACAAGGACAGCAAGGTCAGGGTGGACAGCAGGGACAGCAAGGGCAAGGTGGTCAAGGTGGACAGCAGGGACAGCAAGGGCAAGGTGGTCAAGGTGGTCAGCAGGGACAGCAAGGGCAACAAGGACAGCAAGGCGGCGGCGGCCAGTCCGGCGGCAGTCGTAAAAGCGACCCGAATGCCCAACGCTCCCCGAATGCCCAAAATGCCCAAGCCAATTCCGGCGGTGGCCCCATTCGCAGCAGCGGTGAGCGCCAGCTTGGTGCTGAGCTGCGTGAATACCTAAAAGATGCCGAAGATTTGCGCCGCAATTTGGGGAAGGATCGTGATCTGCAACGCGGAATGGATCAGGCAATCCAAGGGCTGCGTCAGGCCAACGACGCTATCGCCCGAGACGATATGGCCACGGCGCTGCTGCTCAAAGATCAGGTCATCGAACCTTTGCGCAGCATCGAGATGGAATTGAGCAAGCGCGTTCAAGCCAAGCTCGGCACCAACAAACTAAGGTTGGGCGACGAAGGCGCGGCCCCGGCGCAATATCGCAAGCTGGTGGACGAATACTACAAACGTCTTTCCAGCCGCCAGCCGAATCCGTAGGTTGGCCTCGAATGCTAAGAAATCAAGCTTAATCAGACGATTTGATAAATGCCGCGCAGAGTTGCTGCCAACTCGCGCGGCAATTCAATCGGATAAAACATCTCGGCTGCATGCCAGTAATCTTCTCCGCTTTCATCAATCACCCGCAAGTATCCGTGTCGAACGGCTTCATCATCGGGAAGAACTTGATAAAGCTTGCCAAGCTCAGGACTCACCTCATTGCCTGAGTTATTCAGACAAATGGCAAACCGCGTAGGAAATGCGTTCTGATTATCCATAAGCTATCAATCGAGCAATGGAGGTTTGATTTTGAAATCCCGTATTCCACCGCCTGACGCAATGATTTCAATGTTCGTAAGCGGGCTGATAATTTCAAAGCGCATCTACTGTCCGGCAAAGAAGTTTTCGACATCTTCAATCTTACGCGTGACGCGGGCGGGCGGCAGGCTTTTCAAAAAGCTCTGGCCGTATTGTTTCGTCACGATTCTGGGATCAAGGATTGAAAGTACGCCGCGATCGGTTTCGCTGCGAATCAACCGGCCCAGGCCCTGCTTCAAAGCGATGATTGCCGCTGGCACTGAATAATCGGCGAAGCTGCTGCCGCCCCGGTCGTCAATGTATCGCTGGCGCGCGGCAACAACGGGATCAGACGGAACGGCGAAGGGCAGCTTGTCAATGATGACGCAGGAGAGCGCCTCGCCGCGCACGTCCACGCCTTGCCAGAAGCTGGACGTTGCAAACAACACGGCATTCGGCGTCGCGCGAAAGCGATCCAAAATGCCGGAGCGCGAACCTTCGCCCTGCATCAGGACGGGAAACTCAATCTGGTATTCGACCTTTTCGCGCAACGTCTTCATCTGCGCGTAGCTGGTACACAGCACGAAGGCGCGGCCACGGCTGGCGTTCAGCAGCTTGACGATCTCTTCTGCGGCGGCTTGGGCATATCCGGCGTCACGCGGATCAGGCATTTTCGGCGGCAGGTAGAGCAGCGATTGGCTCAGATAATCGTAGTTCGATTCGGCGACCAGCTCATCAGCATCCTCAAGCCCCAGGCGATGGCGAATGAAGCCGAATGAACCGGCGCTGGTCAGCGTGGCCGATGTCAGCACGGCACTGTCAATTTTGAACTCGCGATCTTTTTCGGCCTTGTCCTGACTGGGCTGGTTGCGGCTGAAAAGCCGGTCATTCAAGATGCCGGAAACATCAATCGGCGTGGATTGCAGAAAGATGCCGCGCCCGCGCCGCTCGCACCAGTTGATGAACGATGGGTCTTCGCGAAAAACAACAAAATCCAGGTCAAATCGCAATTGATCCACCCGGCGCAGGATGGCTTCCATTTCAGCGGGCGGCTCTTTGACGCCATTCAGTTCAGCCCCCAGACGATCCAGCGACTGGCGGAAGGTTTTGAAACGTTCGCCGGTAGGCAGCATCTCCCATTCGCCGCTGCTGCGATTCTTGCGCCCGAACATTTGCGGGCGGATGACGAAGCGGCCTTCTCCTTCCAAACGCGGCATTGTCGAACGTGGATCAGTGCCCGTGAAGTTCAGCCAGAAGTTTTCGGCCATCCTGGCCACGCGCGCCGAAGCCTTGGTCAGCTCTCGCGCCGCGTCCACATCCATCAGCGCCAGACGCGAAATGTCGCCCAGCAAATCATCCACCTGATAGTTCGACACGCTGGCCCCGAAGTATTGCGCGGCGACGTCTTCCAGTTGATGCGCTTCGTCGAAGATCACCGCGCTGTAATCCGGCAGAACCTGCCCCCACTCTTTGTCGCGCAAGGCCAGGTCGGCGAAGAAAAGATGGTGATTGACAATAATGATCTCTGATTCCAGCGCCTGCTGGCGTGCGCGCGTAATAAAGCAGGCGTCAAAGTCCTTGCACTTCTGGCCAATGCAAATGTCCGAACGTGCATCAATATGCCGCCAGAACGGCACGTTCTCTGGCAGTTCGGTCAATTCCGCACGGTCGCCCGTCTGGCTGCCATAAGCCCAGCCTTTGATCATATCGAAGTAATCCACCTCATCCAGCCCTTGCAGAATCGGGGTACTTTCGGCGCGCTTCAGACGGTTCAGGCAAACGTAATTCGACCGGCCTTTCAGATACATCGCCCTGAATTTTTTCGGCAGCACGGATTGCAGAAACGGAATGTCTTTGTAAAAAAGCTGCTCCTGCAAATTCTTCGTGCCGGTTGAGATAATCACCCGGCGGCCGCTGGCAATGGCTGGAATCAAATACGCCAGCGTCTTGCCCGTGCCCGTGCCGGCTTCGACCAGCAAATGGCGCTTGCCTGCCAGCGCGTCAGCCACGGCTTCGGCCATCGCAATCTGGCCCGGGCGGTATTCGTAATTGGGATGGTGTTTCGCAAACAGACCTTTGCGTCCAAAGATTTCTTCCATGGTTTGAGTAGGAGCTTTCAGTTCAATTCGGGCAGCTTCAAATTTCTGCTTTGATTTCGGGGCGAAGTGTACCATACGTGCAACGCAACCTGCGCAAGACTTCATTGCCGAACCGCGTAATTGGCTTTACAAGTTTTTACAGTCCTCTTACTTTGCCCCGCTTGACTTCATTGTAAGTTGAACGCAACCTGATACTGATGTGAATCGCAGTTGAAGTCGCGACTCACATCGCCGTTAAGAAGCAAATATCATCAATTCAACCAACATCAACAAAAGTAAGGAGACCTTATGAAGCAACGAATGGTCGCTCTGCGTTTTATTCTTAGTTCGCTCGCCCTTAGTGCGGCGCTCGGTCTGGTCTGTTTCGCACAGACCGCGTCTGCCGGTCAGGCAAAACCCATGGCAATGTCTGCCGCTCCCGATCACATCGCGATGATGGTCGCCGATTGGACCCGCGCCCGCGATTACACCAAAGAATATTTGGACGCGATGCCTGAAGACGGCTACGGCTTCAAACCGACGCCGGACATTCGCAGCTTTGCTGAACAGCTCCTGCATCTGGCCAACGCCAATTATGCATTCGCTTCTGCGGCCACTGGCGTCGCCAGCACAAGCAAAGTAAATCTGGAAAAGACAGATTCGATGAAGACCAAAGCCGCTTGTACCAAAGCCGTGTTGGATAGCTATGATTTCGTAATCAGCGCTGTCAAAGGCGCTGATCCGAAAAAGCTTGGTGAAGACATCAAGGTCTTCGGTCAAAGCACGACCCGCGGCGGCGCATTGGCAAAAGCCTTTGAACATCAAACCCACCATCGCGGTCAAACAACAATTTACTTGCGGCTAAAGGGTGCTAAGCCCCCTGCCGAAAAATTGTTCTAAGCAGTGGCCAAAGCGGCAATTGACAGGTGACGATGGACAAAGTTACAAGCTGTGTCCATCGTCACTTTTTGCTTTATGCGTATCACTGAGATTTTTTATTCGATTCAAGGCGAGTCTTCCTTCGCCGGATTGCCTTGCGTCTTCGTGCGGCTGACGTGGTGCAACCTGCGCTGTTCGTGGTGCGACAGCGAATACACCTTTACCGGCGGCGCTGAGATGAGCGTTGACGAAGTAATCGAGAAAGTCCGCAGCTACGGCTGCAAGCTGGTCGAAATTACCGGCGGCGAACCGTTGGTGCAAAAGCGCGAATGCTGCGAACTGGCCGGGCAGCTCTGCGATGCAGGGTTCACGGTGCTGGTGGAAACCGGCGGCAGTCTGGATACGAGCGTGCTCGACGCGCGCGCGGTCAAAATTCTGGATGTGAAATGCCCTGGCAGCGGCGAATCAGATCGCAACTTCTGGCCAAATCTGGAACGGCTGAACGCGCGCGATGAAATCAAATTTGTCATTACAGACCGCACTGATTTTGACTACGCGATACAGGTGATCGAAAAGCACCATCTCAATCACCGCGAACCGCACGTGCTGTTTTCGCCTGTCTGGGACGCGGTTCAGTTAAAAGACCTGGCCGATTGGATATTGCAGTCTGGTGTTCATGGGCGGATGCAACTGCAACTTCACAAATATATCTGGGGGCCGGACGTAAAAGGCGTATGACGAATTCTTCTTCACAAATTCCGCAATCCGCAATCGTCCTGGCAAGCGGCGGAATGGACAGTTGTGTGACAGCCGCAATTGCCGCCAGCGAATGCCACGAGATCGCAATGCTGCACGTCAGCTATGGCCAGCGCACCGAAGCACGCGAGTTGAAGGCCTTCAATGACGTTGCGGATTTTTACAACGTGACGCAGCGAATGACTGCCAGCATCGCGCATCTGGCACAGATTGGCGGTTCATCGCTGACCGACCGCAAGATCGAAGTCACCAAGCATCAAGAATTTGGCATTGAATCAACAGAGATTCCCACTTCCTACGTTCCCTTCCGCAACGCGCATCTGCTTTCAATTGCCACAAGCTGGGCGGAAGTGATTGGCGCGAACCGCATCTACATCGGAGCGGTCGCCGAAGACAGTTCAGGCTACCCGGACTGCCGCCCGGAATTTTACGAAGCCTTCAACCGTGTGATCGAAGTCGGCACGAAGCCGGAAACAAAGATTCAAATCGTCACGCCCGTCATCCATCTGCGCAAAAGTGAGATCATCAAACGCGGCATCGAACTTGGCGCGCCCCTGCAATTGAGTTGGTCTTGTTACAAGCGCGAAGACCTGGCCTGTGGCGAATGCGATAGTTGCGCACTGCGGCTGCGCGGGTTTCGCGAAGCGGGATTGGCTGACCCGATCTCCTACGCAAATCGAACTTGAGCTTGACCTTCCCTTCTCGATTCCATTGTCACGAAGTGAAAACTACGCAACCCAACAAACTGTCGAACGAAACCTTACGCTGTGACATTCCCTATCAGCCGCCATTCGATTGGGGCTGGATGTTCAGTTATCTACGCGGACGCATGCTGACCGGCGTTGAATTCGTAGACAACAATCGTTACCTGCGGACGGTCGCCCTTGATAAAAAGCGTGGGCAATGCGGCTGGGTCGTTGTTGAACCGTCACTGAAAAAGCATCTGTTAAGGCTTGAGGTTTCTCCATCGTTGGCCGACGCACTGCCAGCGATGCGCACGCGCGTTGAACGGTTATTCGATCTAACTGCCAACCCTCGGCAGATCGCGGCAGGCCTGGGAACATTAGCCTCTGGGGCATCCGGGCGATTGGGATTGCGCGTGCCCGGCGCGTTCAATGGATTCGAAGTCGCGGTTCGTGCGATTCTGGGTCAGCAGATCAGCGTCAAATCAGCCACTACCGTGGCCGGTCGTTTTGCAGCGGCTTTCGGCGAAACTCTCGAAACGCCATTCCCTACTCTTACGCGTTTAACGCCAACGCCAGAGCGCGTTGCACAAGCGGAGATTGGCGAGGTTGCTTCACTGGGTATCATTGCCGCTCGATCCAAATCCATTTTGGCATTGGCTGAAGCAGTCGCCAGCGGCAAGATCATTCTTGAGCCGGGCGGCGATGTGGCGGGAACGATCGTGCAGTTGAAAGAACTGCCCGGCATCGGAGAATGGACAGCGCAATACATCGCAATGCGCGCGCTGTCCTGGCCTGACGCTTTTCCTCATACCGATCTGGGAATTTATAAGGCGCTCGGGGTAAATAAGCCGAAACAAGTGCTGCAAATCGCCGAAGCCTGGCGGCCCTGGCGCGCATATGCCGTGATGCATTTGTGGAAATCGCTGGAGGAGAAATGATCGTTTACTACAGCACCCTCGAAAGTCCGGTTCAGCAGTTGATGCTGACTTCCGACGGTGAATCATTAACCGGCCTGAGAATGATTGAATATCGTCACGCGCCGGAGATGACCAGCGAGTGGAAGCTTGATGACAAGATCAAGCCCTTTGCCGAAGCAAAGCGTCAATTGATCGCTTACTTCAGTGGCCAGTTGACGGAATTTGACCTGCCGTTGGCGATGCCCGGCACACTCTTTCAACAAAGCGTCTGGCGAGAATTGATGCGCCTTCCTTACGCCGTCACGATCAGTTATGGCGAGATGGCGCGGCATATCGGCAATCCAAACAGCTCGCGCGCAGTGGGCGCAGCCAATGGCCGCAATCCGATTTCAATCATCGTTCCCTGCCATCGCCTGATCGGGTCGGATGGCAAGTTGACAGATTATGGCGGCGGGCTGGAACGCAAAGCCTGGCTGTTAGCCCACGAAAGCAAGCACGGCCTTAACCCGGGGGAACAGCATGTCACCACAAATTCGCGTCGCCACGTTCGACGACATCCCACAGCTTGAAGCATTGATCACTGAATCGGTTCGTGCGCTCAGCGTTGGTTACTATTCTCCACAGCAAATCGAAAGTTCCCTTGTTCATGTTTTTGGTGTGGATACCCAACTGATTGCGGATGGAACGTACTTCGTTGTCGAAGCTGATGGTCAGATTGCAGGCTGTGGCGGTTGGAGCAAACGCCGGACGTTGTATGGCGGCGATCAAGCGAAACGTGAGGAAGACAGTCTGCTTGATCCTAAAACCGAAGCCTCACGCATTCGCGCCTTCTTCGTTCATCCCGAATTTGCGCGGCGCGGTATCGGCAGGCTTCTGCTGGAATCCTCTGAACACGCCGCCGGACATGCAGGCTTCAGCACATTGGAACTTGCGGCAACTTTGCCTGGCCAGCCTTTGTACGCGGCCTGCGGCTTCCAAATTATCGAGCGAATCGAAGCCACCTTGCCCGATGGCGTTCAGGTCCCAATCATTCGAATGGGCAAACACATCAGCTCAATCCTGCCAGCTCAATGATGAATACCCAATTCAGCCTGGGCGACAGGCGTGACACAATGGCTGCACGTTCAACAACTCGGGAGAAAATCATGAAAAGTCTGTTTAGAGCCTTACCAGTTGCGTTGCTTTTACTTTTGTCTGCTGCCGGTGATTCAGCTTCATTTGGGCAACGAACTCGGTTGCAAGAATGGCTGGGGCCAGCGCGTCCACAGCGCATTGTCTTCACGCCCCGCCATCGAATTCCGGTGCAAACCAATGGCTTCGATATCAATGATATTGATTCGAAATTCCGCGTGAAATTGGAGTGGATTGATGCGGCCTGGGATGGGGCGGTGGCTGCTTACCGCCGTGAATATAATGGTCGGGAGCGAATGCCATTACCGAGACTGATTTCACGCGTAACGATTCTGCCGACCTTGGGCTACACATCAAACAGTCTGGATATGGGCGCGACGTACTACAAATCCCGCGTGGATGTGCGCAATTACTCAGTCGAAGGAACGGTCTACTACAAAGCCAGCGATGGTCGCGAAACCTCTCTCTGTGACGGCGGCATCGAAGAAGAGTTCATCAAGGCAATCGGACATTGGAAGCGATTGTCTTGTTACACGACGCTGAATGTCCAATCCGATTTTCGCTGCCGCCCGCTCAAAGAAACACTGCTGACGCCGATGTGCCGCTAAAATATTGCCGGAGCGGGGAGCTCAATGGGCCGCAGACAACGCCCATTCCTCATTGAAAAAGCCTGCCAGCACGATCTTGCCAGGGTAACGAAAGTCCGGTGGCGTGGTGATGTCTATCACCGCGTAATCCGGTAGCTTCGGGATCTGTCGCGCGTTGTTCAAGTAATCGAATTCGCGAAAGGTAAAGCCGCTGTTCAGGACTACATATTTTTTCGGGTTCAGCGGATTTGGAAAAATCAGGATGGGCACGTGGGTCGAGGCTACATAACGTTTATCCCCGACTATCACAGCTTCAGCCGTCCATTTGATGGGCAGCTTGCCGATGATTCGCGCCAGCAGTTTGTTGCTGTTGGGATCACCCCATAGAACCAAATTGCTTCCGGCAATTTCTGCATCGGTGATTGCGATATCTGGCCGAACCTGCGCATCACCGCGAAAGTGACGCCGCCATTCGGTAATCGCGCGTTGTTGTTCACTGGCCACCCACTTCCCTGTTTCCTGGCCCAATGGCATCCCCGTCGGCGTCACAAAAATAAAGCTGTCCAGAAAGGCATCGTCCACAGGCCCTTGCAGACCGTGAGCTTTATGAAGCCCAGTTGCAACCGATGAATCCACTGCCGTCCATTGGCTGTTGTTTTTGCGAAAGTGCACTTGCCACGAACGATCTGACATAGGCCCGATAACAGTCAGCTTCTGCCCGTCAATCGTGACGACGGGTTTCCGCACTGCATCCAGCGGACAGCCGCCTGGTCCCATCTCCAGCGTGAAGGCCGTGACGTTGGCCGTCTCCACTTTGACGCCGCTCTCGCCTTCAATTTCCGCGTTCAGCCGCGCTCGCTCCCAATGCTGGCCCAGCGCATCAATCGTCACCCACTTCATTCGATTGTAGGCCAGTGTCCACGTCGTGAAGCGAACTTTGCGCGGATACGGATCGCGTCCGCGTTCGGCAATGGCATCCAGGATTCGATCAATCTCGATCTTTGAATCGGGATGATAGCTATGCCCGGTTTTCGGCCCAACAATGCGCGTCAACCGCAAGCCCTCGCTCGCCATCGCCTGTTCCATCATATCGGCGGCCTGCTTCTGCCCGTCAATTTCGCCGTTGTAGGCAACCACCGGCGTGCCCGATAGATTCGCGGCGTAATCGGTCGCGTCGTACAAGTGAAAAAGCTTCTGCTCCCACCACGGCGGTGCGCCCTCGCCATCCAGTTTCAGCCGCAGGAACTGCGCTGATTCACTAAACCCTGCGCCTGGCGCAATCGCCGCCCACAGCCCGGCGTAATGCGTTCCGAATTGCCACGTCGAAGCGCCGCCCATGCTGAAGCCGCGCACCAGAATGCGGTTTTCATCAATGCGATATTGCTGCTTTACCTTGTCCAGCGCTTCAAACAAATCCACTTCGCCCGCGAATTTGTTGGCGTTGCAATAACGCCCGTACAGGTGCAGCACGATAGTGTCGCGCGGCGTGAAGTCGCCCTGCTTCGTTTCGCGGTCGGCCAGGAAGTTGACCTCGCTCAAGGTTTCGCCCCGCCCGTGAAACCAGGCGTCCAGCCGCCAGCGATGCGTGGTGTTCGGCGCAAACGATGGCGCAATGACCAAGCCATAAGGCTGCACGCTCTTGTCAATTTTGGACACGTAACCGCGCACTACTAAGCCTGTCGCAATCGTCCACGGCGCTTTGCCTTCGGCCAGTTGCCGCGCGCGTTCCTCGCCGTGTTGCAGCAGCAACTTCGCCTTGAAGACTTCTTCCAGCTTGAAAAATTCGTTGTATTGCAGCGCGTAGCGGACAGCCTCGTGATAGATCATCACGTCCGGCAACAGCGAATTATCCTTCAACTTTTCCATCGCCGTTTTCAACCGTCGCAACCCATTTTCCAGTTCCGTGCGATCTGCCGCCGGAACTTCGACGCCTGCGGGCGGGATCGGTTTCACTGTTGATTGCTGCGCAGGTTGTTGCGCCAGCGCGATTGTGGTCAGGAGAAAAAGACTGCCCAGAATTTTCATATGGATGGATTTGTTTGAGGAAAATACGGATGGCTCTGCGATCGCAAAGCTACTGTTTCAGGTGCGCCACTTTTGCTTTGCCCTTTGCGTACACCGTGACAACAAACAGATCATCAAACACAGTTTCATCTATGGTCGGCACGATGATGTCGCCGCCAAGCGCTTTGATAATCGCCGGAACCGTATTGTTATGCCCAACGATCAACACGTTCCCGTCGGCGTTGGAAGAAATCCGCTTCACCATTTCCGTCAGATATTGCGGTGAAATCTCTCTCGGATTCGTCGTGCTCATCTGGACGGGAATCTCCGTGCTGGCGATGCCCAACTGCTTCGCCAATGGTTCCGCAGTCTGCTTTGTGCGCAGGAACTGTGAGGTGAAGATGGCTTTGATTCCGGCGTTGCCCAGTGTGCGCGCCAGTTCCTTTGCTCTTTTGGTTCCGGCTTCCAGTAGCGGCGGGTCTGCGGCTGGCGCGGCGGCCTTTTCCGCGTGGCGGACAAGGTAGACCGTCGTTACTTTGAATTCACTCGCAGGCAGAGAAACTGCTGTTCCAGTGATGCTGTTTTCCAGTGAAAGAAGCAACAAAAGGTAGGCCACTGCAAACAATCTGAAGCACGTAGACCTTTTTAAGCGTTGAACGAAACAAACTATTCTCATCTCGGAAACCTCTCGCGTCTATTTGTATGAAGAAATAATTCAATGATGAAAGCCCTACTACCGAGGTGGCAGGTTGAATAAATTGTTAGGATACGTGTTTCCTATTACTTCCATACAACTCTCGTCACCGGCCCTTTTTCTTCATGTACTCCAAGTTAACAAGGTAGTACTCAACTTTTCCTAAACAAAATTCCCTCAACGTAGCTAATGAATTTGCTCGCAGACCACCGCTAAGCTCATCGTCAAGAGAAAACATCCACTCTTCAGAATAGGTTTTGTCAGGAGATGAAGCCTTAACATCCATCTTTATCCGATACGTTCCGCTCTGTAACCAATTTGTACTGGCGTGAAATTCTAATGCGGACTGCGTGACTTCAGATGCTTTGACAAAGTCTGTAAAATACTGCTTGACAAGCGCATCTTCAGTTGTGTTTGGGTTCCTGAGAGCCTTTTCAATCCTCTCTCGTCTCTCAAGCAAGAATTGCTTCCATTCATTTAAGACGGGACTCAGTTTGCGATTGATTTGGAATTGAACCTTCTTGTCGCAGAAAACAATGGAATAACGCATTGGCTGATCTACGCGAACGTTGATTCCTGATGGTAGCTCAACGGTCGTTGCCATTGGATCGCCGATCTTTATTTGCGGAGCTCTGAAAGCTATCCATCCAAGCGCGAATGTCGCGCCATCATTTTCTCTAGTAAGAGAGATAGCAACATCTTGAACGAATACGTCTTTTCGCCGTGCTCTAAAAGTTCCGGTTAAAGTTATCATTGGCCCGAAGCCTGCGAAACCGAGTTCAATCCATCCCGTCTCAAAAATAATAATCTTGCCCTTCCTAAGCTTCTTCCAGAGCGCAATGGCCCAAACTTGGGTGATTGCATAAATAGATAGAATTAGAGCACCATATGTTTGAATAAATTTGGTAATTTCAGCTTTTGAATACATTGTTTCTCTTCCACTATTGACGCAATGAAAGCTATTTCTTCTTCCCTTTTGCTGCTGCTTTGTCCAAGTTTTGCGTCACTCTGAACTTCACAATTTTGCCGATCAGCGTGTAAGGAATGGCCTGATCCAGCGGGAACCTGATCGTACCTTTTGAAAGCTCATAAGCAGATAGCTCATCCTTAAACGCCTCAATTCCTTTTGGCGCGGGATAAAATCCGATGTGGTTTTTGAAAGCCGCAAAGTGAACCAGATTCCCGTGCAGCGTGAAGGTCGGCATCATATATTTGATTGCTTCTTCGGCCTTCGGCGCGGCTTTGCGGATGGTCGCCCTGATCTTTTCCAGCTTTTCCTGAATCTCCGGCGGGAAGTCAGCGATGTATTCGTCAATATTTTGTGGTGCTGCCTGACCAGTTTTCATGTTTTCCCTTTCGTCTTTTCTGTAAATATCCCGATTCGTTTATCGTCTCCGTTGCCCGGCACGCGCCGCGTCCCAGCAAGTCTATCCAACCTGCGGGTAGGCGTCGTGAAGTTCACGGAGTTTCTGGCGTAAAGCACGCATCAGCGTACACCCACGCCTGTTTGCCCGAAGCAAGCATCGCGGCCACCCGTTCATACGGCGCGCATTCGTATGCGTCGGCCCTCAAGAGTTCCTCGTCCGTGATCTCGAATACTGTGCCGACCACGCGGCTGTCGTCCCTGCCGTTGAACTTCACGATGACGTGCTGCGATTTACCACTGATGGCGACGACTTGCGGGTCGTCCAGCGTGATGGAGTGTTGCTCGAATCCAACAATCTCGTCCGCTTGTCCGTGAAGCAGCCTGCCGAACGTGGACATCTGCACGCGTTCTTGTTGGAGAGAACCGTATGAAAAAAGTAGTTGCATGCCGGAAGAAAAATCTTGACGGATGTAATCAGATCAATTCTTCTTCGCCGCTGGTTGCCGAAAAGCCCGTTCCACCATGTCGTTCACGTCCGTGGAAGCCGGGCCGTCGCGCCACAGCCAGCGCATCATCTCTGGCATGACCATGCCACCATATTTTTGCCCGTGCAGGTTCATGCTCCACGAATAGTTCACGTCGTAGCCTTTCTGCGTCAGAGCCTTCATCAAACGAACGTTCTGGAAAAACCAATCGCGCTTTTCGTCGTACACGCCGTTGCGCAAGCCGCGATTGTCGTTGCGGCCATCGCATAGATACACGCGGATTGGCTTCTTTTCGGTGGCCAATACCTTTTCGGGATAAACGTGACCACCGCGTATATTGGTGAAGCTGCCAACGTTGCTGAGCACCTTGCGGAATTGATTGGGGCGCTCCCAGGCGACGGTGAACGCGGCAATCGCGCCGGAACTTGATCCGCCGATGCCGTGTTGCTCCGGGTCTTTGGAAATGTTGTATTCCTTGTACAACGCAGGCATCAACTCTTCGGTAATCACGCGCGCGTATTTGTCATCCAGCGTGTTGTATTCCGTCGGGCGATTGGTTGTTTGGTCGCCCCATTGCTGCGCGTTAGGTTCGGGCTGTTCAGGCGTGCGACCGGGATTGATGAAGACGCCGATCATTACCGGAATCTCGCGCCGATAGATCAGGTTGTCCATGACGTTCTGCGCGCGAATGTCGCCGTTCTCTTCTTTGAATGCCTGCCCATCCTGATAAATCATCAACGCCGCCGGAACTGATTTATCGTACTGCGCCGGGACGTAAACCCAGTAAGTGTGCTGCGTGCCGGGGTAAGCGCCGCTGGTGCTGGGCAGCGTGTACGGCCCGCGAATTTCGCCTTTCGGGACGCCTTCCTGCGGCAGCGAATCCGGCCCCAGCCGATATTGAGAATTCGGATTCGGGCCAGGCGGCATTGGCGGCGGCTGATTGTTGCCTCTGGAGCTTGGTTGTGCAGGGGGCGTTTGCTGCGGGGGATTCTGTGCGAAAGTCATCACTGCTGCTCCCGCGCACACTAAACTGATGGCAAACATCATCGCTTTTCTCATTTGAAGACTCCTTGGAAAAGCCTGGGTACGCACGCGTCCCCGCGTGCAGTCGTCTGGCGAGCACTGCACGCGAGGACGCGTGCGTACCCAGGCTGCTTATGTCATAACGATTTCAGCATCTCTCGTATCCAATCGCTCTTGGCCCAATCCAGCACGGACTTGCCGTTCCCATCTTTGAGATTGGTGCTCAAGCCCAAAGAAAGAAATGTTTCGATAATAGTTCGCTGAGCGGCCTTTGCCTCTTCCGCGCCGCTTCCACCGCGACCGGTGTTTTGCACAGCAAGATGGAATGGCGTAGAGCCGGGGCAATTTTTGATCAATGGATCACATCCTGCTTTGAGCAGGTATTGCACAGCAGCGGCGCAACGCGTGCGCACCGCTCGGTGAAGAGGTGTCGCTCCATTCATATCCTGCGCATCAATCTCAGCGCCCCCATCCAACAGGCATTGAATCATCTTCACTTGCCGTTTTTCATCCCAGGCCGGGCTGATGATGTAGCCATCCGCCGCATAATGCAGCGGCCTGCTCCGGCGACGATTCCCGACAGCATTCGGGCTGGCACCGGCAGCCAATAAAAGTTGGGCGATTTCAACCCGGTAGCCCGCAGCAGCAAGATGCAATGCCGTATCTCCCGCGTAAAGCCAGTGAGCGATTCCTGATTCGTAAAGCCTGGGTTTGCTGACGACGCCCGCGGCGAGCGCGGGATCGTTCTTAAGCAACTCTTTGACCTTAGAACGATCGTCATCAAGTATCGCTTTTAGCAAGCACTCCATCATCTCAGGCTGGTCAGGCTGGTCAGGCTGGTCAGGCTGGTCAGGCTGGTCAGGCTGGTCAGGCTGGTCAGGCTGGTCAGGCTGGCGATTTGTCTTCATAGATAACTCAGCCACCAATCCCGCCGTTGCTGTTTCACTCCCGCAAACCATCGGCAGATTGGGTACAACAACAGCAATCCCAAAAACCAGCACACATAAACCACCCACAGCGAAAAGCCCAGATTGCCAGGATTCGGCGAGGGACGATCCAGCAAGCCTGTAAATAACCAGCCAAGGGGCTGTCCGGCCAAAACTCCTGCCAGAATCGCCAGCGCGTGCGCGGTGATCCATTGCCCAACGTAAAACAACAACGGCACGCGGCCAAAGGTGATGAAGATGCGCGACAGCCAGCCTTGCTCCATTCGCTCAAACCACGGCAGCGCCAGAATCCCTGCGCCCAGCGTCAGCAACAGGAACAGCAGTGAAGGCGGGTACTTCGACACGTTCAGGAAAGACAGCAGCGTGAAGATGGCGTTCTTCTGCACGTGCCATCGGCTGGGATCGCCGTAAAAATTGATGGCGCGCAGCACAACAAATCCAATCAGCATTCCGCCGCCCAGTTTAAGCAGAAATCGTTGCCGCCGCTCCGGCTCCCATTGGTAAACCGCGCCGAAGCAATACCCGGCAGCCAACACTCCGATCCAGGGAATCAATGGGTATAGCACCAAACCGTGAATCGTCGGCGTAAAGAAGATGATGCCCGATTGATGCAGCACCATCCAGATAGAGGCCCAGAATCCAGGCCCCGCCGTGCCAGGGCTGACTGGCTTGATGCGAAACAGATCAAGCACGTTATGCAGCGCGATCATCGCAATGCTGATAATTGCAATCGTACGCAACGGCAGATGAATCAAGCAGGCGAGCACAATCATCGAAATGCCAATTGCCCAAATCACCTGCAACATCAACGCGAAGTGATAATCCACATTGAACCAGACGATCACCCGGATGATGGTGAGTTCCAACAGGATCAACCACAGGCCACGCGTAACCAGGAATTTCGACAACTCCGCTTTGCTTTTACCGCGCGCGCCTTGCAGAAACGCACCCGTCCCGGCCAGAAACACAAACACCGGCGCGCAAAAGTGAGTGATCCAGCGAGTGAAAAAAAGCAGGACATTCGTTTTGGTCAGGTCGGTCGGTTCGAAATTCAGCACCTCACGATGAATGAATTCGCGCGTGTGATCTAGCAGCATAATGACCATCACGACGCCGCGCAGCAGGTCTACAGCATTCACGCGCTGCTTCACCGATTCGATTCCTATGCTGTTTTGTGACGGAAATTCCGGCCTCGATTTCATCTAGCTTCTCATTTTCTTATACGTGGCCAGACAGCGTTGGGCTGTTTCCATTGAAGAAAAGCGGCTGCCTTCCTGTTCGATCAGGTAATACTCCACGCCGCCGCTTTTTTCCGCCGCCTCGAAAATCTTCTTCCAGGGCGAAGCACCTTCGGCAAAAAGCACACGGTATCCCTTGTTCTCTTTTTCATCACCCGCCGCCCAATCTTTGCAGTGAAGCGAACGGATACGGCCCGGATTGGCTTTGATCCAGGCGATGGGATCAATTCCGGCTTCCACGCAGGTGCCCACGTCCAGTTGCAGCGTGACGTCTTTCGGCGTGCCCTCAGCCAGCACTTCCATCGGGCGCTTGCCTTCCAGCAAGACAAACTCCGACTTGTGATTGTGGAAGCCCGCGCGCATGCCCAGCGGTTTCAGTTTCTCTGATGCTACGGTCAGCCGTTCGGCGACACCTTTCCATCCATCAATTCCCGTCACGCGACCGGCGCTGGCCATCACGATGGTCTTTGAACCGAGAATCTGATTCAACTCAATTGCTTTGCCGATGCCTTCGG
This sequence comes from Blastocatellia bacterium, assembly GCA_038211695.1. Lineage (GTDB taxonomy): Bacteria > Acidobacteriota > Blastocatellia > RBC074 > RBC074 > RBC074. The sequence continues at coordinate 13,688 of JBBQVH010000013.1, read as the reverse complement.
GCGTGAAGGCGTTCGCGCCGTTGTGCGTGGAAAGACATTTGATCTTCAGATCATCCAGCAGCTTGCGGACCTCCTTCGCGTATTCGGGCGTCCACTGATAGTAGGGCGAAAAGAATTCGACGACTTCGTAGCCCATCTTTGCTACAGCACGAACCGTTCCCGGCAGATCTTTGGCTAGTTCGTCGCGCACGGAATAAAGCTCCAAGCCAACCGGAACGCGCTTGGCAGCAAATGCCGGGAACGAACTGAATGCGAGCGATGCCGCTGAAGCCGATGCGGCCAGCGTCAGGAACGACCGGCGGGAAAGCGAAGTGTTTGTTTGTTGGTTGCTCATTGTTGGATACCTTTTCGATTGGAATTCAATTCATTTTTTCGTGGCAAAAGGTGCAATCAAAGCTTGCGCCTTTGGCCTGGTGACAGTTCACGCAACTGGCCATATTGACTTCTTTCAAACGCGTCATCTGCTCCAATTCTTTGACTTCGCCGTGACAGTCCGCACAGCTGCTGCCCGCCGTTGTATGCGCACGATGGCTGAAAAACACGTAGCTGGGAATTTCATAGACGCGGGCCCATTTGATTTCGCGCTTGTCTTTGGCGAATGAAGCCAGCTTCTGAATCGCCGGGCTGTCAGCCTTCACGTCTTCGTGGCATTGCATGCACAGCGGTGCTGTTGCCAATCCCATCCGCTCGCCCGGATCGGGATTCTTGTGACAGGTTGCGCATTTCAACTCCAGCTTGCCCGCGTGCTGTTTGTGGCTGAATGGAATCGGCTGTTCCGCCGCAGGCTTTGACTGCGCGACCGCGATCAACAAACAACCAGCCACCAAACAACAAAGCAGCAAAATGGTTTTTACACGTTTCACAAATCCCCTTTGCGCATCTGTTCGGCTAGGTACTCCGACGCCCGCATCGAAAGCGCCAGAATCGTCATCGTCGGATTTTGCGAACCGCCGGTGACGAAGCTGCTGCCATCCACCACAAACAAATTTTTGATATCGTGGCTCTGGTTCCACTTGTTCAGCACGCTGGTTTTCGGATTATCGCCCATGCGGCAGGTGCCGACTTCATGAATGCTGTACCCCGGCGGATACATCTTGTCATTCGCATTCAGCACTTCAAATCCCGCTTCGTGACAAACCTCGCTGATCGTATCCACGGCATCTTTGGCCATGTTGAATTCGTTGTCGGTGTAGTGGCAATGAATGTTCAGCACCGGAATGCCCCACGCGTCTGTAATCTTCGGATCCAGCTTCACGTGGTTTTCAAAACGTGGTAGCACTTCGCCCATGATCGTTGTACCGATCCCAGCACCGCGATGGCTGTCCAGTTGTTTTTGCAGTTCCGCGCCCCAGCTTGGAAAGTATTTCGCATCGGGCGTCGCGCCCGGATACAAGTCGCAGGCATAACCGCGCAGGAAGTTCTTCTGCTTCGTTTTTGAGTCCTTCAGATTGCGGAAGCGCGGAATGTAACCCGCGCCGCCCATCAATCCGCGCGGTGCCTTGCCGTCTTTGGCTTCGGGCACGACGGCCAACACGCCATTCGAGATATAAAACTGATCGTGCAGATAATGGCCCAGCACGCCGCTGGAATTAGCGATCTTGGAATTCAGCAGCAGCCGTGTGCTTTCTAAACAAGACGCGCCGACAACAACCACTTTTGCCTTCGCGTGCAGTTCGCGGCCAGATTGGCGATCTACAAAATTGACGCCGTTAGCCAGGCCTGTCTTCTTGTCAGTCGTGATTTCGCGCACCACCGCATTTGGCACGATAGTCAGATTGCCTGTGGCTTGCGCGGCGGGCAGCAACAGATGTGGCGAACTGGCAAACTGTCCATTGCCCAACGAACGGCGAATCTTCGTGATCGTCATTCCACGGGACTTCCCTGCCTCTCCGATGCGCTGGACAGCGCCTGCATCGGGCGACTTGTCTTCCACGAACAGACCATCAGGCAATTGCGCCAACCCTTCTTTGCGGCCCGACACGCGGAAGATCGGATCAACCCGATCGTAAAACGGCGAAAGCTCCGCGTAGCTGATCGGCCAGTTGTCGCCGAATCCATCGTGGTCTTTGGCTTTGAATTCGTAATCGCTCAGCCGGTATGACATCCGCGCCCAAAACAGCGACTTGCCGCCAATCATCCGCACGCGCACCCAGTTGTACGGCTCTTTCGGATCGTGCGTGTAGGGTACCTGTTGTTCGTCCACCCACTGGTTGGCGTTGAATTCGTTCGCCTGCACCACGTGCGACAGCTTGCCCGGTTTGCCGAATCCGCGATACGGCAGTTCATACACGGGCTTCAGCCCACGCTGGCGGTTGAAATCAATCCCCGCGCCGGCTTCCAGCATCAGGCACTTCAAGCCTTTTTGCGTCAGTGTGTGTGCCGCCATGCCTCCGGACGCGCCGGAGCCAACAATCAAAACGTCGTATTCTTTTTCAGCCATGATGATTTGAATGAGTGCGAAAGGAGATGCCAACGGTACGGTACCGCGCGCGTGAGCAAGCGGAGACCTAAGTTGGCGCACAATTGATCGCAAACAAAAGCACCGCTTGCTCACGCGCGCGGTACCGTATCGATCAATCAATCGGATACCAATACTGCCCGATGCCACCGCCGCGACGTCCACCAGTGGAGCCAGCGGTCGCGTATTCGCGCGAATTCATTGTCGCCGTCCTTACGTCCTGCTTCGCTTCGCGCAGGAAGCGGGCGAATGGGTCGGCAGGCGACTCGTATGTCCACGGCTGACGTAACGGCGCGAGCAGCTCCGCAACTTGCGCTTCGCTGACATCGGCAAATGGTTTGTTGAACCGCTTCGTCGCCTGCGCGTTCAGCGTGTTCAGTCCAGCAGTGTAAAGCTGCTGGCGGTCGGCGGGAGATTTGCTAATCAGGAAATCCAGGAACTCCGGCGCTCCCACATCCAGCGCGCCCGGCATCCCATTCAGCGGCGGCAACAGAATGTCGCTCAATTTCTTGAGCGCGGAGAATTGTTGGGCGTTGAAAAAGCGTGGCATCGTTTCCCCCGCCACATCTAGCGAAGCGAATTCCAGCTTCGGCGCTTCTTCCTGCGGGCGCTGTGCGCCAGCCGGGGTTTGCGCGAGCGGTTCAATGGAAGCTGGTACCGCAATCGCGGGCGCAGCAGCGAGTGTTTGAATAAAGTGTCGTCGTTTCATAGTGGATTAGCGAGAATTGCTTCGTGTTTGTATAGTCGAATAGTAGTAGTCATAACACCCAAGTGAGGTTGCGCCCTTCACAGCAACAGCAACCGGCCTGCCGCTAGCAGTACACCCGCAGAACCAAAGTTCAGGGTATTTAGATCAATTCCTCGCGCTTTGGGAATACCGCCTTCGGCATCGCTCAGCGCTCCGCCGTAAAACGATCGAAACAAGGCGCTGACAAAGAACGCGCATAGTACGCAGCAACTAAGCACTACTGCCAGGCAAACACCAACACGGCGTTCGAGGTGTGGCGTCCAGAGTAAAAACAATGCGACCCCAGCGATGGCAGCGCCGGTGAGCGCCGGTGTAACCACATGAAAGCGAGCATGCAGTGGCCACTCTGGATTAAGAGCATGTGTGGTGTTTAGGTCCGCGATCAGCGGCACTAGGCCATATTGAAGGATGGCAAATGACATGAGCACAAGACCAAGTGTTTGTATTTGCATTAGGTATTTGTACTTTGAGGGAGATAGAACGAAAACCTGATACTAAATTAGACGACCTCGTTTGGCCGTCACTTAGCCAACGCCGCCTGCAACATCGCCTTCGTGTAGCCCACGTTGTAAATCTCGCCGCTGAAGCCGCCGCCGCCCGCCTTGGCATACTGCCCGATGATGCCACCTTCGCGTTCGCGGTCGTAATCAATCGCGCGGGGATGTTCGGGGTAAAGGCCTCGCGAATATTTCAACCGCACCAGTTCCCGCATCACGGCAAACATATCCACCTGGCCTTCATCAATGAAGACTTCGGTGTATTTCTCATACGGTTTGCGGACGATGACATTGCGGTAATGGACGTGATTGATGCAATCGCGCGCGCCGAAATAATTTGCCACCGTCACCGGGTCTTCGCCGAGTTCGCGCGTCACGCCGCAATCGAAAGTGATGCCGTTGGCGGGGCTTTTGACAATGTCTACCAGCCGCTTCCATCCGGCCAGCGTAGACATAATCTGTCCTGAACCGCGGCTGATCGGTGCTGGCGGATCGTTCGGGTGCAGCGCCATCCGCACGCCTGCTTCAACGGCAACCGGAATGATCGCTTTCAGAAAATAAGTCACGTTCGCCCACATCTCATCTAGCGTATGCGCGCCTTCTTCGGGCAGAGGCGGCAGGTCTTTGATCTTGTCGTAATCGAAGGCCGTCAGCCCCGCGCCCGCGCGGCCCAGCTCTTCGTAATAGCCTTCCACAATGCGATGCGCGTAAAAGTTGTATTCAACGACGGGCAAGCCGGCTTTACCAGCGGCGCGAATGGATTGCCTGACTTTTTCGATTTCTTCATCGCGCCCCGGCTTTCCATAAAGCGTGTTGGGAAAACCGCCGATCATCATATTGCACAGTGTCAGCCCGCCTGCCTTGAACTTGTTGATCCGTTCGCGCACATCGGCTTCTGTCCAGGGAATCGGCGGCCCGCCCATCAGCACGTAATTCACGCCGATCTGTTTAACGCGGCGCATCCCTGCTTCGTCAATATCAGGGCGGACGCCCAGGCAGATTTTGGGTGTGCCGTTTTCAGCGGGCGACCACGAACTCTTTTGTGTGGCGGTGATCGTCGGGGCGAGCAAAGCGGAAGCACCAACAGCTTTGATGATCTCTCTGCGCGTAGTTTTCATATGGGGTTTCCCTGGTTTGCCGATGCGTTCAATACGCATCCCCTGGCCATCATCGTTCTTCAACGCTCAGGGTGATTTCCTCATCGGTCACGACCAGTCCTGGTATCTGTTTGCGCAACTCGGCGATGCCTGCCGAGGTGACGCGCGAACCGCCGACCGAAAGAAGCATCAACTTGCTGAGTTTTCCCAATTGTGCGATTCCCTGATCGCTCACTGCCGTTCCGCGAAAGCGCAGCACCTTTAGGGGAGCGAGTTGAGAGAGTTCGTTAATACCAGCGTCGGTCACCTTCGTCCCCGACAATTCCAGCAGGTAGAGTCGCGGCAGCCTGGCAATGGACTTCAAGCCCAGGTCGGTGATCCTGGTTCTTCCCAGCAGCAGCTGCCGCAATTCGCCCGACAGTTTAGAATCGGCCAGCGCCGCCAGCCCCGCGTCGGTAATCGGGGCATTGAAGAACCCCAGCACACGGAGTCGCGGAAACTTCTCAAGCTGCTTAACAAACGTGTCATCAACTTGCGCGTCAATGCACCGCAATGTCTCCAACGCGGGAAAGAACCGTAGATGCTCCATCGCGCCATTATCAAATTTCTTGCCCAAGAGCTTCACCTCGACCACCTTTGCCCCGCCGGAATCCGCTTTCGTCAGGATCATGGCGCCTTGTCGAACCAAGGCATCCACAGCCTGCTGCACCTTCGTATCGGCGAACGTGCCCTGCGAAGCAGTTGGAACAATTGCCGCAGCGCCAATGACCTGAATGATTTCTCTTCGCGTTGTTTTCATACAGGGTTCCTTTCTTGATTGTTCTGCTCAAGATTGAATACAAACCTTACAAACATTACCGCTGATCAGCGGCTAAAAACTTCCAGGATAAGCGTGTTTGCGCCGGGCTTAATTTCGACGATGTAATCGTTTTTATCTTTCAGGTGTTGGCGGCTAAATACGCGCTGATTTTCGATGCTCGGCGAAAGGTCGCGTTTGCGCGCGTGTTCAGCCCATTCTTTTTGATCGGCTTCGGTCAGCGTGCGGTCGCGCTGTTTGGCTTGCATCTTGATCATCACCGGGTCGCGCGAATTGCTCAGCCAGCGCATGGAGTCCTGCCGCACTTCGACGCGATATTTACCGGCCACCGGTCCTTGCTTCTGATCAACAATAAATGAACCCAGCGCGTTGGTGTGAGCGTTCGTGATGTAAGCCGTCACTGAAGGCTCGTTGGGATTACCGACCGGTGTCAATGTCACGATACCGCGTCCAAGCCCTTCGCCATCCAATTTGACTACACCCGTCAACGCTAGGCGCGGCTTGTCAGTCAGCCAGCCACCTTGCGTCAACCAACGATGCATCAGCCCTGGATATTCGCCCAAGACCGGATCGCCCAGCGCAAAGCCCACGCCGTGTTCGCCGTTTTGAAAGAAGTGGGCTTCGACCGGAACTTTCGCCTGAATCATATCGCCGTAAAGCGCAGACATTCCGCGCACGTGGCTCATATCTTCCATCGTGCAAAACATAAATGCAGGCGGCAGCGCAGCCATCTTGGCAGGCTCGGTCGCGGGCCTTAGCGGCGAAGCGCCATAAACCAAGATCTGAAAATCCGGGCGGCTTGGCACTCGCTCGACGGCTTCGGCGGCTTCCGGATTCACGGGCAAGGAGTTCAAAGATGCGTCGTAAGCCAAATCAGCACCCGCCGAAAATCCGATGATGCCGATGCGATTGGGCGCTATGTGGAACTCCCGGGCGTGAGCGCGAATGTGCTGCATCGCGCGTTGGGCGTCCGCCAGCCAGTCTTTGCGTTGGTACATCGGGCGAATGCGGTACCGTAAAATGAAGCTGGCGATGCCGCGTTCTTTCAGCCAGTTGGACACCAGCACGCCTTCAAAGTCGGTCGCTCGCGTCATAAAACCACCGCCCGGACACACCAGAATCGCTGCGCCTGTAGCTTTGGCTGCATCGGGCAGTATTGGAATGATCGCCGGTTTGTCTTCGTCGCTCGTGCCCGTCGCTCCCGGTGCGCCGTTTGGCCAGAGTTCGATGAGACGGAAGCTTGGTTTGTCGGCAAAGCAAACAAACGCAATGCAACACGACAACAGAAAGACGCAAGTGAAACTGCGAACTGTAAATCTCATTGTTGCTCCCGAAAGGTTATACGGCGCTGCTGCTCATTTCACAGGAACAGATGCCGGCGTCCCCTTGTCCTTCACAAAAAAAACCAGAAATTTGGCGGGTTGGGTGTTGCTCGCGTTCCTTGATACAGCGTGAACGTCAGACGGAGATTCGTAAAAAGTCTGGCCGGGCCCGAGAGTGACTTCCTTGCCGCCTTCGACTTGCATGAGAATTGAACCTTCCAGCACATACACAAACGTATTGGCGTTGTGCCGATGTTTTGCGGATACAGCGCCCGGAGCATATTCGACCGTCAGCATCGTGGCTTCTTTGCCTTCTGCTCCAATCAAATCCTTCGTCAGCAACGGTGTGACTTTGGCGCTCTGCGCAGCCTGACGCGCTATGAGCGGTGCAGCAATAAAACTTAGCGCACCTAGTAATACGATTTGCGCGACGAATAGATATTTCATGGAAGCTCCTTGTCTTCAGCGGTCTGAACTCAGATGTTTAGTTGTTCAAGTTTGCCGGTGCTGTCACCAAGCTTTTCAGTCGGTACACCCATTTTGTCAAGCAATGTCAGGAACAGATTTGTCATCGGCGTTTCAGGATAAACGATGTGCCGTCCGGTGTTCAGTTTGCCATTGCCCTGTCCCATTACAATCAAAGGCAAGTCTACGTGTGAGTGACGGTTTCCGTCGCTATGGCTGCTGCCATAAGTGATGATGCAATGATCCAGCAGTGTGCCATCGCCTTCTTCGATCGCTTTCAGCTTGCCGATGAAATAGGCGAATTGTTCCAGGTGGTAGCAATTGATCTTCGTCACTTTTTCGACCAAGTCGGGCAAGTAGCGGTGATGTGTGATCGGATGGTGACCGTCGGTGAAACCTAATTCGGGATAAGCGCGATTGCTACCTTCGCGGCTGTACAGCATGGTCGAAATGCGCGTGAGGTCGGATTGAAAGGCTACGACCAACAGGTCATGCATCAGCCGCACGTGTTCGGCAAAGTTCGTAGGAATGCCGTTCGGCTTTTCGATTTCGGGCGTCAATTGGCGATTGTCGACTTCGAGGCGCGCGATGCGTTTTTCAATTTCGCGAATGGCGGTCAGGTATTCGTCTATCTTACGGCGGTCATTTGCGCCCAGTGTGCTGACCAGTTTTTTCGTCCGCGCGTTGACGTAATCAAGCACGCTCCGGCGGTCTTCGTTCAGCGCGGCTTGGGCTTTCGGATCAAGACTGGTTTCAAGACTGCCATATAAACGTTCAAACACCTGACGCGGATTGATCTCCGGCGGCATCGGCGTCGAAGGCGTGCGCCAGGCCATGCTGTTTTGATAAGCGCAGCTATACCCCGCGTCGCAACTACCCACCATGCGCGTCGCTTCGCAACCGAGTTCGAGCGAAGCCAGCCGTGTTTGATTGCCAATGGCTTTGGCAGCGACTTGATCTACGGAAATGCCGACTTCGATGTCCGCGCCGGTTGTCCGTTTGGGGTGGACGCCGGTCAAATAATTGCCGCCCGCGCGCGCGTGATCGCCAGCTTCTTTGGTCATGCCGGTGCGATGCGCCAAGCCTGACAAGATCAACATGTCTTCGCGAAATGGTTCCAGCGGTTTCAAGATGCGCGTGAATTCAAAATCTTTGCCCGTGCCTTGCGGCTTCCAGGCTTTCATCTCAATGCCGTTGGGAACGGCGCAAAATAGCAGCCGGGTTGGCGCTTTGGTTTTCTCAGCGGCCGTTGCCAATGCGGGCGTCATCGCGTCAAGCAAGGGCAACGCCAACGTGACGCCCGCGCCTTTCAAAAAGGTGCGACGTGGCAAGTGTGTTTTGGTAATAATCATTTTGTTGATCCTCGTTTACGTCTTGACGATTTTTTGCGAAAGACGACACGGTCGGCGTCCGGGTCTAATTCGACTTTACAGCCTTGAAACAATTCGGTGCCGAGCAAACCTTCATCGGAATTGGTGGCTTGTATCCAGACCTGCTTTCGTTGGCCGAACCAGAGAATCTCACCGGCATAGAGCTTGGTCCATACAGTCGAGCCATCAGCCAATTCGGTTTGTATCGGTCCTTCTTCCCTTAGCCCAAGCTTGGTAATAAGTGACACCGGAAGCATAAGTTCTCCATTGAATCCGGAATCAACCACCAAATCAAAATGTTCACCATTTGGCGTGAGTAACTCGATGTATGGCGAGAGATCGTCAGACCACCAACCTTGCACTTGTTTCATAACGATCTAGGGCTTCTCAATTTGACAGCCGCACGAAAGCCGATTCTTACGATGTAGAATTGCTTATCAGAGTATTGCTCTCTGGCTTTGCCAATGGCTTCACCAATCCGAGCGCCCAAAAAGTAGTCTCCGGAGTCAACTTCGATGGCGGCGAACATTCCCGTATAAGCCGGTTCCAGTATCTCTTTTAGCTTTGTTTGATAAAGCTTCACCCCTTTGCGAGCCACGCGCCAGCTTTCAGCACTCAGCAATGACGGTCGTGCTGGCCTTGCAGGCTTCGTCTGCGGACTCTTTTGTCGGCGTAGTTTTGTGGTCATGGCTTTTGCTCCTTTTCTGAAACCTTAGCGTAGGCTTCGCCAAACGGCGAAGCAAGTGTTTGTCGCTACGATTTTGCAGCCTCGCCTTTACGCCGTTGAAACGGCAAGCTATTGACGATCTCTAACACCAAACTTGAAAAACGATATTGTTGCGCAGCCGTCTTCGCCGCAATTTGTTTGACCGCTGCACGGTCGTGGCGTTCGACGCCGCGTCCAAGAGCATAAGTCAACAACTTAGTGGCCAGTGCTTCGGTGAAAGTATTGCGGTCTGCTTTAAGCACGGCAAGCAAATCCAGTGCGCCTTTGAGCGTGCGTCCATCGGGCAATGCACCGGAAGAATCAATTGGAAAGTTGCCGTCTTTGGTACGCCACGCGCCGACAGCGTCGTAATTTTCCAGCGCAAACCCCAGCGGATCCATCTTGGCGTGGCACGAAGCGCATATCGGACTTTCCCGATGCTTTTCCAGTTGTTGTCGCAACGTGCCTGTTACGCCCAGCGCCGCTTCATCCAGCGCAGGCACAGGCGGCGGCGGCGGCGGCGGCGTATTCAACAGATTTTCCAAAATCCATTTGCCGCGCAATACCGGCGAGGTGCGATTGCCATAAGACGACACGGTCAACACGCTGGCTTGCGTCAGGATTCCGCTGCGCCCCGTGCCGGTCAAATCCACTTTGCGAAACTCAGCGCCGCGCACAGTTTTGATACCGTAATGGCGCGCCAGCCGTTCATTCATGAACGTGTAGTTTCCATCAATCAGATCAAGCACGCTGCGGTCTTCCAGCATCAGGTGTTGAAAGAAAACTTCCGTTTCCTTCAACATCGAATCGCGCAGGTAATCATCAAAATCAGGGAAGCGGTCACGGTCTGGTTTGACCGATTCAAGGCGCCGAATCTCCAGCCATTGCCCAACGAAATTTTCAGATAGCGCAGAAGCTTTCGGGTCTTTCAACATCCGTTTGACTTGCGTGGCCAGCATTGCCGGTCTGAGCAATGCGCCTGTGTCAGCAGCCCGCAGCAATTCATCGTCCGGCATGCTGCTCCACAAAAAGTAAGACAGCCGCGTGGCCAGTTCGTGAGCACTGAGGCGATAAGACGCCATCGCGCTCGGCTGGCTGCGTTCCTTTTCGATGCGGAAGAGGAGATCGGGCGAAACCAAAACGGTTTGCACGACCAGCGCCAGCCCTTGTTCAAAGCTGCGTCCGCGTTGTTGTGCTTGATTCAGAATCGCAAGCAAGCCGCTGAGTTCAGTGGCTTCGACCGGACGTCGGAACGCGCGATGCGCCAGATCAGCAACAATCTTGCGCTCACAACCTGGCGTCAATTTCGCGCTCGGCTGACCGCAGGTGTAAAGCCGCTGAATAGATTCTTTCGATGGGCCTTTGGTGTATGAAGCCGGTCCGATAATTTCAAGCTCTGCCACCGCCATGCCTTCAAACGTAGGCTTTCGATTGCGAAAGCGTTCGAGTTGGGCTGCGCGCTGTTTGACTTGCTCCGGCGTGGCGTCGGCGGGCAGCGGCGGGAAGCGATTGGCATCAGGTGTCGGCTGAGGACGCGTTGAAGGATTTGGCCCATTGAATGAGAGCGGCAAACCATCGTAAAGACGAGGGAACGCTGCGATCATTTGATGCGCGCCTGCCGTCACTTCTGTGCGGATTTCCATGAACACCGGCAACCGTTCGTTGGTCGCCGTGACTTTGTTCGGCACTTCAAAGCTTTTCAGGATTTTGCCGTCCATCCACAGATCAAGCATTTGCGGTTCGGAGCCGGGCGGTTTCGCGCCGTCAGCACGCACACGCAACAGGTATTCGCCTGTCGCTGGAAAACGATGCGTCAGGTGATACGAACCAGGCTGCGCCAACCCAGTCACGTCGTAATCCTTCATCGTATAGAAAGACGGTTGCGTGATTTGGATCGGATTGGTTTCCATGCGGCGCGGGCGTGTAGGTTCTATGCGGATGCTGGCTGATTTCACTTCGGGGCCAAAGACTGCAAGGCGCGCAACCTTCTCCGCCGCCGCCATATATTTTTCCATCAGCGTCGGCGAGAGCGAGAGCGCGTCGGCGATGTTGTCGAACCCATGCGCCGAATCGTCCTGCGGAAAATCGTTTGCCGGTTCGATGTCTACGCCAAGTAAATCGCGCACAGTGTTGTTGTATTCGGCGCGATTCAATCGGCGGGCTGTCACTCGGCCAGGATCAGGCTTGGCCAATCGGTCTGCCTTCTCAAGTTCCTGTTCGATCCATTGCGTAACGGCTTCGATGGAAGCTTTGTCAGGACGCGGCATGCCTTTGGGCGGCATTTCTCCCGCGCGCACCTTTTGCACAACCAGATCCCAGACATCGCGCTGTTGCGTGACGGAATCCGCCGTCCTGAAAACTTCCAAATTCAAACCGCCGGATTTCTGCTCCGCGTTATGACAATCGGAGCAGTGTTTGGTGATGAAGGGCAGGACGGATTTTTCAAAACCAGCGGCACTCTCTGCCTTCTGCGCACGGCTGGCCGGCAGCAAAAGCGCCAAAAAGGCAGACACAAATACGATCAGAAACGTAAGCTTGAGCAAGCGCACTACTGAATCCTCACTACTGTTCGATTAGTCGGTAGCTAACAAACGCCAACTGTTTGCTGTCCGGCGACCACGAAGGCACATTAATCGTTCCCTGCCCGCCGAAGAGTTTGGCCAACACTTGAATCTCGCCGCCAGCACCAGATGGAGTCAGGGGCATCAGGCGCAAGGTCACGTCTTTATTAGCCGGATGCCCTTCCACGTCTTTTTCAAACGAAACGAAGACCAGCCATTTGCCATCCGGCGAAGGATGCGCAAACCAGTTGTTGTAATCGTCTTTGGTAATTTGTGTTTGTTCGCTGCCATCAGGCTTCATCCGCCAGATTTGCATCAGGCCGGTGCGCACCGAATTGAAATAGATGTACTGGCCATCCGGCGAATACTCCGGTCCGTCGTCCAAACCATTCGCCGTGGTCAGACGCTTCTCTTCGCCACCTTCGAACGGAATACTGTAGACATCAAAGTTGCCGTTGCGGTCGGCGCAATACACCAGCGTCTTTCCATCCGGCGACCAGCCGTGCCAGTACGACGGCGAAAGCGACGTGATGCGCCGCGGCGTGCCGCCTGCGATCGGCAAAACATAGATCATTGAGCGGCGCTGTTCCTGCGATTGATCGCTAATGGCCATCCAATTTCCATCTGGCGAAATGCCATGATCGTTGTTGCAGCGCGTGGCAAAACCAGTGTCTATCGTTTGCGGCGTGCCGCCAGTGACCGGAAGCTTCATCATTCGCCCGCCCTGGTTGAACAAAAAATACTTGCCGTCGCGCGACCAGTTGGGCGCTTCAAAGTGTTCGCGTTTGGTGTAGACGACTTTGCGGTCTTTGGAAGCGATGGCAATGGTTTCCAGTGTGCTTTCAATGATCGGCGCGGGGCGCTGCTTTAATTCGACGTTTGAAAAGACTGCTTTTTCGATGGCGTTGTTGTCGTGCGCGCAGACGCCCAAGCCAACATAAAAAGGCGCAGTCAATTTAATGCGAAACGAACCGCCCGCCGATTGCAGCGACTGCCCTGCTGGAGAAATGGACATCCAGACGTAATCGCCACGCTTTTCGATTTGCAAGCGAGTTGGCCCTTTGATGTTGGATTGAATCTCGCGCGTCACTCCACCTTTGACTTCGCGATATTGCAGCGAAGTCAGCCCGTCGCCGTGCAAAGCCGCATCGGCATAGGGCGAATCGGCATCCAGGCTTTGACGAATGATGAGCGCGCCTTTGCGATGCGCGTTGCCGCCTGTGCCAAGAATCTGTATGTCTGCCGTCAGTGACAGATCGCCAGAAACACGCTTGTAGACGTAATGAAACGCATCCACCGTCGCCCACATATTTTCGCCGCCGCCCGCGATAGTGTAGCTCTTCTTGGCTTCATCGTATTCGGCGGAGCCGGGAATTTTGACCGTGCCGATGTCTCGATGATCGTCAAAAAGGCCGATCTTGGGTGCGGGTTGATTCGTTTGCGAAGCAGCAGGGCTGCCTGACAATATCAGCCCAAGGCAAAATAGTAACAACACGGTGCCAGTAATTCGTTTCATAACAGTTGTCCCCGACGCAATGCGTCACCCAGAAATAAAAAATCAAATTGGTGCGCCCGCATACTTGGGGGCAGGCGCTTAGTTCGATTACCGCCGGGATTGGGGCGCACCACGATTTAGAACATCTCTTT
>JBBQVH010000012.1:0-86546 GCA_038211695.1 Blastocatellia bacterium | reverse complement strand
TCCGCAAAAGTGGTATCTGCTTCTTGAAGAGATGACATCTGTGAGATTCTCCTTTCGAGGATGATTTGTTCACTCACAGTTTGCCATCTCTTCTCAATTACTTACGACCTTAACTTGGCGCACATGGGGTGAAGCCCACGGCTAAGGTCAGCCACCGCGATGCGGCGAAGAGGCCAGAGTAGTTACTATGGTTTCTTGTTGGCAGCTTCCAGCAATAAATGTTTCAAACGGAAGTTGCGATATTCAACTTTCATTGGCGGCCCGACATGCACCTGCACGCCCAGCAGCCCGTCGAAGCGGCGGTTTTCAGTATCGTCGTCTATCACCATGCTCATCACGTGACCGTTCAAGATGTGGATCAACAAATTGCCGCGCGCAATCAGATGGTATTCGTTCCAATCGTCACTCTTGATGAAAGCGGCAAGCTCTTTCAGATCGCCCAGCGAAGCAGTGACAACCGGTTTCTTACCGGTTGCGATGTTCACCATCTCGCCGCGCCGCGCCAGAAAGGTGCGCCCGCGTTCTTCATAATTCTGCCCCGCGTGGCGCAAGCTCCCTGCATTGCGATCCTGCCCATCAATATCAGCCTGATACCCGCGCATCGCCAGCGGCTGGCCGGCCACCTCAGTGCTGCGGTAATTGATTCCGCTGTTGCCGCGCGCGGAGATGCGATACTCCACCTTCAATTCAAAATCGCGCGTCACGCCGCCGCGCCAGATGATGAAGGTGTTCTGCTTCACGATGGTTTCCGGCGTGATCTCGCCGACCAGTGCGCCGTTTTCGACGCGCCAATATTTCGGATCGCCTTCCCAGCCTTTGAGCGTCTTGCCGTCGAAGATGCGCTCAAAGCCCGCTTCATCAGCAGCCGCCAAAGTGGACACTGGTTGCTGCGCCAACGATTCGGTAATCTGCGCACGACCGAATAACAGCACAACGCCGATCAAAATAACGATTCCGTAAGCGGCCTTCATGGATTCAATTCCCCAGCGGTTTGACACCGGTGCTTCGCGGACTGCCAGGCACGTTGAATTTGTCCGGCGAATCGGGCTTGTTCGGATCGAACGACGGCACGTCTTTGACCAGAAATTTCGCGATGTCCAGATGATTGGCTTTGATGCCTTCAACAATACACTTGGCCAGTTCGTAGCTGCCATAGTTGCTGTGATGCGTGCCGTCGCCTTCTTTGAAAAGCACGCCGGATTTTTCCGGCCCCAAGGCTTCGTACAATGCCTTGCTCATTGCGTTCAGATCAATCAGCACGACGTTCTCTTCTTTGGCCACCTGGCGAACGGCTTCGGGGTAATCCCCCAGACTGTTGGTGATCTTGCCGCCTGCGTCGAACGTGCGGCGATTCATTGCCGTCACGACAACCGGCGTTGCGCCGCGTTTGCGCGCTTCGGCAACGAACTTCTTCAAGTCAGCCTTGTACGTCGTGAATGCGCCGACGCCTTCGCCTTTCTCTTTCATATCGTTGTGGCCGTACTGAATGAAGAGATAGTCGCCAGGTTTGATCAGGCTCAATACTTTGTCCAATCGCCGAGCGCCCAGCGAGCTTTTCAATGATTCGCCGGATTCGGCGTGATTGGCAATGGCCACACCGGGCGTAAAAAAGCGCGTCAGCATCTGTCCCCAACTGTTGTACGGTTCCGCTGGCTGATCGCAGACCGTCGAATCGCCGAGCAGGAAGATCGTCGGCACATCGGCGTTGGTAATCTCAATCGCGCTGATGGCCGGATGCGCGCCGTTGAATTCCAGCGTCAGCTTTTCATCCCACGCCCACCATTCTGAAGTTTTCTCGCGATCTTTCAGTTTTACTTCCCCGCCCTGAGCAAGCAGCGGCGTTCGGACATTGACGACAAAACTCTGCGTCGCAAATTTGCCGGGCGCGGTTTCGACTTTTTCCAGCATCAACCGGCGCAACTCCGCTTTGACCGTCGTGCTGGTTGCCTCCTTCGCATCGCCAACCGTCAACCTGACGCTGTAATTGCCTTCAGGCACGGCGACGGAAAAGAAGAATGGTTTATCGCTCGTCACACCACGGTCATTACTTTTCACATTCGCGCCGGGTTCAAAACCGTAGCCGCTTTCTTTGCCGTAAACCGACGACGACGAAACCTGCGTAGCGCCTGCCGCCGCCTTCGCGCCAAAATCAAATTTGTAACTCACGCGGCCTGCCGAACCTTCCGGCACATTCACCGTCGCAGCTTTCGCCGAAAAATAAGCGGCTAGTGGATTCGGCTTCAGCGCTTTCAATCCCGTGATGACGCTGGCAGCATTGATTTCCGCCCCTGCCAAACTGGTGTGCGTGTGTTCGTCAGCAAACAGCGGCTCGACCTTCTCTGCGCCCATCGCCTCATACTGGCGCGCGATGATGTCGTTCAGATCAATGAAGGCGACCTTTTCGGACTTCGCCACTTCTTCAGCCCATCGCCCATATTGATCGCGCGGAATTTTGCCGTCTTTCCAAATCTTGCGGGGGATGGGCGAACAGAGTATCGGCGTTGCGCCTTTGGCTTTGGTGTCGGCAACGTATTTGCGCAAATACCAGCCGAAGCTGTGAACGACTTCGTGTTTTTTGGTCAGCAGGTTGTCAATCTCCTGGGTTTCTTCGCCCGTGCCTCTGATTGAGCCGCGCGCACGGGAATCGTCGTTAATTGCCCCGCCGTCATTGTGCCCAAACTGCATCAGCACGAAATCGCCCGGCTTCATCGCTGACAAGACTTGCTCCCACAATCCTTCGGTCAAAAAGGTGCGGCTGCTGCGACCGCCGCGTGCACGATTAAGCACGGTGATCTTCGACGAATCAAAATACCCGACAATCGGTTCGCCCCATCCCCACTGTTTGTTCGCGCCATCGCCCGCGCCGTTTTTGACTGTTGAATCGCCGATCAGAAAGAGCGTTGGCAGCTTCGCGTTCGCGGTTGGCGATTGCGCGGAAGCAATAATGCCAAGCAGCGTTAAGGCAATGGCCACAAAAAATATGCGTCGTGATGAATGCATAAGAATTCCTCTATTCCAGTTTGAGTCCGGTGATTTTGAAAACGCAGGCGTAATCGTGTGGCTTCATCGCAGGCAGCATCATGTGCAAACCTGTTTCGTCCTGCGTGAATTTCAGCGCGCCTGAATGGCCAAGCAGATTTACACTTTTGACCTTGCCGTTGCTGGTCGCCAGCGATTTAACAACAACCGCTGCGCCCGGCCACGCCAGCGCAATAGCGTAGAGCGTGTTGCCTTTCGTCGTAAAGCGAAGATCTGACTGCGTCGCGGGCTTGCGCGCCACATCATGCGGCGTAGCGCCCGCTAGCTGCGCGTCATATGAAGTACCTTCGCCAAACTTCGTCCAGGCGCGCGTGCCGTAAATCGCTTCGCCATTCACGTTCAGCCATTTGCCAATCTGGCGCAAGACACTCTGCTGCCCTTCCGGAATCGAACCATCGCCCATCGGGGAGATGTTCAGCATCAGGTTGCCGTTCTTGCTGACCGTGTCCGCCAATTCATTGATGATTGAACCGGGGCTGCGATATGTCATGGTGCTTTCGTAACCCCACGACCGATTGCTGATTACGTCGTCAATCTGAAAGACCTGCGCATTGCTGAGCAAATTTTTCGGCCCTCGCAAATCTTTTTCAAAATCGCGTATGCTGCCCGCCAAGTAGGCATTGCTCTTGGTGACAATCGAAACTTCTTTGTTCCACTGCTTCGCGCGATTGTAGTAATACGCTGCGAACTTCAACTTCACCGGGTCATAGTTTCTGTCGTTAACGCCGTTGTCGAAGTAGACGAGTTGCGGCTGATATTTGTCCACAAGTTCCTGACATCGCGCCAGCCAATCAGCCTGAAACTCAGGCTGTGCGTTCCCGTCGTCCATATGACCCGGCACTGGCGGCCCGTAAAAATCGGCGTAGGCCGGGTCGAATAGATCGGTTTTGATGTTGAGCGCCAAGTCTGTGGGATACATAAACGTGTGGTGCTCCATCCGGTGGCTTGACAGGCCGAAGACCAAGCCGCGCTTGCGCACGGCCTGCGCCAGTTCGCCAATCAGATCGCGCTTCGGCCCCACCTTGCCCGCGCACCACTTGGTCAAATCGCTGTCATACATTGCAAACCCGTCGTGATGCTCGGCAACGGGCACAACGTATTTCGCGCCTGCTTGTTTGAACAATTCTGCCCAGGCGGTGGGGTCATATTTTTCAGCCTTGAAGAGCGGAATGAAATCCTTGTAGCCAAACTTATCCTGCGGCCCGTAATGTTCGACGTGCCATTGGGCGATCTCCGGCGTGCTGTACATATGTTTCGCGTACCATTCGTTGTGATGCGCCGGGATCGAATACAAGCCCCAGTGAATGAAGATGCCGAACTTACCGTCCGTGAACCATTGCGGAACCTTGTAATTTTTCTTAAGGGAATCCCAGTTCGGCTCGAACGGGCCTTGCGCCGTGTTGTCCGGCTTTTGACGAACTGACGAGTTTGATTGCGCCTGAACATATCCGATCAATCCGAGCGAGCCTGCCATTAAAGCCAGGCCAATCAATCCGTAATTTCTTCCTCTGGTGGAAAACATAGCATTACCCTCCGTCATAAAAACCGCCTACCGCAGATCATGCTCCCGCAGCGACTCGCGCAAGTCGGCCACAGCCGAATCACGGTGAGCGATCCCGTACAAATCAAGGATGAAATCAAATGCCGTGATGAAATAAGCTCGGTCGTTGCCGAAGTCGCGATGCACGCGATCCCACATCAACGGCGGCAGCGAGGTTTTCTTCTCGCCCGAGCGCAGGATTGGCATCACCGTTTCCTTCTCGTCTTCCGTGCCCATCAACCGCTGGCTGATCAAATCCACTTCAGAGGCAACCACGCTGCCCGTGTTTGATACTTTGTTTTTGAACTTCTCGAAATAGAGCGCCGTGCCAACGGGAATCACAATGTCACACTCGGCAATCCGATTTACGAAGCGCGACACGCTCTTGCCAGCGCGGTTGTTCTCCCACCGATCCAGTACCACGCTGATGCCGGCCTTTTGCAGGTCGGTGGCCAGACTGCGCTCCACCCAGCGTTCCTGTTCCCAGTCGCCCCAGGCATAGCTGATGAAGCATTCCGGCCTGGCCATCTGCTGGCCGTCCACGTAAGAC
The DNA here is from genome assembly GCA_038211695.1 of Blastocatellia bacterium. Classification (GTDB taxonomy): domain Bacteria; phylum Acidobacteriota; class Blastocatellia; order RBC074; family RBC074; genus RBC074. The sequence goes on along the minus strand of JBBQVH010000012.1, from coordinate 81,417 downwards.
ATCACTTGGAAGATTGCTTGCTCGAACCGTGACCGCTGGGCGGCGAACCATTGCTGCTCGTCTACCTTGCGACGTTCCGTCTGCGTCAACTGAATTGGCTCGTCGGCTTTCGGCAACATCACCTTGTCGCCGCATTCTTCACAGAAGGCAAATTCCTTCCCATCGCGCAACCGACCGCGCACCACCGCGCGATTGACCGGATGTTTGTTGGCACAGACAACCGGTTCGTAACGAAAGACGCTCAGGTTGCGGCGCGCCAGGAAGCTTTCAAACAATCCCTGAAACAGCGACCGCACAGGTTTGCCGATGTTCGTGCCGAAGTACAAAACCAAATTGAGTTCGCCCTCGCGGTCACTGCTGTCCTGACGAAAACCGCTGATTAATCCATCGCCCACTTCATACCGCGCCTGACTCTGCCATTGATTCGTCCGCGTGAAGGTTTGCGTGTATCCCAGCAGCACCACCAGCGACGCATAAACGTTTTCGACCGCGCCGCTGACCGTATAGCCCGCGCCGTCTTCGGTCTCCTGCTCGTCTTCCAGCAAGGGCTTTTTCAGGTTGATCAGTTCCGGGAAGACCAGGTACGAGTGGTTGTTCAACGGATCGGTTTCGCGGAAACAGACGTTGTGTTCCAGAAACAGCAGCGCCGCCGAATCCAGCAACACGTCGCGCTCTTCCGCCGATAGCTTCTCCAATTCGCGGAATGGATATTCGCCCGCCAGCAGCCGTTTCTCTTCCAGTGACCCCAAGCCCTTCGGATTGCGCCGCGCTTCCAGCACGAAAGACGACGCCAGATTGTTGAGCATTTCCGGCGCCAGCAGGATGCGCTCTTCGCCCTTCGACGTACATAACATATGCACGTAGCCGTAATTGGCCAGATGCCCGACAGCAGTCATCATCTCGGCGTCGGTGAATTGCCAAGCCTCGTCGGTGTGCTCCAATCGCTGGCGCAACGCCTCGGGGCTGACGATCACTTCTTTCTGATCGGGATTTTCTTTCAGCCCCAGAACAAAGTCCTTGATGCGTTTGAAGGTGAGAGTCGTGACTGTCGCGGGCTTCTGCTCCCACGGAATCTGCGCCTTCATCCGTCGCAGCAATTCGTCCAGCCCGATGCCGTCTTTGGCGCTGGTCGCCAGATAGCCGCCGAGGATGCTGTGCTGGCGGCAGAATTCGTCGAGTTCCGCTTGTGTCAAACGCGCTTCACCACGATCCGTGCGCGCACCGACTAGAATCATCTGGCAGGCATTCTGCGACGGACGCGCAGCCTGTCCAGCCTTCAATTGCTTCAACCAAAACTCCACTCCATGCAGTGGGTCGCGGCTGTCGGTCGCATCGAAGAGAATGAGAGCGAGGTCGGAATCGTCCAGGAACAGAGCGTGTGTCAGCCGATAATCGGGCTGCCCCGCCAAATCCCACAAAACTGCTTCGCACTCGGTGCCGTCTTGGCGGCGCGTACCGAGTTCGTTGACCACCCAGAATTGCTGGCCGTGCGTGGAGGCATGTTCTTTGAAATCGCCGTGCGCCAAGCGCCAGCCTAATCCCGTCTTGCCCACGCCCGAATCACCCACCAAGACAATCTTGGCCGTGGTGTGATGCACCGCCTCTTTCGCTGTTTTGCCGAGCAGAACATCAAGACCAAATTCATAGAGGTGAATCACTCTAGATCGCGCAATCGCGTCCGCACCTGGCTTTGAACCAGATGCGGCTAGCATCGGCAGATTGGGATGGAATGCTAGGCCTGGGATCCAATCATCAAATGTTGGCTCTATGACGACATCTATTGTCTCCCAACTCTCGCAACTCCAGAGGCGCAAAGTTCCGTCTCTACTTTTTGAGGCCAGGAGTCGCCCATCCGCTGAGAAGGCGACAGCTTCCACGCTCCCAGTATGTCCTTCCAGGGTGCGAAGCAATTTGCCGCTGGCCACTTCCCAGAGCATGATCGTCCTGTCATCACCCCCGCTAGCTAGCATCCGCCCTTGCGGATCGAACACGACGCTCAAAACAGAATTCTTGTGTTTATCGAGGGTGCGGAGCAATTTGCCACTGGCCACTTCCCAGAGCATGACCGTCCTGTCATCACTCCCGCTAGCTAGCATCCGCCCTTGCGGATCGAATGACGTGCTAAAGATAGTTCCTTTGTGTCCCTTAAAGCTGTGGAGCAGCTTGCCGCTGGCCACTTCCCACAGCTTTAACGTCCCGCCACTGCCCGCGCTGGCCAGCAACCGTCCCTCTGGGTCGAATGCGACACTCAGGACAATACCCCGTTGCCCTTCAAGCCTGTGAAGCAGTTTGCCGCTGGCCACCTCCCACAGTTTCACCTTGCCGTCATGGCCTCCGCTGGCCAGCGTTCGCCCCTGCGGATTAAACGCAACGCTCACGACAAAATCTGAATGTCCTTCGAGGGTACAGAGTAGATTGCCGCTGGCCACTTCCCACAGCTTTAATGTCCCGCCACTGCCCGCGCTGGCCAGCATCCGTCCCTCCGGGTCGAATGCGACACTCAGGACAATTCCCCGTTGCCCTTCGAGAGTGCGTAATAGCTTTACGCCCGGCGGGAGTCCCCGCGTCTTACCGAGTTGTCCCTCTTGTTTCTGCTTCGGCATAACCGTATCCAATCAGCCTCACGTGCGCATCGCTTCCCAGCTTGCGTCATTGATCTCCGCAAAAGTCTTTGCGCCGGAGGCGCTACGGAAATTAGCCGGTGATGGAATCACCGGAAACCGTGCGCGTTAAACTTGCGCGCCCTGAAGGGGCGCTGGAATGAACCTCACCACAGATACTTTTCGTTGTACTCCACGCCGTACGCTTTCAGAAACTCCAGATACTCTTCCTGGAATGTCTTGCGTTGATGATGTTCTTCCTGTCGTGCGATGTAATCCTTGATAGTTTGGCGTTGGGACGCGCCGACCGTGAACGCTCCATACCCTTCTTGCCACGAAAAGAGCGGCTTTTTCAATTCCTGATGCACCCACTTTGACGACGAGGCTTTGATCTCCTTCAAGACCTCCGACAATTGATGAGTTGCGCGCAATCCGACCAACAGATGAACGTGATCTTCGATGCCGCCCACGGCCTCTGGCACGCCACCCAAGTCGCTCACGATGCCGCCCATATAGGCATGCAGCCGGTCACGCCAATCTTTGCCCATATATGCCACACGGTCTTTCGTGCTGAAGATCAGATGGTAATGCAGGCTGAGATGAGTTGATGGCATAACGCCCGACTCCTTTCCTGCGCCCCTTCAGGGCGCGGCGGTTGTGGTTGCTTGTTCCGGTGATTACATCACCGGCTAATCTCCAATGTCCCTCCGGGACGGGAAATGTAAAAGGGGCAGAAGTTTGAACCTATAGGCGCGGCGCACAGCTTCTCGAAGTTCACGGCTGATCATAAAGTTTGGGGGTTAGCGATTCAGGCGGCGCGTGACAATTCCGCCAGCGCGCTCTCATATTCGGCGCGCAACCGCGCCTTCTCGCTTTGCACTTCCTGCAAGAAGGCTTTGGCACGACGCAACAACTGCTCTTCTTGCGCAGCCAGCGTTGCCAGCAGCGCCTTCTCCTTTTGCAATTGCGCAATCTCAGTCTGGTCTTGCTGATGCTCTTGCTTCATCTGTTCCAGCGCCGGGCGCAGCCTTTCCGCTTCTTCTTGATCCATCTCAGCAAAGAGCGATTCGAGTTGCTGTTGTTCGTCCGCAGTCAGCGTTCCGGCGAACTCCTTCTCCCGCAGCGCATCAAGTTGCCGTTGTTTCTCGTCAGTCCACATAGCTTCTCCTCCATTTCGCGGCGCGCATCGTTCAGTTACCGCCACCGCCTGCCACCGCTAAAGGATTAAAGGAACAAAGGCTTGATTTGATTATGCCTTTTGTCCCTTTGATCCTTTGCGTTAAAAGGCGATCTCAAGCTCAGAGCTTCTTGAGAATCTCCTTCACGCGCACCCAGGCTTGATCGTGCGCCTTCTTGTTTGCCTCGACGGTATTGGCAGGGTCTTCGCCCGCACGCATAAAGCCGTGGCCCGCGCCTTCGTACGTCACCGGCTCATACGTTTTGCCAGCGGCCTTCATCAACTCCGTGCTCTTTGGGATAGTCGCGTTCACGCGCGCGTCGTTGCCGCCGTAAAAACCGTATACCGGCGCTTTGATTCGGGCGATGGCCGCGGCGTCTTCCGGGCCGGTACCGTAAAAGGCTAGCGCGGCATTCAGCTTTGCCCGATTGGTGGCGAAGCGGAACGTCTGGCCGCCGCCGTAACAGAAGCCCATCACCACCAGTTTGCCATTGGCCGCGGGCAGTTTGGTGACGTAATCGGCGACGGCGTTCAGATCGGCGGTGATTTGGTCGGCGGGCAGATCGCGGATGACTTGGCCAATCTTGCTACGGTCGGCAATCGCTTCTGTACCGCCGCCATTTTCCCCAGCGCCTGAAAGCAAATCGGGCGCGATGGCAATGTAGCCGGCTTCGGCCAATTGATCGGCGACGCTGCGCACCCAATCGGTCATCCCGAAAATTTCGTGGATGACGATGACGGCGGTCGCTTTGTTTTTGACTTCCGGATAGACCACGAAGGAATTGACGTTCCGGCTGCCCTGCTTGACCTTGACCCATTCCTGATGGCGCGGGGATTTATCCACTCGCGCTTTGGCCCAATCCTGCCCCGGAGGGTTGAAGGTGTTGGCTTCCATCGAATGATGGGCGTGTGAGTTCGAGGCGTCTTGGGCGTATGCAGAAAATGAAACGAGCAGTAGCGCGGCTGCTGCGATCAACAGTTTGTTCATTTTGTCCTCCATTGAAAACAGGGTTGGTTCGCTGATGAATATCAGTAACTGCACTGGCTCAGCAGCCACGAATATCAACTCTTTGACCTCTCAGTTTCGACGGCGAAAACGTGCGTCGCGCCGAACATATTCGAACGGAAGATGATCCATTTCATATCCGGCGAAAAGGTCACGTTCGGTTCCAAGCGGTAATCGTGCTTGGCCATATTGACCAGCCGCTCTGATTTGAAAAATCCGGGGTTGACCAGGTCTTTGGCGTTGGGCGCTTTGATCCCGGCCACGTCGGGGATGGTTTGCGGACGGAACAGGTAAATCCATTTGCCGTCTTTGGCGTGCGCAACCATCTCGTCATCGCCACCGTCGCCTGCAAACAGCTTCCCATCGGGCGAAACGTTGAAATGCACAGACCATTCGTCGCGTTCGAGGTGATACCAGGTACGCCGGGCGGTGGCCAGTTCGTAGCCAGCCAACCAGAAATCTTCGCCGCGCGGCGTTTGCAGGTCATACCAGATGGTTTTGCCATCGGCATTGAAAAACTCATGCCCGGCGATTTCCATGTTCATCGTCCGCGCGTGGACTTTGGTCAACCCGGTTCCATCTGTGCGAATCGTCCAGATACGATCCACTTTGTGCCAGGGGCCTTCGTGGCAAAACATAATCAAGCCGGGATCGGTGGGCGAAAATTGCAGGTGATTCAACCAGTCCGTCGCGCGATGAACCGTCTTCATCTCGCCGGTCTGCGTGTTGACGGTGAAGATCGCCATCGGCAGCCGCTGTTCCAGACGACTGTTCAGTCGCACTTCCTTCTGTTCGGCAAAAGTCAGCGGCTTGCCGTCAGGGCCTTTTGTTTCTGCTTGCGCTGCCCATTCGCCTTGCGGGCGTTGCCCGTTGCCTTCTGTTACGCCCACGGGTTGGCCCACCGGTTGATTTACCCGCTGCGTTTCGCTGCTTTCGGTGTAACTGCCCAGCAGCAATGTTTCATCCGCATTGAGCGAAGCAACGGAGCCGCGCGGAAGTTTGGCAATCTGTTTTGTCGCGCGGGTGTTCGGGTCGGTGGCGAAGATAATCGTCTCGTTCCCGGTGCGTTTGGCGTAATAGACCTGCCCGGTCTTTCTGCCCGTGACAATCACGTTGACGCGGCCTTCGACGATCTGTTCGATCACGCGCGTTTTCAGATGGATGGTCGAAAGCCCGGTCGGCGTCGTGATGATCAGCTTCTGTCCATCTGCCGTGTAGGCGTTCTGATGAAAATACAAGCTGGCGCTGCCTGCTTCGCGCGACAGACGAATGACGCGATGGCCGGTGGCGGGATCAATCCATTCCGTCGGCGGTTCTTCGGCGGCAAAAGGCGCGGAGAAGATCGCGCTCAAAAATAACAGTGTCGTGATTCCTAATCGTCGCATAGTTCAACCTATCTCGGTCATCTGCTGTCATTTCAGCTTCAGCGTCTTTTTCAGCCACGCGATCATCTGCACTTTGGTGTCAGGGAATTGAGTAACGATGGCCATTCCATGTTTTGCGCCCTCGACGGTGATCAGATCGCAAGTATTGCCCGCCTCTTTCATTCGCCGCTGCATGACAACGGACTGTTGGTAATAAACCTGTTCATCCGTCGTGCTGTGAATCAGCAGAAAGGGCGGCAGGCCTTTTTTGATGTAGGTCGCGGCGGATACTTCCTTCATCCGCTTAATGGCTTCGGGCGAGTTGCCTGGCGGAACGCTGAAAAATTCGCGCCAGATGCTTGCGCCGACTTTGCCCGCGGCTTCTTCTTCGGCGCGCTGCTGCCAATCGTGAACTCCGTAAAACGGCACGACGGCAGCCAGTTTGATCGCGCTTTGATTTTTGACACCGACGAAGGAAACCAGCGCACCGCCCGCCGATTCGCCGATCAATACGACGCGCCTCAAATCCACTTTGTATTCCTTGGCGTGCGCTTTGACGAAGGCAATGGCGGCTTCGATGTCTTCAATTGGCGCGGGAAACTTGAACTGCGGATTCATGCGGTAATTAATCGTGAACCAGGTGAAGCCAGCCTGGCTGAGCGGTTCAAACAGGGGCGGTACGTAGGTCTGTTTGTCACCACGCGCAAAGCCTCCGCCGTGAACGATGATCGCAGTGGGAAAAGGCCCTGCGCCATCGGGCACATAAGCATCCAGCGTCAGGCTGAAGCCATTTGGTTTGGCGAATTCAATGTCTTTGCGCATCTCGGCCTTCGCAACTGTGGCAAGCAAAGCACAGACAATCGCAGCCGTCATGACAGCACTTCGTTTGAACATAGATTTTCCTTTGTCAGTGAAGAGGGAAAGATGAAGCCAGCAATCGTTTCAGACAGGGCGAACAGGATTGTTCAGGATTGGCCTAGAAAAGCCACCAGGATTCTTCATCCTGAAAAATCCTGTTCATCCTGTCTGAAAGTTCCGTCTATTCGCTACACGCCGCTCAGGTGTTCGACTTTGCCCGTGCTGTCGCCGATCTTTTCGGGCTGCACGCCCATGCGATCCAGCAGCGTCAGATAGAAGCTGGTCATCGGCGTGCCCTTCGGATACATGATGTGGCGGCCCGGCTTGAAACTGCCGCCGCCGCGACCGGCCAGCAGAATGGGCAGGTCTTCGTGATTGTGTTTGTTGCCGTCGCTGATGCCCGCGCCATACACGATCATGCAATTGTCCAGCAGCGTGCCGTCGCCGTCTTTCGTGGCTTTCAGCTTCTTCAGGTACTGCGCGAACATTTCCACGTGATAGGTGTTGATCTGCGCGACCTTCTCAATCCAGTCAGCATTGTTGCGGTGGTGCGTCAGCGGATGATGCGGATCGTTGATGCCAATTTCGGGATAAACGCGCGTGCTGCCTTCGCGTGCGAACATCAGCGTGGAAACGCGTGTCAGATCGGTCTGGAACGCCATCATCTGCAGGTCGCACATCAGCGTCACGTATTCGTTGAAGGTGACGGGAATCCCCGCCGGCTTTTCAATTGAAGGCTGAATTGCGCGGTCGTCCTTTTCAGCTCGTTCAATGCGCTGTTCAATCTCGCGAATCGCAAACAGATATTCGTCAATCTTGCGGCGGTCATTTGCGCCCAGGCTGGCCGAAAGCTTCTGCGTGTCGTCGCGAACCATATCCAAAATGCTTTTGCGATAGGCCGCGCGGCGAGTGCGCACTTCCGGCGACAGGCTCAGGTCGGCGGTGCCGAACAAACGCTCAAATGCCATGCGCGGATTGATTTCCGGCGGGTTGGGTGTCGTCGGCGTGCGCCACGAAATGCTGTTGGTGTATGCGCAACTGTAGCCGGAATCGCAATTGCCCACGGTACGCGAATCTTCGCAGCCCAGTTCCAGCGAGGGGAACCGCGTCTGTGAACCAATGGCTTGCGCCGCGACTTGATCCGCCGAAATGCCCGCTTGAATGTCCGCACCCGCAGTCTTTTTGCAATGCACGCCGGACAGAAAAGATGCGCCTGCTCGTCCATGATCGCCGGGGCCATCGCCCAGCGCATTGCCGTTGTGATCATCCAATTTGGAGAGGACGAAGATGTCATCGCGTAGCGCTTCCAACGGCTTTAGAAGCCGCGAGAATTGAAAGTCCCTGCCTTCACCCGTGGGCCGCCACCAATCAATGTTGACCACGCCGTTGGGCACGTACAGAAACGCCAGCCTGACGGGCGCTTTGGGCACAGAAGCGAAGGCAGGCGTCATCGCGTCCAGCATCGGCAGTGCGATGGCGGCGGTTCCCAGCCCTTTCAGAAATGTGCGTCTCGGCAGATGTTTGCGTGTGATGATCATAATCTCCTCTACACCTTCCTTCGATTTTGAAACGGCAAACTGTTGGCAATTTCCAGCGCCAACGTGGAAAAACGATAGTTGTTGGCGGCCAACCGGCCAGCGATCTGTTTGATCGCCGGTTTGTCGTAACGTTCAATGCCGCGTCCCAGCGCATACGTCAGCAGCTTTTCGGTCAAACATTCGGCGAAGGCATTGCTGTCGGCTTTTACAATCGCCTTCAATTCCGTCGGCCCATTGAATGAGCGGCCATCGGGTAGTGTGCCTGCGGAATCCACTGGCAAGCTCCCGTCTTTTGTCCGCCACGCGCCGATGGCGTTGAAATTCTCCAAGCCGAAGCCCAGCGGATCCATGCGCGAATGGCAGGAAGCGCAAATGGTGTTTTTGCGATGCTCTTCCAGTTGCTGGCGCAGCGAAACGGAAGAGCCGACATGCGCGACATCCAGATTGGGCACGTCCGGCGGCGGCGGCGGCGGCGGCGCATTCAGAATATTTTCCAGAATCCATTTGCCGCGCAGCACCGGCGAGGTCCGCGTGGCATAGGACGAAACCGTCAGAATGCTGGCTTGCGTTAGAATGCCACCGCGCTGCGATTCGGGTGGCAATATGACTTTGCGAAACTCCGGCCCTTTGACGCCGGGAATTTTGTAAAACTGCGCCAGTCGCTCATTCAGGAAAGAATAATTGCCGTCAATAAAATCCAAGATGCTGCGGTCTTCGCGAACGATGTTTTCAAAAAACATCTCGGTTTCCTGGCGCATTGACCGGCGCAGGTATTCTTCATACTCCGGGAATTTCTGTTGATCCGGCTTCTGGGATTCCAGCCTGCGCAGTTCCAGCCATTGTCCGCCGAAATTTTCGACCAGCGCATGCGATTTCGGGTCGCGCAGCATTCGCTGTACTTGCGCGGCTAGAACGTTCGGCTTGCGCAAAGCACCTTGCTCCGCGCTGCGGAATAATTCTTCATCCGGCATGCTCGACCACAGAAAGTAAGACAGGCGCGAAGCCAATTCGTATTGGCCAATGGTCGAAAACTCCGCAGTGGCTTTGGCGGAAGCCGTTTGACGATCCTGCTCAATTCTAAAAAGGAAGTGCGGCGAAACCAGCATGGCCTGAATCGCCTGCACCAGGCCTTCTTCGACTGAATCGCCCTGGCGTTTAGCCATCGCCACCAAGCTTGTCAGTTGATTGATTTCCGCCATCGTTGCGGGGCGGCGGTAGGCTCGGCGTGCCAGGTCTGTGATGATCTTCCTATCGCATCCTGCCTGTTTCAGGTCACAGATGAAAATCTTTTTGTGGCTCTCCGCCGATGGCCCTTTGGGTTGGTTGTAGGGGCCGCCAATCTCCACAGCGCTGATGCGGGCATCGTTGGCGGGAATCTTCTGGGATACGGCGCGCGCCTCGTCGAATTTTTTCCTGGCATCGGCTAACCGCTCCGGCAGCAAACCTGGGCGCGGTTTGAATTCCGGCGCGGGCGGTTCCGGGCGGTTTGATGGATTTGGCCCGTTGTAACGCGCGGGCAATCCTTCATACAGATGCTGCAATGTGATCGCCACCCAATGTTCGCCCGCCGGAACTTTGGCGCGAAGCTCCGCGACTTTTCCGCCCAATTCCTGCCGGTCAATTTCAAAAGAAGCCAGTTTTTCGGGATCGAAATCCAGCGATTGCGCCTGCTGTCCATCCACCCACACTGCAATCGAAAGTGGCCCGGAAGCCGCCGGGCGATTGCCGCCCAGAAAAACGCGGAAGTTGTATTCGCCATCTACCGGAAACTTATGCGTGACGTGGAGGGCATTGGGCAGGCTCAATCCCGTCACGTCGTACTCGGTCAGCGCCTTCTGCGAAGGCGCGACTTTGCGGCCTTCAGATCGCAGGCGCGCCATTGTGGGCTTCATCTGCTCCGCGCCGAAAACCGCCGTACGAGCGATCTTTTCCGCCGCCGTCAGATACTTTTCCATCAGCACTGGTGACAGCGACAACACGTCGCCAATGTTATCGAAGCCATAACCGGAATCATCCTGCGGAAAGTCGTCTGCCGGTTTGTAATCCACACCCAGCAGATCGCGCACCGTGTTGTTGTATTCGCTGCGGTTCAGCCGTCGCGCTGTGACGCGGCCCGGATCGGGCTTCACGTTGCGGTCGGCAATGGCAAACTCGCTTTCGATCCAGGCAATGACGGCTTTCAATTCCGCAGGTTCCGGACGCGGCGCGCTTTTGGGCGGCATCTCGCCGGTCTTCAACTTCAGCAGGATAGTTTCCCACTGATCGCGGTTATGCGCGCCTGCTTGCGTAATGCTGGCCGCAGTTTTGTATGTGTCCAGATTCAGTTCGCCCGATTTGCGCTTTTCGTTATGGCAGGCAACGCAGTTGTCGGCGAGAAAGGGCTGGATCGTTTTCTCGAACTCGTCCGATTTGCTCTGCGCTTCTTGCCGCGAAGGCACAAGCGCCCAAGCCGTCAACACGGCCAGCACAATCAACACCCGCGCTAGATTCTTTCTTCTCATTCCTATCTCAGTCCTGATTTCATGATGCTCAGATGGTTTTACCAACCCAATTGTCTTGGGGTTTCAGGTAAAGATCAACTTGAACCCCGCAATACCCAAAACAATCGCCAATAATTTTTTGATGAAGTCGGGAGAAAACTGACGGCTTCCCAGATACGATCCCACCGCCCCGCCCGAAATCGCCGCCGCTGCCAGCGGCAAGGCAAACAAGGGAAGCTGTTTTGTGCCGCTGATATTGCCCAGCAATCCGGCGATGGAATTGACTAAAATGAAGAGAGCCGAAACCGCTGATGCCGTCTTGGTTTTTGCCCAACGCATAAAGATCAAAATCGGCGTCAGAAAGATGCCGCCGCCCGTGCCCGTCAATCCCGACAGCAATCCCAGTCCCGCGCCGGTCGAGATTGCGATAGCCTTGGACGGCTCCTGCACTTCTTTATCGCTTTTCGTCTCAATCAAAAATCGAATTGCTGAATACAGCAGCACCAGGCCAACCAGAATCTTGAATACGTGCGTTGGCAGATTGATGTAACCGCCCAGAAATGCCAGCGGCACCGATAGCACCGCAAAAGGCCAGAACAATCGCCACGAAAAATGCCCTGCCCGCCAGAACTGCCAGGCGGTCAAACTGGCGACCAGAATGTTCAAGACCAGTGACGCCGGTTTGATGACCGCAGCCGTCAATCCAAACAGTGTCATCACGGCGATGTAGCCGGATGCGCCCGCGTGCCCGACCGACGAATAAAGAAACGCCACGATTGCAATCGCGACACAGAGCAGAACCACGGATTCAACACTAAAAGATTGCATGATTTAGAAACGTCAGCGAGATGGAATTGGTTACGGCGGGATTGATTGTCTTCGCGCCTTTTATCAGAAGCAAGCGACGGGTGAGATGCCCTTGTTCATAAAAACGACCCGGCGAATTTCTGTCAGCGTTTGCTGAAACAAAGATTCGCCGGGTGTTGGGGGAGAACTTGGTTAATCGTCAACCAAATTTAGAACAGCAGTTTAAAGCCCAACTGAACGCGCCGGGCGTAGTTGCCCTGGTTCGACAGATTGGCGATCTGGCCAAAGGCGGCATTGGTCGGAGCCGTGATCACACCGCTGGTGCCGGACGCGCCGGAGGCAGCGGATAGCCACGGATGATTAAAGACGTTGGTGAACTCCGCGCGGAATTGGAATCTCATCCGTTCCTTGATCTGCGTATTCTTGATCAGCGAGAAGTCCACGTTGTTGGTGGGCTGCACGCGCAGGTAAGAAAAGCGCAGCGGGAACGTGCGAACGTTGTTGGCAAGCTGGTTCGCACTCACCTTTTCAAATCCAGCCGTGTTGAACCAACTCGTCAGCGACTGTTTGTCCGAGGAGAGAGCAATGTCCCTGAAGTTGCCGTTGTAGATGTAATTGCCCCAGCTTAACGGCGCGCCGGTCTGATAGGCGTACACGCCCTGCAATTGCCAGCCGCCGACAATTCTGGACACCACGCCATTCGACTTGTTCAGGAACATATGGCCATTGCCGAATGGCAGTTCAGCGATGCCGCTGAATGCCAGCCGGTTCGGATAATCCTGATCTGAAACCACCTCAGTCGGACGCGGGTCAGCCGGGTTCAAATACTCGGTGGCCTGCATCAGTCTTGAATGGGTGTAGCTCAACTGCGCGGTGTAGCCTTTCGAAAATCTCTTCTCGATTCGGGCTTGCACGGCGTGATACCACGAATAGCCGTCATTGGTTGTTGTGTTGATTGTGCCGAATTCCGGGAACGGCTTCAGCAGGTTAAGGCGCGAGATGGTCGAAGTAGCCCCAACGCCGGGAATGCCCAGCCCGGCGAAAGGATTGGGGACAGTGCCGGTCAGATAGGTTCTGCGGGCCGCATCCAAAGTCGGCAGCGTGCTCAAATACTGATTGGGCACGGCATTCATATCGCGAGTGATTTCGACGTGCGTTCCGCGATTGCCGACGTAACTGGCTTCGACCACAAACCCGCCCGGCAATTCACGCTGGAATCCAAGCTCCCATCGTTGATTGTAGGGCGTCAGCGGACGCGGGTTGAAGTAAGAGATGGAGTTCCCGATGTTCGTCTGGTAACCGTTTGCAGCTCCCACCGGAGTGATAATTCCATTCGGGAAAGGATTGGACAGCGTCCCGGTAAAGTTGATGTTGTCGGTCGTCGGCACAACATTGGTCGTAATGCTGTAGCCGGTTTGAATGACGTCGCCACGGCGTTCGCCCAGGAATCCGTAGAAGATTCCATAGCCACCGCGAATGACGGTCTTGTCATTCACTTTGTAGGCAAAACCGAAGCGGGGCATATAGTTATTCTTCGGCGTTTTGTACAGCCCACGGCCTTCTCCGTTGACGCCCGCGAACAACAATCCGCCACGCACATTCAGCACCGGAACTTCGGTGATGGGGCTGGTGTATTTCGCCCGCGCCGCCGCCTGAATCGGCTGAATGTAGTAGGGGTCGAAGCTGCTGACGCTCTTGTTGTAACGCTCGATCAGCGGCGTTTCGACTTCGTAGCGCAAGCCGAGATTAAGCGTCAACCGCGCATTCACCTTCCAGTCATCCTGCACAAAGATGCCCGTTGTCGTTGACTGTTCGGCATAATCCGCCGCCCGTGTGACACCGCTGGCCGACGTTGGAATGCCCAGCAGGAAGGCCGCAAAAGACAGGCCGACTTGCGTCGCGGTCGAATCGTCTTTCTGTTTCGTGTAGGTGTTGTCGAACACGAACTGGCCGGTCTGATTGTTGCTGGCGAAAAAGTCGTTTTCGCGGTAGGAGCGAAATTCCACGCCGCCTTTCAGCGCGTGTGAACTCAAGGTTTTGTTCAGCGTGATGGCAAACGAATGCGTGTCTACCGGACGGAACTCGTTCGTCTGTCCCGTGCCTTGATAGGTGCCTCCGGGGAAGTCAATGCGCGGGAACCGGCGGATTGATGGGTCAATCGCATTGGCGTACGCAGTTGGAAAACCCACGGATGCCAGATCAAATCCCCAGCCATCGGGCCGCATGTCCTGCGCGCGGATGAAGCGGTTGTAACCGTATCTGACGTTCAACACCGTCGTCGGATTGATCGTGTAAACATCGTCAATCACGCCCTGGCGCGACAGAAATTGGAAGGTGGTGCCGGTCGCAATGGTGTTGAAATAGTCATTGTAAAAGCTATCCCGTTTGTACCAACTGCCGCGGCCAAACAGTCGATGCTTTTCGCCAATGGCATGGTCAATGCGAACCGTGTAGTTGTCGTATCGCTTGGTCTTTTCCGCCAACGTCGAATCCGAATTGTTGCCCAGGAACTCAGCGGTACCGGCGCTCTTCGGATTACCGAAGTATTTGAGCAGGTTTTTGGAGACAGGGTTGATCAGATTTGCCGGAATGATGTTGTTCGGAAACGGGTCTTCGATGAAGTGCCCGGCTCGACCGGTTGCAGTATCAGCGCGCCGCGTGAATGGGTTGTAAATTTGATACTGCGTGCCCAACGCCAGCAAGGCCGAGAAATCACCATTCTTAAAGGCAGTGGTTGGGACAGTCGGTGTTCCGCTGTCGAAGCGAGGACGGGAATCGCGGATGCCTTCATATCCAAACGTGAAGAAGGTTTTGTCCTTCCCGTGATAGAGCTTGGGAATCCAGACCGGGCCGGTCAGCGATCCGCCAAAACGATTGGAAAAGCTGACCGGGCGCGCCTGGCCCCGCGAGTTCCCAAAAAAGTCATTGGCCGCCAGCGTGCCTGGTTCTTTCCACAGATAACCCGTGCCGTGCAGCGTGTTGCCGCCGGATTTGATGCTGATGCTGGTGACGCCGCCTTCGGTATTGCCGAACTGCGAATCGAAGGTCGCGGTCTGCACTTTGAATTCCTGAATGATGTCGGTCGGCGGCACGTAGGAAGCAATGATTTCGTTGCCGTTCGCCGTTGCCGTCGAGGGCGCGCCGTCAATCGTCAGATCGCTGCGATTGGCGCGCGCACCATCAATGTTGTAGCCGACGATATGTGTCGGTTCAAACGGGCGATCCAACCGTTGATCGCGTGCGAAACTGACGCCCGGCGCCAAACCGATCATCGTGTACGGGTCGCCGTGAACCAGCGGCAGTTCCGCGACACGGCGTGAATCAATGACTTGCCCTGCCGAACCTGATGTCGTATCCAGCGTCGGCGTGTCTGCCGTAATCGTCACGGACTGATCCATCGCGCCAATTTCAAGCTGCACTTCGGCCTCGATGGTTTCGCCGATTCGCACGACCAGCCCGGTTTGAACGTATTTCTTGAATCCGCTCGCTTCGACCACGATCCGGTAGGCTCCGGAAATCAGATACGGCGCGCGAAAAAGCCCCGCGTCGTTGGCTTGCAGTGCGACCGTTGTGCCCTGCGCTTCGTTGATGATCTTCACTTGCGCGCCGGGGACGATGGCCCTGTTGGCATCCAGAACTTTGCCTGTGATTGTGCCGCGTGCTTCTTGGGCGTAGGCCGCCGGAAGCAGCGATGCCGCCAGCAGTAACGCAAAGGCAAGCAGACAACTTGCTCTTGTTGCTATGGACTTCATTTGTACTCCTCCTTGAGAGTGGGAAAGGCCGTGACCGTTGGGGGAACACGAACCCGCAATCTTGCGAATGAATGACCGCCGTGAGGCGATTGCCCCGGGCAGTTAATTGAGTGCTAAGCCGCAAATCTGCGGCCCTGATAACGCGGGAGTCAGTCAGAAAACCATGCGAAAGCAGGTACTTTTGCGCAGCTCTCTGCCCATCTCACGCGCCTGGATTTTGAACGTTACGATCCCAGCAATGGAGGGTAAGGCTCAAGCCTGTTCAGCCTTGAGCCTTCTTGGCTTGTCTCTTCGGAATACCCGTGCATTCGTCTTGCAAGCCTTCATCTTCGGAGCCGAAAGCTCCTGGGAAAATGTGGCGCGGGTTGTTTACCCGCGCAGGTCGTTATAGTCCAGGCGCAGGTAAACAACCCACGCCACATCGCACAGCGCTTTTCATCGTTTCCGGGCGTCACCACGCGACAGGCGGACGCCTTCAAAAAAGACCGATCCTTGTTTCATTTGCCGCGCACGTTCTTTCCTGCCGCCAATCTCTTTTGCCAAGCCGGATAGTCTTGCGCCAACAACTTGGCCGCGGCGCCGGTGTACCAGTTGTAACCGTTGCGCCGTTCGTATTCGATTTCGGCCAGTGAGAATTTGATGATGCTGTCGCGACCGCAGAAGATCGGGCGATTCGTGCCAATCTCGTAAAAGCGCGCCCACAGCGGCGCGGCGTTAGCGTCTTCGACAACAATGGTGTCGTAGCCTTTCGGCGTTGATGCATCCGGCTTTCTGGCCAGCTTGATGCCCGTCAGTTTGACCTGATTGAACCACGCGACGGCGGACTGAATTGCTTCGGCCACTTGCGCGTTGGGATGCTCAATGCTCATCAGAAACCGCACGATGCCAACGCTCTCAGCGCCGCTAATCGAAATCTTTTCGTAAGCGCGGGCGGGCGCGGGCGCAAACGTCACTTCATCGTGCTGCGCGCACCAGGCAGTCAGTTTGCCGTTGACCTTGATCTGGCACTTCAGGATGCATTCGATGCCCTTCTGCTCGGCGCGATCGGCCTTCGCTCGCCAAGCTTCGTCTACGAAGCTATAGACAGATTGCTTTTGCGCGATCTCGCGCAGCAATGTCATGACGTTAATCATCGCGTCATCATTGAACGTGATGTGCGTGTAATAGCCGGTCAGTCGCGGGTAATACTGCGGCCAGCCGCCGTTGGCGTATTGCATCTTCAGCAGGTAATCCAACCCTTTCAGAAACGCTGTTTTGTAGCGCTCCTGATGCGTCGCCCCTGTCGCATTGAAGACTCGCGCCAGATAAACCATCTGCGCGTAGGTCGCATCGTTATCAATCGTCGAATCGTTCTGTTCTTTCGAATCAACCGCGTCGGCCTTTTCGCCTTCGGTTAAACGTCGGGCCATATCCACGTTTTTCTGCCAACCGCCAATCTCGCGCTGAAAATTCAGCAGGTTGTCCGCGATGCGCACCGCTTCGGCGCTCGAGTACCAATCGGGCTTCTGGTCCAGGCAATCTTTCCATGCAATAGCATTGGGCCTTGCAGTTTGGGCGAAGACGCCACCGGCAAAGAGCAAAAGCCCAAGGGCCATCAGTCGCGCCCAATGTGCCATCTTCTGCATTGATCTTTCTTTTCCACCAGAACGATGCATTGCGAATCTCCTAAGTACATGCCACCGAAAATACGTTGAGGGTACTTGCCTCTTCTTCGCCACGCTAGCGGCGGCTGACTTTAGCCGTGGGTGAAGCCCACGGGACGCGAGAGAGAAATAATTGCGTCGCGTTAGCGACGCTTGAATTCAGGCGTCGCTAACGCGACGCGGAGTTTATTTGCAACCTTCCAGGCGTTGAAACGCCTGGCTAAAGTCAACCGCCGCTAGCGCGGCGAAGAGGCATCGCGCACCTCAAAGGACTTGCGGCGGTCAGTATTAAGTCAAATTCCCTGCCCGCAATTCTTCCGCCAGATAATCACAGGCGCGCCAAGCCAGCGCCATAATCGTCAACGTGCAGTTCTTTTCCGTTGCAGACACAAACGACGCGCCATCGGTGACAAACAAGTTTTTGAATTCGTGGGCCTGACACCATTGGTTCAGCACGGAAGTTTTCGGATCGTTGCCCATCCGCGCCGTGCCGACTTCGTGCGTGGAATCGCCCATTGGCGCGGGCGTGCGACGTTGATAAGGCAGAACCTCAGCGCCTGCCGCGTGCAGCATTTCTTCCGCCGCGTCATACATCAGCGCCGCCATCTTCAAATCGTTGTCGCCCCATTTGGCGTGGAAGCGTAGTTGTGGAATGCCATAGCGATCCTTCATTCCAGCAACACCTGGCATTCCGGCAACACCCGGGCCATTCGGATCAATCTCGCAGTAATTGGTAAAGTCCGGCAGCGATTCACCAAACCCGCCCATCGTCACCATCGCCGGATTCTGTTCGCGCACCTGCGTTTTGAAGCCGGAGCCGAATCCGTTCTGCCCCTTTGCATAACCGGGAAAGATGCGCGCGCCGCTGTTGGGCTGAGTCTGCCAGCCGCGCAGCGCCGCTGATTTGCGCCCGCCCGGAAGATTGGTGAAGCGCGGAATGAGCAGGTGTCCGCCTCCGGCGCCATCATCGTTGCTGACCTTCGCGCCTTTCAGCACGGGCAGCGCGCCGCTGATAAAGCCGGATTTGATGCTATCCATCAGGTAATGGCCGAGGACGCCGGAAGAATTTGCCAGTCCATTTGAATGCTCACGCGTTTTGGAATTCAGCAGGATGCGCGTGGATTCCATTGCGCCCGCGCCCAGCACAACTGTTTTGCCATAGACTTCGTGTTCCTGCCGGGTTTCGGTGTCAATAAAAGACACGCCGCGCACGCGGTTCGTCTTCGGATCAACAATCACGCGGTGAGCCGCCGCGTGCGTGCGCAGCGTGAAATTGTCGCGGCCCGCCAGTTTGGGAATGATCGCTTCGAGCGTTGAAAACCGCGATCCGGTTTCGCAGCCACGCGTGCATTCGCCGCAATAATGACAGGCCGAATGTCCGTCGTAATTTTGGGTATAGACAGCCTTGCGATTCGGAATCGCCGGAATGCCCAATTTGTCGCAGCCCCGCTTCAGCATCGTTTCGCCGCAGCGCATGGCGGGTGGCGGCAGATAGATGCCATCGGGCAGATTCGGCAATCCTTCGCGCGTGCCGAACACGCCCATCAGCGTTTCGGCTTTGTCGTAGTACGGCGCTACGTCCTTGTATTCAATCGGCCAGTCTTCGCCCACGCCGTCCTGTTTCGATTTCGGCTTGAAGTCGGATGGCGAAAACCGCAAGGACACGCGCCCCCAGGTCAACGTTCGTCCGCCAACCGCGTGAACGCGCGTCCAATGAAAGTCAGTGCCCGGCGCGGTCGCGTACCGGTCAATTTTCGGATTCAGGAAAAGATGTTCGGTGTAGGCGTCAACTTTCCACAATCCGTCATACTGACCCGGCTTGCCCAGGCCGCGATACGGCATTTCGTAAGGCCATTTATGCGAAGTTGGGTAGTCCGTCGCCGGATTCAGCTTCGGCCCAAGCTCCAGCATCAACACATTCAAGCCTTTGTTGACCAGCACCAGCGCGGCCACGCCGCCCGCCGCGCCGGAACCGACAACAATCGCGTCATACGTTTTCTTTTCAATCGTGCTCTGCATCTTCAACGTTCTCACAATCAGAAAGTGAACTTCGCGCCAAGCTGAACGTCGCGCGGGTTGTTGCGTTGCGTGGTCACGAACCCGAAGGCCGCGTTGCTTGGATCAAGGTTGATGCCGGAACCAAAGTAAGGATGGTTAAAGGCATTCAGGAATTCGCCGCGAATCTGCAAACGCCGCCGTTCGCCCAGATTGAAGTTTTTCGACAGTGACAGATTGACGTTCAGGTAGGCCTGGTTGCGCAGGTTATCCAGCGTCGAGGGAACGTTGCGATACCCAAAAGCAGAGAGCCGGACCAACCCTGCATCAAACGCCGAAACATCAATGCCGTAGGTTTGCCCGCTGTCGTTCTTCTGCCCGACGCGGCTTTTCAACTGCGTCACGTCGCCCGCGAAATACAGCGGATTGCTGAGCAGGAACGGTTCGCCCTTCTGCCATTCGTAGGTGCCGTTGAGCTGCCAGCCTCCAATGACGGCGTCCGCAGCGCGATTCCAGTTCGCGCCGAGTTTGCGGCCACGCCCCACCGGCAGCAGATACACGCCAGAAAAAGTGTACCGGTGCGGACGGTCGTCCGGCGAAATACGATCTTCCGGTTCAGCGTCCGAAGCGTTCAGATAGCTGACCTTTTCGCGCAGATGCGAATAGGTATACGTCCCGGTGAAGGTCAGAGATTTTGACAGTCGCTTCTGCGCCTGAAGCTGAAGCGAGTTGTAACGGTTCGTGCCGTTGTATTGCTGCACCCAGGCATTCGTAAATTGCGGAAAGGCCAGCAGCGATTGTGCCCGCGTGATGGTTGATGCCGTGTTGAAGGGGCTGCCGCCGACGGGCAACAGGTTGCGGAACGGATTGGTGATCGTCGTTGCCAGAAAGGTGTTCGCCGCCGTGTCGGTCGTTGGATCAGTTCCCAGATACGAACGCGGGACAAAGTTCAAATTCCGGCTGACACCAAGATCGTAGCCCCAGGCGGTGACGTAGTTGGCTTCAACCACGAACTGCCCTGGCAATTCGCGCTGCACGCCGAAAATCAGTCGTCTGAACTTCGCATTCCTGCGATCCACCGGAAAAATCGGCGCATCCGATGACCCCAAATCCTGTCCCACGCGCGTCAGCAACCCCAGGCTGTTGCCCAGCGTCGGTTGCAGTCCATTCGGGAAGGGATTGTTGAGCGTGCCAACAAAATTCAACCCGTTGTTGTTCGAAGCCACGAAAGGCGTATTGCCGGAAAAGCCCACCTGATTGGGCGTTTCGACCATAAACGGCGCCATGAAAATGCCGAAGCCCGCGCGCACAACCGTTTTCTGCGTCAGCCTGTACGCCGCGCCGATACGCGGTTGCCAGTTGCTCTTGTCCGCATCCGCAATCGCCCTGCTGCTGTCACCGGCATACGTAACGCCGCCCAGCACACGGAACTTATCAGGTGTCAGCGGGAAGTTCGCGGGGCTGGCATTGTAGGCAGTTGTGTACGCCGCCTGTGCCGCCGTTTGAATCGGGCTGACTGTTGTCAGATCAATGCCGCGCACAATGCGGTTGTAACGTTCGGTCAGGCCCAGTTCCAGTTCGTACCGCAATCCCAAATTCAGCGTCAGCTTCGACGACACGCGCCAATCGTCGTGGAAAAAGAATCCGTGATAGACAGACTGGACGGAGTAGCTGTTCGGATTATCAATCAGGCTTTGCGAAGTCGAAGCCGTCGGAATCCCAAGCAGAAAGGCCGCCACATCGCGCCCATACAACTGCCGCAGCGCCGTGGATGAGTTCGACGCCGGAGCCGTGTAGGTGCCGTCAAAAAAGAAGCGTCCGCCCTGATAGCCGCTGGTCGTCAGGTTTTCGCGCAGCACGCGCGCGTCATAGCCCGCTTTGGTTGAATGATTGCCGAAAATCCGGGTCAGCGTGGACTGGAAGGACCCCATCATAAAGGGGCGCAGCAATCCGGCGTTGTAATCCGACCGGTTTGATCCCAGCGTTGACCGGACGGGCCGCGTGGCATCGTAGGTTCTGATGTCGAATCGTGGCAGGTATTGAAACCCGCGCATCGTGGCCAATGTCTGCGGCGTAAAGCCCAATTGCGCCGGATCGAAAGGCTGTGCCGGACTGCGTTGCTGCGCAAACCGGTTGAAGTTCACACGCAAATCCAACACGGTCGTCGGCGTGATCGTGATTGTGTAATCCACATTGCCGCCGTCGTTGGTGCGAAATTCAAAGCCGCTGGTGACCGGGTAATTGTTCTGAATACCAGCCCAATCGTAGCGGTCTTCGGGGTTGAAGCTGTGGAAATACTTGCCGAAGATGGTTTGCTTCTCGCTGATCTTGTGATCAATCCGGCCCAGATAGCCGCGATAGTTCTGCCGCCGGATTTGGTTTGAGAAATAGTTGTTCGTGCCATCCACATTGCCTGCGGTGTTCGGCTGCGGGTAATAGCTCAGATAAGCCAGCGCCACCGGATTCAGCCGCGCGGTTGGAATGATGTTGCCCGCAAACGCCGTGCGCACGACGTTGCTGCCGCTGGTCACCGCCGTTGCCGGGTCATAAATCAAGGTCGGCGCTGAAAGCGTCAGAAAGTCTGAAAAGTCGCCACGCCGCATTTTCGCCGTCGGCACGGTGAACAGTTGCGGCTCCGCGATGCTGTCTTTCAGCTTTTCATACGAAAACAGGAAGAAGGTTTTGTTCCGTCCGTCGTAAGCGGCTGGCCCGAAGACATTCTTCGGCAACCAGATTGGCCCGCTGACCACGCCGCCATAGCGGTGATAGGTGCGTTCGGGACGATCCTGGCCCGTGCGATTTGAAAAGAAGTTATTTGCCGTGCGGCTGCGGTCACGGTTGAAATACCACAGCGTGCCGCGCAAAGAATTGGTCCCGCTTTTGACTGCAACGTTGACCGTGCCGCCAGCGGAATATCCCTGCTGCGCGTCGAACAGATTCGTCTGAACTTTGAATTCCTGCACCGCGTCGGCGGGCGGAGAAAAGCCCACACCGCCGTCAAACGCATAGTTCGGCGTGCCGTCCAGCGTGATTTGATTGCGCCCCGTTGCGCCATTTGACCGGAACGCTGCCAGATTTCCATTCGAGGTCGGGCCGCTGAACGCGGGATTGCCAGTGTACGCGACGCCTGGCGCCAGCGTGGCCAACTGGTACGCCGTGCCTTCGGTCAAGGGCAATTCGCTGATCTGTTCACCTGTAACAACCGTACCAGTCGAAACCGAATTGGTTTCCAATGCAGGCCCGTCGCTGGTGATGGTAACGGCTTCAGTGGCCGCGCCGATTTCCAACGGCACGTCCACAGTCAGACGGTCGGCCACGCGAATTTCAATCGTTTCGCGCTGCGCCCGCTTGAATCCCTGCTGCGTAACGGTCAGTGCGTATTTGCCTGGCGCGATCAGCGGGAAGCTGTAGCTGCCGTCTTCGTTGGTTGTGGCGTTGGCGGTCACGTTGGTGTCTACATTTCTTAGGCTGACCGCCGCGCCCGGCAATGCCGCGCCCGTCGGATCAGTGACTCTGCCGGTCAGTGAACCACGAAACTCCTGCGCGCCGGCTGTTATGGCGGATAACAGCAGAAGGAGCGCGACGCGCCAATAAGATTGTTTTACTCTCTGATTCATAATGCTTCTCCGAAAGGGTTGGTCAAACTGTCAGTTTGACTGCGTCATCAGCGGGCCTTTTGTATATCCCAATGCCCTTCTCTCGACCGGGACAAACTGACAGTTTGTCCAACCTCGCACCAAGTTATGGTTTAGCCTCGGGTGAATTTTTGCTGCGGCCTTTTTTGGCCGCTTCGATGGTTACGTTTTTGAATGAGATGGAGCCAGCGTGCTGAATCTGTTCAGTTGATTCAACTCCGCGAAAGGTGCAATCAATAAAGCGAATGTCATCAGCAATCGCTCCCGCAAAGCTCCCAATCCACATCACACGCGGGCTGGAAGCACTGGTTACATTTTCAATCTGGATATTGCGCACGATGGGTTTGTGTTCGCCCATCGCGCCGGTTTCGTACAGGAAATCAATCGTCAGGATGGCTTCGCTGACGCGGCCAATCTGGACGTTGCGCATAAAGATATTTTCGATCACGCCGCCGCGCTTGGCGTTCGATTTGAAGCGCAGCGCGCGGTCAAGGTTCGGGCTGTCCATCTTGCAGTTTTCGACGAAGACATTGCGCACGCCACCCGAAATCTCGCTGCCCATAACCACACCACCGTGGCCGTCTTTCATCGTCGAGTTGCGGACGACGATATTTTCAGAAGGCACGCCGATGCGCCGCCCGTCGTCGTTGCGACCTGATTTGATGGCGATGCAATCGTCGCCCGTGTCAAAGACGCAATCTTCGATCAGCACGTCTTTACAAGACTCGGGGTCGCAGCCGTCGTTGTTCGGCCCGTGGCTGACGATGGTGAGACCACGTACCGTCACGTTTGTGCAGAGTACGGGATTAACCTCCCACATCGGCGAATTATTGATGGTTACGCCTTCGATCAGGATGTTGCGACTGCGATATGGTTGAATGAAATTGACCCGCAGTTTGTGGCCTTCGCCAAAGATGCGTTCGGCAACCGGCGTCCCCTTGTCATTGAATTCCAGCAGACGGCGCACGTCTTCACTGCCCGTCCGCTTCCACGCCCACCAATTCTCCGCCGATGCTGAGCCATCCAGCGTGCCCTTGCCCGTAATCGCCAGATTCTCCTGCTCAAAGGCGTAAATCGGCGGCGAGAAATTCATGCATTCGGTGCCTTCAAACCGCGTCAGCACCACCGGCAGGTATTTCGCCGGATCGGGAATGAACTTCAGCGTCGCGCCTTCGGCGATGTGCAGATTGACGTTGCTGCGCAGACGGATTGCCCCGGTCAGGAACACGCCGCCCGCCACAACCACACGCCCGCCGCCTGCTTTGTTGCAGGCTTCAATCGCTTTGCGAATTGCTTCGGTGTTGTCAGTCTTGGTGTCGGCAACTGCGCCAAACTTCGTGATCTCGAAATCGCGATTCGCAAATGTAGGCGCTTTGATGCGCGCCAGGATTGCCGGAACCTGCGACCAGCCTGTGTTGCCGGAGCTGCCAATGCTATTTGCTTTGCCTGCATTTTTTGACTGCGCTTGCAGGCCGTTGCCGCGAATCAGCAGCAGCGCGCAAACAAGCGCAACAAAAAGACAGCGCCGAGAATACGGATACTTGTGTTGATTCATTTTTCCCCACCGTTGGTTTCCGCCAGTTTTAGAAATCTAGTCAGTTCCAGGTTCAATTTGCGAACGTTCGCCACCACCAGCGCGGCAACTTCGCGCGCGCCGTATTCAGAAAAATGCGTATCGTCCTGGCGGCCTTCGGGCAGAGATTTGTATTCACCCGGTTTGATCCACAGGAATAATTTCTTTGAGCCTTCTGCGCCGTGCCGTTCGATCAAGCCTTGCGTGGATTTGTGCAGGTCAATCAGCGGCACGTTCAATTCCTTCGCCAGCGTGCGCACGGCATCAGGGTATTCGCCGTGCGTGTCGAAAAACTTTCCTTCCTTGTCAAAGCGTCGCCGCATGACCGGCGTCAGCAACACAGGATGCGCGCCACGACTGCGGGCTTCTTCGACAAAGCGTGTCAGATTCTTGCGGTAAGCCTCGTGCGGTGCGGCATAACGGGTCGGGTCTTCTTTCTTTTCGTCGTTGTGGCCGAACTGGATAAAAACCCAATCGCCTGCGCGCAATTGTTTGAGCACGGCATCCCAGCGCCCTTCGTCAATGAAGCTCTTTGTGCTGCGGCCATTCATCGCGTGGTTTTTGATCGTCAGGCTTTCACCGAAAAACGCGGGCAGCAACTGCCCCCAGCCACGTTCGGGATTATCGTTGAGCGGTTTGTCTGCCATCGTCGAATCACCAATCAGGAAAAGCTGCTTCACGCGCGCATTACTTCCCCTCGCGCTTTTCGCCCCGAGCTTCGCGGCCAGCCAGTCGGTAACCTGGTCTTTGTATTGGGGCGCGAAACTTTCCCAACGTGCCATTCCGTGCAGGCCATCCGGAATTGTGATCAGATCGCATTCGACGCCAGCGGCTTTCAGCTTCGATTGAAACTGCGGCGACCACGCGTACAGCACGCTCATATCGCCGGTGCCATGCACCAGCAGGAACGGCGGCAAGCCTGCGCGGACGTGGTTGAGCGGCGACGCATCGCGTAAGACTTGCAGCGTGGCGTCATCGGCCCTGGCCTCTGCCCGTCCAAACAACCCGCGCATCGAAGTGCTCAATCCGCCGCGCCGCTCCATATCGGCGATGAAATCCACAGGCGCATAAAACGGTACGACGGCAGCGACTTGTTCCCCTGGTTTTGCCAGCATCGCGGCTTGCGCAACCAACTGCCCGCCCGCCGATTCACCGACCAGCGCGATTCGCTTCGGATCAACGTTGTATTCGCTGGCGTGCGCTTTGACCCAGGCGACAGCGGTAAGAACGTCTTCGACCGGCGCGGGGTAATGATGCTTGGGCGCAAGGCGATAATTGATCGTGAACCAGGCGATGCCACGGTTGGCCAACGGCACAAACAGCGGATCGTTGCCACCCACTTTATCCCCCGCCGACCATCCGCCACCGTGAACGAAAATCACTGCGGGAAAAGGCCCCACGCCTTCGGGGACATAAGCATCCAGCTTCAAACTTTCGCCGCCGGCCTGTGCGTATTCGATGTCGGTCTTGACGCGGCCCTTGAGCAAGGCGTGATCGTAGGGGTTGCGTCTGACTGGCGCGATTTCGGCTTTCGGCGCGGCTTTTGGATTCCAGTCGCCGAGAACTTTTTCCACGGTGAGGTTGTGGGCATCGGCGGCAGTCAGTTTGCGCGCCCAAGCAACACGAGCGGCGTCGTTCGCGCCAGCCCCCTTGCTGTTGAATTCGGCGTAGCGCGCCGTCTTCTCGCGCTCCGGCCCTGTCCAGTGGTGCCAGCCTTCAGGCCGTACAACTTCCGACATCTCGGTATTCAAAAACACAGTGTGCGCAAAACTGCGCCACGGACGGCCCAGATAAGTTTTCACGCCCGGCTCGCCCGTAATTTTGCCATCGGCAAAGATGAATCCGTACGGATGATCTTCCGGCGTTGACGCGGCAGTGATGTAACCGTCGCGCAGAACGTGAATGTGGCAGCGATCAAAGAACGCCGTCGCCCCGCCGAAGATGAAATCCACGTGGCCCGTGAT
The DNA here is from genome assembly GCA_038211695.1 of Blastocatellia bacterium. Lineage (GTDB taxonomy): Bacteria > Acidobacteriota > Blastocatellia > RBC074 > RBC074 > RBC074. The sequence continues at coordinate 55,025 of JBBQVH010000012.1, read as the reverse complement.
GTAACAGTTCTCGAACAATTGCCGCCCGCGATTCAGAAAGATCGTGTCTTGCCAGCCCAAGAAACGGCAGTTGCGAAACGCCACGCGGTCGCCGTCCACGCGCAACGCCAGCGCCTGCCCCACAGGCCCGGCGGAATTTTCAAAGGTGATGTTGTTCGCCTCGAATCCATCGCCATCAATTTGCGCGGTTGGCGTGCGAAAGGTACCAATCGGTTTGCCGTCCAGTCCGATCAAGTTGGCGTTCAGGTTGAAGGTGATGATCGTCGTTGCGGCGTCTTCGCCTTCCAGATGGATGAAGCGGCGTTCTTGCTGGACGTAGATCAGTTCTTTGTACGTGCCCGGTTTGACGTGAATCACCCACGGACGCGTTTGGCTTGGCAAGCCTTGCGGCGCGGCCATAATCGCATCCTGAATGGATTTGAATTGCCCGTCGCCATTGGGCGCGACGGTGGCATCCGCTGCGCGGACAACACCTGTGCCGAGAATCAGCAGCACACACAGCCCAAGTTTGGCAATGATTCGATTCAGTCGCATGAGTCTTTTCAGTTCCATTGGCAGCGTTGGGGATTGTGAATACCACCACTGCCTAAGAAAACGCTTCCGGGTTGCTCAGCAAAATCAGGCAACAACATCAGCTTTTGTGCTGGATGCAGGTTTCAGAAAGTCTTCTCGCACGGGAGTAAAAATGTCTATCAAGACAACTTCTTCGTCCAACATCGTCGCGCCGTGCCAGCAGCCCGAAGGGAAATGCAGAACATCGCCAGCCTCGGCGATGCGCTCTTCACTGCCAATGGTGAAGCGGACGCGGCCACGTTCGACCAGCGTCATCTGTTCGTGCGGATGATCGTGCGCCGCAGTCACGACGCCCGGAGCAAAGCGCAACCGGCAAATCATCAGGCGCTCGCCAGCAATTATCTGCCGCGCAATGCCACCGCCAAGATCTTCGACTTCGACGCCTTTCCAATCCCAGTGGTGCGCGAACGCACTTAAGCCATTCGTAGGTTGATTGCTCATGTAAATTTATCTCAGCAAAGCTTTAGTCGGTCTTCAGGCCACGGCAGGCGCGGCAAAGGCAGGGGCGCTAACCAATGCCACCGCGCCGCGTAATCGCGGATGATCTTCTAACGAGACGGTGCGAATCTCCGTTTTAGCGGCATCCGGCGAAAGCGCGCGTTCGGCCAGCGCGGTTCGCACCGCTGATTCGATTAAGTCCCAGGCAGCGATAATTTCGCCGCCAATGTATATGCGCGATGGGTCTACCGCATTGACAATCGAAGCCAGTCCCAACCCCAGATAACGCGCAGTTGCCTGCACGGCGGCAATGGCTTTGGCGTCGCCAGCGCGGGCGCGGGCGATCAAATCTTCAATTGTGAATGTAGCGATCTCAGCGGCGATGGGTTTGGCGTCGCGCAGGTCGCGGCCAAAGTAACGTGAAAGCGTCGCCAGGTTCGAGATATACGCTTCCCAACATCCGGTCGCGCCGCACGAACAGCGCGGCCCGTCAATGCTCAAAGGAACGTGGCCGAACTCTCCGGCAATGTTGTGATGTCCGCGCAAAATCTCTCCATTGACGACGACGCCCACGCCGATGCCGTCCGAAACGCTGACGAAAACCAGGTCGCCGCCCGCTGCGGCATCGCCGCGTGTTGCCCACATTTGCGCCAGCGCGCAGGCCTTGCCCGAATTTTCGACGTGAATCGGCAGGCCCGTTACCGCCGCCAGCGATTCCCGAATCTCGACATTGCGCCAGCCCAGTGTCGGCGCGTGAATGATCCGGCTGGTATTGCGATCCACCATTCCCGGCACGACCACGCCGACGCCTTCGCAAACGCCAACCTCTTTGTGATCGGCCAGAACCTTCCTGATCCGCTTGGCCAGATCGGCCACGAAGCGCTTCGGGTCGCGCTCGGTCGCAAAGGTGCTGGTCGCCACCAACTGCCGCCCCAGCAGGTCGGTCACGCGCAGGTGCGTCCCCGAAACCCGAATGTCCACCGCCACCGCACACCGCTGCCGCGAATCAATGTACAGAAAGGTCGGCTTGCGCCCGCGATGGCTTTCGCCCGTCGAACCTTCAAAGATCACCTCTTCCGCCAGCAGATCATTGACGATCAAACTGACTGCCCCGCGCCGCAGCCCCATCAGCCGCGCCAGGTCGGCGCGCGAAATGGGTTGGTGCGTATGCACCAGGTTGAGCGCAATCTGGCGATTGATCTCACGCGAGGTACCGCGTGTCGCGATGTGGAAATTGTGGGGATTGATCCTTCGCATCTGCCGGGCTTTGTCTCTCGTTAAGACGAATACCACAAAAGCTTGCCTTGAGAATGCCCGGGGCAGGCTTTCGCGCGGAAGACGTTGCCCTCTTCCGATGAACCTTTGATCTAAACCAGCAAAGCGAAGCTAATGAATTCGGTATGTTTCTTTGATTTTTTGGGAAGCGTCAAAACCGATTGCCACTGGGCCAGTGTCTTTTCCGGCCCCCACTCATTCTCTTCAACAGTCAAGCTGATGATTGAGAGGTGATTTCAAACGGTTTGGCAATCTCTATTGTCTTAACGTGGGACAATATAGCCGAAGACGCGCAAGCTTATCAACAGAATTTCCATTAAACCGAAAAACGCGACTGTAAAAAGTCCCAGCAGCCTGACTCTCTGACAGTCGCGCTTCGGTTCCTTACGCAGCCCTGTTAAAAGAAGATTCTGATCCCGAACTGAATGTAACGCGGATTGTTGACCGCAAACAGCGTCCCGAAGTTCGGGTCATAAGTCTGCCGCAAGCGATAAAGCTTGAAGCCTTCCAGCGTGGTGATGTCGAAGGAATTCGCATTGCGACCAGCGAAACCCTGCGGAATCCGAACGTGGAAGAAATCCACCGGCAGCGAGTTCGACGGCAACCGGACAGCGTTGGCATTGGCGCGGATCGCAGCCAATTCAGCGGTTGAAGCCGTCTTGCCGTTGAATGCCGCCCAGGTGTTGTATTCCGCAGCAGTAATCACAGCGGCGCGAGTTCCCGTTCCGAAAGGTTCGGTTTCGGTTGTCAGTTCAGTCGGGAAAGTGCCGAAGCCGAACGGTGTATTACCCGTGTTGTTGTAGCGGAAATTGGGGTGGTTGAAAGCGTTAATCATATCCACACGGAACTGAATCCGACGCTTTTCTCCCAGATGCGGAAGCTGGAAGCTTTTCTGAACTGAAAAGTCGAAGTATTCCTGCATTGGTGCGCGAACATCCAGCGTGCGCGGCGCACTGCCCAATTGCCCTTTGATCGGACGCATAAAGGCTGCCGGGTTGATGAAGGGTTCGCAATTGGCACCAAGCACACAACTGGACGAATACAATGGATTCTTCAACGGCACGCCAGATACCAGATCAAGTCTGACTGTACGGTTCGTACCTCCAAGTTTGTTGGTGTCCGTGATGAACGGAATGAAAGGTTGTCCGCCTTGATAACGCACCACACCAGAAACAGTCCAGCCGCCAACCACCGCATTGACCACACCGGGCGTGTCTTTGAGCAGCGCGCGTCCGCGTCCGAACGGCAGATCGTAGACGAAGGTTCCAGCAGCGTTATGTTTGAGATCGAAGGTTGAAACAGCGCGGTCGCCTTTGCGCGGCGCACCATAAGAAACCTGTCCGCGTGTCGTGCCCGTCGTCAGCACACGAACATCAGGCTGCGCGTCCGAAGCATCGTCAATGGACTTACCAAAAGTGTAATTCGCAGTGAAAGTCAGCCCATTGCGCACACGGTGGCGCACGTCAACATAAGCAGCGTGGCGAATGCTATTGGCCGACGGATCAAAGTAGCGGTTGAGTTCGTTGAAACCGAAGTATGGAGCCGTCACGCTGTTGCGTTGAATCGTGACCACCGCACCCAGCAGATTCTTCCGTCCAAGCGGGTCAGCAAAAGCCGTTTCTGCCGCGATGTTGTTCGTTTCCAGGTAAGTGACAAAGTCCAGATTGCGCGGGTTGAGGTTGACCAGCGGCAAGTAAAGATGCGTGCCTTTGTTGCCGACGTAAGCCACTTCGACGGAGGTGTTCCTGATTGGTTCAAATTGAATTGCCAGATTCCAACTCTGTGAATTAGGAACTTTGCCGGTAGTAATATTAACGGCGACGCCAGGAATGCCTATGCCATTGCCGTAAACCAAACCGTCAGGCGTTGTGCCAAGCAATGTGTTGAGCGGCGTACCTGTGCCTTGCAAAGGCTGATTGAATGACAAACGCACAGGCAACGTCGGATCAGCCGTGCCGGACGAACCAGTCAGAGTTGTGCCGACTGTCGTAAAGCCGCCGAAATCAGGGTTCGGTGAACGATTGTTACCGGTCAGCGGCGCGTGCGAAATACCGTAACCGCCACGCACCACCAGATGTCGTTGCGCCAGCCAATTAAACTTCGGACTCCAGGCAAAACCAAAACGCGGTTCAAAGCCCAGATAATCAACCGGCGAGATGTACTTCGAACGTCCGCCCATCCCAGCAAAAGCGAAGGCCGGAATTGAGACCGTTGTCGGTACAAAATCGGGAATCGGCGCAGTCGTGGCAATGGTCAAACCTGTGGCGATGGCGCGGCGTTGCAAATCGGTCAGCGTGATTGACTGCGCTAAATCAGGCCGGAAGGCTCCCTGCAAATTATGCTTCTCTGTGCGCGGAGTTTGGAGCGCGTAACGCAGCCCCAAGTTGATCGAAAGGTTCGGACGAACTTTCCAATCGTTTTGGACAAAGGCCGCTGTGCTGTTCCAACGATAGTTGTAATCAAGCAGCAGCGGGCGAATATCCACAGCGTTCGGCACTCCCAGCAGGAAGCTGGCCAGATCGTTGCCGCCGTTGGGCAAACCCGTTCCGCGATTGTTGCTGGTATTGACTGTGCGGAACTGCCATCTGCCGCCAGAAGCCGCAAAGAATGGTGTCACGTTCAATCGCGCGTGATTGAGATCAACACCAAATTTCCAACTCTTATTTCCGCGTGTCCAATAAACAACGTCGTTGATGTTGAAGCGTTCTTCGACGTTGAAGTTATTGGTCGAACCGCCTGCGCCGAGGTCAGCGCCGACGTAACCATTATCCTGCGTCAGGAAGAAGAGCGGCAGTCCGCCTTTGGTCAAATGCGGCAAGCCATATTCTTCAGACAAGCTGCGTCCATTCTTGATGGAGAATTCAGGCGAGAAGTCTTCGCTGAAGTTTCCACGTGTGTAATTGAGCCGCAGATCGTTGACGATGGTCGGCGTGATGATGTTGTTGAAAGTCAGCAGATATTGCTTGGCGTCGCTGTAAACACCAGTGTTGCCGTTCACCTCGTTGCCTGCGCCGCGGATGCCAACGGCTGGCGTTTTGGTGTAGCGGAAGTTGGTTTTGAATCTGCTGCTAAAACTATGGTCAAGCCGCATGGTGTAGCGTTTCTCGTCCTGCCGAACAGAACGTTCCAGAATATAGTTTCTGACCAAGCCTGAATCATCGAAGTATGCGCCCGGCTGCGGCATCAACTTAATCAGCCTGAGCGCCGTCGGATCAATCATATTCTGCGGAATCACGTTGTTGGGGAACTGGCAAAAGAGAGCCGAAGTGACGCCATTGACCGTGCAGGTTTGCGCCAGCGGCGAGAGCTTGCCCCCGTTGAGACTAAATTGTTGAAAGATATTCGCCGGCCCAGTCGAGGTTTGATTGAACTTAGTCGCAATATCAGCAGGCAGAAAGCCGCTGGTGGTGCGCACCAGATTGCTGAAGTCGCCCGCGCGCTCAGCAGCAGTCGGCAACAGATTTGTCGCCGTCACGAAATCCTTGCGATAGCGCGGTTCGACGGCAAAGAAGAAGAAGGTCTTGTCGCGGCCATCGTAACTGACCGGGCCAAAGATTTTCTTCGGCAGCCAAACCGGCCCGCCCACCGAGCCTGAAAACTGGTTGTAGCGCAGATTGTTGGCTGGACGCGGAGCCGTTCCAATCCGGTAAGGCCGTGAATTGGTCAATGGGTTACGGTGATACCAGAGCGCCACACCATTGAAGCTATTGGTGCCGGACTTGGTGGTGATGTTGATGACGCCGCCACCTGTGGTGCCGTATTCAGCCGAATAAGCCGAAGATTGAACCGTAAATTCCTGCACGGTCTCCGGCGTAAAGCTGACGATGGCGCGCCCAATGCCGACGCCAGTGTTATTGACGCCATCTGCCAGCATGGCAGTACTGCCAGGACGCCCGCCGTTGATGCTCAGGTTGAAACCAGGCACAGGCTGGCCAGAAGTAACTTCCGGGTCTTCGCTGCCTGCGTCGCCGGAAACGTTGGGAATCGTGACCGCTAGATCAAGCACGCTGCGATTATTGAGCGGAACATCCTGAATCTGACGCTCCGTAATCGTTTGGCTGGTTGTGCCTCTCTCCACGTTAATCAATGGCGCTTCCGCCGTCACGTTGACTTCATTCGCAATTTCGCCGGGTTCAAGCGCCACGTTGGCAGTGGCCGTTGAGGCCGTATCCACCTTGACGTTATTGATGACAGCCCTCTTAAATCCGGGCGCTTCCACCGTAATGCGATAGAGCACCGGATCAAGCAGAGTCGCCACGTAAGCTCCATCGCTGGCAGTTGTAATCTTCTGCGACTGGTTGGTGCCGATATTGGTGATGGTGACGGTCGCGCCGGGAATGACCCCGCCGTTCTTGTCAGCGACCGTGCCGCTGATGCCGCCGCGATTGGTCTGCGCCAGGGCGACGGCGCAGCAAGCGAGCGCGATAAATAGAGTTGCCAGTAATCGAATCGAATTTTTCATGGGAAACCTCGGATTGTTTTGTCGAATGCCAAATACCGCGCGTCATTCAGTGGCGTGTACCTTAGTCCGTGCCATGGGCTATGCGCAGACTAAGGTACAAACTACTTACTGTCTTTTGGTTACTTCCACCGCGTAAACCTGCGTCGCCCCGTGGATATTCGAGCGGAAGATGATCCACTTCTGATCGGGCGTGAAGGTCACGTTGGGTTCGAGCGAGTAATCGTGTTTGGCCAGGTTGACCAGCTTTTCGGCCTGCAATTCGCCGTTCTTCGGAGTGAACAGATAAATCCACTGGCCATTACCGGGAGCGGCCACACTGTGCGGGCCGCCGCCGTCGCCAGCAAAAAGCTTGCCGTCCGGCGAGACGTTGAAATGCACCGACCAATGTTCGCGCGCAACTTTGTATCTGATCTTTTCGCCGGTCGCGAGCACGACGCCGGCCAGCCAGAACTCTTTGCCTTTCGGCGTCTGCAAGTCGTACCAGACGGTCTTGCCATCGGCGCTGAAGAATTCATGCCCGGCGATCTCCATCTCCATCGTGCGCGTGTGAATCTTGCGCAGCCCCGTCTCGGCATTTGTGCCGTCCGTACGAATCGTCCAGATGCGATCCACTTTGTGCCACGGCCCTTCGTGGCAGAACATCATCAACCCCGGATCGGTCGGCGAAAATTGGACGTGGTTCAGCCAGTCGGTGGCGTGATGAAAGGTCTTCACCTCGCCGGTTTTGATGTTGATCGTGTAGAGCGCCATCGGCAGCTTGGCCGCCAATCGCCGCTCCATCATTTCGCCCTTGCCCGGATAGCTGTCCTGGCGCTGTCCCGGCGTGGCGCTGGCGGGCGTTTGAAAACTGCCCAGCGCGCCGCCTTCCACAAAGCTGCCGCCCAGCAGCGTCTCGTCCGCGTTGACCGCCAGGCCCGCGCCCGTGCGCAGTTCGGGCCGCCGGATAATCTCACGCGTGGCTTTGGTGTCAAGGTGCGTAGCCATCACCGCGCCGTCTTTGACGTAAAAGACCTGCCGCGTTTTACGCCCGACAATCAGATTGCTCGTGCGGCCTTCGACGATCAATTCGATCTTGCCTGTTTTGAGTTCAATCGTTGAAATGCCACGCGACGACGTAACGACCAGTTTGTCACCCGACGCGGTGTAGGCGTTCTGATGAAAATACAAACTTGCCGTGCCCGGTTCGCGCGACAAACGGATGACGCGGTGGCCGGTTTCGGCTTCCGTCCATTCCAGCGGCGCTTCGACGGCGGGCGCGGATTGTTGCGCCAAGCCCGCCGCGGCAAGCAGCAATATCAGCATCAGACAGCGTGCAATAAAAATCATGACTTTCTCGTCTCCCAAAGATTTTTCAATTACTTCTTCGCCGGTGCCAGCGTGATCTTCGGGCGCGGCGGTTTCGCCATTCCCTCGCCCATGAAAAAGCCAGTATGCGGCGGTTGGTTGTAGGCGACGTTTTGCCAGGCGACGCTCAAACGGTATTGCGGGTCGTGCATCAACGTATAAAACCGGTGTTCGGTTGGGATGGTCGTCGTGTAAATCCGCAGTTCCTTGTTGTCAGTCGTACGCCAAATGACTTCTTCGCGCCAATCGCCCAGGATGTCGGCGCTCAAGACCGGCGTGGCTTTGGTTCCGTTGTTCGACAGGCAACCATCTGCTGTGAGGAGCGGTTTGAGCGTGCCCGCCTGCCAATCCCATTTGGAAATCACGTTGCGATCCAGCAGTTCGCGCAACAGATCGCCGTCCCACCAAACCACGAAGTTGACCGCACGCGGGGCCGCGCCGATGCGTTCGCCTTTGCAATTCTTCAACCCTTCCGAACCACCCCACATCTCCGCGCCCGGATAGCGCGGGTCAATATCAGCGGCCACGCCGCGGCCTACATCTTTGTCGGGATCGCCCGTCCAAAGAATTTTTCCCGTGCGCGCATCATAGAGCGCCGTGCCAGGGCCTTTGGTGCCCTCTTCGATTTCATGAATGCCGTAGACTTCAAGTCCCTGGCGCGCCGGGTCGAGATCGCTGACGTGCAGCGCATCGCCGTGTCGCAGCCCCGTTGAATAAAGCCCTTTGCCGTCGTCATCCACGCACATCGAGCCGTAGATGATTTCGTCCTTGCCGTCGCCATCTACGTCGGCGACGCTTAAGTTGTGATTGCCTTGTCCCGAATAAGCCGACCATTCCGGCTTGGCGGAATCGAAGACCCAACGGCTGGCAAGTTTGCCATTGCGCCAATCCCACGCGGCCAACACCGTCCTGCCGTAATAACCACGACACATCACAACACTCGGCCTGACGCCGTCAAGATAGGCAATGGCTGCCAGAAAACGATCCGCGCGATTGCCGGTACGGTCATTCTTGCCATTTCCCCCTACACCGCCCCATCTGTCCAGGTCGCCGCGCGGCGGGATGTAATCCACGGTGCTGAGCGCCGCCCCCGTCAGCCCGTCGAAGATGGTGAAATACTCCGGGCCGGTCAAAATCTTGCCCTGTGTCGCCGGTTCTTTGCTGATCCAATCGGCCTGCGCATCACCGATCACTTTTCCTTTGCCATCAACTGTGCCGTCAGCCGTTTTGCAGGCGATTTCAGCGCGACCGTCGCCGTCCAAGTCATAAACCATGAACTGCGTGTAGTGCGCGCCTTCACGGATGTTTTTGCCCAGATTGATCGTCCACAACAAACGGCCATCGAGTTTGTAAGCTTGCAGGATCGGCGGGTCGGTCAACCCGGCTTGTGAATTGTCGCGGCCTCGCCCGGCCTGGTGCAGCACTATTTCGTATTCGCCGTCGCCGTCCAGGTCGCCCACCGAAGCATCGTTGGGCGCGTAGCCCTGTGGTGTTTGCAGCGGAATCGAAAGGTACTGTCGCGCAGGCATATTGGCCGCCAATGCAAACGACGAGCTTGCCGCTTGTTCGCGGCGATTGAGCATGGGCCGGACAAAATAGGCGTTCGCTTTCGTCAAGTCAGCCTTGTCGTCCACGAAGCTGGTGGCGGCGGTGATCGGCTGGGCATTGAGCTTGACCGCTTTGCCGCCTTCCGTCGCACGGTAAAGATTGAAAGCAATCGCATCCGCATCAGTACCGAGCAAGCGCCAGCCGACGAAGACTTTTCCATCCGCCTGGCGCACCGCAACCACGCCGCGCCCGAGGTTTTCCATCTGCCGTTGGGCAAAGGCATCAGCCACCGATAGCGCGGCGATGCACAGGCTGATGATGTAAAACTTAGTGAGCTTCATTTTGTATTGAGATAGCGCGACCACGAGAAGCAAAAGAGCTTTGTTGCCGTGGTCGCGCTTGGCAGGTTCGAGAATCAGAATTCGACTCTCAGCTTAAACTGAAAGACACGCGGCAAATTGGCCTGGGCGGCAGCCTTGCCGAAGTTAGCATTCGTAATGTTGGTATTGATGCTGCCGAAGCGAACATTGTTGAAGAGGTTGAACGCGTCGGCCCCGAACACAAACCGCAAACTTTCGCGGATTTGAAAATTCCGGGAAAGGCTCAAATCCTGATTGAAGAAGTGCGGGTTGCGCAGCCCGTAAGTCCCCGTCGCCTGCGTGTTGCCGTAGGTGAACGAAGCCGGCGAGATGAAGGCATTCACGTCAATAAAGGGCGTGGTTCCTCCGTCTCCTTTGAGCGCAGCCGATCCGGTAAAGGCCGGATTTTTACTGGCCCAGCAGGTACCAGCTTGAGGTACGTTGCAGGTAGCAGTGAACGGCCCAAGCGGCGTGCCCGTGGCGAACCGCGTGATGCCGGAAATCTGCCAGCCACCGACGAAGGCCCGCGCAACCTTGTTTCCAGGGTCGAGCGATTGACCCTTTCCGAACGGCAGTTGGTACGAATAGAACGCGTTTACCAGGTGAGGCTGATCCGTCGTGGAAAGGTTCTTCTCCTGAATATACGCGCTGCGATTTCCGTTGATGGTGCCAAGCGCTTTGCTGAACGTGTAGTTCAGGTTGAAGGTGAAACCGTGTGAAAGGCGGTGCTGGACGGAGGCCTGCAGCGCGTTGTAGTTCGATTGCCCAACATCGCCGTAAACATCGGTGACGCCATTGTATTGCGGGAATGGGCGCAGAGCCTGAGCGATTGTTCCAGCAAAAGTGGGGAACGGCAGGCTGACGCCCGGCACAATTGCTGCGGCTGCTGTAATGTTGGCCGGAGTCGCAGTTTGGGTCAGCAGATTCCCCAACACCAAAAACTTGGGATCAATCTGATTTGACCACGTGCTGCGACCGCCTCCGCGCAGTTGTTTGCCATTGCTTCCCACATAAGCCGCGGTCACAACCAACGACTGTGTGAGCGAGCGTTGCACCGAAAGGTTCCAATTTTGATAGCGCGGCGGCTGGCTGTAAGGATCGCCATAGGTCACGGTGCCGCCCGACCCAGTCCCGTTGAAGCCGGTCTGATAGGTCTGGTCATAGATCGGCCCTTTGGCATAAGCCGGGATGCCGCTTTCCCAGAACAGAGCCGGGGTGAATGAGCCGTTCGGACTGACGATTGGCGCGTTGGCGTTAATTCCGGTCAAGCCCGTGCCGATGCGCGCGCCGTCCCGGCCTCCGACCGCACCACTGCGCGAGTACATCATCCCGTAACCGCCGCGCAGTACCGTCTTGTCGTTAAGGCTGTAAGCGAATCCGAGGCGTGGGCCAAAGGCTTTGTAATACGTGTTGATGATCTGGCCGCAATGACAGCTAATGGCATCCGGCGCGGAAGTACCGCCGAAGCGCAAGGCTCCCGGACGCCCGCCAGCCGCGGGGTTCGGAGCGAGCGGATCAAGATAAGTAAAGTGATCGCCCGCTTCCGTGTAAGGCAGCATGATGTCGTGGCGCAGACCCAGATTGACGGTCAGGCGCGAATTCACCTTGTAGTCGTCAGCCGCCCACCAAGAATAACCGCTGAACTGTGAGATGGTCAGGACAATCGAATCCTCGTTGACGGTCGCTCCATTCAGCGCGCCCAGCAAATAACTGGCATAAGCGTTACCGGTAGCGCTGAGCAGTCCGCCCGTGGCGTTGAAGCCAGCAGTCTGTAAATTGCTGAAGCTGGTCGTCAGCAGGCTTCCGGTGTCGTTGGTTTTGGTGTGATCCGCCGTCCGTTGGTATTGAAAGCCGAATTTGAACGAATGCTTATTCTTCACCCACAACAAGCTGTCTTGCAGGGTGTAGTTGTAATTGTTGTCTTCGAAGTCCCTGGAACCCGTGCCGCGCCAGCCCGAAGGAGCGTTGGCACCGGCGAAAGCCGCTTCCAGAAAAGCATCGCTGGCATCACCCGCGGGTAAACCTTTGAGGCCGGACTTGGTTGACCACTTCCCGTCCGAGGTGGCGTTTGTGATGGGTACGAAGAAGTGGTTGAAGCCGAAGCTGAGTTGGTTGATCAGATTGGAACTGATGGTCCAGTTGTGCTTCGCCTGCACCACCGTCGGGATTTCAGCCACCAACCGCGTCTCAGTGTATGGCAGGGGGAGAGCAGTCTGAGGCGTAGCGGAACTGGTCTCTCGGTATGGCCCGGGCTGACTTCTCTTGCCGTGTGTGTAGAGGCCTGACAGACGATGATTCGCCGTGAGGTTATAGTCTACTTTTGTGTTGAAGCTATTATTGTCATACGACACGGGAACCGACCCCAGGTAATTGTTCTGGAGTGCTGAGTTGGTCGGCGTGGGCAGCAGAGATTGATAGGCTTTCGAGATCGCTGAAAGGCGGTTGGCCGGAATGATGTTGCCTGGGAATGCCGTTCGTGCAAAGCCGCCGGTGACCGCGACCGTCGTCAGCGGGTCGTAAATCGCCACCGGCAATTCGCTGAAATCTCCCAGCCTCTCTTTCAACGTCGGCAAGGTCGCGAACTGCGCGGGACTGGTCACTCGATAACGCCACCCGTCGTAGGAAAAGAAGAAGAAAAGCTTGTTCTTTAAGACCGGGCCGCCGACGGTGAAACCGAATTCGTTTTGATGTTCGACCGGACGAATGGCCGGGAAGAAGCCCCTGGCGTCCAACACGGTATTTCGCAGGTACTCGAACCCCGATCCGTGAAATTTGTTTGTCCCGGATTTGATCGTGTAGTTCTCCGAACCTTGTCCGTTAAACTCGACCCCGGTGCCGCTGGTTTCCACCTGGAACTGCTCGACGGCTTCGACCGAAACGCCGAGACTGATCGTGCGCCCCTCACCTTGCTGAATCGGGTCAGTGATCGGGACGCCTTCGATGAACACATCCTTGGAAAAGCCTTGAGCGCCATTGACGGTTCCCCAGCGATTCCCTTCCGAGACGCCGGGCAATAAGAAAATGAAAGCGCCAGGATTTCTGGGGCCTTGGCCAATGCCGGAGCCAGCGACGGCGGTGCCCATCGCCAGCGGCAAATTCGTGTACAACTCGTTTCGGATCGTGGTGCCGAGCCGCGCGTCGGAAGTGTTCAACTGCGCGGGTGCCGATGTCACCGTCACCGTTTCGCTCGCCGCCCCAGCCTGCAAAGTCAGATTCAGACCGACCGTGCCGAGCGCATCCACAATTACGCCTTCCTGTTCAAGCTGTCGAAAGCCCGAGGCTGAGACTGAAACTTTGTATTCGCCCGGCGGCAGCGGCGCGAGCACGTACAAGCCCGCCCCCGTTGTCTGGCGTGTGGTCTTGACGCCGGTGGCCAGGCTGGTCGCGATCACAGTCGCGCCGGGAATCACCGCGCCCGTCGCATCGGCCACGACTCCCTGAATCGAACCCGTCCCGCCGATCTGTGCCAGCGCACGCGGCGCGGCGAGCAAGGCGAAGGCTCCCGCCAATAACAAACATAAAAATGCATTCGCGGATTTTCTATTCATCACAAACCTCCATTTTGTTTAGATATAACTACCATTCGGTTCAATCCCAATCGCCAGCGGGGGATTGTTTATGTCCTGCCTACAAGTTCTTCACGTCGCAATCGAAGCGGGCATCCTTGTCCGCGCACCACCTTATTGGGTAAAAGCGCCGCGCAAAAAGGCAATGGCTTGCGGCGAGTCTTTGGCGAAGTCCGAGGCGCGAGCTTCCAGACTGATTCGTCCGTCATAGCCGATCTTGCGCAAGTTCCTGAAGAAAGGCGCATAGTCATATTCTTGCGCATTCAGTGGAAAAACGCGGCCTGTAGGGTTGGCCATATGCAGATGCCGGATATGATCTTTTGCCTTCAGAATAATCGCCGGGTCTTCCTTTTCGATGGCAAAGTGATAGAAGTCAATCATTAGTTGAATGTTTGGATGATTGACGGCGTTGACCAACTCCAGCCCTTCCGCCGCGGTGTTGATGATGTTGCATTCCTGGCGGCGCTGGGCCTCAATCGCAATCGTGATGTTGCTGGCAGCGGCCAGCGGCCCGACGCGCTGGCAGAACTCGACCAACTGCTGAAATGCCTCTTTTTGAGGAAACCCTTCGGGAACTCTGCGGGCATCGCCGCTGCCGAAAACAATCAGCCGGACGCCCAATTTCGAGACGCGATCAAGTGCTTTCCGGAGGTAATTCATCTGCTGCTCTTTGTCTGTGTGAGGCCCCGTCAGCTTGATGTTGGCGGGAACAAACCAGTATCCGACCGGCACCGAAATTCCGATCTGCCGTACTTTTGTCACCAGCTTTTCATAATCTTCATCCGACAACGCCGCGACTTCAGAAGTCCGAATCTCCATGTAATCGAACGCAGCCGCTTTGGTCGCGTCCATCTCTTTCAATGCTCCGCAATAACCAACCTTAACCTTTTGAGGCTTGCCGCTGACGGAAGAAAGGAATGGAAAGGACAACAGACAAACAGTGATAAGTAGAGTGCGAAATCTCAAGCGATGTCTCCCACGGGAATGAACTTATCGCAGCGGTTTCATCTGCACATTGCGGAACCAGATTTCGGCTCCCTCCGCTTGCAGCATCAGCCGGCCACGATCAAGCGGAATGGTTTTGGTTGAATCTTGAGGATCGGGTTGTTTCAATTCCCAAGCTCGTAGAACAGCCCGGCCATTGACCAGATGCGTAACGCGGTCGCCGTCAAGAATGACTTCGACGGTATTCCACCCGCTGCGATCTTCGAAGTCTCCGGATTTGATGATGCGACCTCTGTTCTGTGTGCGAGGCACCGACCTCGGAAGAGAATACATCGGGTAACGATCGGTCTCGACGTTTGTAGTGATGGTGATTCCATCCAATATCCATAGGTCTCCTACGTCTGTCTCCTGAATCTGGCATTCCAGCGCGCGAGGCCAAATCTTGTCGGGGCCGGTGAAGTAATAGAGCAATCCACTGTCTCGTTTGTCTTCCTGATGCGGCGGGAAGCGTTTAACACCCCATTTGAATTCGGCGCGGATGCGGCAATGGGAGAACTCTTTTTCGGTGGCCAGATAGCCAAACTCCTGCTTTTCCGCCGTCACCGGGATGTCCAGGATGTGGATCATTCCTTTTTCGACTTTGAATACACCGTGGGAATCTTTGCTCTTTCCGGTGGAGGGCAGGAACGTGTACCAGCCATCAAGGTTACGGCCATTGAACAACGACACCCAACCGTCTTCTACTGCTGTTAAGGCAATGCCGCTGACCGGAATAATAAACACCGTCATCACGACAATCGCCAGAAGTAGCTTTTTCATTTTGAGATGATCTGATTGAAATAAGGCTCAGAGTTCACGCTTCAGCGTGTTTTCAGCTTTAGACACGCTGAAGCGTGAACTCTGAACGCTACTTTCCGGGTGAGGCCGCAAACCTCAGAAAAAGAACTTTGCGGCCAACTGGATAATGCGCGGGTCGCGGGCGGCACTGTATTCGCCGAAGTACGTTCCGGGCACCGATGTACTGCCCGCTGGTCGCGTGTTGTTGGTCACGGTCAGCCCCGTGTAGTTGCCGAATATCGCCGCTCCGGTCTGTCCCGCGCCGTTGGTGATGTTGGTCGTCCGGTTGACGCCGGAAAATTGCGTGTGATTCAGAAAGTTGAACATCTCCACGCGCAACTGCAAGCGGTACTTCCCTTCTCCTCCAAATGGAAAGTTCTTGAGTACCGAGAGGTCGTGGTTATTGATGCCGGGGTTGCGCAGGTAGAAGCGCGCATATGGCCCCTTGTCGTTGATGCCCGGAACAGTAAAAGCCGACAGGTTGATCTGGTCGGGCGCGCTCTGCGCTGCGCCGCTAACGTATAAGCGCGGCTGTTGCCCGGAAAGATTGCCGTTGGTGTATGCGCCCAGCAAACGATTGCCCGCATCCTGGCCCGCGATGCTCAATCCTAATTCCGCCGGGTTCCCGGAACCGACCGTCGAGATTCCGCTGATCGTCCAGTTATCAAAAGCCGCGCGCGTCAGCCAGTGGTCGCCGACCAGCCTTGTGCCTCGCGGCAAGTCCCACACATAGTTCGCAACAAAGAAATGCGTACGGTCGAAGGTCGCCAAGGCATAGTCATACGCTCTGGGGTTATTGATATTGGTGATGGTGGTTTCGTCAGAAACCGTTGTCATCACTTTCGATAATGTGTAGGCAATACCCAACGTCAAGCCCTTGGCGAAACGGCGCTGGACCGACACCTGCAACGAGTTGTAGAGCGAGTTGGCGTCGAATGACCGATAGGTAATGTCGGCATAGCCTTGATATGGCCGCAGGAAGTCCGCCGCCAGCGCGAACTGTCCGCTGTAGCCGAGTCCCGCCGCTTGGTGCGCCGCAGGCAACCCAGGTTCAGCAGCCGGAATGACGCCGCCCGCGTATCGCGTTGGGTCTTGCGACGCAGCCTTAAACGTCGTTCCCAAAGGAATGGCGTTCAAGTTTTGGGTGCGCGGCAGGTGGCGCGATTGCGATCCGACGTAAGACACATCAATCACAGTGTCTTTGAATAGCTCCCGCTGCACGCCGATGCTGTAGCTGTAGACCGCTCCCCAGTCGCCCTGGCGGTCAACGCCGAAAATCGCTGAAGGCGATAACGCGCCGCTCCCGCCGGGCTGAATATCTTGCAGGTAGCCGAAGTTAAGAGTTGGGTTGAAGACATACGGCGGGTTTGCTGCGCCACTGCCGTTGACGTCGCTGCGATAACGGTCATAGGCAATACCGAATCCGCCGCGCACAACCATCTTGTGGTGGCCGGTTACGTCCCAGGCAAAGCCCAGACGCGGCTGCGGCAAGATTGGATGCGTATCCAGTCCGCCCGCCGGATACCCGTTCGTGACCAGCCCCAGGCCGTTGGTTAAATCGCCGCTGTTCGGCACCAGCTTGCCAACCAGAAAGCCCGGTTGTGTGTTCGCCAATGTCGCTGCGCCGGTCGTGGTCGGATCAAGCGCGCGATACGCGGCCTGTCCAGCCGAACATGTCGAAGCGCCAACGCAAACGGGACGATAAATACGCGTCGCCTTGGCCGGATCAAACAGCGCTGGGTTAAAGAAGCTCTCCGGCCCGACGATGTTGTGATACGGCTCGTAGTACGAAAGCCGGAGTCCTAAATCGAGCGTCAGGCGCGGCATGATTTTCCAGGTGTCCTGCACGTAGCCGGAGATGTCTTGATAAAAGTAGCTCTGTTTCACCTTCGAGCTGGCCTGGGTGTAGGTGTTGTAAATGCCAAGCAGCGTGTTGGCATAGGCGTAGCCGCTGTTGAGCGGGTTCGAGGCGTTGTTCGAAAAATCAATGTCGCCCTGAACGTGGTTCTGCGAGTTGCTGGCGTTCGAGGCACGCTGGTAATAAAGGCCGAACTTGAGCACGTGCTTGCCCGCGACCTTCGTCAGATTATCAATGAAGTTGTTGATAACGAAGCGTTGATCGAATGTCCCAAAGATTGAAGTATTGCCCAGCGCGCTGGCGTTCGGCACCGCGCCCATAATGATCGTGGGGATCAGGTTCGCTTCGTTCGCGTTGGGATAGAGCAGCGGCGTGTTGATGCCCGTCACTGTGCGCGTGGCCCTGTCATCCGATGGCGCAATTGTCACGCCGCCACGCCCCGCGCCGTAGGTGAATTCGTTGATCAGCGTCGGGCTGAAGTTGTGGGTCAGCGTGAATGACAGCACGTTGCCCGGCCCATTCCTGCGGTCAGCAACTGTCAGCGGCCAGTTCCACGAAGCCGTCGTCGTGCCGTAAGCGAATTGTTGATCGTCGAAGTTGTGAACCCAGCGTCCGCTCAAGCGCGTGGCGGTGGAAACCTGATAATCAACGCGAATGATGTTTTCGCGGCGCGGATATGCGCTGGGCACCTGCGAACTGTAGTTGTAATTGTTGCCGCCCGCCGTCGTGTTCGGCGCGGGGAAGAGATTGAGAATCGCCCGGCCTGTGCCGTACAGGCGGTTCGCGGGGATAATGTTGCCGGGGAAGCAAGCCGCCTGGCTGGCTGCGCTGCACGCCCCCGAAAGTAACGGGTCTTTGATATAAATCCTGTTGCCGCCACCGTCCACCGATTGCGAGAAATCGCCCGCGCGTTCAGCCGCCGTGGGAACGCGAATGTTGACCGACGACAATTGTGGCACCAGTTGGCTGTAATATTCCTGGTTGATGAAGAAGAAGAGCTTTTCTTTCCCATTCCAAATCGGCGATCCGCCTTCGCCAAAGCGCGGCGCAATGACCGGCCCGCCAAAATCCCAGCCGTAGTATTTGAAGCGATACAGCGGGCGCGAAAAAGTCCCCTGACCGCCCCGCGCGTTGTTGAAGAATGTGTTGGCATTCAAGCTGTCGTGGCGACGGAAGTAGCGACCGGTAGCGTGATACTGATTCGTGCCTCCGCGTGTGGTCAGCGCGATGAAGCCGCCGCCGCTGCGCCCATATTCGGCCTGATAATTCGAGGTCAGAATCTTGACCTCTTCCAGCGCATCGGGGTTTACCGAAACCAGCGCCCCGGTGTTGTTACCGAGGTTGAAGTTGGTGACGCCGTCAACGGTATATTCGTGTTGGCTGCTGCGAGTGCCATTGATATTGAAGCTCCCGGTGATGTTGTTGACGGTGGAAGCTCCGCTGCCTGACGCGGGGCCGCCGGAAATAACGCCCGGAACCAGCTTCGCCAGGTCAATCACGTTGCGCCCATTCAGACCGATGTTCCGAATCTGCTGACCCGAAACCAGGTCGGAGCGTTCGCCTGATTCGGACTTGATCTGCAATTGGCCCGCGTCGGCCTGAATCTGGATCGCCTCAGTTACATTGCCGATTTCCAGTACGAAGTCGCCCGCGTTGAGCCTGTCGCCTGTGCTCAGGATGACGTTGCTCTTCTCAACCTTCTTGAAACCTGACTTCTCCACGGTGATGGTGTATGCGCCTGGCGGCAGTTGGGGGAAAACAAAGCCTCCATCGGAATTGGTGCTTGCTGTCTGCGTAATGCTTTTGGCCGGATTGACAACCGTGATAGCAGCGCCGGCAATCGCCGCGTTGTTGCCATCTTTCACTGTGCCGGAAATTGAACCGGCACTTTGCCCGAAAACGCTACCGGCCAATAAAATGGCCGCTGCCATCACCCAATAATGTGTGACCGCGAGAAATCTTTTTTTCATGGGATCTCCTTGCTCAACGCAAAGTAACGGATAGGCCAACAACCCTCCTACAAGAGGTTTTGTAGAAGCCATTGACGCTAAAAATTGATCCCAGCAAAGCCAGCTTTGTATGTTTGTTTATATAGATTCTTGAACCCGGTTTGTATCGCAGCGACTCCTGTTTTAAGGATGGAAGAGTGGCCGCGGCTATGATCCGAAACTTTCTACACGGGAACGTTCGATCTAGCTTAGATACGGGTTTGACCAGCAATGATGACGGGACTTAATATGCCTTTGCCTAGTTTTCATCAATAAGTCGCATCTGAAAAGTTTCCAAAAGAAATCTAAAATCGTGAGTAAGTCTTGAATCCACATCAGCTTTACAGATTCGAATCATTTTGCCTGGACGCCACGGCCAAGGTGCTATTGAAGGACGGCCAGACGGTGGCAATGACTCGAAAGGCTGTCGAAACGCTGCTGGTATTAGTTGAAAACTTCGGTCAGGTGGTGCCCAAGGAAGAATTGTTAAATGCGATCTGGCCTAACCGCATCGTGGACGAAGCCAATCTGACGCAGAACATCGCGATGGTGCGGCGAGCACTCGCCGCCGAACGCGGGACGCCGGCTTTTATCGAAACATTTCCCGGACGAGGATATAGGCTGCTCGGCCCGGTGGTGGTGGAAACCCCAGCCGCCAACGGCCACCAGAACTTGCGAGAAGGCATCCAGGAAAAAGGGGGCGAATCTCAGGCCGCCGACCTTGTCCTTGAGCCTGACATCGTCAGGCCGCAGGAGGAGACTTATCTTTCTTACCCTATCCCCGTCTCGATCCCACGGATAGGCTTCCGAAAAGCATCCTTCACTGCCATTGCGATTGCTCTGGCGCTTGTCGTTGCCATTGTGGCTGCCGTCGGATGGTTTGTGCTTCAAAGGAATGCGCGTTCGTCAGAGGCCATGTTTCGTGTGTCGCCTTTCACGCGCCTGCCCGGGAAAGAATTGCAACCAGCGCTTTCGCCCGATGGAAAGCGCGTGGCGTTTTTGTGGGATCAAGGCAATGGACAGCCCCCCGACATTTGCATCCAAGCGGTAGCCGACAGCGCACCGACGCGCATCACCTGGGAAAAGGGACATTACAGCAGTCCGGCCTGGTCACCCGATGGCAAGGCGCTGGCCTTTTTGCGGATTGAGCCGACAGCGACGGAGGTGTTGATCGCATCTTTAGAAAAGAGCCTGGGGGAAAAGAGTTCCGGGGAAAATGGTGCGGGAGCGAGCACCCCGAATCGTCTGGTCGCGCGGTTTACCCCGCCCAACTACGGTTTTCCGAATCGCCTGCTGGATTGGTCTCCGGACGGGCAATGGCTGGTGGTTTCACATTCCGATTCGACGGAAAAGCCCAACGGACTGTTTCTGGTCAACGTCGCGACCGGCGAGAAAAAGTCACTGACCAAACCGGGGCAAATGGTCGGCGGCGATATGGACCCTCGCTTTTCTCCCGATGGCAGCGTCATTACTTTCATTCGCCATATTCACCGCTCGCACCAGGAACTTTATTCAATCCCGGTGACCGGCGGCGCGCCCGGGCAATTGACTGCCGATGCCAAACAAATCAGCGGCCACGACTGGTCGAGCGGCAGCCGGGAAATTGTCTTTGCCTCCGATCGCGGCGGCGAATTCCGGTTATGGAAGCTGCGCACTGACGCGCCCATGCCCGAAAAGAACCCACAGCCTGTCGGCATTTACGCCGAGTTCCCAATGGAATTGTCCCTGGCTCGCGCATCCTCGACGCTCGCCTACTCTGTCCAGCAGCAGGATCGCAACATCTGGCGGCTGGATTTGAAAGAGAAGAAGTGGACGCGCCTGATCGCTTCTTCCGCGCAAGATGCCTCACCGCAGTATTCTCCTGCGGGCGACAAAATCTGCTTCCGCTCCGATCGCAGCGGCGAAGAGCAACTGTGGATCAGCGATGCTGACGGTAATCATCAAACCCAAATCACCAAAGGCGCGGTCTATCCTTCCGTCGGGCACTGGTCGCCGGATGGCCGCCGCATCGTTTTCAACAACGCCCGCACCGGAGAAATGTACTTCGCCAACCTGGAGACCGAGGGAAACTGGACCATTCGCGGCGCGGGGCTGACCGGCATTCATCCCGTCTTTTCGCCCGACGGCCAATGGGTCTACGCGGGAGGATCAAACAGCATCATCAAGCTGCCGGTGGGTGGCGGCAAGGCTGTGGACTTAGTGAAAACGCGAGGGATTTCGCTGGCCGTTTCGCCGGATGGCAAGCTGATCTTTTTCATGCAGGATGGCAATGACAGTTCATTGTGGCAGGCGCGCACGGACACGGGCGAGTTCACCAAGGTGATGGACGGCGTGCTGCCCAAATGCACAAGCTGCTGGGCAGCCGGGCAGGATGGAATTTATTATCTGGGCATCGGCAGACAGTCCTTCGACGCGCAGGTCATCTACTTTCACGACTTCACCAGCGGGCGCGACCGCGAAATTCTCAAATACCCGGAACCTCTGGCCCCGGTTGGCAGCGGGCCGTTTTCGCTCTCGCCCGATATGCACCACCTGCTTTGCGTGCGGGTTGACCCTTCCAACAGCGACATCATGCGCGTCGAATCATTTCGATAATTAGACATTATCGTTTCAAGCATGGAGTTCAGGCTTCAGCCTGCGGTTTGTCACTAAGCTTTAGCTTGGAGTCACCCTCGACACAAAACGGCCTGAAGGCCGAACTACAAACCGCAGGCTGAAGCCTGAACTCCATGCTCTAACTCCAAGCCGGATTATTGCGAAAGAAGCTTGCCCAGCACTTCCTCGCTGACCTGAAGTACCGTCCCGTGGCGATGTCCTTTCGGGAACGACACTTTCGACGACACGTCCCGCCACTGTTTGAAGTCATTCGATTCCAGCGCGCCGTAATATTGCGGGTTGTGGTAATGATCGAAATAGAGCATCCAGCGGTCGCCAATCTTCGCAACTGATGGCCCTTCCACCCAATCGCCTGAAATCGGCGCGGAAGGCTCGCTGTAAGGCCCTTCCGCTTTCTCCGCCGTCGCGATGCGCAGGTTCTTCTGCCCCGGACGCTCGTCCTTGAAGACCAGTTGATACCTGCCATTTGCCTTCAGCAGCGTGCCATCAATCGAATTGAAGCCCGGATTGTAAAAGAGTTTTGGCTCGGTGAATTTTTGAAAGTCCGTTGTCGCAACGTAATAAAGCCGGTGATTGTATTTGTCCTGGCCTTCCGTTTCGGGGAACCGGCCAGGGACGGTCGTTGCCCAGACGATCAAAAACCGCTTCGTCTTTTCATCATAAAACGCATCCGGCGCCCAGGTGTTCTTCGCGCCCTTCACGTTGCGATTGACGGGCAGGGTTTGCTGTTCGCTCCACGTGATCAGGTCTTTTGAACTGGCGTAACCGAAGCCATCATCATTCCATCCAGTCGTCCAGACCATATGAAAAATTCCGTCTGGCCCTTGCACGATACATGGGTCGCGCATCAGCTTCGTGCCGATGACGGGCGTCAGAAAAGATTGGTCATTCTTCAGTGCAGTCCACTTGTACCCGTCGCGGCTGTAAGCCAGATGCAGGCCGTCTTCGCCATTACCGCGAAACGACGTGAAGAGCCAGGCGGCGGCCTTCTTCGGGCCATCCACAGTGGCAAGCATCACCGCGCCAGCGCCAAAGATCAGCACGGCGCATAAAATTAACAGGGTTAGAAGTCGAGTCTTCGTCATTCGCAGCTCCATGTGTTGTCAGAGTTGGTGTGTCAGCAATGCCTCATTCTCAGCGGGCCTGTTCGCAAGCGCAAGGTTTCGTCAATCGTAGGAAAAGCTCATACAAAATGCATGGCCTGGTGACTTTTTCCGCTGGCGTCTCGTGTCAGTCTGATCACCTATGCAATCCCGGTTTTCAAGCTGCTGCGACATCTTTAGCCCGCCACCCCAGCGGGCAAGAGTTCGCGGAAGCCACGTTCTGCCAAAGCGCGCGGACTTCCGCGGACGGAACGTTGCGCAAAACAAAACCCCAAGGGCGCGCCGGACGCGCCATGCATCGAAATGCCTGCTAGCAAGATGAAGGAGAATTTTATGACCCAAAGAAACAAATGGCTCGCCGGAATCGGACTGGCCGAATTGGCGCTGGCTTTTGCAATGACCTTTGCTTTTGTGGAAGGCAAGATTGGACATCTATCGGCCAATGCCGATTCAGGTGAAGTGGCCGTGAAGACGGCGAATGGCAATTCGCCGGAGTTGGGAACATTGACCAGCGGTTTCGCGCCGGTGGTCAAACAGGCGCTGCCCGCCGTGGTCAGCATCGTTTCAACCAAAGTCGTCAAGGCCGATGCGGGCGATGAAGGTCTGTCGCCGCTTTTCAACGATCCCGGATTTCGCGAATTCTTCGGCAACCGCATGCCCAATCAGAATGGCCAACGGCAACCGCGCGAACAGCGGGAACGCGGCCTGGGTTCGGGCGTGATCGTCAACGCGGACGGGTACATTTTGACCAACAATCACGTCATTGATGGCGCAACCGACATCAAGGTCGCGCTGGCCGACAAGCGCGAATTGAAAGCGCGCGTCATTGGCGCGGACTCGAAGACCGACATCGCTTTGCTGAAAGTGGAGGGAACGAATCTGCCGACGCTCAGCTTTGCCGACTCTTCGCAGGTGCAGGTCGGCGACATCGCGCTGGCCATCGGCAATCCCTTCGGCATCGGCAAAACCGTGACGATGGGAATTATCAGCGCAACGGGGCGCGGCAATCTGGGCATTGAAGATTACGAAGACTTCATTCAGACCGATGCCGCAATCAATCCCGGCAATTCAGGCGGCGCGTTGATCAACACGCGCGGCGAATTGATCGGCATCAACACAGCCATTCTGTCGCGCGCAGGCGGCAACCAGGGCGTAGGCTTCGCCGTGCCCGTGAATATGGTTCGCGCGGTGATGAATCAACTGAGCAAGGGCGGCAAGGTGGTGCGCGGATACATTGGCACGTCTATTCAGGACGTTACGCCAGAAGTGGCCAAGGCTTTCGGATTAACCGGAGCGAGCGGCGCGCTGGTGAGCGAGGTAAGCGAAGGCGGCCCGGCGGCGAAAGCCGGAATCGTCAAAGGCGACATCATCACAGCCGTGAACGGGCAACAGGTCGTGGACAATCGCGAATTGCGATTGAAGATCAGCCAGATGGCTCCGGGCACACCGGTCAAGCTGAAGCTTTTCCGCGACGGCAAGGAACGCGAAACCACAATCACGCTGGGCGAATTGCCAACGGAGAAAGTGGCCGCCGAAGCAGAGCAGCCCCAAGGCAGTTCGATGGAAGGCATGTCAGTTGAAAGCTTGACGCCGCAGATCGCGCGCCAGCTTGAATTGCCCGCCAATACCGTTGGCGTTCTGGTCAGCAGCGTACAGGAAGCCAGCGCCGCTGCTGACGCGGGATTGCGGCGCGGCGATGTGATTCAGGAAGTGAATCGCAAACCCGTCAACAATGTGGCTGACTTCCGGCAGGCCTTGAAATTGGGCGGCAAGAATTCAGTCTTGCTGCTGGTCAATCGCGGCGGCCACACCAGCTTCGTAGCGATTCCGGCACAGTAAGCCGTAATTTCAGACGAAGAAAACAAATTCGATGGGAGCGAAGGCAAATTAGCCTCGCTCCCATTTTTATTGGTTTGGGAGCGCCGAACGCCGGTTCGGCGCTTGAACATCCTACCGCCAGCGCCGAACTGGCGTTCGGCGTTCCCAGCCAATCAGCGTTGATGACAATTTTGTAGGTGGCAAGATTGTTGATTGGCGGCATAGCCGTTATGCTTCGTTTCCCCAACAGCTATGACAAAGATCATCAACACCTATCAAAATCTGGCTGCTGCCCAGGAAGCTGTCGCGCAGCTTACTGTCAACGGGTTCGATGCCAGCCGTCTTTCGGTCATCGGTCACGACGATAAACGTTCGCCCAATACCCCGCGTTTGAAAAAATCTCTCCTGTGGGGTGGCGCTTTGGGCGCAGCGGCAACGTTTTTGCTGCCGGGCGGAGGCCATCTTTTTCTGGCCGGCCATCTGGCGCGAACGGTTGCGTTGCACGTCTTGGGCGTCACAGCCAAAGGCATTGCCACGGGCTTGGCGGCAGGCGGAACGATTGACCTGCTGCGGCGAGCCGGGCTGGATAACCGCGCGATTAAAGCAGCCGCGGAGGCTGTTTCGGCTGGGCATTTTGCGCTGGCCATCAACGGCGATTGGGTGACGATGCAACGTGCGCGCAGAGCGCTCGGTTGCAGCAGGCAACAGACTGATCCGCGTTTGATGGAGATCGTGCGCCGCTACGGTTACGAACACCAATCTTTTCTATCGCTCTACGGCGGGATGAAAGTCTGGTATGCAGACGATCTGGATGCCGCTGTCATTTATCGCTGCGTGGGGCGCGTGGCAATTGTTGCCGCCGCGCCGCTGGCCGCCCGCGAACATTGGGCGGAAATCACGCGCATGTTTCTGGCGTATTGCGACGAACAGAAGATGGATTGCCTGATGCTGCCAATCGGATCGGAATTCGCTGAGGTCGCGCGCCAGTGTGGGATGGCCCTATTGCGCATTGGTGAATCCGGTTACTTCCAGCTTCCCGCCTGGCGTCCGGCGGGCGACCGCGCCAAGAAAGTCCGCTCAGGCGTCAACCAAGCGCGCAAAGCCGGCGTGTACATCGAACGTTACGATCCGTTGCAGGATCAATGTGAACAGAAGCGTCGCGAGATCGAAGAGCTTTGCCAGCGTTGGATTGATACGCGCGAAGTGGACGCGTTGGGCTGGCTGCTTGAACTTGATCCGTTCTCTTTTGGCGAAGACAAACGATATTTTCTGGCCCGCGAAGCCGGCGGACAGTTGGTGGGGCTGCTGGCCTGTTCGCCCATTTATGCGCGGCGCGGCTGGTATCTGGAAGATTTGATTCGCGACCGGAAAGCCGAGCGAGGCGTCAGCGAATTACTGGTAGTCGAGGCCCTGAATCAACTGGCCGCAGAAGGCGCGGAACTGGCCACGCTGGCCACGTCACCGCTGGCAGGCCTGAAGCCAGTTAAGGATAACGCCACCGAAAGCGGGAGCCTTGCTGGAGATAATGCTGGAAATAATGTCGGCAATAATGCCGGAATAAATGCCGCAACCCGGTTCAAACATCTTTCCCGCCTGCTCAATCTGATCTATGAGCATTTGGACGCGTTCTATCACTTCAAAGCGCTGCACCGCTTCAAGGCGAAGTTTGCGCCTTCGTACATTGATCCTGAATACCTGGCAATCTATCCGCCGCGCATCCGGCTGCGAATGATCTTCGCGTTGATCGGCGCGTTCGACCCGGCGGGGTTCACTGGCGTCATGACTTCCAAGCTGCGGCGGTTATGGAAAGAGGCGCGCCAATCAGAAAATAATTCCTGAGCACTGCACCACCGCCTGACTGCATCTATGAATCATCAACCTGTCTTTTTTGATCCCGCGGGTAAACGGCGTCGTCACGTGGGCCGCTTTGGCTGGCTGATTGGCGCGGGCGTTACGTTGTTGGCCGTCACCTTCATTACCAGCGTAATCATCAACCCCGTGCTGCCGCGTTTGAATCTGCGCCCGGTGGCTGCATTGCCAAATGCGACAGACGCTCGCCTGCAACCACCGGTCATTGTCACCAACCGCCCGCAGCAACGCGCCTTGCGCGCCAACGCCGTGTTGCAGCGCACCTTGGCCAAAACGCCAACCGTTCCCGGACGCCGCCCATCACAGATCAAAGTCGCGCCTCCCAAACCGAATATCCCAATTATCCAAACGCCACTGCCCAACAACGCCAAGCCCCTGGCCATCGGCTTTTATGTCAACTGGGACGATTCCAGCTATCAATCGCTGAAGCGCAATCTGGCCGAGATGGATTGGGTTGTGCCCGAATGGTTGCGATTGCAGGCCGGGAGCAATCCCGTTGCGCAAGAAATTCATGCGCCCGGGCTGGACCTGATCCGGCGGACGCGCCCGACGCTGCCGATCCTGCCGATGATTCATAATTCGAAAGAGGGCAAGTGGGAATCGGCCACACTGGCCGCCCAGATCGCCGACGAAGCTTCGCGCGCGCGGTTGATCAAAAGCCTGGTTCAATTCGTCGCCGATAATAAATTTCAGGGCGTATGCATTGATTTTGAAGAAGTGCCGCAAGGCTCGCAGCCGAAACTATTGCAGTTTATGCAGGCGCTCCACGCCACCTTCCGCGAACATAACTGGATTGTCACGCAGGCCATTCCCTTCGATGACGAAGAGTGGAACTATCGCGACTATGCCGCCGCCAACGATTATTTGATGTTGATGGCCTACGACGAACACTGGGCCGAAAGCGACGGCGGCAGCATCAGCGGCCAGCCCTGGTTCGAATCCACGCTGGCCAAGCGCATGCGCGAAATGAAAGGCGAACAGACCATCATCTGCATCGGCGGTTACGGTTACGATTGGAAGCAGGGCGGCGAAACCACCGAGATGACATTTCAGGAAGCCGTGCTGGCGGCGAAAGATTCCGAAGCCAAAATCGCCTTCGACTCCGCGACGCTTAACCCATACTTCCGCTATGAAGATGAAGACGGGGCAAAGCATGCCGTCTGGTTTCTGGACGGCGTGACGGCGTTCAATCAAATGCGGGCTTCGCGCAAGTTCAATCCGGCTGGCTTTGCGCTGTGGCGGCTCGGATCAGAAGACCCTTCGCTGTGGGCTGTCTTCGGCACTTCCAAAATGGAGGCTTCGCCGGATGGATTGAAAAACATTGTTTACGGATACGATGTGGACTTCGAGGGAATGGGGGAAATCCTGACCTTCGATGCCAGCCCGAAAGACGGCGCGCGCGCAATCAAACCGGATGCGACAAGCGGCCTGATTCAAACAGCGGAATACAAAAGCATCCCATCATCTTATGTAATTCGCCGCACTGGTTATCGTCCGGGCGTAGTGGCGCTGACCTTTGACGACGGCCCCGATGAAGAATGGACGCCGAAGATTCTGGACATCCTGAAGCGCGAGAACGTGCCTGCCGCATTCTTTATCATCGGCCAGAACGGGCAGGCCAATCCGGGACTGGTCAAGCGCATCTTTGCCGAAGGCCACGATCTGGGCAATCACTCCTACACGCATCCAAACCTGGGCGAAATTCCCGGACGGCTGACCGTGCTGGAACTGAACGCCACGCAGCGGCTGATTGAATCGTTGACGGGACATTCCACTTACCTGTTCCGCGCGCCTTATTTCGGCGACGCCGAACCGCAAACGACCGACGAAGTCGAACCAGCCTGGATCGCCCATCAGCTCGGTTACTTCATCGTCGGATTGCGCGTTGACCCTGATGATTGGGCACTGCCCGGCGCAGACCAGATCGTCAAACGCACGATTGCCGGCATTGAAAACCCTGATCCGGACGAGCGCGGCCAGATTGTTTTGCTGCACGACGGCGGCGGCAACCGCCAGCAAACAGTGGATGCGCTGCCGAATCTGATTCACGAATTGCGCTCGCGCGGCCTGCGTTTTGTGACGGTGTCGGATTTGGCCGGGAAATCGCGCGAACAGACAATGCCTTTGGTCAAACAGAACAAAGGCTTGTTTTCAAACGCTGATGCGCTTGCATTTTATGCCATGGCCGTCGGCGGCTGGACGATGCGGTGGATATTCATGATCGGCATTGTGCTGGGGTTGGCGCGAATGATCGTCATTGGCCTGCTGGCGCTGGCACAGCGGCTGCGGGCACGGCGGCGCGAACACGTTTCAATCGCTGATCTGCCAAAGCCTCTCGTTTCCATCATCGTCCCCGCCTTCAATGAAGAGAAAGTCATCCTGCAAACCATCCACAGCCTGCTGGGCAACGATTACCCGCACTTCGAAATCATCGTCGTGGACGACGGTTCATCAGACCGGACCAGCGCCATGGTGCGCGAAGCTTTCGGCCACGAACCCAGCGTTCAACTCTTCACCGTGGAAAACGGTGGCAAAGCCGAGGCATTGAATTTCGGCCTGCGCCAATCGAAGGGCGAAATCATTGTCGCGCTGGATGCCGACACGGTTTTCCCTGCGCAAACCATCAGCGCGCTGGCGGCGCGTTTTACCGAACCGGAGTTGGGGCCGCAAATTGGCGCGGTCGCTGGCAATGCCAAAGTCGGCAATCGCATCAACCTGCTGACGCGCTGGCAGGCGCTGGAATACATCACCGCGCAAAATATGGATCGCCGAGCCTTTGCCTCGCTCAACTGCATTACGGTGGTGCCGGGCGCGGTCGGCGCGTGGCGGCGTGAACTGATCGAACAGATCGGCGGCTTTGCATCAGACACCTTGGCCGAAGACCAGGACTTAACGCTGAAGATCAGAAAGCTGGGTTACAAGATCGGCTACGAAGAGCACGCCATCGCCTGGACAGAAGCGCCCGACACTGTGCGCGGCCTGGCCAAACAGCGATTCCGCTGGTCGTTCGGCACATTGCAATGTCTGTGGAAACATCGCGATGCCCTGTTCAACCCGCGTTACGGCGCGCTGGGCTTCATCGCCATGCCGAACGTCTGGGTCTTTCAAATTCTTTTCCCACTGATTTCGCCGGTCATGGATTTGACGTTTCTCTGGACGCTCTTCTCCTCTGCACTTGAACGACTGGAACATCCGCAGGAGTACGCGATCACGAATCTAAAACAGGTGCTGTTTTATTACGCGCTGTTTCTGGCGGTTGACTGGCTGGCGGCGGCTTTCGCCTTCATGCTGGAAAAAGGCGAACAATGGAGCCTCCTGTGGTGGCTGTTTTTGCAGCGGTTCTGTTACCGGCAGGTCATGTATTACGTGATGGTCAAATCCGTCGTCTCCGCGCTCAGAGGCGCGGTTGTCGGCTGGGGCAAGCTGGAGCGCAAGGCGACAGTCGAATCAATTCCCTGACCAGCGCGGCAATCATTTCGCTGGGCCATTTTTCTTCAAATCTTCAATCAGGCATTGCGCGCCGCGTTCGATATGCTGGCGCAGATGTTTGACCGCCGTCTCGCGGTTGCGCGTTTCGAAGGCGCGCAGGATGCGCTTGTGTTCTTCCTGCTCGGTCTTCAACCGTTCGGCCCAGCCTGTCCGGCTGTAATGGATGCGCGCAATTTTGATGTGCGCGTTCAGGCTCCGGTAAATCTCCATCAGTTTGCGATTGCCCGACAGTTCAATAATCAGGTTATGAAATTCGACGTTCTTGCGGTCGTGCGTTGCGCGTTCTTTTTCCGTGCTGGCGGACTTATCCATCTCCTTCACCAGGTCTTTTAGGCGCGCCACATCTTCCGGCGTCATTCTTTCCAGCGCCTTCTCCGCCGCCAGACATTCCAGCGCCGCGCGCAGTTCAAAGGTTTCGATCACATCTTGCGCCGCCACCTCCGTGACGAACGTGCCGGAACGCGGCAGGATTTCGACCAAGCCTTCGGTCGCCAGCCGGTTAATCGCCTCTTTGACCGGCGTCATGCTGACGCCCAGCTTTTCGGCCAAATCCTTGACGTTCAGCCGCTGGCCCGGCGGGAAGGCCTGCGTCACGATGCTTTCCCGCAGGATGGAGAACACTGAATCACTCGCCCGTTCGCGTTTCAGTTGTGGCAGTTCAACGTTCATGACGGTTTCCCCGGAGTCTGTAATTTTGCATGTAAAATCTGAAATTTTTTGTCTCAGGCGGCAATGTAGCGAATTGACGGCTGATCGTCAAACGTCTTTTGCCTTATTTAACAGCTCTCCCGTGCGCATCAAAAAACCGGAAAGAATTCCTCGTTTGGCCGGCGAGTCTCTCTTGACAGCTAGGGGGGTGCGACTTACCATCCGCGACTGAAATTTTAGATTTTAGATTTTACATTTGAGATTTAAGAAAAGAGAGGGTGACCGGCAATCTGCCTTGAGCCGCCCCGGCCCGCCGATTACTTTGCTGGAACCACCAAATTCGACCGTCCCGATGACAGGCTCGCAGTCCGTTTTTAACCGCGCCCGTGCCGGACGGCCTTCATTTCCAGAAAGGACACCTATGAAAACTCCACAAATGTTTTTCGCCCAGCATGGCTTCGCACGCGCCGCCGCGCTGTTGTTTCTCCTTCTTTTCCTGGCGGCGACGCCCGCCCTGGCCCAACGCGGTCGCGGCACCATCCTCGGCACGGTTTCAGACTCGACGGGGGCGGTCATTCCGGATGCCGCGGTGACCGTGACGAACGTTGCCACCAATCAGGCGACGGCGGTGGTGACCAACGCGGATGGTAATTTCGCTGCGCCCAACCTGCTGGTCGGAGCCTACACAGTCAGCGCCGCCAAGCAGGGTTTCAAAAAAGCCCTGCGCAGCGGCCTCACGCTTGAGGTGGATCAGCGCGCGGAAATCAATCTGACGCTTGAAACCGGCGCGGTCAGCGAAACGATTGAAGTCAGCAGCCAGGCTTCGCTGGTGGATACGACGACGGCAACTTTCGGCAAGGTGATCGAAAACCGCCGTGTGCAAGAACTGCCCGTCAATGGCCGCAACGCGCTGAGCCTGGTGCTGCTGGCGCCCGCCGTGCAATCCGGCGTGGGGCCGACCGCCAGCGGGTTCGGCGACCGCGGCACGCAGGTTTCGATGATTCGCATCAATGGCAGTCCCTTCGCCACGAATAATCTGGTCGTGGACGGACTGAGCAGCGTCAACGCCTACTTGCCCGACGTGAACATTAACCCGAACGTGGATTCGGTGCAGGAGTTCAAAGTCCAGACCAACACGATGTCGGCGGAATACGGCTTCACGCTGGGCGGCGTCGTCAATCTGGTCACCAAGTCAGGGACGAATCAATTGCACGGCACGCTCTACGAGTTCTTCCGCAACGACGCGCTTGACGCCGGTTCATGGGCCAACAATCGCGCAGGACGGCCCAAACCGCCACTGCGCTATAACCAGTACGGCGGCTCGATTGGCGGGCCGGTGCGCTTCCCCGGCAAGGTTTTCGGCCCGCTCGGATATGACGGACGCGACCGCAGCTTTTTCTTTTACAACTACGAAGGTTACAAATTCATCACTAGCGCGACGGGTTTTTATACCCTGCCGACCGAAGCCTATCGCAACGGCGATTTTTCAAAGCTGGCCGATGCGACGGGCAAGCCGATCCTCATTTACGATCCGGCGACGACGCGCGCCAACCCCAGCGGCAACGGCTTCCTGCGCGATGCGTTCCCCGGCAACATCGTCCCCGCCAATCGCATTGATCCCGTCTCAAAAAACATCCTGAAGTTTTATCCGCTGCCGAACCGCGCGCCTGACAATGCGTTTACCAACCTGAACAACTACTTCGGCGCGGTCTCGAACAAACGCACGCTGAGCAATCACACCGCGCGCTTCGATCATCGGGTGAGCGAGCGCAACAACTTCTCAGCGCGCTACACCTACTACCGCCAATTCACCGATCAGGGCACGTCGAATCTGTACCCTGACCCGACCGTGCGCCAGCGCTTCGATCCGTTTCGCGGGCATAACGTGGTGCTGACCGATCTGCACAACTTCACGCCGAATCTGATTCATGAATTCCGCATCGGTGTGGCGCGGCAAATCTTCGAGTTCAAGGTGGCGAGCGCGGGCGGCAATTGGCCGCAGCAATTGGGGCTGCCCGCCATTGTGCCGCCCGACACGTTTCCCGCGGTCAGCAACGGCTTGACGGGCTTTCAGACCGGTACCGTCGGCAAACGCGGCGGCGAGGTTTGGCAGTTGTTCGATTCGTTGACGTGGTTGCGCGGCAATCATTCCGTCAAGTTCGGTACGGAGCTACGGCTGACGCAGGCCAACAACCTGCAAAAGGGCACGCCGTCGGGTTCGTTCAACTTCCCGACGACGTTGACCGACAACGCCGCGCCCGTCGCGGGCAACCGCATCAACACAGGCAGCCAGTTCGCCACGTTTCTGTTGGGCGCGGTCGGCAGCGCTTCGGTAACGACGCACCTGGGCGAATCAGAAGTCGGCAAGGCCTATGGCTTTTACGTCAATGACGAATGGAAAATTCGCCGCCGTCTCAGTCTGACTCTCGGTTTGCGTTACGACTATCAACAACAGCCGTATGAGCGGCGCTGCGGCACTTCGACCTTCGATCCGTTTTCGACCAACCCGACGAACAACCTGAAGGGGCTGACGGAATACGCCTGCGTTGATTATGGCCGCGCGTTTTCAGCCGACGATAAGAACGATTTTGCGCCGCGCGTCGGCTTCTCGTGGGATATTTTCGGCAACCAAAAGACGGTGCTGCGCGGCGGTTACGGCATCTTTATGTCGGCGCTGTTTTCGTACTATAACGGCAATTACGAAAGTACGAACGGCTTCGCTTCGACTTCGACCGCCTACAATCCGCCGAATGGCAACAGCCTGTTGACGGCGTTTCAATTCAAAGATGGCTTCCCCACCGTGCCCAATCAACCGTTGGGCGCGAAGCTTGGCCCGAACTTTTTCGCCACTTCCAACAGTACGCTGAAGGAGGCCGTCTCGCGGACGCCGATGTCGCAACAATGGAACCTGTCCGTGCAACAGCAACTGGCGGGCGGCTTCCTGTTGGAGGTTGCCTATTCGGCCAATCACGGCACGCATCTGCTGGCCGGGGATTACGATTTGAACCAGACCGATCCGGCGCTCGTGCGACAATTCGGGTTGGCCGGGCAACTGACCAACAGCGTCGCCAATCCCTTCGTGGGCAAAGTGCCGGGCACCTTCGGCGGCGCGACGATCACGCAATCGCAGGCGATCCGGCCTTACCCGTACATCGGCGGCATCACGGTGCGATCGCCGCATCTGGGAAATTCGATTTACCACTCGCTGCTGGCGTCAGCCGAGAAACGTTTCTCGAAGGGCTTCACACTGCTGGCCTCGTACACCTTCGCCAAGTTGCTTAGCGATTCGATCTACAACCCGCTCAACTTTGTCGCCTCGGAAGGCGGCAACGATTACGGCTATCAGAACGGCCTCTACAACCGCCGCGCTGAACGCGCCGAAGACCCCTCGAACGTGCCACATCGTTTGGTCGTCAGCGGCTTGTTTGAATTGCCGTTTGGCAAAGGGCGCAAGTTCGATGTGCAAAACCGCGTGCTTGATGCGGTCGTGGGTGGCTGGCAAATCAACACCATCACGACGATCGCCGCGGGGACACCGACTTCCGTGCGCGGCGCGAACAACGGTTTGGCCAACCGCCCCGATTGGATCGGCAGTCTGAACTTGCCGGACGGTTTTGTTGATGCCAATCCGCAACGCGGCGTGCAGTGGTTCAATCCTGCGGCATTTGTGAATCCTGCGCTGTATGTGTTCGGCAACACGCCGCGCGCCATCAGCCAGTTTCGCAATCCGGGCGCGATCATCGTTGATCTGTCGGTGTTCAAAAACTTCGCCATCACCGAAAAGCTGAAGCTGCAATTCCGCGCCGAAGCCTTCAACGCTCCCAATCACACGAACCTGGGCTTCCCGAACACATCGTTCGGAGCAGGCCCAACAGGCACGAACAACAACGACGCCTTTGGCCGCATCACCACCTCGCGCGATCCACGATTGATGCAACTCGGATTGAAGTTGATCTTTTGACGCGCCAGTAATGAAAGAGAGCTGGCAAAGGTGATCGTCAGTTTTTTAACTGACGATCACAGATTCGACAATTTCGGCAACTTGTCGAATATTGTCGCGGCGACCTTGGTCTTCACAGCACGAAACGACCGGAGTCGTCACGACATAAACTTTCCAGAAACTTCCGGAGGAAGAAATCTTGCGCCTTCTCAATCGCTCTCTTTCATTATTCGCATTCGCCGTTTTGCTGGCGTTTTCTGTCAGTTCGCAGACTCCACCGTCTTCCCGGCTGACACAGAGCCGGCTGGCCGCCGGAAGAGCGGAAAGCTGGCGAACAGCGACGCCGGAATCACAAGGCGTTGATTCGACCACGCTGGCCGAAGCCATTGAAATGGCCAGGCAACGCGGCGTGAACATTCACAGCTTCCTGCTGGTGCGAAACGGCGTGCTGTTCGCTGAAGCCTATTTCTATCCATACGACGGCAAGACGCCGCACGACATTGCCTCCGTCACCAAACCCATCACAGCGACGCTGATTGGACTGGCAATTGCGCAGGGCAAAATTGAATCGGTCAAACAGCCGATGCTTTCGCTTTTTCCCAGCCGCAAGATTGCCAACGTGGACGAACGCAAACACCGCGTCGCGGTCGAACATCTGTTGACGATGTCTTCCGGCTTGGATTGTAAGGCGCAGGCGGGCGAGCCGACTTTGTGGGAGATGCTCAGCGCACCCAACAACACGCAGTTCATGCTCGATCTGCCGATGGTCGCGGAACCGGGCAGCAAATATGTGTACTGCAGCGGCGGCATGCATTTGCTGTCAGGCGCGTTGAAACAAAAAACTGGAATGAACGCCGAAGCCTTTGCGCGCAAGAATTTGTTTGGGCCGCTTGGTATCAGCAATCTGGTCTGGCCGCGCGATCCGCAGAACGTCAGCCACGGCTTTGGCAATCTGCATCTGTTGCCGCGCGATATGGCAAAGCTCGGCTGGCTGTTTCTGAATCGCGGAGCGTGGGACGGCAAACAAATCGTGCCCGCCGCTTGGGTGGCCGATGCAACGCGTTCGCACATCAAGACGGGCGGTGCGGGAACCAGCGATTACGGCTACGGTTGGCGCGTGCCAACAAATGGCGGTCCCATTGCGTTTGAAGCCAGCGGGCGCGGCGGTCAGCAGATCAGCGTCCTGCCCGCGAAAAACGCTGTCATCGTCTTTACCGGCGGCGGCTTCAGTTCAGGCGACGTCATGAAACTGGCGCTGGCGGCAATCAAATCCGATCAAGCCTTGCCAGAAAACCCGGCAGGCGTGGCGCGGCTTAACGCGGCAATTGCGGCCATCGCCAAACCGCCCGCGCCTCAAGCAGTCGCCGCACTGCCCGCCGTGGCGCAGACCATCTCTGGTAAAACATTCGAACTGGAAAAAAACTGGATGGGCTTGAAATCGCTCTCGCTGAATTTTCGCCCTGGCGATGAAACGGCGACGGCGACGCTTCAGTTTCAAACTGCGCTAAAGCAATACCAGTGGGGATTGTCCGCCAAAGTCAGAGGAATAAAGACCGTGACGGAAACGCGCGCCGTCGGATTGAATGGCGTTCCGCGTTTCAGCAACGATGGAGTCATGGGCATGCCCATGGCGCTGAAAGGTGCGTGGGAAGACGAGCGGACATTCGTGCTGGAATACGACGAGGTTGCCAACACCAACACCTATCGGCTGCGGCTAACGTTCGACGGCAATCGCATCAGTGTGCAGGCCAAAGAACGCACCGGCCTGTTTGATGAAAAGTTTAATGGACAAAGCCGCTGAAACGAGGTCATCCACATGTCACTCATCTACAGATATTTCGTCCCAACATTACTAGCGTGCTTTTGTGTTATCAGTTTTTCTCTTCCAGTTGCGCTCACCCAGAAGGGAGATGCGCGCCAGGCATTGCGCAAACTGCTCGAACGTCCGCGCGTACCGCTGGCCGCGCAAACCACTCCGCTAGACGCGGCGAATGGGTTGATGCGCGAAGCATTTTCTTTTGCTGCCGAAGCCAATGAGCGAGTGCCGGGCTTGCTGGTGAAACCCCTCACTCAACAAGAAGGCCGTCGTCCCGTCGTCATCGCCCTGCACGGCACGGGCGGCAATAAAGAAGGCCAGTTGTCGCTGCTCAATGAGCTTGCCGCAAAGGGCTTCGTGGCCGTCGCTATTGATGGGCGCTATCACGGAGCACGCATCCCGTCCGGCAAAGGCTCGACGGAATACGTGGATGCGATGCTGCAAACCTGGCGCACCGGCAAAGGCAAGCCATTTTTGTACGACACGGTGTGGGATGTGATGCGGTTGCTGGATTACCTGACAACTCGAAACGACGTGGATGCCAAGCGCATTGGCGTCATCGGCTTTTCCAAAGGCGGAATGGAAACCTACCTGGCCGCTGCGATTGATGAACGCATCGCCGTCGCCGTGCCCTGCATCGGCGTGCAAAGTTTTCGCTACGCGCTCGATCACGATGCGTGGCAATCGCGCGCCGGGACGTTCCATGCCGCGCTTGACACTGCCGCCAAAGACGCAGGCGTGCCGGTGAATGCGGGTTTCTTACGCAAGTTCTACGACCGCGTCGTGCCGGGCATTTACGGTGAATTCGATGGGCCGCAGATATTACCACTGATTGCGCCCCGCCCCTTGCTGGCCATCAATGGAGAGATAGATGCGCGCACTCCCTTAGCAGGGGTGCAGGAATGTGCGACGCAAGCGCGAGCGGCCTATGAAAAAGCCAGCGCAACAGAGAAATTCAAGTTGTACATTCAGCCCCAAACCGGGCACGCAGTGACTCCGCAAGCAAAGCAGCTGGCAATTGAATGGTTTGTGCGATGGTTGAAGCCGTAGCCAATCGGCGGTTACGGAGTTTGGTTGCCAACGGGATGAAAAAACCAATTCACAACCTGCGCTGGTGGATCGCCGGACTGGTCTTTCTCAGCACGGTCATCAACTACATTGACCGGCAAACGTTGTCGGTGCTGGCGCCTCGATTGACCAAAGAGCTGCATCTGACCAATGCCCAATACGGTTGGATTTCGCAGGCGTTTCTGATTCCTTACACCGCGATGTTCATCGTCGCGGGGCTGTTGATTGACCGGTATGGGACCAAGATCGTCTTCGGCGCGGCGGCGGCTTGGTGGTCAATTGCGGCGATGTTGCACGCGGCTGTCAGTTCGGCATTCGGGTTCGGGGCGACGCGGTTTCTGTTGGGCACGGCGGAGTCGGTCAATTTCGTTGGCGCACAAAAAGTCGCGGCGGAATGGTTCCCGCCCAAAGATCGTGGCACGCTAAATGGTTTGGTGCAGGCCGGGACGGTGACGGGCGCAGTCATCACGCCACCATTGGTGATTTGGCTGGCGGGTAAATACGGCTGGCGTTCAGCGTTTCTGTTCACCGGCGCGCTGGGATTGTTGTGGGTGATTGCATGGGTGGTGATGTATCACCTGCCGGAAAAGCATCAACGCATTTCGGCTGAAGAACTGGCATTGATCAAAGACGAAGGGACAGCGACACAGCAGGGTGATCAGATCGCCCCGTCGCTTCGATGGATTGACTTCTTTCGCTTTCCGCAAACGTGGGGGCTGTTGTTTGCGCGCATCATTTCCGATCCGGTCTGGTGGTTCTATCTGTTGTGGCTACCGAAATATTTGACCGAGCAAAAAGGGTTGAGTGAACAACGCATGAGCTATGTCGTCTGGATTCCATACCTCATCTCCGACCTGGGTTCGATTCTTGGCGGCTGGTATTCGGGCAAGCTGATTGCGCGCAAATCCGGCGTGGTGGCAGCGCGAAAAACGGTCATGATCCTCTCGGCAATGATGATGCCCGTGGGTATCTTACTGGTGCTGAAGCCTGGCACGGCGGTTTCGCTGGCGCTTATCAGCTTTGTGCTGGGCGCGCATTCCAGTTGGAAAACGAATCTGGTGACGCTGACCGTGGACATCTTTCCGCGCGGCGTGGTGGCTTCGGTTCACGGCATCGTGGCAACGGGCGGCGGCATCGGCGGCGCGATCTTCACGATGTTCGCCGGTTATGTGATTGATAAATATTCGTACGCACCGCTGCTCGTGCTGATGGGCGTGCTGCATCCGCTGGCGTATTTGTGCGTCCGCTGGCTGGTACGGAAAGAAGCGGTGTCTTTCGAAAGAGCGGCAGGCCGATGAAAGATGCCGCTCTTTCACAGTCGCGGTTCCGTACCTGCGAAGCGATGGGAACGCGCTTTGAGGTCTTTTTGCACGGACAAGATGCTGAGCATCTGGATGCCGTTGCGGTCGCGGTGATCGAAGAGTTTGTCAGGCTGGACAGCGTGCTTTCACGATTTGATCCGCGCAGCGAAATTGCCCGCGTCAATCGCGAAGCAAGCGGCAGAGCCGTGCGGGTAGATCGCGAGTTGTTCGCCTTGCTGGAAAAGTGCGAACAGGCGCGGAGAAAGACCGCCGGATATTTTGATGTTGCGCGTGGGGCATCCGTGGTGCTGGATGAGAAATACTGCACGGTGCAATTCACAAATGCTGATGCAGAGATTGATCTGGGCGCGGTGGGCAAAGGCTATGCGCTGGATTGCGGGCGCGAAATCCTGCTGCGGTATGGCGTAAGCAGCGGATTGTTGCAGGGCGGCACCAGCTCCGTGTGGGCGATTGGCAATGAGTCGTGGCCGGTTGACCTGCGACATCCACTATCGCCTGAACTGATCGTCAGTCGCATTGAATTGAATGATTGCGCTCTTTCCTGCTCCGCCGTGCGGCAGACAGGTCAACAACAGTCTGATGTCACCAATCCACACACCGGCAAGCCACTGACCGGCGACGCCGCTTGTGTGGTGCTGGCCGCAAGCGCGACAGAGGCAGAGTTTTTTTCGACCGGGTTGCTGGCGATGGGGCGCAAACGAGCAGAGCATTTCCTGACAGCCTACGCCGACTTGGAGATCACCGCAGGCTGGATAGAAGCCGATGGCAGCGTCCACTGGTTTGGATCAAGGTAAGGAACGACGAATGACCGTCACGCGCAGAACATTTCTGGGGACAGCGGGGGCCGCACTGACGGCGAATGCATTGCTGCGCGCGGAAGAGCCGCCCGTTCGCGTGGTTGTGATTGGCACGGGCGCGCGCGGTTCCGATCTGATTCGCGCATTGACGACGATTGACGGCGTCGAACTGGTTGGCGTCTGCGACGATTACCCGCCGCATCTGGAACAGGGCGCGAAATACGCCGGGCCGCAGGCAAAGACCTTCAGCAATTATCGCAAGCTGCTGGATGAACTGAAGCCGCAGGCCGTCGTCATCGCCGTGCCGCTCTACCTGCATTATCAAGTCGCGTCGGATTGCCTGTCCGCCGGTTGTGATGTCTTTCTGGAAAAGACGATGTGCTACACCGTGGAGGAAGCCCGGAAGCTGGCTGCGCAGGTGATCGCCTCCAAGCACGTTTTTCAAGTCGGCCTGCAACGACGCGCGAACGCTATCTACAAACAGGCGCAGGCAATGGTTGCGGCAGGAATGATTGGCCAGGTGACTTCGATCAAGGCGCAGTGGCATCGCAACAATTCCTGGCGGCGTCCCGTGCCCGTGCCGAGAGACGATGCGAGTTGGGCGGCGTTGGAGAAGAAATTGAACTGGCGTTTGTACAAAGCCTATTCGCGTGGACTGATGGCCGAACTAGGCAGCCATCAGATGGATGTCGTCAACTGGTTTCTGGGCGCGCATCCCAAACGCGTTTTTGCTTCGGGCGGAATTGATTATTACCGCGATGGCCGCGAAGTCTTTGACAACATCGGTTGCCTGTATGAATACGAACTGAGCGGGGAGAACGGCAAGCCGTACACCATCCGCGTCAATTACACCTCGATCTGCAACAACGCTTACGAAGGCGCGGCGGAATTGATTATGGGTACCAAAGGGAGCCTCTATTTGACCAGCGCCAAGGGATTGCTCTTTCAGGAAAAGGGCACGGACGTTGTCAGTTGGGAAGGTGGGCAAAATGCCGCCGACACTAATGCTGCTGTCGTGACTGCGGGCAAGACGTTGAAGCTGTCGAACGATCCCTGGGCGCATCGCGGCGCGCCGATTGAAATAGACATCGCCGAAGGCAATGACACGCGCGACGAACTGG
Organism: Blastocatellia bacterium; assembly: GCA_038211695.1. Classification (GTDB taxonomy): domain Bacteria; phylum Acidobacteriota; class Blastocatellia; order RBC074; family RBC074; genus RBC074. Next base: position 14,225 of record JBBQVH010000012.1, on the reverse strand, counting down.
TGTCATTCATTGATCACGTGCGTCGCCGGGATGCGAAGACGATTGCCGATGCCGCCGTTGGCCTGGCTGACTGCACGACAATCTTGATTGCAAACCAGTCCGTCGAAACCGGCGGATGGGTCGGGTTTCCCAATCCGTAAAAAATACCATAGCCGGAGTTGGGCAAACTGTCAGTTTGCCGCGCGTCCGGTGTCGCACATTGATTTATAAGAGGTCTGCTTATCACGCCTGGCAAACTGACAGTTTGCCCAACCCTTTAGGAGGATTTTCATGAAACGACGCGACTTTTTGACTACCGCAGCCGCGACCACAGGCTATTCCATGTTCATCAAAATTGATGCGCTGGCAGATCAACAAGACAAACGCTCCGCCGACGAAATTCGCAAAGAGCTTGAACGCATTGCACCCACTGGCAATCGCACGGCAGCGCCGCTGGAACGCAATATGACGCTGGTGGAATTGAATTGCGATGTGCTGGTGGCGGGCGGCGGATTGGCGGGCGTGCTGGCTGCGGTCAGTGCGGCACGGCACGGAGCCAAAGTCGTGCTGGTGCAGGATCGTTCGCGCCTGGGCGGCAATTCATCCAGCGAAATCAAAATGCACGTCGTCGGATCGAACAATCACAAGGGCCGTCCCGGCTGGCGCGAAGGCGGCTTGCTGGAAGAATTCCGTCTGGACGACGCCGCCAACAATCCGCAGCGCTGCTGGGAGCTGTGGGACTTGCTGCTCTATGACAAAGTCGTCAGCGAACCGAACATCACCTTACTGCTGGAAACGACGCTCTATTCCGCCGAAATGAAAGACGGAATGATCCAGCGTGTGCAGGCGCGCTGCGACCGCACGGAACACATTTACCGCATCACGTCCAAGCTCTTCTGCGATTGCACAGGAGACAGCCGCCTGGGGTTGGAAGCTGGCGCGGAGATGCGCACCGGGCACGAATCGCGCGACCAGCATGGCGAATCGCTCGCGCCGGAAACCGCCGACGCCAAGACACAGGGGTGCAGCATCCTGTTCACCTCGCGCGATTTCGGCAAACCCATGCCGTTCACTCCGCCCAAATGGGCGCGCAAGATTACCGACAAGGATTTGAAATCGCGCGGGGTCACGAGCTGGGAATACGGTTACTGGTGGATCGAATGGGGCGGACACATCAACACCATCCGCGACAATGAACGCATTCGCTTTGAACTGCTGGGCATCGTCATGGGCGTGTGGGATTACATCAAAAACTCCGGCAAGTTTCCGGCAGCGGCGAACTGGGCGATGGATTGGGTGGGCATGCTGCCGGGCAAACGCGAAGCGCGGCGATTGGTCGGCGATCACATACTGACGCAGATGGATTTGATGGGCTTGAATCCTGAGTTTGAAGACGCTGCCTGCATCGGCGGCTGGAACCTGGATGAACATCCGCCGACCGGCTTTGAGAATCCCGAACTGCCGCCCTTCGTTTCGATCAAGCTGAAAGACGTCTACAACATTCCGTATCGCAGCCTGTACAGCAAGAACGTCCGCAATCTGTTGATGGCCGGGCGCAACATCAGCGCGACGCATACCGCCTTCAGTTCGACGCGCGTGATGGGCACCTGCGCCGTCGAAGGCCAGGCAATCGGCACGGCGGCAGCCGCTTGCATCAAACACAATCTGCTGCCGCGCGGATTGTACGAAGACAAAGCCAGGCTGAAGGCATATCAACAAACGCTGCTGCGCGACGACCAATCCATCAGGGGTTTGAAGAACGAAGACCCGCTTGATCTGGCGCGCAAGGCAACGATCTCGGCTTCGAACGAACACGAAAATTGCCAGGCCGCGAACGTCATTAACGGCTGGGTGCGCACGCTACCGGACTATGAAAATCAGTGGGCCGCGCCGCTCGGGGCTGAAGGCGCGTGGCTGGAACTGGCGTGGGATAAGCCGCAGACGATTCGACAAGTACAGATCACCTTTGATTCCGGCTTCATTCGCGAATTGACGCTGTCATCTTCCGCCGCAGCCAACGTGAACATCATCCGCGCGCCACAGCCTGAAACAGTCAAGAAATACTCCATTCAATATCAGGCTGAAGACGGCAAAGACTGGATCGAACTAGCCAGCATTGAAGGCAATCATCAACGCTTGCGCCGCCATCAGTTTCAAGCCGTGACCGCCAAACGCATTCGCATTCAGGTCAAAGAAACCAACGGTGACAAGCTGGCGCGAATTTTCGAGGTGCGCTGTTACGCGTGACAGAAGCGATGAAGATCAAAACTATCGAAGCTTTCGCCGTCAAAATCCCGCGCGACCTTGTGGCAGCGCGCGGCACTGCCGGTTCGCCCGCGCCGCTGACCCAATCGCAGAACAACTATCGCTGGGCGACCAACTATCAAACGATTTATTCGACCAGGATCGAAACGGCCTTGATCAAGGTGACTACAGACGATGGGCTGATTGGCTGGGGCGAGGCGCAAGCCCCCGTCGCGCCAGAGGTCGCCCGTACAATCATCGAAACCATCCTTGCGCCGATTCTGATCGGTGAAGACCCGCTGGCGCACGAAAAGCTTTGGTCGTTGATGTACGCGGCGATGCGCGTACGCGGTCACACAGCTTCATTCATGCTGGATGCAATCGCGGGCGTTGATACGGCGCTGTGGGACATCAAGGGCAAAGCGTTCAATGCGCGCGTCTGCGACCTGCTCGGCGGGCCATTCGTCAACGAACTGCCCGCATACATCTCCGGCCTGTCCGGCGCGGATGAAGAGGCACGCATCGAACAGGCAGTCCGGTATCAGCAACGTGGCTTCAATGCCTTCAAGCTGTTTATGGACGGCGAACCGGGCGAGACCTTGCGGTTGATTGATGGTTTGCGCGCGAAGCTTGGGGAGCGTCCGCAAATCTTCGTGGATGCTTTATGGCGCTTCACCCCGGCAAGCGCGGCACGGTTTGGCAAACAGCTTGATACAAGCGGCGCGGGATGGTTCGAAGCGCCGCTGAAACCGGAAGACGTCGCCGGGCACGCACGCCTGGCAGCCAGCATTGATACGCCCGTCGCCATTGGCGAAAGCTACCGCACACGCTGGGAGATGCAGCCGTTTTTTGCGGCGGGCGCGGTCGAAATCTTTCAACCCGACATCGGGCGCAGCGGCATCACCGAAGGCATGAAACTGGCGGCGCAAGCGGAACTGCACAACGTGCCCATCGCCTTTCACGTCAGCATCGGCCTGGGCGTGCAAATCGCGGCGGCATTGCACGTCGCGGCTTCGATCCCGAATCTGATGTTCGTCGAATGCAACCCGCAGGTGTGGCAGGTCGCCGAACAATTTCTGAAAGCGCGCTTGCCCATCGGCGACAGCTGGCTGGGCATCCCAACAGACGCGGGGTTGGGAATCGAAGTGGATGAAGAGAAGTTGAAACCATACATCGCCAGATAAAAGGGGAATACTATGACAGAGAGCTTTGCAGGGATTTTTCCCATCGTGAACACGACCTTTGACGAACACGGCGAACTGGACGTGCCGAGCCAGCTTTCGCTGGTCAATTTTTTGATTGATTGCGGCGCACACGGCATCGCGCTGTTCGGCAATGCCAGCGAAGGCTACGCGCTGAGCGAGTCGGAAAAATCACAATTGATGCCGATCATCATCCATGAAGTGCGGGGGCGCATTCCGGTCTTTGTTTCGACCGGACACACCGGCACACGCGTCGCAGTTGAGCTATCCAAAGCCGCGCAGGAAGCGGGCGCGGATGGATTGATGATTCTGCCACCGTACTTCCTGAAGCCTACGGCCAAAGACTTGATTAGTTACTACACGGCGATATCCAACGTAGTTTCGATCTCGATCATGATTCAAGACGCGCCGTTGCTGACGGGCGTCAATATTGGCGCGGCGCAGATGGCGCAAATGGCGCGCGAAGGAAAGAACGTCCGCTACGTCAAAGTCGAAGCGCCGCCGACCGCGTTGAAAGTGACAGAAGTTAAAGAAGCAGCGGGCGACTTGTTGACGATTTTCGGTGGATTGAATGGCCACTTCCTGATCGAAGAGTTGCAGCGCGGAGCGCGTGGCACAATGCCCGGCAGCGATATGATCGAAATGTTCGTCCGCGTCTGGAACCTGTATGAAGCCGGAAAGCTGGCCGAAGCGCGCACGGAGTTCAATCAGTACCTGCCATTGATTCGATATGAACTGCAACCGGGCTTGGGCGTGTCGGCGATGAAGCAGAATTTGAAAGCAGACGGCGTCATCAAATCGGCGGCGGTGCGTTCGCCGACGCGCATGCTTGATCCAGTGGGCATTGAGGAGTTGCAGGAAATTCGCAAAGGAATTCCAAGGGAACCGAAGTGAGATGAGCAAGACAATAGAACACATTGAAGCTGGCAGAATCATCGCCATTTTGCGCGGCGATTTCGGCGGGCGCGAAGAAGAAATCGTCGCGGCAATGCATGAAGGCGGCTTAACCGCCGTTGAGGTGACGCTGAATTCACCCGGCGCGCTGGCGGCCATCAGCCGCCTGGCCGCGCGTTTCAGCGCCACGATGGCCGTGGGCGCGGGCACTGTGCTGACAACAACCGAAGTCAAACAAGCCGCAGATGCAGGAGCCAGCTTCATCGTTTCGCCCAATTGCGATGTGAGCGTGATCGAAGCGACCAAACAACTTGGCCTGACTTGCCTGCCCGGCTGTTTCACGCCATCGGAGGTAGTAACGGCAATCAATGCGGGCGCGGATGCGGCCAAGCTATTTCCGGCCAATGCGCTTGGCCCCGGCTTCGTCAGAGCTTTGCGCGGCCCGCTGCCGCAGATTCGCACGGTGCCGACCGGCGGCGTGACGGCGGAAATGGCGCGCGAATACTTTGCCGCAGGCGCATGGGCCATCGGCGCGGGTTCGGAATTATTGGGTAAACAGTTCAACGACCTGGCGGCGCTGCGCGACCGCACGGCGGCATTTGTTGCAGCCGGGAGAAAGAATGAGCGATAGCTTCTGCCTGATCTGCATTGACACCGGAACCACAAACACGCGCATCTGGCTGATGCAAGGCGATCAAATTTTGGCCAGAGCCACGGCTCAAGTCGGCGTGCGCGATTCGGCCAAAGACGGAACGAATGAACGATTGCGAGCCGCGTTGCGTGAACTGATCTCCAACGTTCGCGCGGAAGCCAAAGCAAAAGATGCCCGCCCCGATTGCGTCATCGCCGCCGGAATGATTACGTCTTCGCTTGGCCTGGCGGACGTGCCACATATCGCAGCGCCAGCCGGAATCGCTGAACTGGCGGCGGCAACCAGGGTTCATCATTTCCCCGACATCACCGATCTGCCCGTGCTGCTGGTTCCCGGCGTGCGGTCAGGGCAAATGCCTTGTGATTTAACGACAGCGGGCGAAGCGGATTTGATGCGCGGCGAAGAAACCTTGTGCGTGGGATTGTCGCTGTTGGGCTTGGTAGAAAGGCCCTCCACGATTCTCAATCTGGGATCGCACTGGAAAGCGATTCAGCTTGATGCCGCCGGATGCATCGCCGCCAGCATTACTTCTATTTCCGGCGAAATGATTCATACCACGCAAACTCAGACCATTCTGGCCAGCGCAGTTCCGCACGAACGTCCGGAGTATATTGATTTTAGTTGGTTGTCTGCCGGCATCCAGCGGCAGCGCCAATCCGGACTGGCGCGCACGCTATTCTGTGTGCGTTTGTTGGAACAGTCGAAGCAAGGTTCGCCGGAAGACCGATTGTCATTTCTGATCGGTGCATTCATTGCGGCCGATATGGACACCCTGCAAGCGGCAGGAGCTTTCTCGAATTCTGTCGTCATCATCGGCGGCGGCGCGTTGGCCGAAGCGTGGCAGTGGGCGTTGGCTCAAACGAAGCTGCAATCCCAGCTCATTTCCAGCGAAGAAAGCGAGCGCGCATTGCTGGCAGGCTTACGCCAAATTGTCCTTTCCAATAGAAAAGCAGAAACACAATGACACCTGACGAACAATCACTCCAAAAACAACGGGCCGCCGAACAAGCTGCCCAATTCGTGCAATCGGGAATGGTTGTCGGACTCGGCACCGGTTCGACGGCCATCTTTGCGACGCGGCGGATTGCCCACTTGTTAAACACGGGGCAACTCAAAAACATCACTGGCATCGCCACTTCCCGCGGGACAGAGGCAGAAGCCCTGCGGCTGGGCATTCCATTAATGGCTGACGATTTGCCAATTCAGGTAGACATTACGATTGACGGCGCGGATGAACTAGATTCGCACTTGCGGCTGATCAAAGGCGGCGGTGGAGCGTTGTTGCGCGAAAAGATCGTCGCCCAGGCCAGCCGCCGCGTCATCATCGTTGCGGACGAAAGCAAACTTTCAGATCAGTTGGGGACGAACTTCAAACTGCCAGTGGAAGTGCTTCGCTTTGGCTGGCGTTCGCAAGCGCGTTATCTGGAATCGCTGGGTGCAAGCATTGAAATCAGGCAAACCGCTGACGGTTTGCAGTTCATCACCGATTCAGGAAACTTGATTCTGGATTGCCGCTTCGGGCCGATTGCCGATCCGGCGGAACTCGCCTTCAAACTGAACCAACGCGCTGGCATCGTCGAACATGGCTTGTTCATTGGGATTGCAACCGACGCCATCATCGCTGGCCCGGATGGCATCCGCCATCTAACTTCCCAAACGTAACGTCAATCAAGCCCTGAAAAACGAAAGCTGCCGAAGCAGTGCTGCCAACCGAATCTTCAATCTTGAATCGTGACCTTCTTCATCACAACTTTGTTCTGCAAAAGCTGGCGTTGATCAGAGGGCAGAGTAGCTATCTTTTCCACAACATCAATACCTTCGATCACCTCGCCGAACACCGTGTACTTTCCGTTCCAATCCGGATGATCACTAAGGCAAATAAAGAACTGGCTGGTCGCGCTATTTACATCGTTTCCTTTGCGGGCCGCGCCCAGCACGCCTTTCTTAAAGGGCTTCTGGCTGAATTCGGCGGCCACAGTCGCCTGCCCCGGCGCGCCCAATCCCCAAGTGTTGCGGTCATCGCCGCGCGTATTCGGATCGCCGCCCTGAATCAACAACCCAGGCACGGCACGGTGAAACGCCAAGCCATTATAAAAACCTTCATTCGCCAGCTTCTTGAAATTCTCAACGTGTTTCGGTGCGGCTTCGGCATCAAGCTTGACCTTGATCTGCCCATAATCCGTTTCAATCACCGCGACGTTTCCGCCGCCGCCCTTTGAACACGAAGCCGCCAGCGCGGCCAACAAAATCAATATAAAAATCCGAGTGAGTTTCATAAAACAAAATATCCTTTTCGTTTGTTTTGTTATTTCCGTCTGTTTCATTTCTCTCTTTAGGCCTCAAGCTTCGCCTTCAGAATGTCATTGACTGCCTGTGGATTGGCTTTGCCGCCGCTGGCCTTCAGCACCTGGCCGACAAAAAAACCCATCAGCCCTGTCTTGCCCGATTTGTATTGCTCTAGCTGTTTCGGGCTGGCGGCAATTACATAGTCCACCATCTTTTCAATCGCTGACGCGTCCGTGATCTGCAACAGGCCTTTCTCTTTGACGATGTCAGCGGGCGCTTTGCCTGAAGCGAACATCTCAGCGAAAACTTCTTTCGCCATCTTGCCGGAGATGGTTTTGTCATCAATCAAACGAATCATCGCCCCCAAATCTTCCGCGCTGATCCGGCAGCCCTTGATGTCTGTGTCGGCGTTCTTCAGCTCGCGCAGCAGTTCGGACAATATCCAGTTGGCGGACGCGCGATGGTTATTCGCGGCTTTGACTGTTGTCTCAAAATAATCGGCCAGGGCGCGCTCACCCGTCAGCGTGAACGATTCATCGGCATTCAGTTCGTATTCGTTCATAAACCGCTGCCGCCGCGTTTCGGGCAATTCGGGCAGTCCGGCTTTCAGCGATTCAATCCACTCGCCGCTGACTTCCAGCGGCGCCAAATCGGGATCAGGAAAGTAGCGGTAATCGTGGGCGTCTTCTTTCGAGCGCATGGTGTGAGTCTTGTTGTCCTTCTCACTCCACAACCGCGTTTCCTGCACCATGGTGCCGCCGGATTCGAGCAACTCGATCTGGCGATCAATCTCGTAATCAATCGCCTTCTGCAAAAAGCGCAGCGAGTTCAGGTTTTTGATTTCGGCGCGCGTGCCCAATTTGGCCTGGCCGACGGGGCGGACAGAAACGTTCGCGTCGCAGCGCAGATTGCCTTCTTCCATATTGCCGTCGCAAACGCCGATGTATTGCAGCGTGCGGCGCAGGAAGCTGACGTAATCATACGATTCCCAACTGGTGCGAAAGTCCGGTTCGCTGACGATCTCCAACAACGGCGTGCCCGCGCGGTTCAGGTTCACGTACGATTTTGAAGGATCGCCAATATCGTGAACCGATTTGCCCGCGTCTTCTTCAATGTGCGCGCGCGTGATGCTGAACCGTTTGATCTTCCATTCTGTTGGCCGCCCGCCTTCATCCCGTTCGCTGGTCAGAATTTCAACCGCGCCGTGTTCTGAAAACGGCCTGTCGTATTGCGAAATCTGGTAGCCCTTCGGCAGGTCGGGATAGAAGTAATTTTTCCGTGCAAAGATGGATTCGTTGCTGATCTTCAGATTCAGCGCCAGCGCCGCCCGGCCTGCGTTGACCACGACCTCACGGTTCAACACCGGCAGCGCACCCGGCAAGCCCAGACACACCGGACAGGTATTGGCATTCGGCTCTTCGCCAAACTGTGTTGAACAAGTGCAGAAGATTTTGGAATCGGTGTTGAGTTGCGCGTGAACTTCCAGGCCAATGACGGCCTCCCAGCCTTCTTTCACTGCTTTTCTCCTTGAAGAAGCAGCATGGAGTTCAGCCTTTAGGCTGCAATTTGGCTCTGAAAACGCTTTATGAAAACCGGCAGCCTAAAGGCTGAACTCCATGCGGTGTTGCAAGATGATAAATTGAGCGGCGGATTATACCGGCTGATCGCGACGTAATGCCAGATGCCGTTTTCAGTTTCCCGCGACTGTGTATAATTCGCCGCGCATTCACATCTCGTCACACCTGAACATTCGAGGACAAATTGAAATGGCGCTGCTTGAAGCCACCGACATCACCAAATCCTATGCTGGCGTGCAGGCCCTGAAGCGTGCCTCATTCGATCTGCGCGCCGGAGAGGTGCACGCCCTGGTCGGCGAAAATGGCGCGGGCAAATCTACGCTGATTAAGATCATCACCGGCGCGGTGCGAAACGACGGCGGGACGATCACGATTGACGGGCAAGCGATCAATGACAACTCTCCGCAATTGGCCAAATCGCGGGGCATCGCAGCAATCTACCAACAGCCTGCGCTCTTTCCTGAATTGACCGTCGCCGAAAACATAACGATTGGACTGGAGCGGCAAGGCGCATGGCGGCGCATTCACTGGAAGGCGCGTCACGCGCGCGCGGCGGAATTGCTGGCCCGGGTGGGCGCGAAGATTTCAACCGATGCGCTGGCAGGCGAATTGACAATGCCGCAGCAGCAGTTGGTCGAAATTGCGCGCGCGCTTGGCGCGGATGCTCGCGTGCTGATTATGGACGAACCTACCGCGTCGCTTTCTGAAGAAGATGCACAGAACCTGTTTCGCGTCATTCGTGAATTGCGCTCGCGCGGCGTCGGCATTATCTACATTTCGCATCGGCTGGATGAACTGCCGGTGATTGCCGACCGCGTGACGGTGCTGTGCGACGGAGAAACTATTGAAACTCGTTTGATGGCGGACGTGGATCGCCAGGAATTGATTCGGTTGATGGTTGGGCGCGAATTGTCCGCTGTCTTTCCGAAACGCGAAGTCGAGTTTGGCGAGACCGTTTTTGAAGCTCGCAATTTGCGTTGCCACGCCGCAGGAATCAGCAACGTCAGCCTCACAGTCCGTGCCGGAGAGATTCTGGGCTTTGCCGGATTGGTTGGCGCTGGACGAACGGAACTGGCGCGGACTTTGTTTGGCTTGACGCCTGCGACTGGCGGCGAAATTCGGTTGCGCGGCAAACAGATCAAAATCAATTCAGCCGCCGAAGCGATTGAACTCGGCATCGCGTACGTTCCCGAAGATCGCAGGCGGCACGGCGTGATTCTGGATTTGCCGATCAGCGCCAATACCACGCTGGCGTCGCTGCGGCAGATCGCGAAATTCGGTTTTATCAACTTTCAAACGGAACGCGAGATCGCGGCGGATTACGCCTTGCGGCTTGGCGTCAAAACACCCGCGCTGTTTGCAGTGGCGGCAACACTATCAGGCGGCAATCAGCAAAAAGTCGCGCTGAGCCGCTGGCTGGCGACGAAACCTTCGGTTCTGATTTTGGACGAACCAACCCAAGGCATTGATGTCGGCGCGAAGTCAGAGATTCATTCCCTGATGTGCGATCTGGCTCGTCAGGGAATGGCAATTTTGATGATTTCGTCCGAGCTTCCAGAAATTCTGGGCATGAGCGACCGCATCGCGGTCATGCGCGGCGGCACAATTGCCGCAACGTTTGATCGCGCTGAAGCCACGCAACAGCAAATCCTGGCGGCGGCTCTGGGGCACTAATTGGTACGGAACCGGGAGCGGTAGCGACTGGGTCATGCCGCGATGTTCATATTTCAGGGAACCCGGTCGCTACCGCCCCCGGTTCCGTACTGGACTTAACAATGAAATTGAGAAAAGCATTTGTGATGTCGGTCTTCCCCGGCCAGCATGCCGAATATGAACGGCGGCACAACCCGATCTGGCCGGAGTTGGAAGCTACATTGAAGTCGCACGGCGTGCACAACTATTCGATCTTTCTGGACGAAACGACCGATCAACTTTTTGCCTACGCTGAAATCGAAAGCGAAGAACAATGGGCTGCGATTGCCACAACTGAAGTTTGCCAACGCTGGTGGCGGCACATGGGCGAAGTGATGCCGTCGAATGCGGATGACAGCCCGCAATCAACGCCACTGCGCGAAGTCTTCCATCTGGATTGAAATAAACCGTATTGGGCATTGCACATCGGCCATTCACCCGCCAGAGAAAGTGAATCTCTTCCGGTCGTACTAATGTTCAATCTCCAATGGCCAATGTCGATGGCCTGCGAATTGACCTATGCCTCTCTCATCAACTTTCAAACTCTTCCGTTATAACCGCGAACTTTCCGCCGCTGCGGCGTTTGCGGCATTATTGCTGATGGTTGCCATCATTGCGCCCTCTTTTTTCAGCACGGCCAACCTGCGCGATTTGATGATCAGCAACGCGCCGGTCTTGATCGTCGCGGTTGGAATGACGATGGTGATTCTGGCCGGGCAGATTGATATTTCGGTCGGATCGCAATTCGCCATCTGCGGCATCGCGGCGGGGATGCTGGCCAAAGATGGGCTGCCGATGCCGCTGGTTCTGTTGCTGGTCATGTTGATCGGTTGTCTGCTGGGTTCGATCAACGGCTGGCTGGTTGCGCGGTTGACCATTCCGGCAATTGTTGTGACGCTGGCAACGATGGTGGCTTGGCGCGACGGGCTGCGCTGGGCGACCGAAGGCGCTTGGGTGCAAAACCTGCCCGGCAGTTTTCAGTGGTTCGGGCTGGGGCAATCGGCAGGGCAGTTTTTGATTGTGGCATTTGCGCTGATCACCTGGTTGTTGTTCGCCTGGATGCTTGGCAATGTGGCCGCCGGACGCGCGGTTTATGCCGTTGGTTCGGATGCCGAGGCAGCAAGGCTTGCTGGTATCAATCCGCCGCGTGTGGCGCTGGGTGTGTTCGTGCTGATGGGCGCGCTGGTGGGACTGGCGGCAGTATTGAATGCTGTCAGGTTCTCTTCTATCCCGGCAAATGCAGGAATCGGGTTAGAGATGAAAGCGATTGCAGCAGTCGTGGTCGGTGGAACGGCAATCACAGGCGGGCGCGGGACTTTGATTGGAACGTTGATCGGCGTGGCATTGCTGGGAACGATTGGAACGGCGCTGACTTTCGCGGGCATCAATCCGTTTTGGGAAAAGGCGATACAGGGAGCAATCATTCTGGCGGCGTTGGTTTCGGATATTGCGCTCGGCCGGATCAATCGCTTCTCGCTTAACCGGGCGTAAAACAATTGTGGAACAAGGATGCCATCCTTGCCATTACCCACATTTTTTAAGTTCAAGAGGCCACGGCGCAAGGCCGTGGCATCCGGGAAAAATGTGGGTAATGGCAAGGTAAAGAACTCACACCGCATTTTCCACATACTCCAATGCAGGCTGATCTAATTCCACCGGACTTCGACCTCGTAATCGTCCGCGCCGCCCGACGAATCGCGGATTTGGATGACGGCGGTATACCCGTTCCGGCGGCTTGGTTGTTCAACGACACGAACTTCGCCGCGCCCACGCCGTTTGTCTACCGAAACATTCACTTCGCGGCTGGGCAGCGATGCGCCGAAATCGAAGCGCACGCTTTCCGCAGCCCGGCCAGAGATGACCCGGTCGCGAACCGAACGGTCGCGAATCTCCAGCACAATCACGTCGTCCACGCGCCCACGCCAAGTCAGAATGCCTGCTCCGTTTTGAACGCCAGAATCGCGATCCCGGTCAGATCGGTCACGGTCACGACTGCGATCATAGCCACCGGAAGTTGCTCCACTGATCAACCGCAGCCGGAAGCGTTGGTTGGCTTCGCAGTTGCTGCTGTAAAGCTGCAGGCGTCCGCCATCCTGGCGGGCGCTTGATGGTGAGTCGAGCGCTTTGCCGCGCACAGTCGTGAAGCAATAACCGTTATCCGGCCCATTCTTAATCATCCACAATTGTGTCTCGTCGCCGCGCCGCTGCCTTGCCAGCACGACCGTATCGCCGTTATCGCCCCGCCCCTGCACCGTCATCACGTCGCCCGAATCTGTTGAGCGGATGTAGTAGTATCCATTGCCGACATCTTCAATATCCCATTGTCCATATCTTCCAGAGCTGTTGGCAGAACTGTTGGTGGAACTGTTGGAGCTTTGCACAATTGTGCGCCCGTCATTCCCAACTGACAGCATCCTGCCAGTGGCAACAAGCTGGAATTCGTATCGCCCTGTACGCAGCACGCCAGATTGATTCCCACTGTCATTGCCACCAGGTCCATTTGGCCCATTCGGATTTCCGTAACCCGCTCCGGTATCGTATTCCCATTTCAGGCTGTTGATCACATTGCGGCGAAGATCAATCACGCCTTCAAACCGGACATCCCGCCAAGCGGTGCGATTCGTGCTGACGCGCGCTCGTCCACGAATGCCACTTTCGTTGCGGCTTATAAAGTAGGTCTCCGCTCGATCAATTTGCACTTCGCATTCGCGCCGTTCGTCGCTGGCGATTCGTGTGCGCAGTTCGCGCTGCGCCAGTTCGCGGTCTTCGCGTCGCGCTGCCTGTGCTTGCTGCTGAGTTTGGTTGGATTGCGCCAGCGCTGCGCCGGCCAAAGCAATCAATAGCAGAAATAATGTCATCAAATTTGTTCTCTTCATTGGGTGATCTCCTTTTGAAATTATTCGAACTGTTTTCTGAATTCGGCAAACTGCTGTTTTAATTCCGTCAATTCACGCTGCAATGCTGTGACCTGTTCTTCCAGACGCACAACGCGCTCGTTGCCGCCGCGCGAAGGGGATGCCGCAGCCTCGCTTCTTTCCGACGCGGCCATCTCTTCGATGTTGATATCCCCGGCCAGCAGATGCGCAAAGCGTGATTCCCGTGAACCGGATTGGCGTGGCAGTTTCAGCACCAACGGTTCCGTACGCAGGGACAGGTTCTGCAACGTCGTTTCAACCTCCGGCAGATTTTCAAAGTTATGCAGATGCACCGTGCGCGAACGCAATTCGCCCGGCGTTTGCGGCCCGCGCAAAACAAGCACGGTCATGACAGCCGTCTCCCCCTCATTCAATTCATACGCTTTCGCAAACAGATGGCCGTACTTGGGCACACGCGAATCTGAGCCGTGAAAGGTGTAGGCCAGTTTTTTGTCGCGTAAGCCATCCAACGCCCGCACAACGGTTGCTTCGTCATAGCCGACCACCGGATCACGATGATTTTTCTGATTGCAGGCATTGACCAGCGCATTCAGCGTGATCGGGTAATAGTCAGGCGTGGCGATTTGCTTTTCGACCAGCGCGCCGATCACACGTAATTCATATTCATTCAACATCAGGGTAATCAGGCTCCTTTTTCAGATTGGAAAACCAGGGTGAGCAAGGTATAAATGCACGTCCCCGCGCTCTGATCCCAACTGAAAGGCAATTCAATTCATGTATTTTTCCGTCTCGCGTAAAGTCGCGGCGCTCACACTAAGCTTGT
>JBBQVH010000011.1:0-87239 GCA_038211695.1 Blastocatellia bacterium | reverse complement strand
TAGTGGCTCAGTGAAGAGAGAGAGCACGATGCAACCACGTGTCAGTAGCCCGCGCGTGAGCAAGGGCTGGCGTGGCGTCCGGCGGCCCTCCCTCACGGTCGGGCTACTGACACATCTCCCCCACATGAACCACTACCCTTTGACGATTAGGTCTTCCCACATTGCTCTATCTCCATTAACTCTTTCGTATTTTGGCTGTTGTTTTGAATTCATCCCCACTTGCTCAGGAATTCAACTTGGTCTTGCATCGCTTCGGCGGATTTGAGCGTGACAAGCTTCAACAATCGCCGCATCTGTTCGCCAATGCTGTAAGCCTGTTGCGGCGCAAGGATGATGCCTGCGTGATGGCGACCATGTGTCAGGTAATCGGCGTGGAGCACAAAGTAATCTTTGGCGTTGAAGGTGTAGATCGCTCGCCCCAACATCACCGCGTGAGCCAGTTGCCGGTCGTCCGGTTGGTGAAGCATTCCTTCTTCGAGCGTCGTCACGACATCAACCCCGCGTCCCTTGAGCGCCCACGCCAGCCGGCCATCCATGGCGTCTTCGTCCAGGTAAAGTCGAATTTTCATCAAGCCACCTGCCGGGCATTCGTAAACTCCCGTTCCAGTCGAAAGTACTCTGCTTCATCCGCCTCGATCTCGGCACTGATTTCTGCCTGGTTCGCGTAGTAATAAGCCAACGCCGCGTGAACTCCCGCCAGAGTCAAATGCGGATAGTTACGGACGATCTCTTCCGGACTGTCTCCGGAGTTGTACAAAATAACGACGCGGTGAACCGTGATTCCGGTTCCGGCAATATGAGGCCGGCCATGTTTGAAGCTCGGCTCTCGAACGATTAGCGTGCCAATTTCAACACTCATACTTGCTCCTCCTCTGGGTTGTGCTCGATGAACTCAGCCGGATCCGGACTGCAACCGCCGAAATCGTATTCATCCAAAACCGATTCGACAACGGCGTAGGGCGGGCCGTTGTACCAACTCTCATCCGTTTGATCGAGTTTGATTGCCACGATCACGCGCGTGCCGATGTCGGTGCAGCGCCATTTGCCTGACGCCGTATGGAATTCAAGGCCAATCTGGAAGTCACCCTTATTCATAGCTTCTTCAAACTTCCAACACGATTCTCAACTTAGCGTTGACTGGCAACTCTTGCTGCAATTAATTCTTAAAGTTGTTTTTCGCGGCTCTGGCTCACTTCGGCTTCCAGCTTGCGCTTGTACTCATCAATCGTCAGCTCAGCGTCCTGCAACCTGTTTTGTACGTCGCTGCTCGCTTCCGGCGCATCATTTTTTGAACCGAACAACTTGACCAGAACCGCCAGCACGATACAGATTGCGGCCAGCCAGAATAGGTAGTACAGCAAGTGAATCGCGATTCCGGCTACGGCCAGCACGGCGATGGCGGCAATCACTGTTGCCAGGACAGCCAAAATGATCTTCAGGATATTCATCGTGACTCCTTTTAAAATAAATTATCCAAGTTGCTTTGAAGCCGGAACTTTGCGGGTGGGAGCGAGCTGCCCGCCCGGCAACACTCGGAAGTTGACGCCGCGCCAATGAATCTCGTCGCCGATGAAGCTTGCCGCCCAGATGCCGAAGGTGACCAGGTCGCGAATCGGCACCAGCCAAAAGTATCGCGCCAGCATACGATCTTTCAAACCAAACACACCGACCAGAAAGACGGGCAAGAAACGAACGAGCATTGTCGCAGCCAGCAGCCACCAGGCAAACGCCGAAAAGCCCCAAGCCAACAAGGCCAGCAGCGCCGTTGCCGTGCCGTAGGTCAGGATCAATCCGCGATAGCCCCAGGGCCGCGAGATGCAGGTTGAACGTCCCCATCGCAGTTGATGTTTAAGCATCATCGCCATCGTGTCCGGCCCCGAAATATGATCCACCACGTAATCAGATAGCACCACCTCGTAGCCTAACTTCGCCGTCAAATTGCCGAGCAGGAAATCATCGGCCAGATAATCGGCCACCGCCGGAAAGCCGCCGATGCGTTCCAGCAGGTCGCGCCGCATGACGATGGTTGAGCCGAGCGAAAAGGCGATACCTTCCAGCAAACGTGCGGAACAGACTTCTGCCCCGAAGGTCGCGGAGATACCGACGTTTTCCAGCAGTGCCGCAAAAGTCCGCGCATTTGCTCCGCGATACAGACACGTCACCATTCCGACATTGGATTGCTGCATCGGCGCGACAACGCGGCGCAGGTAATCCGGTTCAACGCGAATGTCGCTGTCGGCAATCAGCAGCAGTTCATGTTTAGCTTTTGCCAGCATGTTTTGCAGGTTGGAAACTTTTGCGTTGTAGCCGATCTCATTGGCTGAAATGACAATTTCTATGTCTCGGGCAGGGAAGTCAGCCATCAAGTGGCGGATGATGGGCACAGCCGGATCACTTTCTTCGCGCACGCCAAAGATGATCTGAAATTCGGGATAGCCTTGCCGGCAGAAGCTGGCAAAATTTTCGTAGGCTTCGGCGTCGGCACCACGCACGGGTTTTAAGATCGTCACGGGCGGGGTGAAGTTCAATCCCAATGCGCGTTGGCGGCGGCGGTCGCGAAACCACGCCAGCCCCGCGATGACCGCGATGACGTAATAAACCATTGCCGACAGCACACAGATGAACAGCGCAATGCGGAGCGCCAGCAGCAACCAGAAAGCCCAGGAGGATTCAGTCTGAGACGGCGCGAACTGCAAATAGAAATAGTGCAGCCAGTTCGCCGCCCCGTTTTTCAGATTGCTTTTCAGAATCGCTTCCAGCTTGCCCGACAGCGAAACCAGCGAAACGCCAAAAGCCACCAGCAGCGTCCCCATCCAGCGTTCTTTAGTAATTCTTTCGTGCAGGAAGAACCGCGCGCCGACGGTGTTGGTGATGTAACTGACAGCGGTCAACGGGACGACGAAGCTGAGATCGGCATAGCTGAGCAAGCCGATAAATGAAAAGAAAGACGAAGCCATACAAACCACGGCGGCGATTAAATACGGATTGCGGATCATTCGCAGGATCGCGCCGATCAGCTTGCGTGGGCGGAAAGACACGTCGCCGACTTGCTGCATTCCTTTGGCCGAAAGGATTTCGCCCAGCGAACTGCCCACGATCAACGAACAGAAAAGCAGAAACGTCTTCATCAGGCGTTCGCCTCCGCTTCGTGTTTTGGCCCGGTTGGCTTGCTCGTGCGCTGCTCGGTGCGTGAAACCACGACCACGCCGAAGCAGATGACCAGCGTCCCCAGCCAGCGCACCGGCGAAACGTGCTCGCCCAGCAACTGCCAGGACATCAATGCATTTAGCGCGTACCCAAACGCCGTCACTGGCAGCACAAAACTCAAGTCCGCCCACGACAGGGCCGCCAGATACAGCCCGAAGAAAATGCTCAGGAGCAGAATGCCCAGCCAAATATACGGCGTCGTAAAGACCTGGACGCCAATTGCGAACAGCTTCGCCGGATCGAGCGTGTTGACCTCGCCAATGGACTTCATTCCTTTCGTCAAACAAACATCGCCGAGCGACTGTGCGCAGATGGCGATGAACAGAACCACTAGAGTTTTCATGTCTCCAACCTCCAGTCTCCATTTACAGCGATTCGTATGTCGCCAACTTGAAACCTGCGATTTTAATTGCCTGCCGCACGTGGCCACTGGTCAATGCCTGAAGCTCACGCTCGCCACCGGGGTTTTCGTGTTTGGCAGCTTCGTCGGCAGCAGCATCCCCCGTTGTCGCCAGCGGGTGCGCGTAAATTTCGCTGGTCGCGCCTTCCATCTGTTCCAGCATTTTTAGCAGGCGCAGCAGGTAGCTTTCATTCATATTGCCGGATTGCAGCAGGCCGTAAACTTTTTGTGGCTGGACGAAGCCACGCCCTTGTAATCGCTTTTCGCACCAGCGGCCCAACAGATTGAAGACCGTGCCCCAGACCAGTTTGATCGGCAGATTCGTTCGATCCAGTTTCAGGCTCAAACGCATTTCGCCTTTCACGACGCGAACGCGACGCACACCGAACTCTTCGCACAGGCAGATCAATTCATCAAAAATTACCGGATGCTGGTGTAGGTGCGTGTGGCCGTCCACATGCGAGAAGGGAAGCCCTGTTGCCGCAAACCGTTCGAACTGGCGGCGCATTTCGCGGCGAAGCTCGCGGCGCGCCGATGGATTGAAGTAGTACTTGATGCCCGCGTTGAATGAACTGTTGGTGAAATTGCCTGCGGGGTCGGTGATGTGCGGGATTTCAGAATGTGGCAGCGCAGCGTGGCCCAGCACCAGCACCAGATGCAGGCCGACGGCCAACCCGGGATTTGCTTTGGCCATTGCGACGGCTTCGGCGGCGGCGCGTTCGTTGACCATCAGGCTGGCGCTGGTCAGCACGCCTTCGCGATGCGCCTGGATAATGGCGCGGTTGACGCCTTCCGAATAACCGAAGTCATCGCCATTGATGATGAGTGGGATTGTTGTCTGATTGTTTGCAAAGCTTGGGTGTGAATTGCTGATCATTCTTTTTTGCGGTTGTCCGGCGGCTCATTCGGGGTCTTGTCCAGTAGTTCGATACTGTGCAATTTGCGCACGTCAATCGTCAAGCGACCTGACTGCGTTGGCGGGTTGTAGACATCATTGAATTTGGCCTGCCAGATGATCTCGTTGGCTTGATACGAAGATCGCGTGTGAACCAGTTGGGAAAAGGTTTCGTCAATGCCGCTGAGCAGAATCAGCACCTCGGCATTTGAATCCAGCAGGTCACCTTCGGTCACGCCGAAAAGCGGGCTGGATTCATCAATCGGATGGACAAGTGTCCAGCTTAACGGAAAGAAGACGACCTTCTGCCGTTCCAAATCTAACCCGACAAACTGGCGAATCTTTTTGCCGCCTTCGTTTTCAAACCGGGCGAGCAGCACTTTTGCTTCCAGTTGGATGATCTGGCTGCGGCGCGTGTTGGTGATGCGGAATTCCAGCGCGGTGATTCCGCGATACGGCGCGATGACGATATTTTCACTGAACAGGATTTTGGCTGTGGGCCGGGAAAACCGGGCAAACAAGATTCCAGTCACCAACGCGACACTCAGGATGCCGAAAAGCGCTTCGATGGTCACTAGCCAATTCGCCCCCATTCCCACGGGCGTGATGTTGCCGTAACCAATCGTGGCCATCGTGTCCACGCTGAAAAAGAAGGCGATCCAGAAACGATTGCTGATTTGCAGATTCTCCGGCACCAGAAGCGCTCCCGGCCCGCAAAGCAAATAGCCAATGGCGAAGATCGCGTTGGTAATGAAATAAGTCGCAACGAAGCTGCCCAGAAACTTGCTCCACGACATGGTCAGCAGCGCGTGATACGGGTTGAGCGATGCCCAAAAACTTAGTCCGGTGCGGGCAACATTGAAGCTGCCGTCCTGATTCAGCAGCCGCTTCTGGCTTTCGTCCGAAACTCTGGAGCCAAAGCCCAGATCGCGATTTTCGTCGCCATTCCCATCGCCAGCCTTCTCTTTAAGATTCGTCATTCTTTTCCCGTCAGTGCCGATCAGTGCCAATTAGTGGACGTTGAGCAGCCAATTTTCGTGATGCTGTGGATCAACGGCGGCAATCGCTTCGATCTCGATCTGGAAGCCGTAATGAAGCTCTGTCACCGGCACGATGGCCCGCGCCGGACGATGTTCGCCGAAGACGCGCGCATACACTTCGTTGACCTGGCCCCACAGGCTGATGTCGGCGACGTACACCGTCGTTTTCAACACGCGGCTTAGGTCGCTGCCAGCCGCCTGAAGGATTTCGCGAATGTTGGTGAGTACTTGTTCAGTCTGCTCTTCGATGGGGCCAAGTTTCTTTTCGCCGGTCTTTGCGTCAATCGGCAACTGGCCAGCGACGTAGACTACACCGTGATGCACAGTGGCTTGCGAATAATGCCCGCCAGGTTGCGGGGCGTTTGGGGTCAAGATGTATTTGATGTCCATGCGTGTCACCTTTGATTGTAAAGATCCGTCACCCACTTCGGCGGATCGGGGTCGTCTTTGAAACTGATCTTCTGTCCCAAGTTTTGACTCCAACGCCACAGCCACGTTGGCCCGCCTGTCGTGACCAGCGTGTCTTTGGTTTGATACGCCGGATCGGCCATCGCTTCGTCGAGTGTGATGAAGCGGTAGCTGCGCGCTTCGTATCGTTTCAGCATCTCGTCCAGGCAATCGGCGTTGATGTCGTTGGCGTGAAGCAGTAAAAGTTGTGGAATGTCGTGCCCAAAGATTTGCGGCGAAACTTTTTCGGCAAAGTCTGTCGCGGCAAAGGTGAATTCCAGATACGCCTCGCGCAGCTTCTTCGCCAGCGCCTCATCCTTCTTCAGCGTCGCGTTGACATAACCGACGTTATAGATGAAGTCGCTGTTTTCAATCGTGTGCGGCGTTATCTTGTATCCGCGCTCGGCCAGGAACTTTTCAATCGCTTCTTTTTTCTCTTTGGTGTCGCCGGTGTGCGTCATCGGATGGCGGAAGTAAAGCTGGTAGGGCTTGCGCGCTGCCATCAACTTTCGCGTGATGACGTCGCCTTTGAGGATTTCGTCTTGGAATTGTTCGACGGTCAGCCGGTTGAAATCCGGATGCGTGCAGGTGTGATTGCCCAACGTCATTCCGGCGTCTACCCATTGTTTCAACAATGCGGTGCGCTGATCGAGTTCCCCGGGTGCCTGCAGTTTGCCCTCGTTGACGAAGCCAACGGCGAGGGCGCGATGCGCTTTGAGCACACGCATCAATTCGGATGTGACATGTTTGGCATTCGGCAAATAACTTCCGCCCGCCACGTTGACGTAAGGCAGATCATCGAAAGTTAGCGCAACAGCGTGGCGCGGAGGCGCACTTTGTAGTTTGTCGGTCTGTGCCAGCGATACGATACAAACGCACGCTAGCGCCAGAAAAAGCATTGAGAAAACTTTGGTCATCGGTTACACCTCAATTGAAAATTGGATTGGTTGTTGTTTCGGTTTTGCGGCGAGGATTGTAACCAACAGCGGGCGAAAATTCCTATCGTGGCAATTTGCCGACGCGGTTTGCCACGCTTGATGCATGGCGGCTTCGCTGGTAGGCTTCGCCGCTCGCACCACTTCATTCACATTTACAACCAACGTTACAAAGGAGAAAAGACCCATGAAAAAGTCTTTGTCATTCTGTCTGTTCCTCTGCTTCGTCGCCTGGATTCCCGCGCATGGGCAGACGCCCGCACAATCGGGCCAGCCTGCACAACCCCAAGCGCCCGCCGTGCCTGCGACGGTAAGCGTGCCTGCCGGATTCAAGGTTTCTGTATTTGCTTCGGACGTCACCAACGGGCGGCTGATGGCCGTCAGTCCCGATGGTGTGTTGTTCGTTGCGCGCCAATCAAAAGGCGATGTCGTCGCGCTGCCCGACCGCGACAAAGATGGCAAGGCTGATAAAGTTGAAGTCGTCGTCAGCGGCCTGACGCGCCCACACGGACTGGCTTTTAACAAAGGCTATCTGTACATCGCGACCAATCCAGCCGTCATGCGCGTCAAATATGCCAACGGCAAAATCGAAGGCACACCGGAAAAGGTTGTTGATTTGCCGGTTTCCACCACTTCCCATTGGACGCGCACCATCGGTTTCGACAAAGCAGGCAAGCTGTACGTGTCCATCGGTTCGTCCTGCAATATCTGCGAAGAAGCCGATGCGCGCCGCACAACGATTATGGTCTACAACGCCGACGGTTCCGGCGGAAAGCCTTATGCCAAAGGGCTGCGCAATGCCATCGGCTTCGACTGGGACCCGAAAACCGGCGTCATGTGGGCCGACGACATGGGCCAAGACGGACTTGGCGAAGAGTTTCCCCCAGACGAAATCAACCGCATCGAAGAAGGGAAGCATTACGGCTTTCCATACTTCGTCGGCAAAAATGTTGCCAACGCCGGATTGAAAGATGCGAAAGGTTCACTGAACGCCAGCGAGGCTACGCCGCCCGCGTTTGAATTGCCCGCGCATTCTTCGCCGATTGACCTGCGCTTTTACACCGGCAAGAAATTCCCGGCCAGCTACCGCGGCGCGCTGTTCATTGCCATTCACGGCTCCAGCCCGACTGGCCGTAAAGAGAAGATCGGCTACAAAGTCGCCCGCGTCGTTTTCAAAGAAGGCAAGCCCGTCGCTCTGGAAGATTTCGCCACCGGCTGGCTGAAAGACGGCCAAGCCATCAACGGACGCCCGGCGGCGCTGATTACCGGCGCAGACGGCGCGTTGTATATCTCCGACGATAACAAAGGATTTGTTTACCGCGTGGCTTACGGCAAGTAACAGGCGAAGGCAAGTAGCAGGAAAGACAAAGGGCAAAAGTGTGGAACTGCTTCCATTACTTTTGCCCTTATGTTTTTTCTGACACATCAGCCTTTTTTTTAAGAGGGATGAAATCAGTTTTGCCAGAGTTCGGTGGCAATGCCTACGTCCAACATCTGACGCGCGCCGTTGATAACCGCCATCATCGGATTTTCTGCCACACGCACTTCCAGTGACGTCGCTGCCGCCAGGCGTTCAGGCAGGCCCTGTAATTGCGCGCCGCCACCGGTCAGACAGATGCCGTTTTCGATGACTTCGCAAGAAGTCTCTTCGGGCAAACGGCGGACGGTATTGTGAATGGCTTCGACGATGGTTTCCAGCACCGGTTCGATGGCTTCGTTCAGGTCGTGGCTGCTGACGCACAGTTGGATTGGTTCGCCGGTCAGCCAATCGGTGCCGACGGTGACAACCAATTCTTCCTGATCGTAATTGAATGTCGCGCCGATCAAATGCATCAGCCGTTCGGCTTCCTGCGGGAAGAGCATGACGCCGTGGCGGAACGAAACCATTTGCGCCACGGCATTGCGCAGGTCGCTGCAGGCCGTTCGCACTGCTGAGGTCAAAATCAGATTGCCTGAACGAACGACGGCAATGTCCGTGACGCCGTCGCCAATGTCCACCAGCATCTGCGCGTAAGGCGACGAGATGTCCAGCCCCGCGCCAATGGCTGCGGCCAGCGGTTCGGGAGCGATATAGACTTCCGAAGCTCCGGCGCGGCGCGTGGCTTCGATCAGCGCGGCGCGTTCCTCTTCACAGGCATCGGTCGGCGCACAGGCCAACACGCGCGGTTTGAAGAAACCGAATCGTTGCGCGCGTTTCAGAAAAGGTTTAAGCAGGGAACTGGCGGCTTCGACATCGGCGACGACGCCCGCGTGCAGCGGCGAAACGGAAGGTGAGTAGGGATCAACGTTGGCCAGCCAAGCGGCTTTGACGCCGACAGCCTCGACCTCGCCAGTGTCCGGTTGGACACGAATCAGCGACGGTTCGTTGGCAATCAGCCCGTGGCCCAGCGCGTAAAGACGAGTGTTGGCGGTGCCAAGATCAATTGCCAAATCCGGGGCGGCAACCAATCTGCGTAATCCCGCAGTGATAGCTCGTTGCATCAAAGAGTCCTTTGGGTGCGTCCGTGGAGAGCGGACTGTTCAATAAGTTTGGGGAGTGAGGTGAGGGACGACATTTTCATTGATGATCAGTGCTTTGCTTGTAAGCGGAACTCCAAGTGAGCAGGTCTGACCGCCTGCTTTTCAAGAACTGAAATTCCCGCTTGATTGAGAGCTTCCTCTGTTCGCAGCACATTATAACCACCCGCCGCGAGTTCCCAAAATGGCAAACACGTTATATGGCCCGTCCTTGACGCGGCTCAGTCACGCTTAAAACGTTGTTGCCGGCTGACTTGGACGTAGATCATTGCTGCTGGCTTGTAGGGAAAGCAACCGTGGCGTAAATGGCGGCTCAACGCAAAGGGTCGCCGAAGTTGATGTGAAAGTGCAGGTGTTTGGAGTCTTGATACTTTCCCAGATTGGTTGTGACTCTTGCGCCGCCATGCTCTTCAACAACATCGGCGGCGATCTGTTTGACAACGGCGAACAGTTCGATCAGCAATGCATCATCGCCTGGTTCCAGCGTGAGCAGGGAACTGACGTGGCGTTTCGGGATGACAACGATGTGCACCGGCCAGAACGGGCGCGTGTGATGAAAGGCCAGCACATTGTCAGTTTCGTGAACCTTGTTGATTGGAGTGCGCCCGCTCAGGGCTTCTTCACAATAAAAGTCTTCCATTGTTTTCGCGGCCTTATTGGGCAAACAGGTTCATCTTGTGTTGCTTCAAGTAGTCGAACTTCTTCCGCATCTCGCCGGGCGGTTCCGCCGGCAACAGCTTGAAATCTGACAAGGCTTCGCACTGCTGGAAATCTTCCGTCCGCAAATAACATTCACGCCACGCACGCTTGGGTCGGCTGAAAGAGCTTGCCGGATGGCTCTCTCCCAAGCCCAACGGCAGATGGCCGGGCACGAGCAGAAGTAGGAAAGCAGCCAGACAATAGCGTTGGAACTTCCAACCATTGAGCGTCAGCAGGTGAAAATAGAGTCCGAGAAACGCCGGGATCATCAGCGTCACAAACCGTGAGCTTTGTGATCCGTTCAGTCCCATCGCCGCGCGTCCCATCGCCGTGCTCATTGCGAACAGCAATCCGTAGCCGAGCAAGATGACAATGATCAGACTGATGCGGCGATGCGGTGAATCAACTGCCAGTACGCGCCGCAAGTGAATCAGCAATGCCACTATCAACAGAGCGAACAGCCCAACGCCACAGAGCGCGGCGATATAAGCCAGCCAATTAACCCCGCCCGGATTCAGCCGGACAAATCTGCCGAACATCAGACTGGCGAAAAGCGGATACTCCCAAACCCGTGCGCCGCTTTGCTGGACTGAAGTGTGAAAATGATCAAGGTCGTAATCCACCAGAAACGAGACGACCGTTAGCAGAGCGACAGTCAATGCGAGTAATGCAGTGACCAAGCCGCGCCTCTTGTTCCTCTGCCGCCAACATTCCACGGCCAGCAGCGCAATCGTCACGCCACCAATAAACAGGCCATAACCCGTATAAACAAGCAGCAGATTGAAGAGCAGCACGAATGCATAACGCAGCATCGTGCGTTCCACCGTCCAGGCCAGACAGTAGAGCACAATCAGCAGCATCGGGAATGCCGTCGGCGCGGAACTAACTGGCCCGGCGAAGGTTTGAAATTGCGCCGTCGTCAGCACGATCATCGGAATGGCGATGTCGTAAACATCCAGCTTGCCGAATAACCGCCGCTTCAGCCACAACGCGGCAATCATCGCCAGCCAGACCAGTCCGCCGATGAAGAATGCTTCAGCCCGCGAATTCCAATGTGTCAGCTCAGCCACCAGATAAGAAAGCACGCCCACGCCTTGCCGCCACGGCCCGTGCTGCCAACGAAAGAGTTGCCACCAATGCTTGCCGTCAAACAGCGGCTGAAAGAAGCCCCATTGATCCCAGTAAAGAATGTTGACTGCGTGATTGGAGATCAGAATGAAGAGGCGAAGGCTGAATAAAAGGCAGATTGCAAGAAGAAATGACAGGCCAGTATGAGAAAGCCGATATTTCAATCTAGTCATTGCGCCGATTGATAGTCAGAAACGATCTTTTGAGCCAGGCACGTGCGCTGATAGCTAGCCTGGAGGTCGACCGGGAGGTAGAACCCGCCGCGCAGCCACAGCGGCAGTGTCGGTAAGGCTTGCCCGATCACCAGCGGCTCTTCCCACACGTCCAGATTCGGTTGGCCATCCTGCTCGACCAGGTGATACGCGGCCGAATATAGATCGGAGTGCAATGACGTATTGGCGTTCAATTGAGTCAGCAGCTCCGCGTGTAAATTGCCGCCCCGTTCCGTGACGATGTCTACCAACAACAGGCCCGCCCCTTGCTGCAAATATGTTACGCATTTTGAGACAAAGACCTTGCGACTGCTCTCGCGGTCTTTGTTCGCGGGACTGAGCAATTCAATAGCCCCGGCCAGAATCGGTCCGGCAGTACTGTCGTAGATGTTCACTTCGATCGTGTCAGTGACCAATGGAAATGGAATCCTTTGCGCAGGTGGCGGCAGTTGCCATGTCGAGACGGACGAGAATGACGCCGCTGCCGCTCTGGCCTTATAAGGGCGATCATCAAACGTCGCGACGTCAATCTCAATCCCGAATTGCACGTTTGGTTCAGCGAACCAGCCTTCGGGCAACACTTGGTTCAACTCTTCCGATATGTATGTCGCCCAGGCATTGTGGAATGAGTGCCAATGACGATGCCCTTTGAGCGGCGGATGAAAGTGATCAAGCAGAGCCATATTGCTTCCAATCAAATTAAACCTGTCCAGCCTTCACCATATCGCGCCGCCGCGCGCGTGTCGCCAGAAACTCCCTGGCTTCCTTGTATAGACGCTTGCGGTCGGCGGATTTGAAGATTGCGCCTTTGACGATGCGGTAGATCGGCTTCGGACGGAAGTAGTATTCGTCGTAAAACTTGTGCACCCAATCCAGCATCTCCGCGCCGGACAGATGCGGGAAGTTGGCCATTGGCAATTGCTGCCCCAACTCGTCCGACATTGTCGTGTTCAGGATCACGCCGTTGGCGCGGAACCATTCGTACATTTCGGTGCCGGGGTAGGCGTGCGCGACGGAGACTTGCAGTGTTTCGGCGTCCATCTCTTTGGCGTAAGCGATGGTTTCCTTGATCGTCTCGCGCGTTTCGCCGGGCAAGCCGATGATGAAGTCGGCGTGGACTTTGATGCCGGCGCGTTTGCAGTCTTTGACGAATTGCAGGGAGCGTTTGGCCGTGATGCCTTTCTTGATGTTCTTCAGGATTTGTTCATTGCCAGATTCAAAGCCGACGATCAACAAACGGCAGCCTGCATCGCGCATGGGCTTCAGCGTTTCGTAATCCAGATGCGCGCGCGAAGTGGACGACCATTGGAACTTGAGCGGCTTGAACGCCTCGGACATTTCAATCATCCGCTTCGGATTGAAAGTAAACGTGTCATCGTCGAAGAATATCTCCTGCAAGCCTTCGGGCTTGAACGCATCCAGCGCCCATTCCACCTCATCGCGGACGCTTTGGACGGAACGCTGCCGCCAGCGATGATCGTCGAAGGTCTGCGGCCACAAACAGAAGGTGCACAGCGCCGGGCATCCCCGCGTCGAATAAAAAGCGATGTAAGGATTGAGCAGGAACGGGACGTTGTATTTGGTGATGTCCATGTCCCGTTTGTAGATCGGCGTCACCCACGGCAGCTTATCCAGATCGGTTACCAACGGCTCCGGCACGGTCGAAATCATCTTGTCGTCATGCAGGAAGTGGACGCCGGGAATCTTGTCCAGCGGTTCGCCCGAAGCAAAGCGAGTGACGGTGTAATCGAATTCTTTGTGCGTGACGAAATCTATCGCCGTGCTGGCGCGCAAGGCGACTTCGGGATGCGTCGTGACCGGCGGGCCGACGAAGGCGATCTTCAGCGCTGGATTCAACTCTTTCATTCGTTCGGCCAGCGTCACGTCCTTTTTGAAGCCGACGTGCGAAGTGAAGAGCACAACGAACTCATACTCTTTGGCGATCTGCGCAGTCTCTTCAGGGCCGATGTGGTGCGGCGACGCGTCGAGCAGGCGCGATTCGCCGCCCAGATCGCGGATCATTGCCGCCGGATACCCCAGCCAGACCGGGTACCAGTAACTTTCAATCTCCCGCGTCGCGGGCCAACGCGAACTGGCACCGCCATCAAACTTTTCAAACGAAGGGGGATTGAGCAAAAGTGTTTTTAGCAAGGCTTTACCTTCTCCTTGAATGGTGTCCGACAACATCAGTTTGTCGTGGAAATTTGTGAGTAAGAGCCATCCGGCAAACTGAAGTTTGCCGGATATTGGCCGAACATTGAATTCACATTGTTCATAAGATTGCTTGAAAGTGATCCGCAGATTAGCAGCAAGGCGTATGGCTTGCAATCGAGGCAATCCGGGCGGAATCGCGTCTGAATTGCCTGTGCGAAAGGCTCTTGTTATCCTGCTGCCGCAATCAATCCACCCTTATGAGCACTCAAATCAATCCGCTGATTCCTGTCGAATCGTCATCATTTGCCGGCACTGTCGAAGAAGCCTACGCCCACTGCCAGCAAATGGCCGAATCGCATTATGAAAACTTTCCCGTCGGTTCGCTGCTGATTCCAAAGAGCCTGCGCAAACACGTTTACAGCATTTATGCTTTTGCCCGCATTGCTGATGACTTTGCCGATGAGGGCTATGAGACAACCGGCTTGACGGAAGCGGATCGCCTGGCGGCGCTCGACGATTGGCAGCGCAAACTGGAAGATGCCTCTGTGGGCAAGGCCGATCATCCTGTCTTTATTGCCTTGGCCGCGACGATCAAGGAACTGAATCTGCCCGTCCAGCTTTTGCGCGACCTGCTCTCGGCCTTCAAACAGGATGTGGTTAAACAGCGGTACGCCAATTTCGATGAAGTGCTGGATTACTGCACTCGCTCAGCCAATCCGGTGGGGCGATTGATTCTGCTGTTGTTCGGTTATCGCGACGAACAATTGCACATGCTTTCCGACCACATTTGTACGGCGCTGCAACTGGCCAACTTCTGGCAGGACGTTTCGGTGGACATCGGCAAGGATCGCGTCTATCTGCCCGAAGATGAAATGGTGCAGTTTGGCGTCAGCATTGACGATCTGCGCCAAGGCCGCTTCAGCGACCGTTATGCCGCGCTGCTGAAATTTCAAGTGGATCGAACATGGCAGATTTTCAGACAAGGGCGGGCCTTGCCTGAAGCCGTAAGCGGACGATTGAAGTATGAGCTGCGGCTGACGTGGTTTGGCGGCACACGGATTCTGGAACGGATTGAAGAATTGGGGTACGACACGCTAAACCGGCGACCTACGATTTCGACCTTCGACAAGGTACGAATCTTGGCGCGCACCATACTTGGAACGGAACGGGGAGCGTGAGCGACCTGAGTTTTTCGCAAAACACATATTAGGAAGAGCAGGTCGCTCACGCTCCCCGTTCCGTATCAGATCAGATTCGCTGGAAACCGCGCTCAATTTCGCGCGCGGTGATGCGAAGGATGATCGGGCGTCCGTGCGGGCAAGTGGCGGGATTTTCCATCTTCAACAGTTCATCAATCAGCCAGCGGACTTTTTCTGGCGCCAGCGGCATGTTGATTTTGATCGCTGCGCGGCAGGCCAAACTGGCGGCAATCTCCGCTTGCAGTTCATCCAGCGACAACCCTCGCCGGTCGTCTTCAATCGCGTCCAGTAACTCCACTAACAATGATTGTGCCGCGCCTGCATTAAGCATCGCGGGAACCGCTTTGATGGCGATGGTTCGTCCCGAAAGCCTGCCCAATTCAAAACCGTTTTGTTCAAGTTCCGGCGTCAGTTGGTCGAATGTCGCGGCCTGAGCGGGCGATAGATCAATCGTTTCAGGGATCAGCAGCCGCTGCGTGTCCACTTTTTTGCCACGCAGCGCGCGCCAGTGCTGTTCAAACAGAATGCGTTCGTGCGCAACGTGCTGGTCAATCAACAACAGGCCCGCGCGATCCGTCGCAATGATGAAGCTGTTGTGCATTTGGCCCAGAGGGTTAATTTCGTCAGCGGTCAGCGACAGGTTCTGCGCGGCTTTCAATTGCGAATTGGCATTTTCAGCGCTGCGCGTTCCCAGACAGCCGATGCGATGGCCATAAACTAAAGGCGGCGCGGGTGACGGTTCAATCGCTTCTGCCAGAAACGCGGCTTTTTCATCATTGTCGCCGTCGTCGAACTGATCCGGCGATGCTTCCTCGCCATGTGTCTGCCGAGGCTCGAAGCCCATATCCATTTTTTGCTGCTGCGGAATAGGAGAGGGCGTTGGTGGCGCTTGCAGTCGAAATGCGGAACGCAATTCTTCGCGAGAGATGGGCGGCGCTTTCTGCTCAAAGATCGGCGGCAAGGAATCATCATGCCGTATCGTCACCTGTTCGGCTTTTTTGTCTG
Source organism: Blastocatellia bacterium (assembly GCA_038211695.1). GTDB lineage: Bacteria > Acidobacteriota > Blastocatellia > RBC074 > RBC074 > RBC074. Next base: position 71,401 of record JBBQVH010000011.1, on the reverse strand, counting down.
CGAATGGTTTGTCTGCAAACGGAGTCACTGCTGATTTCGATGAACCGATAGCCGCGCGCACGCCATCGCGGATCAAATCGTAAACGATGGCGCTGCGCACGAATCGCACTTCGGTTTTGGCTGGATGAACGTTGACGTCAACTTCATGCGGCGGCAATTCCACAAACAACATTGCCGAAGGGAAAACGCCGGACGGGATCATCGCGCGGTAGGCTTCGCCCAGTGCCTTGCCAATCACTCTGTCGCGGACATAGCGGCCATTGATGAAAAAGTATTGGCTGTCGCGCGTCGTTCGCGTGGCCGAAGGCGAAGAGACAAACCCGCGCACGCGCATCTCGCCCGCGTCGCTCAACACTTCGATCAGGTCGCCGATAAAGTCATTGCCGAAAAGTTGATACGCGCGTTCGCGCAGGTTTTCGACGGGCGTGACGCGGATGCTTTCGCGGTTATTGTTCATCAGCGTGAAGGCCAGTTGCGGATTGGCCAGCGCGTAATGTGTGACCAGGTTGGCGATGTGGTAACTTTCGGTTGCTTCCGACTTCAGGAATTTGCGCCGTGCCGGAACGTTGAAAAACAGATCGCGGATATCAAATTCAGCCCCGCGCGAAAAGGCGCAATCGCGCACGTGCAACATTCGCCCGCCGCTGATTTCAATTTCAGTGCCGACTAGATCATCCGCCCCTTGCGAGCGCAATCGTACCTTTGCCACCGAAGCAATCGAAGCCAGCGCTTCGCCGCGAAAGCCGAGCGTGGTGATGGCTTCCAGATCATCTGCGGTTTTCAGCTTGCTGGTGGCGTGGCGTTCAAAGGCCAGAATCGCGTCGTCGCGCGACATGCCTTCGCCGTCGTCGCTGATGCGAATCAACCGCCGCCCGCCCGATTCAATCGTGACTTCGATCTTGCGAGCACCGGCATCAATCGAATTTTCGATCAATTCTTTGACAATGGAGGCGGGCCGTTCGACCACTTCACCGGCGGCGATTTTGTTGGCCAAACTGTCTGGCAGGACGCGGATTTTTGACATCGTGAATTGAAAGCGGTTGTTGTTGTCTGAGTAACTGGTTTGTAAGTTAACGCCGGGCGATGATAATTGAATCACCCTTGAATCACGAAACCGAAGTTGCGATACGGAGTGAATAGCGCAAGCGGCCTGCAAGTCAGCGAATGCACTCAGGCCAAAGATGCACATCTCACATTTCCCGTTTTGTGCAACAAAGAAAAAATAAGGAGTTCAGCATGAAACATATCTTGAAGTTACTGGCGGTTCTGGTCTTGGCTTGTGTTGGCGTTGTCATCGCCTCAGCCCAGGAAAATGAGATTGGTGTGTTGATCGGAGGAGCGAAGACGGGCGATCAAGGCCTGCGATCTTCAGGCACCATCAAGGCTGCTTTTGATGGCGCGACCGCGTATGAAATCAATTACGCCCATCGCCTGGTGGACGGCAAAGTGGCCTCGCTGCACTGGGAGTTGATGATTGCGGGCGTGCCGCGCACGGGCGTCAAATCAACCAACCTGATTCTGCCGCGCAGCTATTCGTCCCTCTTTTTGGCCCCCGGCCTGAAGGTCAAACTTTTTCCCGGTGGCATCTCGCCCTACGTGGTTGCGGGTTTGGGAGTGGGACGGTTGACGGCGAACGGCACCAACCTGAATAACCTGCCCAATACCAGCGACAAGAGTAGCACCACCTGGATTTTCAATTACGGCGGCGGCGTGGACTTTCCCATCTTTCCCCACATCGCCTTGCGCGGCGAAGTTCGGGACTTAATCGCAGGCACGCCCAAATTGAACGGGCAGCTTTTTGATAAACGCCAGCATAATGTTTTTGTCGGTGGCGGAATTGTCGTCCGGTGGTAAAGACGGAGTAGGGGACAGCATTTCGATTAAGAATGGCCGCGCACGAAAAACAACGCTGCGCGGCTAATGTTCAAAAAACGCCTTATTCTGGCTGCAAAGACCGACAAGGGAGCCATGAACACCGAATTGACAAGATGGACGAACCAATGTGAGGGCGTTGTCTGTATGCGACAGGGCCCTCGATAGAGCCTTTGTTAAAAATCCGTCCATATGGCTTTTCATACCCCGCCCGCCGCGATTTCTGTTGTGTAGCGAACCATGAAACCGAACATCTTCATCGAACAGACCCACTGCGCAGAAGACTTTTTCTCTTACTCGCTCGCTTATATTCTCAACCTTTTTCCCCACCTGGGGCAAAAATTCGTAGATCAGATCGCGGTGCGTGCTGGGAAGAAACCGGGCTATTTCGGTGAGTTTCAAGACTGCGAATTCATCGGCCTCGAGTTCCCTCAAGGTCACACGGCGTCTAGGCCCGATCTTAGACTCGCATGTAGTGCTCGAACTATCTACTTCGAAAACAAACTCGAGTCGCCACTCAATGTTGCCCAAATGAAACGTCATGCCGATCTGATGCGGCATGACACAAAGAATCACCTTATGTTCGTGTCCAACATCAGCCATCGCAACCCGGACTTGCGGTCGATTGCGCGCTACATTCACCCGACAGATAAAGACCACTTTCTTTGGTTGGATTTACTTCCCGCACTCGAACCCCATAATCGTAAGGCGAGCTTGGCGGCACGGATTATCACTGACTTCCGTGAGGCACTGAAGCTCCGAGGAATGGTGGGCCGCATAATTAAGGGAGCGAAAGGGTCTCTCTACACGCCAAGCTCTGATGCGAATCACTTAGCCTTGAGCCAGTTATCAAAAGAACTCCAAAACGTTGGATTCAAGGTCGTCAATAAGCCGGTCGACGAGCAAACTCTCCGAGTATATCCTTCTCATTATCGCGAATACCCCCTACTGAATCCCAGGTTCTATGCCACCGCTACATGGCTCGATAGCAAACTCGACTATGACTGTCTCATCTTCACAGTCCTCTCGCGCTCTGGGGTACTCCATTTCGACAGGGGATTCGCCCAGTTCCCTGCCCACAGGGACTGCGTTTACATCTCCGACCCTTATGAGGACGCCAACGGCTACACCTACCATGGCCATTTCGTCCTTCGAGTGAAGTTTTTGAGCGAAAGAGGAGCTAGTTATATCGACTTTCCGTCTCTTGTCAGTTCACTCAAGAGAATCCTTGGGTTCTTGACCCGTCCGTCGAAACAGAAAGTCAGGGCATCGAAATAGCCGCGCCCCGTGTCTGACAGCGAATAAGCACAAAAGGAAAGGAAGGCAGCTTGGTTGATGCATCAATTAGCCGTCAATCCGTCACCAGCATCAACTGCAGTTTTGCTTGTAGTTCCTGCATTGTTTGGGCGACTTCGGCAAAGCCTTCTGTTTCGCGTACCGGCGCAAGCATCGGATCTCTCATCAGGAAGGGGTAGTTGGCGTAACCGGCTTGTACAACGTTGCAGAGCATCTTGAGCGATGATTCCGTATCGCCCAGTTGTGCATACACTTCAGCCGCAATGTAGAAATGATAGCTGCCCAGTTGCAGCTCAGATGCAAAGGCCTCATCCAGGATTCGTTTGCCTTCTTTGGTTTCGCCGCGCAATGCCAGCAACAGCCCTCGCACGGTTGAGAAGAAGACGCCGGTCTGGCCGGATTCCAGCAACGTTTCCAAATGTTTCATCGCCTGCTCGCGATTTCCTTCGGTCAGTTCAATCGCCGCCAGCCAGAAATATTTTTCATACGAAGTGTCAGGGCAGGCGATCAGTTCTTTACGCGCTTCGGCGTAATTGCCTTTTTGATATTGAATGAAGCCGATCATGTAGGGAAAGGCAACGGGATTGATCTCGGCGGCTTTGCGAAACAGGGTCAGGGCGATGTCGGGCAGTCCGGCGTAATCATAAACATGCCCCATTGCCTGATAAGCGTATTCGCTGTTGGGCGCGACTTGCAGCAGTTGTTTGCAGACCGACAGGGCATTTTTAAGATCGCCTTTTTCGCCGTAATAAACCGCCAGCCAGAAGAAGCCCGCCGGAAATCTGGGATTGATCTCGACCGCCTTGCGCGCCGCGATTTCTGCTTTGCCAAACATCGTATCAATTCGCAGGTAACCGCGCGCGTTGATGTACCGCCCGGCCAGCGCCGCCCACGCGGGGGCATATTGCGAATCCATTCCGACTGAAGCTTCAAGCATTTCAATCGCCTGTTTGTACTCTTCGGCGGTGGTGCCCAATGCCAGGCCGCGCAGATAGAATTCATAGGCCATCGGGTTACGTACTTCATCACCTTTCAAAGCTTCCTGTTCGTTCGTGGAAATGTTCAGCTTCAGGCCGCGAATCAGTTCGGCGCAGATTTTGTCCTGCAGGGTGATGACATTGTCGAATTTCAGATCAATCACTTCCTGCCACAGGATTTCGTTGTGCGCCACGTCAATCAACTGGACGGTGACGCGGAACATCTCGCCCGCCTTCAGGTAACTGCCCGATAGAATCGTGTCCACCTGAAGTTCGCGCCCGACGGTCGTTGGGTCGGCGACCTGGTTACGATATTTTTCGACTGCGGAGGAAGGGCGAACAATCAACGATTGGATGGGCGCAAGCTGCGTAATCACGCTGTCGGCCAGCGCAAAACCCAGGTAGTCAATCTGGGGATCACCTGCAAGATTACGCAATGGCAGGATCGCCAATCGCCGTCGTTGTATGGTGGACAGCAAGCCGGAATTGACGCGCGACCCTGAGTTTTGCAGCGGCGTCATGGACGTTGCAAAAGAATCTTCCGGCTTGGCAGTTGGCAGCTTGGCAGTTGGCAGCTTGGCAGTCGGTGGCAGACTGGTCTGTGTTGCATAGGCCGCGGGTTCATCAAATGCGGAGCGCAATTCCTGTGCAAGCTCCGTCACGGTCGCGAAACGAAGCTCACGGTCTTTGGCCAGCGCCTTCATCACAACGGCTTCGATGGCTTCGGGAATGTCTGTTCGCAATTGTCTGACAGAGCGCGGATTAGTATTTACTTGATGCACCAGCATTGCGCCCGCTGAAGCTTTACCAAAAGGTGTCTGGCCGGTCAGCATCTCGTACAGCACAATGCCCAGGGAATACACGTCCGACCGCTCATCCAGCTCCAGTCCCATGCTTTGTTCGGGCGACATATACGCCGGTGACCCGATGATATTCGCGCCGGTCAGATTGTTGACACGCGTGTCTGATTCTTCGGCTTCAAGTTCGCGAATTTTGGCAATTCCGAAATCCAGCACCTTGGCTAAGTCAGTCCTATCAGGATTTTGTTCAATGATGATGTTATCCGGTTTCAGATCGCGGTGAATGATGCCTGCTGCGTGTGCAGAGGCGATTGCCGAACAAATCTGCTCCATCAAATTCACGGTTTGAGCAATCTGCAATGCGCCGCTGCCCAGCAGTTGGTGCAGGCTTTGGCCGCGTACGAATTCCATGACGATGTATGGTCCGTGATCACTGATGCCGTAATCGTAAATTTGAATGATGTTCGGATGGCGCAGGGCGGCGGCGGATTTGGCTTCGCGGCGGAATCGCTCCTGCATTTTGTCATCCAGGCTCAGACTGGGCAGTAATACTTTGACTGCGACCAGCCGGTCCAATCCCAATTGAGTGGCTTCAAACACCGCGCCCATTCCACCCCGGCTGACCAGCCGCTCAACGCGATACCGTTCGGCCAATACGGTTCCAGCCTGCAATCCATACCAATTCTCGATGGGCTTCCCGTCTTTGTAAGGGGCCAATACTTCAGTCATTGATTCTCCACTGTGACGATTGATTTAGCGCCAAGGTGACATCGCTGGCATTTGTCACTCATTAACCACTACTGGCCACAATACGGCAATTGCAGTTCCAAAGGATTTCCCCCGGAAGGAATTAACTGGTCTTTTTTCTGAATTTCCGCGCAGCGACGAAGATCATAAAAACGCTCATCCCGGTCAGGATTGCTCCCTGCTGCCACAAATCTTGCAATTCCGCGCCGCGCAAAATGATGCCGCGAAAGATTTGAATCAGGTAAGTCGTCGGAATGATTTTGCTGACCCATTGAAAGAACACCGGCATATTATCCAGTGGGAAGAAGTAGCCTGACAGAAAGATCGAAGGCATCATCGTACCGAAGGCCATTTGCATTGCCTCCTGATAGGTGCGCGCGCGCGTCGAGATCAACAGTCCCAAGCCCAGCATCGTCGTGATGAACGGCGTCACCAGCATCATCATCAACAAAATACTGCCACGGATCGGCACGCCGAACGCCCAGCGCATAAACACGAGCAGCAGGCACAGCTCTGCAAACGCCACCACGCCGTAAGGCACGACCTTGCCGACCATCAAGCCGAGCGGTTTGACCGGCGTCATATACAACTGTTCCAGCGTGCCGCGTTCGCGTTCGCGGACGATGGCGATGGCCGTCATCAACACCGTCATCATCTGCATCAAGACGGCGATCATGCCAGGAATCAAAAAATTTGCCGACTTCGAATCGGGGTTGAACAAAACTTTCGGGCGCGATTCGATGGGCAAGGTTTGCCTGACACTTGTCACGCTCTGGCTGCGCTCCAGCGATTCGCGCAGCGCGATGGCGTTCGACACGTTCAATGCCTCGCCCGCCACGGATGATTCCGACCCGTCCACCAGAACCAGATAGCTGGCCGATTCGCCAGCCAGCAAGCGCCGCGAATAGTCCGGCGGAATCTTGATCCCGGCGCGCGCGCGTCCCGAAATCACTTCCCGATTCATCTCTTCTTCCGAATCCACGTACTTGATGATCTTGAAATCATCCGAATTGATAAAGCGGTTGAGCAGGCGGCGGCTCTCCTGCGTATTGGCCGCGTCATAAACGACCGTTGGGATATGCCGCACATTTGTGTTGATGGCGAAGCCGATCAGGAACATCTGCAGCATCGGCATGATGACGGTGAAGAAGAGCGCGGTCGCATCGCGGCGGATGTGAATCGCCTCTTTGCGCAAGATCGGTATCAAGCCGCTGAACGGATTCGTCTGTGTCGGCAGCTTGTTTTTTGTGGCCGGTGGCCGGTCGCCGGAGCTATATGCCTTCATCGGTTATTCCTTTAACGAATGAGTCAGCGTCACGAACACGTCTTCCAGCGACGGTTTGATCGGCAGCAGATCGGCTTCCGCATAACCTTCGCTTGCCAGGTCGGCCTTGACTTGATCCAGGTTGATCTTCTCATCCATCAACAAGTGAATGGACTGGCCGAAGATCGTCGCACTGCGAACATACGGCTTGCGTTTCATTGCAGCCATCGCGGCTGACGTATGATGCGTGTTGATCTCGATGCGGCGCGTGCCGGGCGGCGTGACTTCGGGAATCTCTTTTAACTCATCGGGCGTGCCATAAGCGATCAGCTTCGACAGGTAGATGTAACCCACTCGTCCGCAGCGTTCCGCTTCGTCCATGTAATGCGTCGTGACGAAGAAGGTCACACCTTGGCCAGAAAGCTGGAACAGCAAATCCCACAAATCGCGACGCGCCACGGGGTCAATGCCTGCCGTCGGTTCGTCCAGAAACAGCAGGCGGGGTTCGTGTATGAATGCGCAAGCCAGCGCCAGCCGCTGTTTCCAACCGCCTGATAATTTGCCCGCGCGCCGGTCAAGGTAAGGTTCCAGATGCGTCAACTGGATTGCGTCGTCTTTGCGTTTGCGCAGGTAATCTCCGCGCAGCCCATACACACCCGCGTAAAATTCGATGTTCTCCATTACGGTCAGGTCTTCGTACAGCGAAAACTTCTGCGACATGTAACCGACCTGCTGGCGAATCTCATCCGCCTGGGTGACGCAGTCCAGGCCCAGCACTTTGCCGCTGCCTTCGTTCGGCGTAATCAAGCCACACAGGGCTTTGATCAGGGTCGTCTTGCCTGAACCATTCGGCCCAAGGAAACCGAAAATCTCGCCTTCCTCAACCGTAATTGAAACGCGGTCAACAGCCGTGAAATTGCCGAACCGGATGGTTAGGTCTTTTGTTGAAATCGCTTCCATATCATTTTTCAAAGGTGACGTCGGCGGCCATCCCGGATTTCAGTTTGCCTTCGCGGTTATCAATGCGGACTTTGACGGCGAAGACCTGATGGTTGCGCTCGTCACGGCTTTGGATGTTGCGCGGCGTGAATTCGCCCTGATTGCTGATCTGTTCGATCACGCCGTCGAAGGTGCGGTCGGCGGATGCGTCCACTTTAAGCTTGGCTTTCTGGCCGACTTTGACCAGGCTGAGTTGCGGTTCGGGAACGTAGACGCGGACGTAAATTTGATCTTTTTCCAGCAGCCGAGCAACGTTTTGATTTGGCGTCAGCAGGTCTCCGGGGCGCACGCTCAAGACTTCGACCGTGGCGGTTGCGGGCGATGTGACTTCACCTTCTTTAAGCTGGACTTTGATCTGTTCCAAACGCGCTTGGGCTTCGGCCAGTTGCGCCCGTGAGTCGGCAATCTCTTCGCTGCGCGGCCCGGCATCAACCAACCGCTCGGCTTCCTGCGACTGGCGAAGCTTTTCTTCGGTGGAGCGGATGTCTTCCTTGCGGCTGCCGTTGAGCAGCAATTCCAGCTTCTTCTTTTCGGCGTCTCGGCGGGCGCGTTGATTGTCCAGCCGGAATTTGGCGGCGTCCAGTTCCTGTTGAGCAATGTCTCCCGTCGAACGCAATTGCCGTGTCCGCTCGAAGGCCGTTTGAGCGTTGTTCATGTCGGCTTCGGCGGCGGCCAGACTGGCGCGGGCTTGTTCAATTTCTTCGGGACGAGGCCAATTTTTGACGGCGTCCAGATTGGCGCGCGCGGTTTCGGTTGCCGCGTGGGCCTGGGCTTTCTCTTCGGGCCGCGCACCGTGCAATAATTTTTCCAGCCGCGCCTGTTGCTGGGCAATGCGCGCTTCGGCCTGTGCTCGCTGCGTTTCCAGATCGGCCATGTCGAACCGCACCAGCGGCTGGTCTGCCTTCACTTCCTGGCCTTCTTCCACCAGCACCGCTGCCACGCGCCCGCCGACTTTTGAACCGACACGAACTTCGCGTGTTTCAATCGTTCCTGAAAAGAGCAGGTCGTTTTTCTTGCCGAAGCCAAAACTGGCACCGTTACAGCCAATGCCGATGGCGGCTGTGATGAACAATGCCGCTGCAAGGGTGATTCTTGTCTTATTCATTCTTTTCTCTCTTTCACCACGACCCGGATCAGCGCCGTGACTTCTGTAAGTAAGTACATACTTACATAGCACGGCAAAAGTTCTTCTGACAAGCGATGGCAGGAAATATTGTTTGGCTCGGCTTACGTTTCTGCTCGGGTTAGCCGGAGAGCGGCGAAGGCGAATGCCGCTTGGGAGAGAGTATTTGAAATCTGCTTGGCCCATTCCGTCGCTTGCGCGTCTGCGCCGCCGGCGACCCAATGATCAAGCGCCAGCGACATGACCAGATTGACCAGGAAGAGCAGTGCGGCAAAGATCAGGTGACGATGAATCGCGCGGTGCGTCAGTTGAAGGCTGATGGCGAGACCTGCCAGCAGCGCCACCGTGAACAGGATACTGAACCACGCGTGCCCGCCAATGACCACTCTTGAAGCGGCAGTCAGCGCCAGCAGCACGGCGTTCAGTGTCAGCGGCATCAGCCAGACTCGCCCGGCGGTCATCTCGCCACCGCGCTGGGCGTCGTCGCGCAAGCCTTGCCACAAGGCCCAGGCCAGACAGACCGCGCCTGGCGCTCTCATCGCCACCGGGGCGTGCGTCATCCAATGGTAGTCCGCGCCGCTGGCCGCATTGAGCAATCTCCAAGCAGCTTTCAGCAATTGTCCAGCGACGAGCAGCGCCGCGCCGATGAAGGCCAATTCGCCGATGAGTTCATTCTTTCGTTTCAGCATTCGCGTAATCAGAAAGAGTCCGATGGCGGAGAGTACAACCGGCACAAGGCTCGTCAGTGCGAGTGGGAGAGAGTATTTTTCGATCATAGTTGATTGGAGAAAGGCGTTTGTTCGTTAGAGAGAAGTGCGGGTTGAAGGCTTGCAAACACCTGCTTCACCGCAGAGGCGCAGAGAGCGAGGAGGCTGCGCGGAGAAGATAGACCCTCTGCGTTGTCTCCGTGTTCTCTGTGCCTCTGCGGTGAGATTGTGCGATTCATCAAAATGCTCTCTTGCCTCAGAATCAGAAAAATCTGCCCAATGAAAAATAGATTTTGCCGCGCCCGCCTTCGCCGCGGCTGCCAACGATGGAAAACGGCCCGGCTTTGGTATCCATGACAAACCCCAGAGACAACGCCGCGCGATAACGTTGCTGGTCGAACATCGAAGTGAATCCGCCGGAACTGCCCACCTGATCGAACCACGCTCCGGCGTAAATGTTGCCGCCAACCACCGAAGGCAGTTGGCGAAGTTTGTGCAGATAGCCAACAGTGGCCAGAAAGTATTGATTGATGCGCAATTCGTCGCGGTCGTATGCGCCGAATCGGAACGGGCCGCCCAGCAGGAACTGTTGAATTGCAGGAACCTCCTTGCCAAATGCTGAACCCGCTGACCCGGCAAAAAACAGCGAACCTTTGGTGGACATCGGTTGGAAGTACGATGCGCGCGCTTCGGCCTGCGGGAAATCGTTTTTGAAATCCGGGGCAGAGAAGTACCAACGACCTTCGGCGACCAGACGCAGGCCGCGCGTCGGAAGCGTGGGACTGTTTTGTCCATCGAAAGCCCAGCGGATGCGCGCGACGTTGAAGTTGCCATCCAAGGGCGGCAGGTCAACGCTGCCAGTGCTGGGGCGCGCTGCAATGTGCGTGAATTCGTAGCCAATGCGCAATTCGCTGCGGTCGGTGACAAAGCCAACATCGCCGCCCGCGCCAATCCGGTCATTTAAATATTCAGCGATACGGATTTTTCCAGTGAAGACGCCTTGCCGGTCGCGGCGGTACGTCGCACGCGGCGCGACGAAAAAGCCATGGTCGCCGAGCGGTTTGAAATACTCTGTGGCGAACAAATTCCCAAACCCCAGCTTCAGATCAATTCGCCATTCCGAACCGTAGGAGCCAATGTCATATAGCGTTGTTCGCGCGCCCAGCGTGAAGTTGATGGCGTTGACATCCGAACCATCAATCTCAATTCCGGGGACAATGACGGGCGGCGCGTGGGATTTCTGGCGGGCGCGAATTTCCAGCGTGTTTTTGTTTTGGTCTATCGTCAGGCCGTAGTTGAAGCTTTCGTAACGGCCCTGTCCGGTGATGCGGGTTAATTCCTGCTCCAGCTTTTCGGTGTCCAATGGCTGGCCAATGTAATCATCCAGGCGGCGATGCAGCGAGGCTTTGGCCTGATCGTTAACACCGGCGATTTGCAGGTCATCAGGCACGGGCACCGCAGTGCGCCGTTTGGCCTGGCGTTGGATGAGATACTGCTGCCATTCAGGCTCGCTCAAAGAAAACTTCGACAGCACGGCAGTCTTCTGTTCGGCGGTTTGGTAGCCGATGTCTGCGAGTTTATCTATTGCCGTGAAATCCAGCAGCGACAGGTCGCCCAATTCCGGCGCGATGATAATGTCGGCCAAACGCAGATTGCGCCGGTCATTATCAATCGTCATCGTCGTGACGGACTGTTGCAGGATGCCCAGGATGGAAGCGATGGTTTGCATGTCGCCGAGCTTCGTGCCGACATCCACCGCGATGACCACGTCAGGATGGAATTCGCGGATCACGTCGGTCGGAATGTTGTTGAGCAAGCCGCCGTCCACCAGCACTTTGCCATCGCGTTCAACGGGCGGAAAGACGCCGGGGATGGACATTGTCGCGCGCATTGCCGTGGCCAGCGGGCCGTCTTTCAAAACGACTGGCTGCGCCGCCAGAAAATCAGTGGCGACGGCGCGGTAGGGAATCGGCAATTCATCGAAGTTTTTCAGGTCGTAATAAGGCAGCGCCAGCCGGTCAATCAACAGCCCGATGTAATGCGCTGAACTGACGCCCAGCGGCAGGCGGACGCCTTTGCGCAGGCCGATCTCGATGCCGCTTTGAAAGTCGCGCTTATCTTCCTTGCGCCGGTAAGAGAGGTTTTCGAAGCCAGGCCCGCTGCTAAACAGTTCGTCCCAATCGCGCTTTTTCAAAAACTCGCGCATTTCAGCGGGCGACATTCCCATTGAATAAATCGCGCCGATCAACCCACCCATGCTCGTCCCGGCAATGTAATCCACCGGGATGCGGTGTTGTTCAAACCATTCCAGCACTCCGACGTGCGCTATGCCGCGTGCGCCGCCACCGCTTAATACCAGGCCGATCTTTAGCGGTTTGGTTTCTGGTGGTGATTGCAATGGGAGCGTGGTGTTCGCGCTTTGCGCAAAGGCGTGAAGTGAGAGGAGTGTGATCAGGAAGAAGGACGTGATGAATCTTTTGAATCTATTCAAAGGGTTGACCGAACGTTTAAGAAATTATCTGAATGCATATCCGAAAGTGTGCGTTCGCCTGGGTACGCATCGCCTCCGGCGTGCAGACTTGGCGAAAGACGCGGTGGATTCCACCGGGTTTGCCATCCACGCCTGCACGCCGGAGGCGATGCGTACCCAGAATTTACCGTTTCGTGACTTTGACCGGCGAAGTCAACCGAAAACTCAATTGTGATTCGCCGGGAATGACCGCCGGATCGCCGCGCGTGGCCAATACGTAACCGCCTCCGGCTGCGCCACCTGCGCCCGCGCCAATGGCTGCGCCCTTGCCGCCGCCAGCGATTGCGCCAATGGCCGCGCCGATGCCAGCGCCGATGCCGACTTTGACTGCGTCCTTTTTCTTGGTGGATTTTGCTTCTCGCGTCAGGCGGCTGGTTTCAAGCGATACCGTGCGCCCGTCGGCCAGCGTCAACCGATTCAGTTGCAGCGAGAGCGACGCCAGACCTTTGACCTTGCCGCCGGGGTCGGAGTCAATGACCGTGCCTTCGACGTTTGCGCCTTTCTTGGCGACGACCCAATCGCCGTCCACAATCGAATTGGCCAGGGTTGCAGTAAAACGATCTCCCGCCTTGGCCGTCTTGGTTGAAATGCTGGAAGTCGTCCAAACCGAAAGCGGCGTTCCCGAATTGATCGTGTGAACACGCGGTGGCGCTGGCGGCGGATTATTGGCAGCGGATGCTGGCGGCCTGATGCCTGCTGCGCCGGAGCCGGAACTGGACATGCTTGGATTTGAACCCGTTCCGCTTGGCGGCGCGCCCGAAGAGCCTGTTGATGAGCCTGCCTGAGAGCCTGTGTTTGGATTGGCGGGTAGATTGGAAGCCGATGGCACAACCGAACTGTCAGGGCTAGGCAATACAAGCGGCGTCGGGCTGGTGGTTGCTACGTTGTTTGACGATGAGTCTTTTGAAGAACAGGCCGATTGCGCGATCAACAGCAGAGCGCTCAAACCGGCCAGCAAAATTATTTTTCCGAATCGTGAATTCATAAAACCCTCCCAGGTTTGCAAGATGAAGTTGCTTGCGGGTGTTGTGTTGTGGGGAGCATCACATGGTTAGAACGACTTTGGCGAAAGTCTTTCGCGTCGCCAGCGCTTCCAGCGCGGCGACGGCGTCTTTCAGATCGAAGGTCTGCGAAACAATGGGTTTGATCTGATTGGCTTCGTACATTTTGAAGAGCGCCGTTTGAGCTTCGGCCATGTACTGCGGCTGGCGTTCCAGATAGCCGCCCCAGTACACGCCAACGACGGACATGTTTTTCAACAGAATGCGATTGGCCGCGATGGATGGAATCGCGCCGCCGGCAAAGCCCACGACCAGCAAGCGGCCTTCGGGCGCAATGCATTTGGTTGAAAGATCGAAGACTTCGCCGCCGACCGGATCATAAATAATGTCCGCGCCCTGCCCATTGGTAATCTGTTTGACTTGATCCACCCACGCCGGGTCTTTGTAATTGATGGCGTGTTCAGCGCCTTGAGACAAACAAAACTGCAATTTGTCTTGGCTGCTGGCGGTGGCAATTACGCGAGCGCCCAATGCTTTGCCAATCTGCGTTGCCGACAGGCCGACGCCGCCCGCCGCTGCGTGCACCAGCAACCATTCGCCGGGTTTGATCTGAGTGCGATGCGTCAGCGCGAAGTAAGACGTTTGATAGATGACGATCATCGCCGCCGCTTCTTCAAACCCCATGACATCAGGAATGCGAAAGGCTTTGGCGGCGGGCGCAATCGAATATTCACAGAATGCGCCGCCCACGGCCATCGCCTGAACGCGGTCGCCAACGCTGAAATCCGTCACACCTTCGCCGATGGCATCCACGATGCCTGCGACTTCGGAACCGGGAGTGAATGGGCGCGGAGGTTTGACCTGATACTTCCCCTGAACCATCAGGATGTCGTAAAAGTTCAGCGCGGCGGCATGGTTTTTGATTCTGATTTCGCCTGCGCAGGGATCAGGCGTGGGAATTTCTTCAAACGACATTTGATGGGGTTCGCCCCAATCGTGTACGCGCCAGGCTTTCATTGTAGGCATCTTGTGTTCGGACTCTCCTGATGTGGATTGAATTCTTGATCGTAACGATTGCGATTCTACTTGAGGGCTTGGCGATGCGGCAATTGAGTAGAGTCGCAGCGAAAGGCTGTGATAAAGTCCGTCTTCCGCGAACATCTCAGTTATTCATTCACATCATTGGCAAGGATACTTTATGAGCGAGCCTTCGACACACCAGGTCACGCAACTGCTGATTGCCTGGAACGGCGGCGATCAGGCCGCATTGGAACAATTGGTTCCAATGGTTCATGCGGAACTGCACCGGCTGGCGCGCAGATATATGGGCCAGGAGCGCGCCGGGCATCCGTTGCAGCCGACGGCGCTGGTCAATGAAGCTTATATGCGGCTGATTGATTGGAAGAACGTCGAATGGAAGAATCGCGCGCATTTCTTTGGCGTATCGGCGCAGTTGATGCGGCGCATTCTGGTGGACTTTGCGCGCCAGCGTCCGCGCGTCGCCGGCGAAAGCGCGCATCAGGTTTCGCTGGCCGCCGCCGCTGACGTGGGCGGAGAGCAGACTGCGGATTTGGTCGCTCTGGATGACGCGCTGAAAAGTCTGGCGGCAATAGACGAGCGTAAATGCAAGATTGTTGAACTGCGCTATTTTGGCGGCCTGAGTAATGAAGAAACTGCCGAAGTGCTGGGCGTTGCCGAAATCACCGTCATCCGCGAATGGAACAAGGCGAAGGCCTGGCTGTTCCGCGAATTAAGCAATAACAAAACATCGTAGGCTGCCAGTGGCAAGTTCAATGACCCACTGGCCACTGACACCGAACTGCTGACCGACCACCACCACCGCTTTTATGACTCCTGACCGATGGGCGCGAATAGATCAACTGCTTGACGAGGTGATGGATCGTCCTGCCGCCGAGCGCACGGCCTTTCTGGGCGCGGCTTGCGGCGATGACCTTGAATTGCTTCGCGAAGTCCAGTCGCTGCTCGATGCCTATCACAAAGCCGAAGCCAAATTCCTCAAGCTCCCCGCGCTTGATCTGGCCGCGCAACACTTGGCCGCCGGCAAAGATCGTTCGCTGATCGGTCAAACGCTTGGTTCTTACAGCGTAATTTCTGTTTTGGGCATCGGCGGAATGGGCGAAGTTTATCTGGCGCGCGATACACGGCTGGCGCGCAAAGTGGCCTTGAAGCTTCTGCCACCCCAATTTACGGAAGATGCCGCGCGCATCCGGCGTTTCGAGCGCGAAGCACGCGCCGCCTCAGCCCTGAACCATCCGAACATCATCACGATTTACGAAATTGGCCAGATCGAAAACAAACACTTCATCGCCGCCGAATATGTTGATGGACAGACGCTGCGCGAAGTGATGGATGCCGGGCGCGTGGCGATGGCTGACGCGATTGGGATCACTCTGCAAATCGCCTCTGCACTGTCTGCCGCGCACGAAGCCGGGATTGTTCATCGCGACATCAAGCCCGAAAACGTCATGCTGCGGCGCGATGATTATGTGAAGGTGCTGGATTTCGGACTGGTCAAACTGACCGAGCGGCATAAATCGGATGGGGCGACCAATGCTTCGGAAGGCGACATCGCCAAAACCAACCCGGGTGCGGTGCTGGGCACGGTTCGGTATATGTCACCGGAACAGGCCTTGGGGCAGGAGGTAGACCCGCGCAGTGATGTTTTCAGCCTGGGCGTGGTGCTGTATGAACTGCTGACCGGCACCTTGCCATTTAAGGGCGACAGAACCGCGGCCATCCTGGACGCCATTGTCTATCACAAAGAAATTTCCATCAGGCAGGTTCGCGCGGATTTACATTCCGAACTCGAACACATCGTCGCGCGCACACTCGAAAAAGACCGCGAGCTGCGCTACCAGACGGCCAGCGACCTGCGCGCCGATTTGAAGCGGTTGCAGCGCTCGCTCGATTCAGGGCAGACGAATGAAGCGCCCGCGCGGCCAACGGCACAAACTGCTGCGGCCCCAGCCTTACGAAAGCGATTTGGCGCAGTGACCTTGCTGCGCGCAAGCGCGGTCATGCTGTCCCTGGTTCTGATCGCCGGGCTGGTATGGTGGCGGTTTGGAGCGAAGGGGAAATTCCCCGCTCCGGATTGGAAGTATGCCAAGTTCAGTGAGTTGACCGAGTATCCCGGAAACATGGGTTATCCAACGCTTTCGCCTGACGGGCAGACAATTGTTTATGCACGTAAAATCAATCGGCAATTCGATCTTATGTCTCAGCGTGTTGGTGGTCGCAATCCAACGAATTTGACTGCAGGAAACGAGGCGGATGATTTGGAACCGGCATTTTCACCGGACGGGGCGCAGATCGCTTTCAGATCAGAACGCAATGGGGGTGGCATTTATGTCATGGGCGCGACAGGCGAAAATCTCCGGTTGGTTGTTGCGGAAGGCTACAATCCGGCGTGGTCTCCTGATGGGAAAGAGATTGCCTACGGCACGCAATCCGGCAGCGCGATCTTCAATCGCATCGGAGTTGGCAGCCAGATTTGGGTTATCAACTTGCAGACCAACGTCAAACGCCAGATTCCCGCGGGCGCGGACGCGGTTCAACCGAACTGGTCGCCGCAAGGGCTTCGCCTGGCGTATTGGGGGCTTCGCAACAATTCACAGCGTGATATCTGGACGGTTCCGGTAGCGGGGGGCGAACCGGTCTCAGTGACTGAGAGTAAAGCCCAGGAAGGGGCTCCCATGTGGACGCCGGATGGGCACCATCTTTACTATTCCAGCAATCAGAACGGACGATTGAGCCTGTGGCGAGTGGCCATTGACGAACAAACCGGCAAACTGCTGGCAGAGGCGGAGCCGCTGTCGGCACCATCGTATTACAGCATGGTGCTGACTATCTCTCGCGACGGAAAGCGCATGGCATATAGCAGCCGCATTGCTCATACCAATATCAAACGTGCTCCCTTTAACGTGGAACGCGGTGAGGTGACGGGCGAATCCACTTGGGTCACGCAATCCACCAAACGCGCGACCAATGCGGACGTCTCGCCAAACGGCGAATGGCTGACCTATTACGTTTTTGGCGATCCGCAATTTGACATCTTCGTTTCAAAAATTGGCGAGCCTGAGAAAAGCCATCAATTGACCAACGATCTGCATATAGACCGTGCGCCGCGCTGGTCGCACGATGGCCGCCGCATCGCCTTCTTTTCTGACCTGACAGGCAAATACGAAATTTGGACAATTAACCCGGACGGCAGCGACCGCCAGCAAGTGACCTTCAGCCGCGACGATCAACCAGGTTTTTTAGACCCCGCGTGGTCGCGTGACGGCACGCGCATTTTGTTCAGCTATCACGGTGGTGGTGGCGGATTCATCATGGATTTGAATCGTTCCTATCAAGAGCAGGAATTGTTTACCTTTCCGCCCTCGCCTGAAGCAGGGATGACTTTTATTGGCTACAGTTGGTCGCCCGATAGCAGGAAAATTGCGGGAACGGTCTTTACCAAAAATAAAGAGATTCCAGGCTTGGTCATTTACGATTTAGCGACGCAGCAATACACGCGGTTGAACAAAAAAGGAAACGCGCCAAGTTGGTTGCCGGACAATCGCCGATTGCTTTACAGCGACAATTACAGAATCTATTTGCTGGACAGTCAGACAAAAGCTGTTAAAGATCTAAAATTGCCTCCGGGCGATTTGGTTGATAGTGCTGTTCTCTCTTCGGACGGGCGTTACTTGTATCACTCTGTTGACGACAACGAAGAGAGCATCTGGCTGATTAGGCTGAAGTAACCGCGAACCGCCCTGCGCTCCTACTGAACCGGGAAATCGAAAGGCTATGACTCCTCTGCAATCATTGAGCGAAAAATACGGCCTGCGCTTTTTGAAGACGCAGGCCGGCGGAAGCGATCCGAGTTTGCTTTCGTTTAAGGCAGGATGAACGGCTTGAACAGTCCCACCTCAATATCCCGGACATAGACCTTCAACACCTGGAACTGCTGCGGCATCTGCTGCCCCGTAGCGAAGGCGTGATTGGTGACGAGCAGCGAACCGCGTCCGTCGAAGGCAATGTTGGCTGGCGAATCGTACGGATTGATCGGCGTGTTTGCAGGATTGGTGAAGCGAAAAACCTCAGCGCCATTGCTGCGCAAGCCGATGATGCCGGAGCTGAACGGCGTGGCATCGGTGACGTAGAGCACGCCCGACAGGCCGAATGCGATGCCGTCCGGCAGATCGCCAGGCGCGAAAGTATGGAAGACCTGCAGGTCAGCCGCCTTCGGTTTGGCAATCAGTGGCAGCGTGTAAATGTGGCTTTGCCCATTGAAGTCAATCGTCACCGAGACGAAGACTTTGTTGTGCAGCGGGCTGATGCGGATGCCGTTGACGCCGATGCTGCCCGGCGCGGCATTCGGCGCGAGGCGAATGTCCTGGAACCAAATCTGCGGAGCGCCGCCGCCAAACGAATAGCGCCAGATGGTCGCTTGCAGCGAATCAGTGACGTAAAGGTTGCCGAACAGATCAAAGGCCAGATCGTTCGACAGCGGCGGCGTGTCAACGGGCAGCGGCGAACACGGCGTGCCCGCCGGAACCGCGACGCACGGCGGCAGATTCGGCAGCGGTTGGCCGTAGACCTGTTGCCCGACCAGATTGCCGTTAAGCAACGCGTGGTAACGAATCACGCCGAGTTGCGTATTCAGCACGTAAAGCCGTCCCCAACCATCCACCGCCGCGCAGGAATTGGCGTGCTCCTGACTCAAGTCTTCGCCGACCACATCTTCGGTGTGAACCAGTGCGCCGGTCACTGTGTTGTAAACCCAAATTTTCGACGGCGTGCCGTTACCCGCCGTGCCGAAGGTCGCTGGGCCTGTGACGTAGGTGTGGAAGCCGCTACGGACGACGCCTTCGGGAAAGCCCGGCTGCGGCACTTGCGCCAATACGCTCGCTTCACCGAAGCCAGGTTCAGCCGCCATCGCCATTTGGGTCAGGCCGGCCAACAACGCCAGCGCGATTGCCGCGCCGCGCACGAAATTACCGATGAACTCTTTTGTATTTGCTGAATAGGTCACTTGATTTTTTCTCCCTCCTTAAAAGGATTGGTTGTGGTTGTTTGACTCTGCACGCCGCTAAACCGCTGTCTGAAGCGGGTCGCGCGTGTCTTCAAGTTTTTGTTCGTCAGTTCTCAAGGCGAAAAACGGCGGCGAAAACTATCATCGGGAAGGATTATTTTTTCATCCGCTTTCTGAATTTCAAAACGAAAAAGCCCCGGCTAACGGCAATGCCGTATGACCGAGGCTTGGGTTCAAGCTTCATCTATGATTTATTTGAGTGTAATCAATGCCACGCCAGAGACGGAAAGCGCGATTCCCAACGCCTGCTTCATGGAGATGGCTTCCTTAAAAATGATCATTGCCAGAATAATCGTCACGCATGGATAAACGGCGGTGATGCCGGTGACCAATGAAGCCTTTCCTTTGCTGATGGCGATGATGAATAAAAAGGTGGCAACCATTCCGGTTGCTCCGTACAGCACGCTGTACAGGATTCCGCCCGGACTGGTTTCGATCTTGAAACCGTTCAGGTATAAAACCACCAGCCCGCCGACGAAAAACACCAGGCAGTCATAAAAGAACAGGCTTTTGTAACCGATACGGTTCGAAGCCAGTTTGCTCAGCACGCCCCACACACCGTACAAAACAGTCGCTGAAATTGTGCAAGTCATCCAGTTCATCGCAATCTCCCTGCTGAAAAACGAATCGTAATGTTCTTACCGTTGGCAAAAAACTTCTTGCGGAATGGCCGTCAGCCAGTTTGTCCCGAACGGCTGGCTGGCGGCGTTGATCGCCAATTCCCGCGTGATTTTCCAGTATTCGCCAAACCGGCTAGTCAGTTTGTGCTGGATGTGCTCGGCAAAGCGATACCTGTTCAAAGCCTTCCTGTTCAAATGCGCCGCGCCCTGGATTTGGCCCATGCAGTTGCCCGCGCCGCAGAAACAATCAAACGGCTGAGTCATTGACCATTCCGTCGAAGGGTAAAAGAAGCTGATTTCTTCGTTGGGCGCGATGTCTCTGACCGCGACGACTTCTCCTTTGTTCGTGTCGAAGAAGGTGTTCGGTTCGCAGCTATGGTTGATGTACTGCAAAAACTCCGGGGCCAGATGAATGTGTTTGTCGTCGGCCACCTGCACCGTCAGGTACGTGGGACGCTGGAGGAATTCGCGCGCGCCGAAGGTATGCAACACGGAATTCAACGGCAGAGGTTTCGCCGCCCGAATCGAATGGTGCCCGTTTGCCGCGTTGTAGAACAAAGTCAAATTTTCAGTTACATCAATAATTCTTTTCACGGTGGTGTCGTTGCTGCTCATTTTCGCTCTCCTTGGTGAACTTCGGTTTCTATGCGAACGCTTCATTGCGCTCACCTGTAAAGGCGAAAGCCACTGGTGAAAACTATCATCGTGGAAAAAGATTTTTCATGACCAGCGTCGCTCAACCGCCTTTTCCCACTCCTATCGCTGAGGCGATCGCAGGATGCCGGCCACATAAACCATGAGGCGTCTTGTTCATCTCCTGCTGAGCGGGTAAAATCCCCAATCAATCAAACACGAGTGAATATTCAGCAAAGAAACCAGTTCAGCTTGTTCGTCCTCTCGCTGCATTAAGTGAATTGGCAGCGAATGCGCAGCTTTGCGCGCGGCGAACACATTTTTGAAGGAGCAGCAGGACAGATGGAGAATCTGCAAAAGCAGGCAATCAATATTGAAGACGAAATGCGGCGTAGCTATTTGGACTATGCCATGTCGGTCATCATCGGACGAGCCTTGCCCGATGTGCGCGATGGGTTGAAACCCGTGCATCGGCGCATTCTTTATTCGATGAACGAAAAGGGATTGGTGCCGGGCAAGCCATACAAAAAGTCTGCCAACGTCGTTGGTGACGTGCTCGGCGGCTATCACCCGCACGGGGATTCATCCGTCTATGACGCAATGGTGCGGATAGCGCAGGACTTTTCGCTGCGCTATCCGCTGATTGACGGTCAGGGCAACTGGGGCAGCATTGACGGCGACAGAGCGGCAGCTTACCGGTACACCGAAGCGCGGCTGGAAAAAATCGCCACCGAAATGCTGGCCGACATTGAAAAAGAAACCGTCAAATTCATCCCCAACTATGACGAATCGCGGCAGGAACCGACCGTGCTGCCAACGCGCATCCCGAACCTGTTGATCAACGGTTCGGACGGCATCGCGGTGGGCATGGCGACCAAGATTCCGCCGCACAACATCAACGAAATCATTGAAGCGACGGTGCATCTGCTTCATCACCCGAAAGCGACGGTTGCCGATCTGATGAAGATGGTGCCAGGACCGGACTTCCCGACCGGCGGATTCATCTACGGGCGCGAAGGCATTCAGCAGGCATACGAAACCGGTCGCGGCGTGATGCAGCTTCGCGCGCGCGCGGCGATTGACCGCATCGGGCGTGGCCCGCAGGAACGCGACGCCATCGTCATCACCGAAATTCCTTTCCAGGTTAATAAGTCCAAGCTGATCGAACAGATCGCCGATCTGGTCAATGAAAAGCGCGTCGAAGGCATCAGCGAAATCCGCGACGAAAGCGACCGCGAATCCACGGCCCAAAAGAAAGTCCGCATCGTTATCGAACTGAAACGCGATGCCGTCCCGCAGATTTTGCTGAACAAGCTGTACAAGCTGACGCAGATGCAGATCTCGTACGGTGTCATCAATCTGTCCATCGTTAATGGGCAGCCGAAAGTTCTGTCGCTGGTCGAAACGATCAACGAATTCATCTCCTTCCGCCGCGAAGTCGTGCGCAACCGCACGATCTACGAACTGAAAAAAGCCAAGCTGCGCGCGCACATCTTGGAAGGCTTGATGAAGGCGATTGACATCATTGACGAGATCATCAAGCACATTCGCGGGTCGAAATCTTCGGAAGAAGCCAAAGGCGGGCTGGTCACCAAGTTCAAGTTCAGCGAGATTCAGGCACAGGCCATTTTGGACATGCAGTTGCGCCGGCTGGCCGCGCTGGAACGGCAGAAGATCATTGATGAATACGAAGAGCTGATCAAACTGATTGCCGAACTGGAAGAGATTCTGAACAACGAAACCACTTTGCGCCGCGTTGTGATTAAAGAGATGCGTGATGTGCAGAAGGCCTACGGCGACGAACGCCGCACGCAGATTGTGGACAGCGGCGTTGAACTGACGCTGGAAGATTTGATCGCCGATGAAGAGATGGTGATCACGCTGACCCACTCCGGCTATGTCAAACGCACTGCTTCGACGACCTACCGGTCACAGCGGCGTGGCGGCACCGGCCGCAAGGGGATGAGCACGAAGGCTGAAGATGTTGTCTCACATCTTTTTACTGCGACGGCGCACAGTTACCTGATGGTTTTCACTTCGAAAGGCCAGGTTTACAAGTTAAAGGTTCACGAAATTCCCGATTCCCAAGCTGCTGGTCGCGGCAAGGCAATGGTCAATCTGATCAATTTGCCGTCGAGCGAAAAGATCGCCGGTCTTATCCCCGTGCGCTCCTTTGCCGAAGGCCAATATGCCGTGATGGTCACGCGCAAAGGCGTCATCAAGAAAACAGAGCTGTCTGAGTTCGCCAACATCCGTGCAAACGGCATCATTGCGATCGGTGTTGATGAAGGCGATGAATTGATTTCGGTTGAACTGACCGATGGCAAGAAGCAGATTTTCATCGCTACGCACGAAGGGATGGCCGTCTGTTTCGAGGAAACAAAGGTGCGCGACATGGGCCGCCAGGCGCGCGGCGTGCGCGGCATTACGCTGCGGGAAGATGATTTTGTGGTCAGCGTTGTTGCCGTTTCCGGCGATCAGCAGATGTTGTCGGTGACCAGCAACGGTTTCGGCAAACAGACCCGTCTGAGCCAATACCGTATCACCAATCGCGGCGGCAAAGGCGTCATCAACCTTAAAGCGACCGATAAGACAGGCAAGGTCGTGGCCGTCATGCCTGTCACCAAAGACAGCGAAGTGCTGATCATTACCAGCAACGGCAAGCTCATCCGCATTGAGGCCGAAACGATTCGTGCCACCGGCCGCAGTGCTCAGGGTGTCAAACTGATTGATGCTTCCGACGATGATTCGGTCGCCAGCGCTTCGCTGGTTGAACAGACTGTCGAAGTGGGCGAAGACGTCGTGGAGAAGCCGTAATGGTTTCGTCACAGGGACCTGGAGACAGAAAGACAGAGAGACAGAGAGACAGAGAGTTAGGAAGCGGGTTGGCAAGCTCCGTCCCTCCCTCCCTCCACCCCTCCGTCCCTCTGTCCTGCTCTCTCCTCCTTATTGCCTATTGCATGTTGCTCTTCACCGTCTCTTGTTCACGTGGTGCGTTGCTGGATCAGGCGCAGGCGGCGTGGGATCGCGGTGATTACCCGGCTGCGGCGGAGCGTTACGAAGAATACCTGACGAAAACTCCGCAGGGGGACAAGGCGGCATTTGCGCGATTGCGGGCCGCGACCGTCTATCGCCGCGACCTGAAACAATATGATCGCGCGATCCAGCATTACCTGCATTTCATTGAAGACTTCCCGAAATCGCCGGACATTTATCAGGCGCGTATGAGCCTGGCGGAATGTTACGCCGCCACGCAAAAGTTTCGCGAAGCAATCAGCGAATACGAAAATGCTTTGCCTGCCGTGCAGGATATTAGAGACGGCACCAAAGAGAAGCGGCGCATTCGATTGAAGGTCGCCGATCTTTATTACGAACTGAAAGATTTGGGACAGGCCCAGGCTGAATATCAAAAAGTGACGGCTGACGCTGCCTACGACGATCTTTACGAACTGGCGTTTCTACAAATCGGCGGCATTCATTTGTTGCGTGATGAGTTCGACGATGCAATTCCAGCGTATCGAACCGTTGCCGAAAATACGCGGGACAAAGCCCTGCGGCGGATGGCGCGGTTTCGTTTGGCGGATTGTTACGAACGCACGTTCCAGTACGATCTGGCCGTGAAGACCCTGCGCGAAACGGACCCTGATCCGGCCGCGCCGAATTATATTCCGCAACGCGTCGCCACGATTGAAGAAGAAGCCCGGCAGCGCAATGGGGCGCCTGCGGCAACCTTAAACCTGAAGAGAAAACAGTAACAATCTCATATTCCTAAAGGAGTTTTTATGCCATTTTCCAATAACCGAGGCCCATCCGGGAGAGGCCCCTCAGGTTCGGGCGGTAGACCCGGCGGCGGCGGCGGTCGTCCCGGCGGTGGTGGCGGGCGACCCGGTGGTGGCGGTGGACGCCCCGGTGGCGGTCGTCCTGGTGGGGGTAGGCCCATGGGCAAACCCTTCGGTAAAAAGAAAGCCTCGAAAAAAAGATCATTCGGAAAAAAAGCCGCCAAGAAGGCTACATTTCCAAATATCGAAAGCACCGGCATGGAAGGGCTCTATTTCAAGGATTTGATCGAAGCCGAGCAATTGATTGTCATGAAACTGAACGACGGCAAAGAGGTGCGTGGCTTCGTGCGGTATTACGACCTGGACATGATCAGCATTGAGCCGGAAGATGGCAGCCCGAAAATGTTCGTGCGCAAAGACGGCATCCGGTATATGTACGAAGTCGAAGACGAGTAGGCCAGGACGCAACTTCTTGTTGGAAGATGTGCGCTAAAACGGCGTTGGGGTAGTGCCTTCGGGTGCCCTCAACGCCGTTTATTGAATTTCAACTTGTCTTTAAATCTCGCAAGGGCGGATCGTGAAAAGACCGAATTAGGTAACCTTCCCGCCTTGCTGCACAACTCGCTCTTCAATGAACGCTTTGATTTCAGATGAGATCGCCTTTGTTGGCAGCGTGGAATATCCTTGCCCGCCAAAGAACAGCAGCCAGACTTCATCAAATTGCCAAACTTTGGTAATCGTTTCCCAGGGTACCTGAACATGTCCCAAGCTAGACTCTGTTGATAAGGTTTCGTGCGTCAATCGCCACGTCACCGTCGGGTCTGTCATTGTTTGATATTTTGATCGGGCCAGTCGGATATACCGCAAGGCTACCAACACGATCAATCCAATCAGGGCTATCCCTCCCCCGACCAGCACCCAGGCCAGCCAACCTTGAAGGATTCCTGCTGTCCATAAAGCAATGACGATCGCCAAAAAGATGAGATCGGCAATGGCTTCTTTGCCGACGAAACGCTTAATGAAGTGTCTTGCTGCAGTGTCAACCACTTCCTGCGAATACCGAATTGCAATTTCGTATGTGTTCATTGTCATCAATAGCGCCGATGCATGATTTGAGTTTACGCTTCGTATCCATTCGGAAATATTTGATGCCATTCCCACGCGGTGCGGATAATCGTTTCCAGATCAGGATACTTTGGCTGCCAGCCCAATACCGCACGCGCTTTTTCAGCATTCGCAATCAGCCGCGATGGATCGCCCGCACGCGCCGCCTCTATTTTTACTTGAATTGGCAATCCTGTCACACGCCGCGCCG
The DNA here is from genome assembly GCA_038211695.1 of Blastocatellia bacterium. Taxonomy (GTDB): domain Bacteria; phylum Acidobacteriota; class Blastocatellia; order RBC074; family RBC074; genus RBC074. The sequence continues at coordinate 45,638 of JBBQVH010000011.1, read as the reverse complement.
CCTCGATCAATTCGAAAATCGAATATCCCTGCCCATTGCCCAGGTTAATGCACTCAGACGACCCCGCGCCGCGCAAATGCTCAAGCGCCAGAATGTGCGCCGCGCCCAGGTCAGCCACGTGAATGTAATCGCGAATCGCCGTGCCGTCCGGCGTTGGATATTCGCCACCGAAGACTGAAACATATGGCAGCTTTCCAGTCGCGGCATTCAGCACGTTGGGAATGATGTGCGTTTCTGGCGCGTGATCTTCGCCGCGGGTGGGCGTAGCTCCGGCGGCGTTGAAATACCGCAGCGCCACGAATTTCAATCCATAAGCTTGATCGTAGCTGCTGAGAATCTTTTCCAGAAACAACTTTGACCATCCGTAAGGATTTGTGGGCTGCTGCGGATGTTGTTCGTCAATCAGGAAAACGGGCGGCATGCGCACCGGTTCGCCGTAGGTCGCGCAGGTGGAGGAAAAAACGAACTGCCGAACACCGGCTTCCAGCAGCGAATCGAGCAACGCGATCCCTTGGCCGACGTTGTTTTCAAAATAGAGCTTCGGTTGCGCCACTGATTCGCCAACGTAGGCCAGCGCGGCGAAGTGGATGCAGGCTTCGATGTGATGTTCCTGACAGATACGACTGACCAATGCCTGGTCGCCCACGTTGCCTTCGTAAAAAGCTAGGCTTGCATCCACGGCTTCACGATGGCCGCGAAACAGATTGTCGAGCACCACCACTTGCTCGCCTTTTTCGCGCAGCATCTCGATCGTCACGCTGCCGATGTAGCCTGCTCCGCCTGTAACCAGAATCGCCATTGCTTACATCACTCCTTTGACTGCCTGCGCAATTTGCTGTTCAGAGATCAGCATCAGATTCGCCGCCGCCGCCAGCGGAACGTAAGAATCCACTGCGCGCACGGAATTCAATCTGCCTTCAAAACCATCTTCGGCTAATGCTGCGATGATGGCTTCGGCCACGCCGCCACCTGTTGCGCGGCATTCGTCGGCAACGACAACACGGCCACATTCGTCCGCGTGACGTTTGACGGCCTTCATCGGCAGCGGATTCAGCCAGCGCAGATCAAGCACGCGTGCATTGATGCCTTGCTCGTCTTTCAACTTCTTTGCCGCGCGCAGGCTTAACCGCAGGCCGTTGGCGTAACTGACGATCAGCACATCCGTGGCGTCAGCGTTGTACACGCCGACTTCGCCGGGCAGCAGCAGGGAATCTTCCTTGCCTGGTTGGGGATAATCGCTCAGCCACAGGCCATCGCCATCTGCGTGCAAATCCTTCTCGTGATAAAGCGCGATCGGTTCCAGAAACATGGCGACACGTCCGCAAGCTTTGGCTGTTGCGACCAGCCCGCGCAACATTCGTGCAGCATCGTCGCCGCGCGCAGGCACAGCCAGCAGCAAGCCTGGAATGTCCCGCAGCGCGCCAATCGAATTATCGTTATGAAAGTGGCCACCGAAGCCTTTCTGATACGCCAGCCCCTGCACGCGCACGACCATCGGATTGGCAAATTGCCCGGAGGAAAAGAACTGAAGAGAGCAGGCTTCGCCGCGAATCTGGTCAAGCGCATTGTGAAGGTAGGCTAGATATTGAATTTCAGGAATCGGCAACAGCCCAGCCATCCCCGCGCCCTGCGCTGTGCCCAGGATGGTTGATTCGTCCAGCAGGGTATCGAAAACGCGCGCAATGCCGAACTTCTTTTGCAATCCGGCGGTGACGTAATACACGCCGCCCTTTTTGCCGACGTCTTCGCCGAAGACAAGAATTTCAGGAAAGCGCAGCATTTCGTCGGCCAGCGCCGCGTTGATGTGCGCGCCCATCGTGCGCTTGGTCGGCGTCGTGGTCAGTTCCGGCAGCGCGTTATCGAACAATCTGGCGCGCTCTTCGGCAGAAGCCTGAATGGCGGTTGTCGCGCGAATCACCTTTTCATCAAAAGGCGCAAGCGGCGCAATCACTTCGGCGACTGTGGTCAGCTTTGGACGGCGGATCGCTTTCTCCATTGCGTCGTCAATGCGCGATTGAAGATTGCTGACGATGGCTTGCAGCTCAGCGGGCGTTGCCGCGCCCGTCTCGATTAAACGCCTGGCATTGACCAGCAACGGGTCTTTGGCTTCCTCCGCTTCAATTTCCTGCAAGGTGCGGTAAGTCGTTTCGACATCCGTGCCTGCGTGTCCCCACAGTCGCGTAGTGTGCAGATGCAGAAAAACCGGCTGGCGCTGTCGGCGGCAAGTGCTGACGGCTTCGCTGACAACATCGAAGACTTCCTCCATTGCAGCATTCGGCCCATTGGCGGCTTCAAAGTAATGCAGGTGCGGCTGATGGCTGAACGAATCGTGAATCCAATTGGCGGGGGTTGAGACTGAAATCCCTATGCCGTTGTCTTCACACAGAAATAGGATGGGTGCCGCGCCACCACGCCGGACGGCATATCGCGCTGCATTGATGCCTGCCAGCGCTGTCGCGTGATTGGCCGAAGCGTCGCCGAACGAACACAGCACAATCGAATCGTCGCTCAGATCAACAGCCTTTCCAGCCTTCCGTGCCATCCGCAGCGAAAACGCCAGGCCAGCAGCCTTCGGCAGGTGTGAGGCAATCGTGCTGGTTTGCGGCGGTGCCCACAGCGGGCGGCTACCCCAGACTTTATGACGGCCCTGCGAGATCGGATCGTCTTTTGAGGCGCAGAATGACAGCAATGTTTCAAAGACCGGATCAATTTCGGGAAGCTTGCGCGAACGCGCCATCATCAACCCGCCGGATCGGTAATGCAGAAAACAGGGATCATCCAGTCGCAAGATCGCGCCGACGATGGCGTTGTTTTCGTGACCGGCGCTGCTGATCGTATAAAAGCCTTCATTGCGCCGTTTCAGTTCGCGCGCGGCGACATCCAGCAGCCGGCTCATCGCCTGATCTTCAAAAATCTCCAGGGCTTGTTTGACGGCCAGCTTGCTGCCGGGACGCAGCGGATCGTCTAGCGCAAGACGAACAGCGGCAGGTTCTGCCGCTATCAGGTAATCGTTGAGTCTGTTCTGAACAATTTCGACGCGGGTCAATGGTGTGGCCATAACAATTGAGTGCAAGACGTTGGATAGTTTATTCAGTGATTGAGAAGCGCGAAGCCTGAAGTCTCAAGATAATGTTGTCAAGAGGTGTGCGCCCCCACCTGCGAACTGTAAAACTTTACAGGCGATTTGAACGGGTGCCCCTGGCAGCCAGCGAAATGCCGGAAATTTTTTAGCGGTTGGCCTCTTCTCTCGGCTGCTCATCCGTCACCGTGCTAGAGTGCGCGCAGAGTTCACTCTTCAATTGAACGGTAACAACATGAAAACAAACTTTCTCTTGAAGAAGCTGAGCGTATTCGACACACAGATTGGCGACGATGGAGTCAAACAACTCAAAAACCTGACCAAGCTTGAAGTGTTATTGATCGGCAAATCGAAAGTCACGGATGAAGGGGCAAATGCGCTTCGACAAGCCCTGCCCAAGATACGCTTTACCGAATCGCAGGTTCAACCGCAGGCTTAACCATGGAGGCGACGATGAAACTTTTGATTCTTGCTTTGTTCTTTTTGGGCTTGGTGTTCCAAGCGCCGCAGGTTGCCGAAAAAAATGCGCCGTCGAAAGTTACGATCACGTCAAAGGATGAACCGGGCGAGCGGTTGATCGTCTCCGGCAAAGTCTTCGGCAAAGACGGACGGACGCCGCTTGCCGGAGCTTCGGTTTATGTTTATCACACCGATGCAAAAGGCCTGTACACAACGGGCACGAACGATAGCAAGAATCCGCGCCTGCGCGGTTATCTGCGGACGGATGAACAGGGCCGCTACGAATTCGCCACGATCAAACCCGGGCATTATCCCGACAACACGATCCCGGCGCATATTCATTACGTCGTCACCGCGCCAGGGTATAAGGAAAGAATTTTCGAGATTGTTTTTGAGGGCGACCGGTTCATCAACGACCGTATTCGCACGGATGCGGCGAAAGAGGAAAGTGGCTTTTCGATCCGCCCGCTCGAACGTGATAAACAGGGCATGCTGCGATGCGTGCAAGATATCAAGCTGCGGCAGTAATTGCTTGAACAGGCGAAAGGAGATTGGCATTGAAACACCGGTTATTACTCAGTTTCGTGACGGCGATGTCGTTGATGATGGGCTTTTCAAGATTTCCAGCGGAGGCGCAAAAAATGAGCGACGATCCGATTCATCATTTTGAAGGCTCCTGGCAAGGGGCTGGGAAGTTCTCTGGAATGGAAGCGACAGCGCACTCGCAATGGGAGTGGGTGCTGGCGGGACGGTTTTTGCGGCTGAGCTTGCGTTATGAGATGAAGACGCCCGATGGCGGCAAACAGTCCTTTGAAGGACATGGTTATTACCAGGCCAAGGGCGCGGGCCGATTCGAAGGGCGTTGGTTTGATTCACAAGGCAACACCTACCCAATCAATGGCACGCTCCAAAACAACACGCTGACCTCGCTCTGGGGTGAGCCGGACAAGGCCACTGGCCGGTCCATCTACAAGATCAACGAAGCCGAAAAGACACTGGAAATCACAGATTCTCTTCACCAACCAGACGGTGTTTGGAAAGAGTTTTCCCGCTTCAAACTGACGCAGGGCCGTTAGATTGACGAATTTCCTTCGGTAGAAAAGCTGGAAAATTAAAGAGGCTTAGCAATGAACCTTCATTGCTAAGCCTCTTTAATTTTCCAAGTCGTGCTGACCTGACTGGTCAGTTCTTTACGGCTTTTGGGGTTGGCGCAGGGGTTGGAGGAGGAGGAGCTGGCGCGGTGACCATCTCGTAACCCGCCGATTGCCAGGCGCTCATCCCGCCCAGTAATGCACCCGCATCTTTGAATTTCTCATCTTGCTGAAGTACGAACGCCGCACGGGCGCTTGTGTGTTCGTGCCCTCAGGTACAGTAAGCAATGATGCGTTTGTTTTTCGGCAGCCCGCTGAAATCTTTCTGTTCGATCTTGCTCAGTGCGTATTCCAATGAGCCTTTGATGTGAGAGGCTTTGTAGGCGTCAGGCCCGCGCACGTCAATAATGACAGCCTTGCCCGCGTCCACCAGCTTCTTGGCCTCTTCGGCGGAGATGCGCGGCATCTGATCCTCAGGGTTTTGGGTGGGCACGGGAGTCGGCGGCGCTGTGACTGCCACCGGCGTGGTTGCAACATTTGTTTGGGTCGGAGAAGCGGCCGATTGTGAACAAGCCAGCGCTAAACATGCGCTGCTCAGAACCATTGCGCTGCGACCGAGAAGGGAAAATACATTCATATATTGATCTCACTTGATTCGTGGTTTTTAGATCAGTCATTAGATACAGAACTGATCGAATGCGGCGCAAGTGTACACGATGGTTTGAACATCTCACAATTGCAGCACGACAAAAACGCAGCTTGATCTTTATCCATTGCTCGGCCAAGATGTGCCCTCTGTGAAGATTGCAAACCAACACCCGTCCTCCATCCATCCTTATTGATGAACTTCGCGAATCGTTACTTTCTTCTCTTAGCCGTTTGTTTCAATGCATTCTGCTTTTCCGCTTGCAATTCAAAACCGGTGGCAAGCCAGGCAGCCGTTTCGCCCACACCGACTTCACATCCGAAGCCCTTCGTCGCTTATTTGAAAGAAGGCGATTTGTGGGTTGTCCGCAGCGATGGCACGGACGAACGCGTGCTGGCGGTCGCATCAGAAGGGGAAACGATTCAGGATTTTGTCTGGGCCACCGACGGCAGTCGCGTCTATTACTGCGTCGGGCTGCAATTTTATGAAGTTGTGATTTCCACCAGTAACATCGCCAACGCCGGTGAATTGACGGCTCCACCGGGTGTGACGATTGACCGATTGGCGATGAGTCGCGATGGCAAAACTCTGGTCATTAATGCGCTGGACGCCGATGCCGTGTCGCGCTTTTACGCCACCACCGTTGGCCAGCGCGAAGCCCGCGAACTGGCGATAGATCAATACAACGCCCTGTTGCCGCAACACGCGCCCGTCGTTCGCAACATTGGTGAAATGTCCGTTTCGCCGGATGCCCAATGGGTTTTGTTCAAAGATCTGGTTGGGCTGGGCGAAGAGTTATTCATCGCCAACTGCGAAACCGGCGCGCGATTGCAGATCACTAACCTGTACGCGCTCGGCGGGTTTGAAGACTCCATCAAAACCGAAGGCGGGCGGCGAGTCATCGAAGCGACCTGGTCGCCGGATGGACGCTACGTCATCTTCAATCCCATGCAGTACTGTTCTGAGATTGGGTTTTGTTCCGGGCGGATGTTTTTGGTCGAAGGGTTCGGCGGCGCGCAGCTTCAGCTTTCGGTCGAAACGATGGTCAATTTGCCGAATGAATGGACGAGCGAAGGCCATCTGCTGGTCTATGACGATGGCAATCGTGTTGTCGTGGCGGATATGCAGGGGATTCCGAAGGCGCTGGCCGAAGGGAATCACCCGAAATGCCAGGCAGCGCCAGAGCACTAAGTAGGCATAAAAAATTAACTTCCCCGTGTGGGACAAGATGGCATCTTGTCCCACGACAGACGATGCGCCGAAACTGGGAAGTTAAATTTTTACGTTCACTAAGGATGAAATTGGGCACGGGAGCATCTTTAAGGAAGCCAGCAGACGGGCAGGCTTCTTCTGCCGGGTCAAATCTTGACGGACGGGAAGGCGCGTGGTACTCACTCACGCAACTTGCATGCATTCCCATGAAAAATGGGCAAAACGGACAACACAGAACGATCCGATAACTGGCTGCGCCGCCGTTTCTGCGCGTCGCCGCGTCAATCAAAACTAAAATGAAGACTCTCATTCGCGAACTGCTCTTCCCATTGATCGCCGTGCTGGCAGCGTTTGTCATCGGAGGCTTGATCGTTCTGGCCATCGGCGAAAATCCATTCACTGTTTACCGGCTGATGCTGTCGAGCGCATTTGGCTTGTTCGATGCGCTCGGCAATTTCACCTGGGACAACTGGGGCTACACGCTGTTTTATGCGACGCCGCTGATCTTCACCGGGCTGGCGGTGGCGCTGGGGTTCAAGTGCGGCCTGTTGAACATTGGCGCGGAAGGGCAGTTGGTAATGGGCGCGTTTGCGGCGGCGTGGGTGGGGATCACATTCGCGCGGCTGCCCGGCTTCGTGCTGTTGCCGCTGGCGATGATCGCGGCGATGTTGGCGGGCGCGGCGTGGGGCGCGATCCCCGGGCTGCTGAAAGCCCGCTTCGGTTCGCACGAAGTCATCAACACGATCATGCTGAACTTCATCGCGGCTGGCCTGGTCAGTTACCTGACGCAGAGCAGGTACAAAGCGGTGGGCGATCCGATTATGGAGACCGTGCCGATTTCTGATCACGCGCACATCGCGCGGTTTTCGACTTTGCTTTCGCCGTTTGGCATTCATTTCCCCAATCGGATTCCGTTGAACCTGGCATTTCTGCTGGCGCTCGCGGCGTGCTTTCTGGTCTGGGTTTTCTTGTGGAAGACAAAGTGGGGATATGAAATTCGCGCTGTCGGGATGAGTCCGTCAGCAGCGGAATACGGCGGGATTAACGTCAAGAGGCAGATTGTGCTGGCGATGGCGTTGTCAGGCGGGTTGGCGGGAATGGTCGGCATCAGCGAAGTGCTGGGCTATCGCTACCGTTATTATCACGACTTTTCGCCAGGCTACGGATTCACTGGGATTGCCGTCGCGTTGCTGGGGCGCAACCATCCGGTAGGCATTATTCTGGCGGCCATCCTGTTCGGCGCGCTGATTCGCGGCGGGTTGTTCGTGGACATTTTCACCGACAACGTCTCGAAAGACTTGGTGCAAGTGCTGCAGGGAATCATCATTCTGTTTGTCGCGATGGAGATGCTGTTTCGCAAAGGGCTGGGGCGCTTCATCCCCGCATTAACGAATGCCGGCGCCAGGAAAGGAGCGTGAGCGAATGAGCGGAAAGTTCTCAACCATTTTCAACTACACGCTGATTGCTTCGACGATTCGATTGTCCACGCCGCTGATATTGGCGGCACTGGGCGGGCTGTATTCCGAACGCAGCGGCGTCATCAACATTGCGCTGGAAGGAATGATGCTGGCGGGGGCATTCACGGCGGCGGCGGTAACGGTCTTCGCGCACAGTTCATTTGTCGGCGTGCTGGCGGCGGTGTTGGCGGGATTGTTAGTGGCGTCCCTGCATGCGCTGGCGACGGTTCGGTACCGCGCCGATCAAGTGGTCAGCGGGACGGCGATCAATATGCTGTTTCTGGGCGTGCCTGCGTTGCTGTCGGGCGCATTGTTTGAATCCACCGGTGCGACGCGCCAATTGTCAAAAGACGAAGTGTTGCCGGACGTGATGATCTTCAGCCCGGAGAACTCGCCGGTGCTGGCTTCAATTTTCAACCAGAAGCTGATGGTGTATTTGTCGTTCGTCGTTGTGGCCGCAACGTTGTATGTGCTTTACCGCACGCGATTCGGTTTGCGATTGCGCGCGGTGGGCGAAAACCCTGAAGCGGCGGACACGGCGGGCGTCAACGTGCAGCGGATGCGCTGGGCGGGCGTGCTGATTTCGGGCGCGCTGGCGGCGCTGGGCGGAGCGTATCTGGCCATCGGGCAAAGCTCGCAGTTCACGCGCAACATGACCGCCGGACGCGGATTCATTGCGCTGGCGGCATTGATCTTTGGAAAGTGGCATCCGGTTGGCGCAATGTTGGCGTGTTTGTTGTTCGGCTTTGCCGAAGCGGTTTCAATTCGCATGCAGGGCACGGTCAACATTCCCAACCAGTTCATCCTGATGATCCCATACGTGCTGACGATGGTTATGCTGGCTGGGTTGATTCGCCGCGCCGACCCGCCCACGGCCTTGGGTGTGGCATATGCGAAAGAGTAAGAGGGCACCGGTGACAGAAGGTCTGTCCAGCCCGATCAATAACCCGCACGATGCTTACTTCAAGAGCCTGCTTGGCCGCCGCGCGTTGGCCGAAGAGTTCCTACGCCACTACTTGCCGGCGGAGGTGACAGCGGATTTAGACCTGCGTACGCTGGAGCGTGTGGACGACTCATTCGTGAGCGTCGAACTGCGCCGCTACTTTTCCGATCTCATCTACCGTCTCAAACTTATCAGTGGTGCCGAGGTTTATGTTTACATTTTGCTTGAACACAAGAGCGCGCCGGAGAAATGGGTGGCGTTGCAACTGCTCGGTTACGAAGTGAAATTGTGGGAGCAGGAAAAGGATGCAGGTGCGGCACGCCTGCCGGTAATTATCCCAGTGGTTGTTTATCACGGACGACAGCCGTGGAACGTTAGCGTCAGTTTTCAAAGCTTGCTGACTGATGTGCTGGCCGATGCCCGGCACGCCATGTGGCAGCGTTATGTGCCGAGCTTCGAGTATCATCTGTGCGATCTTTCGCGCTACGACGATCAAGAGATTGTTGGATCGGAAGGATTGCAGACTGGTTTTTTATTGATGAAATATATTTTCCGACCTGATCTGGATGCGCGCCTGACCCGAATCGTCAGCCCGCTCGACGAGTTGCCGCCAGAGCAGACGGTCGAATATTTGACGCCGATTGTCCATTATTTAGCGGCGGCGAAGACCGGCATTCCGCCCAAGCGAATTGGAGAGAGGCTGCACGCGGCGTTTCCCAAAACTACCGGAGGAGCTATGGAAACACTTTTCGATGTCTGGAAGAAAGAAGGCAAGAAAGAAGGCAAGAAAGAAGGCAAGAAAGAAGGCAAGAAAGAAGGCATAGCAGCGGTGACCCTGCGCCAGCTTAAACATCGCTTCGGGCGAATCAATGCGCGGGCGAAAACACAGATTCTCCAATTGCCGCTGGCCGAGTTGGAAGAGTTGAGCGAGGCTTTGCTCGATTTTGAAAAGCTGGCTGACCTGACCGCCTGGCTGCGAGCACATAGTCCCAAGCTCAAAGCCAGCCAAGTTACTTCCTGAAATTTTTCCCTCGAGGAGTTTTTAGATGACGGTTTCTATTTTTGACCGTGCGCAAACTTCGGCGCGGTTCATTCGCGAAAAGATCAAATGCGACGTTGATGTCGCTGTGGTGCTGGGTTCCGGCTTGGGCACGTTCGCTGAGACACTGGAAGAGCAAACGATCATCCCATACGAAGAGATTCCTGACTTCGCGCGTTCGACGGTCGAAGGACATTCGGGGCGGTTGGTGGTCGGCAAATTGCCGCAGACTACGATCAAGGTTGCCGTGATGCAGGGGCGGTTTCATTATTACGAAGGCTATTCGCTGGACGAAGTGACCTTGCCGATTCGCGCATTCAGCGCGCTGGGCGTCAAGAAACTGGTGTTGACCAATGCCTCAGGCGGCGTCAATCAAAACTTCAAGGCGGGCGACCTGATGCTGATTACCGATCACATCAACATGATGATGATCAGCCCGCTGCGCGGTCTGCACGATGGCCGTCTGGGCGCACGCTTCCCGGATATGAGCGAGGTCTATTCGCGCAAGTACGGTGGCATCGCGAAAGAAGTCGCGGCAGAACTCGGATTGAAGCTGGATGAAGGCGTGTATATGGCGCTGCAGGGGCCGAATTACGAAACGCCCGCGGAGATTCGGATGATGCGCGTGCTGGGCGCGGATGCGGTTGGAATGTCCACCGTCCCCGAAGCCATCGTCGCCTGTCAGATGGGCATGGAAACGCTGGGCATTTCGCTGATCACCAATGCCGCCGCCGGAATGGAAGACGGCCCGATCAACCACGCCGAAGTGATGGAGATGGGGCAGCGCGTCAGCAAGCAATTCTGCGAGCTACTCGCAAAAACCATTGTCAGGTTATAGGCCATTGTTAGGTGATCAGAATGATTATTGGTATTGGTGGTGGCACAGGTTCCGGCAAAACGACAGTCGCGCGGCGCATTTTGGAAAACGTCAGCGATGAACAAGTGGTCTTTTTGCAGCAGGACAGTTATTACCGCAACATCAGAGATATGCCGATCGAGTTGCGGGGCGTGATCAACTTCGACCATCCGGATGCGCTGGATAACGACCTGTTCATCAACCACGTCAAAGCATTGCGGGCGGGCGAAGCGATTGAAATGCCCGTCTATGATTTCTCCATTCATACTCGCAAAGCCGAAACCGTTCACATCGAACCCAAACCGATCCTGATCGTCGAAGGCATCCTGATTTTTGTGGATGCGATGTTGCGCGCGCAGATGGACATCAAAATCTTTGTGGATACGGATGACGACCTGCGCTTCATTCGCCGGTTGCAGCGCGACGTGAACGAGCGCGGGCGCACGGTTGAATCGGTCATCAAACAATATCTGGAAACCGTCCGTCCGATGCATCAGCAGTTCGTCGAACCGTCCAAACGTCACGCCGATGTGATTATTCCCGAGGGCGGTTACAATGAAGTCGGCATTGATCTGATCTCCGGCAAAATCCGCACGCAGTTACAGAAGGAGCTGTTAAAACGAAACCCTTGAATCACACCGGCAAAACACCAGAACAGTTGATTGAATTAGCCCGACAGGTTCGCGAACTGGCACATGCGCCCTATTCAAAATTTAAGGTTGGCGCGGTCGTTGAATGCAGTGACGGCCGCGTCTTTACCGGCTGCAACGTCGAAAATTCCAGCTACAGCCTGACGATGTGCGCCGAACGCGTGGCCTTGGGCAAAGCGGTTTCAGAAGGCGGTCGCGATTTTGTGCGGATGGCCGTTATTGCTGACGCGCACGCGCCGGTTCCTCCCTGCGGCGCTTGCCGTCAGGTTATTTCGGAGTTGTGCGGCAAAGACGTCGAAATCGTGATGGTCAATCTACAGGGACAGATTGAAACTCATACCGTTGGCCAGTTGCTGCCGGAAGCCTTCGACAGTAGTTTTCTTTGAAATTTCCTTCCGATAGGTCTTTATAGCTCAGGTATGATTCCAGAAGGCCGCAGACTTTACCGGAATATCTAATGAGGTCAGGGAGGGTAATTATCATGCAATCAAGTAGTCGGGCCATTCGTGTGGTCATCATCTTACTCGCCGTTATGTTATCCAGTGCCTCCTGCACGGGCGAGAAGAAAGGTCAGAAACATGAAAAGCGCCAGGCACAAAACCAGTCGCCATACATCCGCGACTGGAATCGTTTTCCGGCGGTGGTTGAACGTAGTACGCGCGCAGAGGTGATTGCGCTTGGTGATATTCACGGTGGATATGAAAGGCTAGTGAACCTTCTGTCTGCAGGGGGACTGATCAAGCGGAATCAGCCGTCACCAGTCGGGTACTCATGGTCGGGCGGAAATCGAATCATGGTTTGCACCGGAGACCTGATTGATAAGGGAGATCATTCGCTCGACGTGCTTGATTTGATGATCGCCCTTGAAGCTCAGGCCCCCGCCTCCGGCGGAGAGGTGGTGATCACGCTCGGTAATCATGAGGCGGAGTTTTTAGCCGACCCGGAGAATAAGAAGGCCCAGGAGTTTCGTGCCGAGTTACAGAGCAAAGGCATCGCCCCCGCGACGCTTCCGCAAGGACAGCGGCCCTACGGAGCATGGATGATGAATCGGCCCTTCGCCGCGAAGATCAATGATTGGTTCTTCGCTCACGGTGGGAACACGTCAGGCAAAACCGTAGCAGAATTGGCCGCCGGTTTTCGCCGGGCAGTTGAGCGTGGTGATTGGGGCGCATCTTTGCTCATCGGTGATGACTCTTTGCTCGAGGCCCAAAAATGGTGGGAGGAAGATGGGAAGTCCAAGGCCCTGTTAGATCAGTATCTCGCTGCTCTCGGCGTCAGGCACATCGTCTTCGGCCATGACCCGGGCGCATTCCACAGCAAAGGTGAGATCGGGCAAGAGAAAGACGGGAGAATCTTTCTCATAGATGTCGGCATGTCGCCCGCCATAGATTACAGCAAAGGCGCCCTGCTGCTCATTAACGCGGATAACAATGGAGTCGCAGCCACCAGCCTCGACGCAGACGGAAGAAAGAAAGATCTATGGCGCACCGCGAGTTCAAACCCGGTAAAGTACTGAAAATCGCCCAGCCGTAAGCGCCGATTGGGTTGCACGGGCAGCCAACGAAAGCGAGTAAGACAACAACCTCCATATGAAAGATAGCAGCCGGGACAAGTTCAAGCTCATCACACTTGGCTTTGTGGCCTTCGTGACTTCATTCGGGGCCCATGTTGTGGCTGTGAATCTCCCGGTCTATGCAAAGCAAGTGGGCGCGGGTTTGGCCGTCATTGGCCTGCTTATCGCCGTCTACGACTTTGCCGAGATCATTGCCAAGCCGGTCTTCGGCTACCTCGCCGACCGCAAGGGCATGAAGGTCACGATGCTCGCCGGGATCGCGGTCTTCTCATTGGCGTCGCTGGCCTACTTCGTCGTTGATCCCCGCCTCCTGCTCCTCATCAGGTTGTTGCAGGGACTGGGCGCGGCGGCGTTGTCAGTCGTCTCGGCGGCGTTGGTGGCGGAGTATTTTCCCAATAGTCGCGGTCAAGCTTTCGGCGTCTACAATGCGATCAAGGGGGCGGGTTACGTGCTCAGTCCGGTCATTGGCGGAGCAATTGTGTGGGCCTCGAATTTTGGCATGATCTTCCTCGCCTCGTTCGCCGCCGGCGCGCTAGCCTTCCTCTTGTCTCTGGCCTTGCCCGAGCCAGCGGGCAAGGTTGAGTTTAAGGACGACGATGACGATTTTTCTTTCACACAATTCGCCGCCGTATTCCGTGAGCGGACGCTTTGGCCGTGGTACGCCATCATCGTAGCGAACATGTTTCTGGTGGGCATCCTGTTCGGCTTTCTGCCGGTTTACACCCACTCGCTCGGTTACAACCAACTCAAAACCGGATTGACCGTTGGCGTCGCCACTACCGCCTACCTGCTCATCCAGCCACTCGCCGGTCATCTGGCGGATCGCCTGAACCCGATCAAGGTCATCTTTGCCGGATTAGTGCTCTCGGCCACCGGAGTGCTGCTCGTGCCTTTCACCTCTGGTATCGCACTCATCGCGGCTTGTGTCGTTGTGGAATTGGCGTGGGAACTGTTTGGACGAATTCGGATGCGATGGTCAGCAGCCTGGCCGGCAAGGGAGGCATCGCCGCCACGCTCGGCGCAGCCGGGTCGTTCAAGGAATTGGGGGATATGCTCGGCCCCCTGCTTATCGGGATACTGTCTCAGGCCTTTGGGATCAAGGCAGGCTTTATGACGTGCGGCGTACTTGGTTTTATGACCATCGGCCTGCTCGGACTAGTCCGCCAGCGCACCGCCGATAAAGAGATGCTTGAGGGTGAGAACGGCTGAGCGCGCGATGCTGGGCTGCCTGACGCCAGCAGAGTTTGCTGCCCAGTGGTCAACGCCGTCACAGTCGTCTACACTTTCAAATGACAATTCCGTGTCCGATTTTATGGGACCATGACAGTCTGATCCACGCCCGCGCGTGTCGAACTCCGATGAAAAAACTTTTGAGCATTGTTGTTTTGATCGTCGCAATCGCCCTGCTTTCAGGGCAGAAGCGCGCCGTTTCGGCGAACGCAGTTGACTTGCTAGTTACCGGCGGCGCAGTGGTGACGATGGATGGCGAACGGCAGGTCTTCGACAATGGTTTTGTTGCCATTCGTGGCGAACGCATTGTGGAAGTCGGCGACGCCGCACAATTGCCATCAAAAGGTTATCGCGCCAAACAAGTGATTGACGCGCGCGGCAAAGTCGTGCTGCCCGGTTTGATCAACACGCACACGCACATTCCGATGGTGCTGTTTCGCGGCATTGCGGACGATTTGAACCTGCAGGACTGGCTGACGAAATACATCTTTCCGGCGGAGGCCAAGAATGTCACGCGTGAATTCGTCGTCGCCGGAACGCGGCTGGGCTTGGCGGAAATGATTCGCGGCGGCACGACGACTTACGCCGATATGTACTACTTCGAGGATGCCGTCGCGGAAGAAACCAAGAAAGCCGGTATGCGCGGAGTGTTGGGCGAAACCGTGATTGACTTTCCCGTGCCCGACAATAAAACGTGGCCGGAGGCGATGAGCTACACCGAAAAGTTCATTCAGCGATGGAAGGGCGATTCGTTAATTACGGCTGCCATCGCGCCGCACGCGCCCTACACGGTCAACACGGACCATTTGAATCAAGTCCGCGCGCTGGCAGAAAAGCTGGATTCGCCGATCATCATTCACTTGGCCGAAGCGCCGACTGAAACCGAATATATGGCGAAGACCTACAATTCGCGCCCGGCGGCTTATCTGGAAAAGATCAATTTTCTGTCGCCGCGTGTGCTGGCGGCGCATGTGGTTCATGTCAACGACGACGAGATTGCGGTGTTGAAACGTCGTGAAGTCGGCGTTGGCCATTGCCCGCAATCGAATATGAAACTGGCGTCGGGCACTGCGCCGATTCCCGCTATGCTGAAAGCAGGCTTGCGCGTTGGGCTGGGCACGGATGGCGCGGCGTCAAATCATGACCTGAGTATGTGGGAAGAGATTGATACGGCGGCCAAGCTTCACAAATTGATCACCAACGATCCGACCGCCGTTCCGGCGCAGGAAGCTTTGGCAATGGCTACGATTGGCGGCGCGCGCGCGATTCATCAGGAGAAAGACATTGGTTCGCTAGAAGCAGGCAAGCGCGCTGATGTGATTCTGGTTGATTTAAGCGCGCCACATCTGACGCCGCTCTATAATTTTTATTCGCATCTGGTTTATGCGGTGAAGGCTTCGGATGTCAGCGACACCATCGTCAATGGCCGCGTGCTGATGCGCAACCGGCGGCTGCTGACGATCAATGAAGAAGCCGCCAAAGCTGCTGCCCGCCAGTATCAAAAACAGGTGGCGCAGAGTTTGAAGCAATAACCTACTCAACGAATATGAAACCGATCAGAGCATCTTCTGCCGCTGTCGTTTTGTGTATGTGCGTCTGGACTGGCCAGAGCAGCGCGCAGCCGGCATCGTCAAATTCCAAACTGGCAGTCAGCCAAACCACATCACAAGACAAACAGGAAGCATCCGCTGCTGATTTGATTACGCAGGGCAAAACGCTGTTTCGCACGGTCAAGCTCCGTCAGGCGCTGGTCAAATTCGAGGCCGCATTGAAACAGGAGCCGGACAACGATGAAGCCTTGGGGCTGGCGGCGGAGACGGCGTTTCGTTTGGATAGCCAGGAAGCCGCGCGCGAATATTTTACGCGGCGCGCCGAACTGTCCGGACAGAAAGAGTCTGTCAAAGCATTCTGCTTCCAACGCCTGGCAATGGCTTTCTGGCGCGAAGCGCACGACTTGGTCGCCAAATCCGCTGAAGTAAAACTTGGCAAGGTGGTCTACAGCTGGCCGGAAGATTCGCTCAATCAGGCGATGGAAAGTATTCGAAGCGGAATTGATTATGCGACGCAGGCGATTGGCATTCGGGACAATTTTGCCGACGCCTACAACATTCGTAATCTGCTTTACGCCGAAGCTGCATTGGCCGCGACCGACGAAGAGAAGGCGAAAGAGCATCGCGAAAAATCGCTCGAAGATTTGAAGATGGCTCTGTCAATGGCCCGTCCTGCGTATGACAGCAAGAATGACATTGCCGATTTCAATAACGCGACCTTGCGCATTTCAGAGTTTCCGCGCACCAAGGCCGAAGACGGACACATTGAAGACCCGATGATGAAACTGATCGAAGGCGGCAAAGTCCTCAAGCGCATTCTCGCCGTCTTTCCCAGCGCGCGGCCAACCAAGCCCGTCACCGATGCCAATAACAAAGATAGCGGAGCTTCTCCGCCAGCCACGGGACGCAGCCCGCTGACAGCGGCGTACACCGCTGGCAAAGTCAAAGTTGAAGTGCTGATTTCAATCGAGGGAAAGGTGATCTTCACGCATATCGTGGATGGCCGGTCAGATTTGAATGGCGCGGCGATTATGGCTGCGCGCAACTGGACGTTTGAACCCGCAATGTTGGATGGGCAACCTGTCCAACTCAGTGGCGTCATCAGCTTCGATTTGAAGCCGTCCGGCACCGCCAGGCCTTCTGCTCCTCCCACCGCAAAGAAGCCGTGAAAAGTGGCTAGTGGACAGTTTCGGAAGTCCTCTTCCCATTTCCAGGCTTATTTTCCTTTCCCACATTTCCCTGTCTAAGCAGTGGCCAGCGGACAGGAAAATGTGGGAAAGGAAAATAAGAACAGGGAGGCGAAACTTCTGAAGTCTTCCACTAGTGGAGCCTTTCTGATTTGGGTGATAGAAATCGCTGCTGAAGCGTCCGCTCGGTGTCGAGTGTCGAAGGACATCGCATCCGATTTGTCTATCCCCCGAAGCATTGCTTGTGGCTCAACCAATCAGCGCACTGCCGATCAATCTTCCACGGCGGCGTGCTTCAGAACTTCTTCTTGCGTAGTCTGTTTAGCGTTGACTTCGGCGACGAGCTTGCCGCGACGCATGACCAGAATACGGTCGGCCATTCCCAAAAGCTCCGGCAGATCAGAAGAGACCATCACAATCGCAGCGCCTGCTTCAGCCAGTTCGTTGATCTCGCGGTAAATTTCCGAGCGCGCCGCCACGTCCACGCCGCGTGTGGGTTCGTCCAGCAGGAAGACTTGCGAATTGGCAAACAGCCAGCGCGCCAGCAGGGATTTCTGCTGGTTGCCGCCGCTTAATCGTCCGACGGGTTTGGCGGGCGAGGGCGGGCGGATATGAAGTTTTTGAATGTAGCTTTGCGCGGCAGTGGTTTCGATCTTCTGTTGCAATCGCCCGCCGCTGATCAGCGCACGAACATTGGCCAGCGTGATGTTGGTCGAAAGCGGCAGGTTCAAACACAGCCCCGTTCGTTTGCGATCTTCGGTCAACAAGCTCAGGCCGCTGGTGACGGAGCGGCTGGGTTGCGAAACTAAAACCTTCTCGCCATTCAATTCAATTTCGCCGCTGGTTGCGGGTGTCGCGCCGAAGATGGCTTCAACCAGTTCCGTGCGTCCCGCGCCAGCCAATCCCGCAATGCCTACGACTTCGCCCGCGCGAGCTTCAAAATTGATATTGTTGAATTTGGGATGGCGCGTCAGATTGCGAACGCGCAGCTTCACGTCGCCGACGCGGCACTCGCGCGGCGGGAAGATTTCTTTCAATTCGCGCCCGGCCATATGCTTGATGATGGCGTCGGTATTGATCTGGCCCCACGGCCCTTCATAAACGGCGTTGCCATCGCGAAGGATGACGACGCGGTCGGCAATCTCGTCCAGCTCTTCCAGCCGGTGTGAAATGTAGATGACGGCCAGCCCACGCGCTTTCAAATCGCGGATCAACCGGAAGAGTTCTTTGACCTCTTGATCAGTCAGCGACGAAGTCGGCTCGTCCATCACGATGACGCGGCGGGCTTCGCCCTCTTGCGGAGCTATCGCGCGTGTGATTTCGACCAGTTGGCGATCAGCCGCGCTTAATCGGCCCACGCGCGAGCGAGGATTCAAATTGAATCCGTATTCGCTGAGCAGCTTCTCAGTCCGATCCGCCATTTCACGGTCGTTGATGAATCCGCCGGGCTTTAAGACTTCGCGCCCCAGGAAGACGTTTTCGGCAACGGTCAGATGCGGCGCCAGCGAGAGTTCCTGATAGATCATCGCGATGCCCGCGGCCAGCGCATCTGCCGGGCGCGAGAACTTCACCGGCTGTCCGTCAATCAGGATTTCACCGCCGTCCGCCAAATCTGGTTGATGGACACCGGCCAGAATCTTCATCAACGTGGATTTGCCCGCGCCGTTTTCGCCCAGCAGCGCCAGCACTTCACCGGCGCGCGCAACGATGTTCACATCGGCCAGCACGATGTTTCCTGAAAACGCTTTTGAGATGTTGCGCATTTCCAGCGCGGGGGCAGAAACTGTTGTCATCTTTTCACCAGATGGTTGCGATTGATGAAGCTTGGATTTTGCTGTCGCGGCTAATAAGAGGCACGCCCAACATTAAAGCTGTCGCGGCGATGATGCGGTCTGGCATCTCAGGGATTTGAGCGCGGGAAATCTGGCGCAATACATCGGCGACTCGCTGATTGAGGATGATTTCTCGAAAGCTGAATCCGGGCGTGTTGAGCGCATTGATGACACGCTCGAAGGCGTCTTGTGGAATGCGGCTTCTTTCGACCAAATATGCAATCTCAACCAGCGAGATCGCCGAGATGGCAATCTCATCTCCTGCCCGCAAGGTCGTATCCATTACCGATCCTGCCGCCAACGACAACCGAGGATCATTGTAAAGGTACCAAAGTACTGCGTGGGTATCTGCGACGACGCGAATCATCAAATGTCCTCTCGCGGGAAGTTTCCCCACATTTCACGTCGCGCCTCGTCAATCTCTTCTGCCGAAGGTGCAGGTCCCAAATCAGCCAGCAACCCGCGCAGGGATTGGCGCGGAGCATTCGATGTTTCTTGTGACGCAAGCGAATATTTCATCGTCATTGCCAACTGCGAGATCAATTGAGCCTGCTCGCTTGGCGGCAGATGGCGCGCCCAGTCGAGAACTTGATCATAGGTAATTTCAGCCGTGTTCATACTGCGAACTCCTTTCAACAACACAGAGTTTGGGAAGACCAAACCATACGCCTGCCGCGCTTACTGAATCAACTTCTGCATCTCCGGCGTATCCATGTTTTCTTTGGTCAGCAGCTTGACGCCTGTGTCAATGCGGCGTTCGGGCGTTTTGCCTGCCAGCTTATCCACGACGGTCTTGACGCCTTCGTACCCCATCTTGAATGGATTTTGCAGCACCAGCGAATCCAGCGAACCTTCTTTGATGTTCTGCAACAGGTCTGGGCTGGAATCGAATCCGACCAGGATGACTTTGCCGCCCAGATTTCGCTGGCGCACGGCGCGCACCGCGCCGACGATGGAAGATTCGTTCGAAGCGAACAGGCCGTTCAGATCGGGATGCCCAGTCAGTATGTCTTCCGCCACAGCCAATGATTTGGCCGCGTTGGCGTCGCCATACAGCCACTGCACAATCTGAATGCCGGGGAACTTCTGTTTGATGGTGGATTCAAAACCCTGCTCGCGTTCGTCGGTTGAAACAGAACCTTTTTTAACGCCCAGAATGGCGACCTTGCCTTTGCCGCCCAGCTTTTCGCCCATTCGTTCCGCTGCGGCTGCGCCGCCCTGCCGATTGTCGGTGGAAACGTAGGATAGATATTTTTCAGTCGAGATGCCGGAATCGAAGATTGTCACCGGGATGCCTGCGCTTTGGGCGCGTTCGGTAATCGGCACCAGCGAATCTCCGTGCGAAGGGGCCAGCACAATGCCGTCCACTTTGCGATTGATGGCGTCTTCAACAATGTTGATCTGGCCGCTGATGTCCGTCTCCTGCGCGGGGCCTTTCCAGATAATGTTGACGTTCAGGTCTTTGCCTGCGGCGTCGGCCCCGGCCTTGACGCTTTGCCAGAAGTGGTGCGACACGCCTTTGGGAATGACGGCAATCGTCTTTTTGCCATCGGCATTATTCCCTGCGCCTTTGTTGCAGGCGGAAGCGGCAATGGCGATAACGATTGAAAGGACAACGTAGATGGTCAGCTTAGTTTTATTCATAAGTGTTGGGACGCCGGTACAGTACCGCGCGCGTAAGCAAGCGGTTGATTAACCGCAGGCAACCGCTTGCTTACGCGCGCGGTACTGTACCAATGCTTTAGAAAACTGCGATTCCTTTGATGTAATCGGCGCTGAAGCGATCTTGCGCAAAGCCTTGCGGGACAGCCTCCAGCGAGTGATAGCGATGAGTGATGAACTTGGAAACATTGATGCGGCCCGCTTCAATCAGCTTCAGTGAGCGGCGGTAAGTCAGCGGGCGTCCATCTGAATCAAAACCGCCCGATGCTCCGATGGGCGCAATCAAGGTTGGTTCCATGAACTGCACGTTGTTCAGCACGCCCAAATCAACGCCGTGATGGCCGTGGCCGTACAGCACAACGGTTGCTTGTTTGCGCAACAAACCGGGCATCTGTTTGAACAATGGCGCAACGCCTGCTGATTCGATCAGAAAGTTGATGCGTTCACCGTGCGTCAGGTCGTTGACGGCTTCAACCAAATTGGTGGCCGTTGGATCAATCGCCGTTGCGCCGTATTCGGTTACCAACAGGCGGCGTTTTTCGTTAGGCTCGCTGACGATCAGCAAGCCTTCAAAGCCGATGACGTTGCGCAGATATTGTGTGAAGAGCAATCCGGCAGGCCCGGCTCCGCAGATCAAGGCAGATTTGATGGGGCGCTCAGCATTCGCGGCGCTGTTGAACTGATACCGCGCTGGCGTTCGCTGTACGACTTCCATCGTGTGGGTGATGCACCCCAGCGGTTCGGACATCACGGCCTGTTCCAGTGGAATGTCGCTTTCGATCTTCACTGCATTGACCGCCGCCAGGGCGACCAATTCCGCCAGCGCGCCTTGCAGCCCGGTAATGCCGTGTTCGGCGTATCGAGCGCATTGATGTGAATCGCCGGTCAGGCAATATTCACAGGGCGGATCGTCGTTGCGGCTCAGGCAATTCAATCCCTGATCGGCGATGACGCGGTCGCCCGGTTTCAAATCCTGCACAGCGCTGCCGGTTTCCACGACGGTTCCGCAGAATTCGTGGCCCATGATCTGCGGCTGTTCTTCAACCGGAATCAACCGTCCCGTTGCATCGGCATTGTAGTTGGCATGGCCTTCGTAAATGTGAAAGTCCGTGCCGCACAATCCAACCGCGCCAACGCGAATCAATACCTGATGCGGGTGCAGTTCGGGCGCGGCGACATCGCGCGGTTCCAGCTTTTGGGGAGCAGTCAGAACAAGAGCTTTCATCTGATTCCTATTTCGGTAGTGACACATACGAAAGAGAAATGGAACCACAGATAAACACGGATCAACACAGATGATGTTTTTCCCAAAGCAATCTGTGTCCATCCGTGTTTATCTGTGGTTGATTTCCCCCTCTCTTCATTGATCCAGATCGCTAAGGTCCAGTCTGTTTTCGCGTTGGAGCAGTTGGAAACGTTCGATGGTTTCTTTGACCCCTTGCGCCAGCGAGGTGTGAGGCACGCCGCCCAGCACAGCACTGATCGCCGAATCGTCCAGATGTGACGGCATTGAGATCCCCGCTTCGGCCACCGTGATGGAGCCTTTCGCCGCCGGGATCATCTTCTCAATTTCAGTGACGACGTCCATGACCGGAACCGTCTCGCCGTGCAGATTGAAGACGTGCGCGCCGGTCAATTCCACTGTCGCCGACCGGATAAACGCATCGGCGCAGTCGGCGACATACAGAAAATCCGTCTTGCCGCCAAAGCGAATATGAAACGGACGACCAACCACTGCGGCTTTCATGGCTTTGGTTGGATCGGAAGTCATGCCGAAGTCGCGCCCTGCGCCATACACCGTCAGCGGACGCAAGCCCACGCTGCTGATGCCATTGTCCAGAAAGTAGACGCGGGCGTTGTCTTCGTTGCATTGTTTGAACGCGCCGTAATGCGTCGTCATTCCGCCTGCTTCGCCTTCGCTGACGGCCTGACCCTCTTCCGCTTCGCCGAACACTGCGGCGGAACTGGCATACACGACCCGTTTGACGCGCCCGCCGGAGTTTTTGGCGGCTTCAAACACATTGACCGTACCGACGACGTTGACCATCGCGCCCAACCGCGTGTTGGCGCGGCAGACCGGAACCTGTACTCCGGCCAGATGAATGATGTGCGTGATGGCGTTTTGTTCAACGATTTGCGCAACGGCATCGCCATCTGTGATGTCGCCCGCGACGAACTGCGCGCGCGCGATTTCGTCGTCATCCATAATCAGCCGCAGCCGATGCGGATTCGCGATTTGATCTGAAATCACGACGCCAGTGCCCTCCGCCAGCAGCCGTTTGACGACCCACGCGCCGATAAACCCATGCGCGCCGGTTACCAGAAACCTTGATTCCGACATGAAGAATTTGCCTTTGATAAAAGATTGAAGTTTAGAAGCGCGCGCATCATAGCAAGCAAGCCTGGAATTGAAAATACGCGTAACTTTGCCGCTGCCAAATCTGTCAGCGCCACCAAAGGCGGTTTTTTGCTTTCAAATTGAGCGGACAGCAAAGCGCGTTTATACTGCGCGCCGTCACGTCAGTGTCTGTCCCGGCTTTGTTGTTTTCCCGGGTACGCAGGCGTCCCCGCCTGCGATATAGAAAATCGGCGAAGCCCTCCGTATCTTTGGGCTTTGTGCAAGATCGAATGAGAGGAAAAGGAACGCTGCGCGGCTTTTTTCTACAGCAGGCGGGGACGCCTGCGTACCCAGAGGGAGTCTATGACAGACGATTTCAAATACGACGTATTCCTCAGTCACAGTGCGAAGGACAAGCCAATCGTTCGCGACGTTGCGGAACGGCTGCGAAAGGATGGGCTGAAAGTGTGGCCCGGTGTTTTTGATGCCGAGTGGGTGCTGAAGGCCGGCGACCACGTTCAAGCCAAAGTCGAAGGAAGGCTTGGAACAATCCCGCGTGCTGGTGCTGTGCATGTCGGCGAATGCGTTCGGCTCCGACTGGGCAGCTTTGGAATCCGGCACGTTCCGGTTTCGCGACCCGCTGAACCGGGAGCGCCGCTTCATTCCCCTGCGGCTCGACGCGGCTCCCATCAAAGGCTCGCTGGCGCAATTCCTGTACATCAACTGGCTGCCAGAGGAGCGCGAGCCGGAGTATGGGAGGCTGCTTGAAGCCTGCCAACCACCAGCGAAGCCGCCAATGGCTACCACTCTGGTATATATGGACGATCCGCGTCTCGTTCGGCGTCCAATCAACCTAGGGTTTGATGGAGCGATTGAGAATGGCTATCCCCATGGCTGGTTCGATAGTTTGCTATACGTCTCTGGGGTTTCAACCGACTATAAAGTTCAAGTGATAAAACGGGATGAGGGTCGTTCCGGTAGATGTTTAATGCTCAGGAAGACGGTGGCAATTCCCGAAGAATTTGCATCGGTAATGCAGCGATTCCCAGCCAATCATCTGGCTGGCCGCGTGGTTCGACTTGAAGGTGAAATAAGGACCCAAGATGTACAAGGGTGGGCTGGACTATGGTTACGAGCCGATGGCGATCAACAGTCAAACCTCTTTTTCGATAATATGAGCAGGCACAACATCACAGGTACCACTAACTGGGCTTGTCACGCAGTTGAAGGCCAGCTTCCCGTGCAGACAACCTGGCTTAACATTGGGGTTGTCTTTTCCGGTAGCGGGGTTGTCGGGACAGATCGCATCACGCTTCGAGTGTGGACAACTGAAGGGAAATGGGAAGACGTGTAACGCCAACTACTTTGAGCAACCGATTATGCGCCGGCGAGCGCTTCGACGTGACGAGTGTAAGGCGGTGGCGGGACAGAGCGATAGGCAATTGAAGTCGCGGCGCACATACGATTACTGAGGTGACAGTTTGGCTGGCTCCATGCTAGTTTGAGCCATGAGGTGATTTATGCAACCACAAGAAACACAGACGCAGGAAGCGCTCGTCCAAATCAATTTCCGGCTTCCCAGCGAGATGAAGAAGTTGGTGGAACGTGCAGCCATTGCTTCGGGGCAGAGCCTGCGGGATTTCGCCACGCAGACCCTGCTGACACGCGCCAACGAGGTCTTGGAGCATCAGCAAGTGCGCACGCTCACAGACCGTGACCGCGACCTCTTTCTGGCCCTGCTGGATTCCGACGCCGGGCCTAACGAAGCATTGCGCGCGGCGGCGGCGGACTATCAACGCTACCTGAAACAGTCATGAAGTTGCCATACGTCATCGTGCCGCTCAGCAGCGCGCATGACCGCGCGGCTTTTGATTGCGGCGAACCCAGCTTGAATGAGTTTCTGAAACGCTACGCACGGCAGAACGACGAGAAAGGGCTGGGGCGCACCTTCGTGGTGGCGCTGCCCGGTGCGGCGCGCATCCACGGTTATTACACGCTTGCCAGTGGCGCGGTGAAATCTGAAACGATGCCGGAAAAGCTGCCGCGTTACCCTACGCCAGTAGCGCTGCTTGGTCGGTTGGCGGTGGACGAAAGCACGAAAGGGCAAGGCCTCGGCAAAATCCTTTTGCTCGACGCCTTGCGGCGCGTCCTGCTCTTGACCGATCAACTCGGCATCTTCGCGGTCGAAGTTCACGCCATTAACCCGGAAGCGAAAAGCTTTTATCTGAAATACGGCTTTACGCCACTATTGGACGATGAAATGCACCTGTATCTGACGCTGAAAGACATTCGTAAGCTGGGATTGACGTAAACGTATGCGCCGCGCCGTGGTCAAGCCTTTCAGCGGACACGTGGAAGACATTTACGCCACGCTGGTCGTGCGGCTGCATCACACCAAAGCCTTCCAGTCACCCAACTTTGGCCAACTCTGGAAAGATGCCGCCGATTTCAAAACTCATACCGGCAAGAGCCTGGGGCTGAAGCTGATCCGCGAAGCAGAAGGTTCGGCGCGGTTGGAGGTCTATTTCAGTCCTGATGTCGAGATGGATTCGCGCGTGATCTTTGACCAATACGTGCGCAATCATTTGACTGAGTACGCAGCGGAGTTCATGTGGCTGCGGCAATACTCGTGCGGCAACCGGAAGTGCGATGCGCACAATCAGCCCATCACCGAACAGGCCAGGATTGATAAAGCGCTGGCCGGCGGCAAAGGCAAAGTCTTCTGCCTCGATTGCGGCAAAGCGATTCTGTTGCGCGATGTGATGGAGCAGAAGTTCGATTCGCCCAAAGTGAAGGAAGAAGCGCGTTTGCTGCAAGTGGAAAGCCAGCTTGTGATTGATAACGAAAGCCGCGAATTGATGGCTGTCCACCATGCTGGCTTTATCGTGTCGGAAGCCGGACAAATCTATCGCGGCTACACCAACAGCGATCACGGCATTGATGGCGAGATCGAATTCAAAGACGATCAGGGACGCGCCACCGGCAAGCGGCTCTATTTGCAACTGAAGTCCGGTGACTCTTACCTGACGACGCGCAAACGCGACGGCGCAGAGGTCTTTCAGATCAAGAATGCTCGTTGGGCTGATTATTGGCGGCAACAGGCTTATCCCGTGCTGCTGGTGATTCGCACTTCCGACGGCGAGATTCGCTGGATGGACGTGAGCGAGTATTTGAAGCGCGCCCAGCAGCCCGTCAAACAAATTGTTTTTGCGGGGGAACGCTTCGACGTGATGAGCGTGCGCCGCTGGCGGGATAACGTTATTCGACAGGATTCACAAGATGTTTCAGGATGAGTTTGAAACCGCCGTTGCTGCAAGTTGTCTCATCTTGAAGAATCGTGTTCATCCTGTCCCAAAGTTTTTTTATTTGATTTAGACGCGTCGCTCAAAAAGTGGAGGGGCGGTTGACCTTCAGCAATTCAATTTCAAACACCAGCGTGGCGTTTGCCGGAATGGTGCCGTTGGGTTTGTCGCCGTAGCCCAGTTGAGGCGGAATGATCAGTTTGCGTTTGCCGCCGACGCGCATGGGTTCGATGCCTTCCTTTGTGTTGCCGCCGATGCCCCAGTCCCAGCCTTTGACGACTTCGCCTTTGCCCAGATTGAAATCAATCAGGCCGCCGTCGAATTTGTGGCCGTCAGTAAACTTGCCAACGTAGGCGACTTTGATGTTTTGCATGACCAGCGGGCGCTGGCCCGAACCGACTTGCGTGTCTTGATATTGAAGCCCTGATGGCGAGGTTTTCATCTCAGTGGATGTTGGAAGGCTAGTAGCAGGCGTTGGCGTGGTAGCTGATTCCGCTGTTGGGCTTGGTTGCTTAGTCGCGACGGGGGAAGAAGCTTGCTTGCATGCGCTCAGTGCGAACAGGCACACCAATAGTGAAGATGAAAGAAGGCATGGAAAAAGGAAGCGTGATTGCTTCGGCATTGAATGTGTCTCCAGCGGGTTGATTTGAAATCTCTTTGGCTCCGACGTGCGACCGGTATAATAGCGGCGGTCTGAGCAGTGGTCAAAATCGCGGACAAGGAGTGTATGCCTGTGCCAGTCAAAGTTCTGTCTTCTCATGTTCATCAAGACAAACCGATAGTGATTGGGGTTGAATTCGATCACGCCGGAATCTCCACCGCCCTGGTGGATGAAAACGCGCACGTGATTGCTTCGCTTCACACGGCCACGCCACAGCGCACAACGCGCGCGGCCATTGCCGCGCTGGCTCAAAGCATTCTTGATCTGGCAACTTCAAAACAACGCGGCGACAGCCCGATCACTGCCATCGGTATTTCAGTAGCGGGAATCGTTGATCCGCTGACGGGGCGTGTTTCGATCCCCGGATTCAAAGGCTGGGCGCGCGTGGCGATGCGGGATGGGTTGGTCGAGCGGCTGAATGAATCCGGCCACGACATTCGCATCTCGCTGCGGCAGAAGCAGGCGCGCGCGGAACTGGCGGTGTCGGCGCATCCCGCAATTGCCATTCATTCGCGTATGGCTGCCTTTGCCGCCGCCGAAAGCTGGTGCGGTGCGGCGCGTGGGAAAAACAACGTGGTCTATCTGTCGGTCGGCGCTGAAATTGAAGCCGGGATTCTGGCCAATGGGCGCGCGCTGGAAGGAGCTACTGGACAAGCGGGCGCTGCCGGTTGGCTAACCGTCGGCGGCGGCTTCAACGCGGAATATGAAACCAGCGGTTGTTTATCGGCAGAGGCAACGATGAAGGCAATGACGCGGCGAGCCATCGAAGCGTGGGGCGGGGAAGGAAGTTCCATACTGGGCGGACTGATCAAAGCAGATGCTTCGCGGCTGGATGCTGCAATGATCATTCGCGCGGCGCGCGGGGGCGATAAGCTGGCTGTCAAGGTCGCGCGCGACACTTGCCACTGGATCGGTCGCGGCGCGGCGAATTTGATCTCGATCCTGAATCCCGATGCGCTGGTGATCGGCGGCGAACTGGGCGTTGGGCTGAAACCTTTTCTGGACGATATTCGTGAAGAAGCGCGCCGTTGGGCCGCTCCCGAAGCCGCCAAACAATGCCGCATCGTCAGCGCGTCTGCGGGCGCAAACGCAGGCGTCATTGGCGCGGCGCGGTTGGGGCTGTTACAGCCTGGGTTGAAATAGCGCGCCCGCAGACAAGCAGCGTGACATTGACGAATGGCATTAGGCATCATTGTTTGCGAACGTTCGCAAACGTTCGCAAACGTTCGCAAACAGAAACTCTAACCGTCCAGTTGCCTATGCGCTGCCTAGATGTGTTGATCTATCAGAATCGTGTTTCCGTCCGGATCAGCAACCGTAAAACTAGCCGGGCCGGTAGAGTTCTCATCTGCTGCCGTAATCAGTTTTACACCACGCTCTTTGAGTTGGCGCTGCAATTCTCGAACGTCCGTGAAGCTTTCCAGCTTTTGCGCATTGCTATTCCATCCCGGATTGAAGGTCAGAGCATTTTTCTCAAACATGCCTTGAAACAACCCAATCACGTGGTCGCCATTTTTCATAATCAGCCAATGTTGCGCTTGATTCCCCATGAAAACTGTAAAACCAAGCTTTTCGTAAAAGGCTTTCGATGCCGCAATATCTTTGACGGCCAGGCTGACAGAGAAATTTCCGAGTTCCATTTTCTTTTTCTCCTTAACGGTTGGTGAATTGGATTGCGCTGCCACGGATGCAGGCATCCAGCGGTTAGGCAGTGCATGGAATAACGTCGCGCCGCATAAAGCCGCCAGCAGCGCGAAGCTCAACAGTTGTTTGGCAGTCAGGCTATACGTAACTTGCATATGTTGCTCCTTTATAAAAGCTGCACCGGCACGCAGCATTCAATGTCGAATGTTTCCCAGCCAATTTCTTCCGGGCGCTTGAGATAAATTTCCATCGCCGGTTGCGACGCCGGTTGGTATCCGCTGGCGGGCAGCCAAACTTTGAAAAAGTAATTCCAAGCTCGATCGAATTGCTGGATGTCACCTACGCAATGATGCATGGCGTAAGTCACGGATGGAATCGTCATCACGTTGATTTCCCCGTCAGGCTTGATGTTGTCGGCTACGGTCACGCAAAGATCGTAGCGGCATTTATCCAGCGGTGTAATTTCAGGATCGTCCGGAGACATGCCGATGACCAAAGTTTCAGGCGTCATCAATGCTTCGGCATTGACCCACGCCATCAGCCGTTGATAGGCGTCAATGCCTTTTTGCATGTCCAGATACAAACCGAAACAGCGAATGTAAGCGACCCGTAACGCCGGAAGCTGCACGATGCGCACCGGAAAGTCCGTGTTCAATTCGTCAGCGGGGAAGTCCTGCAAATAGTAGCGTGATCCGGCGAGATAAGTTTGACCGATCTTGCTATCTTTGATGAAGTTTTCGAGATCAATTTTGCCGGGACTGACACCGCAATGTTTTTTGAAGATGCGCGAAAAGTTGGACAGTGAATTGAATCCGCATTCAACAGCAATATCAGTCAAGACAGGAGGCGGCTGTCGCCGCAATAGACGCAAGGCTTTTTCCAGCCGCAAGCGCGTGACGAATTCATTGAGCGATTCGTTGATCAATGCGCGGAAAAGG
Source organism: Blastocatellia bacterium (assembly GCA_038211695.1). Taxonomy (GTDB): domain Bacteria; phylum Acidobacteriota; class Blastocatellia; order RBC074; family RBC074; genus RBC074. Next base: position 16,289 of record JBBQVH010000011.1, on the reverse strand, counting down.
CGATGGAAGTGAAACTCAGAAAAGTTGGCAACAGCGGCCAGTTGCTTCAGCGATAGTTCTTCGGCCAGGTTTTCGGTGATGTGATCAATCACGCGGTTGATGCGCGCTCGATAGATTTGTTGACTGGCTTCCTGGTTTGGGGAGTTCATGCGACCGAGCGTAATCCGCGTTGGCGTGAGAAGTCAAAATTTCAGGACGTTGGCGCCGTCGTTATCTCTGCCAGCGTGGCCAAACATTTTCTTGAAAGTTATAGTGGCGCGCGTTTTTCATACTTCCATCAACACATTGTCTCTCACACAACAAGGCTGAATATTCATGGAGTCCAATTCCTCAAGTACCTCTCCGGCTGCCCCGGGGGAAATCGCCAATCACGATAAGCCGCGCGGCCAGGCGATCCGGTGGACAATCACGATTCTGGCCGGCGTGGCCATCTACCTGATTCCCGTGCCGGAAGGCATTACGCCGCAATCGTGGCGTTTGTTGGCAATCTTTCTGGCCACCATTGTTGGCTCAATTCTGCGGCCTGTGCCAGGGGGCGCAATGGTTTTGATTGGCGTTGCGGTGATTGCCCTGACCAAGTCCATGCCGCTCAGCGACGCGATCGTCAAAGCCACGACGGATCCGAAAACGCTGGAGACACTGCGCATCAAGGCAACGCTGGCCGGATATGCCGATCCGGTGGTGTGGCTGGTGCTGGCGGCGTTCTTCATTTCGCGGGGAATGATCAAAACGGGACTGGGGCGGCGCATCGCGTTGCTTTTCATCCGCGCCTTCGGCCATCGGTCGCTGGGGCTGGGATATGCCTTGGTGGGGACGGACTTTCTGCTGGCGACGGTCATTCCATCGAACGGCGCGCGATGCGGCGGCATCACTTTTCCGATTACCAAAAGCCTGGCTGAAGAATATGATTCGCGCCCAGGCCCAACTGCCAACCGGCTGGGCGCGTTTCTGATGGCGTTTGTTTATCAATGCGAAGTCATCATCTGCGCCACGTTTCTGACCGGGCAGGCGGGCAACCTGATCATTCAACGCCTGGCCAAACAGCAGACCGGCTTCGATATGAATTACACGACGTGGATGCTGGGTGGCATTGTGCCGGGCGTCATCTCATTGGCCGTTACCGGCACATTGATTTATCGCATTTTCACGCCGGAAGTGACGCACACGCCGGGTGCCGCTGATTTCGCCCGGCGCGAACTGGGCAAGATGGGGCCGACCAGCAGACCCGAAAAATACATGCTCGCCGTCTTCGCACTGGTCGGGATCATGTGGGGGACGACGGGCCGCATGCACAGCATTGATTATTCAGTGGTCGCGCTGATCGGCATCTGCGTGTTGCTGGTGGGCGGCGTGCTGGACTGGGCGGAGTTGATTGCCGAACGCGCGGCGTGGGACGTGTTCATCTGGTATGGCGGAATGGTGCGCATGGCCGAAGCGCTGGGCGAAACAGGCATCACGAAAAAATTCGCAGACTTCGCCGCCGGCGTCACCCTTGGCTGGAAGTGGTGGGCGGCGCTGGCCGTGCTCTTGCTGATTTATTTTTACGCGCACTACGCATTCGCCAGCATCACCGCGCACGCGCTGGCGATGTATCTCCCATTTCTGATCGTCATTATCGCTGCCGGTGCGCCGTCAACCTTGGCCGTGGCGATGATAGCTTACTTCTCCAATCTTTCCGCCGGACTGACCCATTACGGCACGACGCCGGGGCCAATCTTCTTTGGCGCGGGCTATGTTTCGCAGCAAACTTGGTGGAAACTCGGCTTGATTGCTTCCGTTCCGAACATCCTGGTTTGGACAATTGTAGGATTGGTGTGGTGGAAGGTTTTGGGTTGGTGGTAGTACTTGATAGTAGAAGGCGCACACCAGAATTGTTTTCCGGTGTGCGCCCATTTTAGCTACTTACATATCGCATCAGGAGATGCGATTAAAGGACGCGCCAAGGCGCCTCCGTGATACTAGGCTCAATTTGTGAATCAACTTCTATAAGGCACCTCCTTGGTTATCGGCCCTGAACGGGCGTTGAAGGTCATCTTGAAGCCACTCAACTGAACTGTTTCGGTGAGTGCTGATGCGTATGCTATTCCTCAATCGCAGCCCTGACAAGACTCCGCGCAAATTAAAAATCCGGCCTGCGAAATTCAATAATCTGTGCGGTCATCTTCACGATAAATCCGCCACCGCCATTTCGAATTCCTGCGCCATGCCAGGATGTCCGTGACGATTGGCGGCTGCGATGCCTTGTTGGTAGGCGGCGCGGGCTTCCTCAATTCTTCCCACCCGGTCCAGGGCTTGAGCCAGTTTGCCGTACGCATTGCCTTGATCGTCGGCCTGATTCAGGTAGGTTTGTAATTCGTTTGCCGCTTCCTCAAACCGTTCAAGTTTGAGCAGTTCATTGGCTAGGCCGAAACGAACGGTAGTGTTGTTTGGATCAGCGGCGGCCATCTTCTTGAAAAGTTCGATTCTTGCTTCTGCCATTGGGAATTCTCTCTTGTTTGATTCTGTTGTTTGGTTCTGTTTTCTTAAAGGCGGCGATGATAGGCACCGGGCGCGGAAGCGTCAAACCCTGACAGAAGGTATGACACCTGCCGTCAGGCTGACTTATACTGCCGCGCGAATGGAATCCCTAAACAACATGATTGCCAAATATGCAGAGCAGGCCACCAAGCTTGAGCAGTTGATCTCTGCCATCTCACCTACGCTGATTGTTCGCCGACCAGAGGAAACCCGCTGGTCGGTGTTGGAGATCGTTTGCCACCTGGCGGATGCAGAATTGTTGGCGTCAGCCCGCATTCGTCGAATCATCACGCAGGATCGTCCCCAACTGTGGGGGTATCAGCAGGAACAATGGGCAACCGCGCTTGGATACAGGCATCGCCGTATCGAAACAGTTATGGCCAGATTCGCCCTGCTGCGGCGCGAAAATGCCGAATTGATCGAAGGCCTGGCGGAAGAGATTTGGCGGCAGACCGGCGCGCACGACGTGTACGGAACACTCTCCCTGGAACAATTGATTGACGACTATCTCACCCATACAGCGAAACATTTGGAGCAAATCGGAAGCGTTGCGGCTGAAATCAGTATTTGAACCAATGCTGGCCGAATCAACGATTGAAAGGAAAAGCTATGGCGAAGACACAGGAAGAAACCAAGGAACCGAAGAAGGCAAAGACTAAAGATGGGAAAGAGTCGAAAGAGGCCAAAGGGCCAAAAGGAAAAGACGGCAAGGTATTGATGAAGCGCGTCAAAAAAGCGATCAAACGATCTCGCCACAAACTGAGCGAAGAGAAGTTTGAAAAGGAATTGCAGCGAACCATCAGTTTTCTGGAAGAGCTTCAGCAACGAATGAACCCTTCGCCCACCAGTGAACCGACGATGATGGTTGAGCTAACGCAGCCGATTGGTAATAAAAACAAAGACAAATCCGGGAACGGCAAAGCCAAGGGGAAGGGCAAGTCAGTGGCCAAGGTGCAAATCACGGCTGGTGCGCAATCCGAACCAAGCGTGACCGGCAAGTAGAAGATCATGGCAATTTTGATTGATTCTTTTCAAAACGGCGCGCGAGGCCCTTTTCGATACTGGCATCGCCGCTGCGGGCATCTGGTCTCGGATCATTCAATCGAAGAATTGCACGAGTTCGCCGAAGGCCTGGGTTTGCGGCGCGAATGGTTCCAGCGGAAGTCCGTGCCGCATTACGACCTGACCGGCGAACATTACGAATTGGCAATTGAACGCGGCGCGATTCTGGTTTCATCCAGAGAAATTGTCCGGCGAGCAGTGCGCCTGACGGTCACTGTCAGATCGCTTGATTCAATGGAATCCGGCGATCAAACGCAAAATTGACACTGCTTCAAATCGCGTGCTACTTTGCCCGGCCTGATGAAGCCTGATGGAAGCCACAACAACGAAGGAGTCGCCAATTGGGGAAACTAGATTTAGGTTCAATTGCAATCACCTTTATCGTCTTTCTTTTTTCAACCGCCTGTCACGAAGCGGCACACGCTTGGATGGCCTGGAAATGGGGCGATTCAACGGCCAAAGACCTGGGGCGGGTAACGCTTAACCCGATTCCGCATATTGATCTGATCGGTACGATCATCGTTCCGCTGATTGGTTTATTCAGCGGGACAGGTTTGATCGGGTGGGCTAGCACGCCCGTGAACAAAAACAATATGCGTGATCCGAAATGGGGCGATTTCTGGACTTCCGCTGCCGGGCCGATCACCAATCTGCTGCTGGCGATCCTCAGTTTCGTCTTGCTCAAAGTCCTGCTGCGCACGTCATTGGGTGTAACGCTCGGCGATTATGAAGAGCCGGTCTCCCTATTTTTATGGACGGGAGTCTGGCTGAACATCCTGCTGATGATTCTGAATTTGCTGCCGATCCCGCCGCTTGACGGCAGCCACCTGCTTCAAAATCTATTGCCCGATTCATTGGCGGAGGCGTACGAAAAACTTCGCCCATTTGGCCTGATTTTATTGATCGCGGTTGGGGCCACGGGATTGCTGGGCAAGCTGGTCAATCCGGTCATCGCTTTTGCCAAATCAATGCTGTAATTTGTCGTTACTGGGTTTGATGGCTAACTGTAACATCACTTCGCCGAACCCCCCTTCTAAAAACCATCCTCATTTTTTATGAAACGAATTCTGAGTGGCATGCGCCCGACCGGCAAATTGCATCTGGGCAATTATGAAGGCGCACTGAAAAATTGGGTCAAGCTGCAAGACAGCTATCAAAGTTTCCATTTCGTGGCGGACTGGCATGCGCTGACCTCGGATTACGCCGACACATCTCTGTTCAAAGAGAACTCGATGGCGATGGTCACGGACTGGCTGGCGGCTGGGCTTGATCCGAACAAATGCACGATCTTTGTCCAATCGCTGGTGCCGGAACACGCTGAACTGCACATCTACTTTTCTGCCGTCACGCCGCTGGGCTGGTTGGAACGCGTGCCGACCTACAAGGAGATGCGCGAAAACATCACTGACAAAGACCTGGGCAATTACGCGTTTCTCGGTTATCCCGTATTGCAGGCGGCGGACATCTGCATGTACAAAGCCAACTATGTTCCTGTTGGCCAGGATCAAGTCGCGCACGTTGAATTGACCCGCGAGATCGTGCGCCGCTTCAATAATTTTTATGGCGACGTCTTTCCCGAACCGGAAGCCCTGCTGACCGCTACGCCCAAGCTGACGGGCACGGACGGGCGCAAGATGTCGAAAAGTTATAACAACACGATTGAGCTTGGCGATTCGCCCGATACGATTCGCGCCAAAACGCGGCAGATGATTACAGACCGCACGCGCATCAAACGCGTTGATCCCGGTCACCCCGAAGATTGCGACGTGTGCCAGATGCATCGGATGTTCGTTCCGGCTGAAGTCGCTGACAAATTTGACGCCGATTGCCGGGGCGCAGGGATTGGCTGTGTGGATCGCAAGAAGGCGCTGGCCGAAGCTTTGATTGAATATCTGGAACCGGTCACCAAGCGGTTGAATCATTACCGCGATCATCAGGACGAAGTGCGCGACATTATTCTGGAAGGTTCCAAGCGCGCGCGCGAAGAAGCGGGCCGTGTAATGGGCGAGGTTCGGCGCGCGATGAAGCTCGCTTGGGAGTAGGCATCTGATGGACATGAAGTTTGGAAAACACAATCCCGAAGCTGAATACCGTCAGCGTCCCGGTGCCTACGCTGTGATCCTTGACGAACAAGGGAAATTTGCCGCGGTCAAAGGGCAAGACAAGATTTTTCTGCCCGGCGGCGGCGTTGATCCGGGCGAATCGCTGGAAGAGACGCTGACCCGCGAAGTGCGAGAAGAGTGCGCGCGCGAAGTCCTGATTGGCCGTTATCTGGGCAGCGGGATTCAATACTTCACCAGCAACAGCGGCGAGCATTGGGAATTTCAGTGCTCTTACTTTGAAGCGCAGTTTGGCGCGGCGCTCGACAATGAGCCGGAGCATGAGCTTTGCTGGCTGGATGTCGCGGACGCCCACAAAATGCTGGCGCACGAAGTCCACGGCTGGGCAGTAAACCAAATGGCAGATCAGTACCGCGACCGGTAGGGAGTGGGTTGAAACACAATGGCTAAGCATCAAAAAGGGAAAGCAGAGGCTGGTCTCGCTCTGGCGGAAATGCCCGATCAAGAAGATGACCGGCGCGATAGTTACCGCGTCAAGCTGGAAATGTTTGAAGGGCCGATGGATTTACTGCTCTATCTGATCAAAAAAGATGAGATAGAAATCAAAGACATTCCGATTGCGCACATCACCGAACAGTATCTGGAATACATGAAGTTGATGACGGAACTGGACATCGCCGTCGCGGGCGACTTTCTGGTGATGGCTTCGACCTTGATCTACATCAAATCGAAGATGCTGCTGCCGCCTTCGCCGAAAATCGAAGGCGAAGAGGATTTGAACGAAGACCCGCGCGCTGAACTGATGGAACGCCTGCTGGAATACCAGAAGTTCAAAGAGGCTGCGCAGATGCTGCATTCGCGCGGTGAAATCGAAGCGGCGGTCTACACGCGCGGCACACTGGACACCGACAAAGCCAACCCGGAAGTGTCGGCCACGGTCTTCGATCTGCTGCGCGTCTTTCGCGAAATCCTGAAGCGCGCTGAAACTGTCGCCGAAATGGAGATCCATCGTGATGAAGTCACGATGGCCGAAAAGCTGGCGCAGATAAACCTGTTGCTCGACAGCGGCGAAGAGATCAACGTCCGCCACCTGTTTGAAAATTCCGGATCGAAGCGCGAATTGATCCTGACCTTCCTGGCCTTTCTGGAAATGGTCAAAGGCATGCAGATCACTTTGACGCAGCGCGAACTGTTCGGCGACATCTTCGCCAAAAGGCGGACAGTCGCGCTGACCTTCGATCTGGATGGCGAGTTGAATGAGGAATCGCGAGTTTCACTACACGCCGATGCGCGTGATGGATACTTGACGGATGCGCTAGAACTGCCAGATGCGCTAGGACTAAATGAAGACCCGCTACACGAAGACACCAAGGAAGAAACGGTAGATTGATTGAGTTATGAACGAAGAGACAAAGCAACCAGAGAGTGAAGAGAGCGAAAACAAACTCGAAGAGACAGCAACTGATTCGCAGGTGGAAGAGGTAATGCCGGAAGGGCCTTTGCCCGAAGTGCTTCTGCCGGAAGAACCATTGCCTGCAGTAAACGCAGATTCATTGGCGAACGTGGAATTGCCGGACGACGAAGTGACGCTCGAAGATGAATTTCCTTCTGAGTTGGATTTGGGTGAGGATGAAGCCGACTTCGAAACTGAAGCCGACATGCTTCTTATCATCGCTTCAGACGAAACCGTGACGTTTGCTGGGGACGAACAACTAATCGAGGCGGCAACGGAAACGGTAGCTGGAACAACTGGCGAATCCGAAGCCGTCGAAGAACAGATCACCGCCACCCGCGAAGAATTGAAGCCCGCCATCGAATCGCTGCTCTTTGTCGCCGATGAGCCGCTGCCATTCAAACAGCTTTGCAAAGTGATGGGCGACGTTCCCGAAGAAGACGTGCTGGCAGCGCTGCATGAACTTGGCGCTGATTACGAAACGCGTTCGAGCGGATTGGAAGTGCGCGAGATTGCTGGTGGCTGGCGCATCTCAACGCGTCCGCAAAATCACGAATTTATTCGCAAGTATCTAAAATCGCGCCCGTCGGCGCGGTTGTCACTGCCTGCGCTGGAAACGCTGGCCGTCATCGCCTACAAACAACCAATCACCATCCCGGAGATTCTGGAAATTCGCGGCGTCACCTCTTCATCCGCGATTAAGACGCTGCTGGAAAAACGCCTGATCGTCACCAAAGGCCGCAAAGAAACCGTCGGCAAGCCAATGCTCTACGGCACGTCGAAAGAATTCCTGATTCAGTTTGGCTTGAAAGACCTGAACGAATTGCCAAGTATCGAAGATTTTGAAGACCTCTCACAGTAAATGTCCGGAACCACGAAGCACACAAAACACACGAAAAGTGATCAGTGCATTCTCACCAGTTTCGTGTGTTTTGTGTGTTTCGTGGTTTAGTTTATGAATATCCTTTCGCTCGAAAACGTCAGCAAGACTTTCGGCATCAAGCCGCTCTTTTCGTCCGTCTCATTCGGCCTGGATGAACGGGACAAGATCGGCGTCATTGGCGCGAACGGTTCCGGCAAATCCACGCTGCTGAAAGTCATCGCCGGAGAAGAAGAGCCGGACACGGGCCGCATCGTCATAGCCAACGGCAGAGTCATCGCCAACCTGTCGCAGAATCCGCCGTTCGATCCCGAACAAACCGTCATCGAAGCCGTCTTTGCCGGAAGCAATGACGCCCTGCATCAGAAGCTGGATTTGTTGCGCCAATACGAATTGGCCTGCGATCAATTGGCCGAGCATGGCCCAAGCGCTGATGCTGACGAGAAAGTAATGAAGCGTGTTTCTGACCTGGCCGAACAGTTGGAAATCGCCGACGCCTGGCAGCTTGAGACTGAGTTGAAAGCGATGCTGACCGAACTCGGCATCACGCAGCTCAATGCGCCGATGAGCACGCTTTCCGGCGGCCAGCGCAAACGCGTGGCGTTGGCGCACAGCCTGTTTATCAAACCCGACCTGCTGATTCTGGACGAACCGACCAACCATCTGGATGCCGAGACAGTGGAATGGCTGGAACACTGGCTGGCCGATTTCACTGGCGCGCTGTTGCTGGTCACGCACGACCGGTACTTTTTGGATCGCGTCACCAATCGCATTCTGGAAATTGAGCGCGGCCAGGTGCAGTCGTTCACCGGCAATTACGCCACCTATCTGGAAAAGAAGCAGGAGCAGGAAGGGCGGCAGGCCGTTGAAGCGCAGAAGCTGAAACAGATGGCGCGGCGCGAACTGGAATGGCTGCGGCGCGGGCCGAAAGCGCGCACGTCAAAATCCAAAGCGCGCATTGATCGCGCTAATGAGGTAATGGCGCAATCGCGCCAGGCCGCCAGTAATATCGCTGAAAAGAAATCGTTAGACATTGCCTTTGAATCAAACCGGCTGGGCAAAAAGATTCTCGGCCTGACAGGCATCACCAAACGCTTCGGCGAAATGGTCGTCGTTCAAGACTTCAGCTACCAGTTCAAACGCGGCGACCGCATCGGCGTCATCGGCGCAAACGGAACAGGGAAGACCACGCTGCTGGAAATCATCGCCGGACGTTTGCAGCCGGATGCGGGCGAAGTCGAAAAAGGCGAGACGGTAATCATTGGCTACTACGATCAGGAGAATCGCGAATTCGACGAATCGCAGCGGTTGATCGAATACATCAAAGAAGTCGCCGAACGCATTCAAACAGTTGACGGCGATTGGATCACCGCCAGCCAGATGCTCGAACGTTTTATGTTTGCGCCCGCGATGCAATATCAACCCATCGCCACATTGTCGGGCGGCGAACGGCGGCGGCTTTATCTGCTGCGAATGCTGATGGGCGCGCCGAACCTGTTGCTGCTGGACGAAATCACGAACGATCTGGACATCCCCACGTTAGTTGCTCTGGAAGAGTATCTGGAAACCTTCCCAGGCTGCCTGATCGTCGTCAGCCACGACCGCTATTTCCTTGATCGCACGATTGAATACATCTTCCGCTTTGAAGAGAACGGAACGATTCGCGAATACCCCGGCGATTACAGCGGCTTTCTGGAAATCCGCGAACGCGAACGCGCCGAAGCTTCACAGGCGAAGGCCGAAGAAAAACTGCGCGAACAAAAGCCGCCCGTCGTTACTGTCAATGCCGATACATCAGCCAAACGCAAGCTGTCGTTCAAAGAGAAACGCGAATTGGAAGAACTGGAAGCGCGCATCGCCGCCGCCGAAGCCCGCAAGGCCGCAGCCGAAGCTGAGTTGGCCACGAACGGCAGCGATCAGGTATTGGTGGCGAAACTGTACGACGAACTGCAATCGCTCAATAGCGCGCTCGACCGCGACCTGGAACGCTGGGCTGAATTGGCCGAACGCGCGGAGTAGGCGCGCCGCTACACCGCCTCCGACTGTGAACTGAAGTTGAATCGCTTGATCTTCAGCGGCGGCAGAAGCATCGGGATGCCGTTTCGCTCGCTGTCGCTGACTCGTTCCAGCGCGCCGATGGCGTCGAGTACGGCCGGCGAGAGCATTTCAATCACGCTCTGATTGAAACGGAAGTTGCGCACCGAGTGTTTGATCTTGCCGCCTTCGACCAGCCACAGGCCGTCGCGCGTCAGTCCCGTGAAGGTCAGCGTTCGCTGGTCAACCGGGCGGATGTACCAGAAGCGGCTGACCAGCAATCCGCGCTCGGTTGCGGCAATCATCTCTTCAAGTTTCACCGGCGAAGCCCCACTTGTTAGGATCGTGTTCACAGGGCTGGGCGTCGGCGCTTTGCCTTTCTCCTGTCCCAGTAGCGGTTATATGCGAGGTTTCAATCACGCCATTGCGAACGCATAGGCCGCGCCTGCCTTGCGCGCAGCAGCCATGGCAGTACCTGTTGTGCGATGGCTGCGCGATCAACCGGCGGCGCTTCTTCGGCTTGAGCGTTCTGCGTCCACGAAAAGGCAGCGGCTGAAGCGCGGCGTAAGATTCACCCCCGGCTGATCATCAACCGGTTGCTGCACAAGATACTGCGCTGCCGGCGTCCTCCTCGCACACTGCTTTCTGCAGGTGGGCATCTGGCATTTCTCAATGTCTTGAGAAATGCGATCAGCGTCCGCTTGTCCTCTGCTGATAACTGCAGGCCGAACTCGTGCCCGCTCCGCCAGAGCGGCGTATCTCCAATCAGGAAGTTTTATCCGGCTCCGGAAGGGGTGAGTGGTGTCAGGCCGATGCTGTCGCCGTAAAGCAACTGTTGGTAGCTCACCACCAGGCTTGCCTGACCCTTGTCCCAAGTGATGGAAAAGACCAGGTCGAAGACGTTTGGGTCCCACGGATTCCATCCTTGTAACTGGCTCGGCTGAACTCCGAGGGCTTCGGCCACTTGCGGGGCGGTGCCGTGATGCCAGCAGATCAGGATCACCTTGTTGGCGTAGGTGCCTGGGTTTTTCCGTATCTCCGACTTGAGACCCTTGATTCCATTGTGGCCAGGGGAATCCTTGAAGCTATGGTTGATTTTCAGATTGAGCGCCTGCGCCAGCGGCGTGATGGTCTCGACCGGGCGATTGCTGTTTTTCGATTGCTCGGTGGCGAACAGAAAGTCAGGCGTTGGGAAGCGCGATGGACCAGCGGCGATCCCGCTGGCGCTGTACGCGCCGGCAAATTTAGCCGATGAGCGCGCCGTCACGTCGCAGCAAAGTTGCTGCGGACCGCTGCCGGAGGTTGCGCTCGGCGACGGGGTGAACAAAGACGGCAACGCGGCGGCGCGAGCCGAGCCTGACACCGACAGGTGCGGCCCGCCGTCCTTGTCGCTGCCTGCCGCGCCGGGCTTCTCGCCGTGCCGAATGATCATTACCAGGCGGGGAAATTTCGAGTTGGAATCCATTCTCTTTCCACTCTCCTCCGGAAACCGTGGAACAGACTTCAGTCTGTTCCTGCGCGAACAGGCTAAAGTCTGTTCCACGGTTTCCTTGTTTTGGGCGTCGCTCGTGACCTGAACGACTCCTTTTAAGATGTTGTTGCTTCGAGCCAGTACCACGGCACCGGCTCGAACTTGTGTCGCCGGTTCAAGAAGGCTGGAAGCTCGCCGCCAGTTGTTCCAGGTAGGGGACGTAGACGCCCGTGCAGGAATGATTGCCGGCCAGGTCTCCCGTCTGCGCGCAGAAGCCGATGACGTTGCCGGCCAGATTGCCGCCGCTCAGGATTGTGACCGTTGGCGGAGAGGTATAACCGGAGCCTGAGCTAGTCACTTGAACCGTTACCTCTTTTTTTAATTTTAAAATGTCATCTTTGAGTTTAGCCACTGCTATCGCCCCGCTCCCGCCACCGCCGGAAAATGCCACGCTGGGGGGGAAGTCATTGGAGTAACCGGTGGAAAGGTCATTGTTGACCGTGACGCCGTTAACACCACCGTCATTGATGGTCGCCGTAGCGGTTGCTCCGCTTCCAATCTGGTATGAGTCCGTCACCTGAGCGCAACTCACAACCACCGGGCCGAGTTTGAAAGAAGCGGAAGGAAGTATCGGCACAATGTCGGCGGCGTGAACGATTTGATAACTGTTCGGAACGGCCTTCTGATAATTTGCGAGAAAGAGTTCCTCATTTCCCAATGCCAAAAGATCAATGCCTGCCGTGGCCATCCCTACGGCGACACGCGGACTGGCCAGGCTATACATGTAAAGCGCGGAAAATGTGTCGCTGAAATTCGTGGCCATATCCAACGCTGCCAGTGTCGCCAAGGCCCCGCCCAGGCTATGACCGGTGACGTAAATCGGCGGCTTTTCCGGCAGTGGTTTGAACGGTTGAAGGTATGTCTCAACCTGCGCTGCAATTGAACCGGAGGCGCGTAAGTTCGGGTCAAGTTCCTTGCCGCTGGGCGCGGGCTTGCCGTATGTGCCGATGGTGTAATGCACATAAAATCCCGCATGCACGGAACCAAGCCCGTATGTAAAAGGCGCTTGGCCGGCGAAGGGCGTGGGAAACGCCTCAGCATCGTTGATCCATTCATCCCAGGTTCGGCTGCCGCGCAGGGCGATCACGACTATGTCTTCGGAAGTTTTCTTGTCCGCCGAAGTCAAATTCAACTGGACGGCGAATCCGGCGGGCACTTGAAAGTAATCGCCCGCATTGTTCGCAGCCGCACCAGGTTCGTTCGACTCCCATGTGGTGAACGGCTCCAAGTTCGACGGCGTGGCCGTGTAACCGGAAAGGCCGCCGCTCAAGTCGAGCGAAAAATTGGCCAAGCTGAATGAGCTATCGAACTGGTTATAGGTCAAGCTGCAACACTGACCCAACAGATAAGCCATCGCCGCGTCAAACGGGGCGGACGGCGTGGATTGAGTGACACTGTCGCCTGGCTCAACCAGGCTGGTGAAGAAACCGGAAGAAGTAGGGTCTGACATATTTCGATGCTCCTTGTTCGATGAAGATGAAGTTGATGCAGGGCAACGGATTCACCGCCGCAAAGTTTCGCTATCCACCCAACGGCCGCACCACCAGCGAGTACGTTTGGCTGGTGGTGCAGTCGGCAATGTTGCCGGTGATGGTGAACGTAAGCGCCCCGGCTTGTGTAAGCTTCACACTGCAAGATGCTGGATCGGGCGCTTATTTCGGGCGGGGTTTCGGTGTGTTGGCGGCGGAAGGCTTGGCGTTCGCCTGGAAGAAGGCCCACGTAAACGCCATCGGAAGGAATTTCCGAGAGCCGTTCGGATTCGTGAACCAACGCTGCTCGGGTTGCCCGTTGTAGCTCACCGGCGGAGTGTTGGTTTTGAAAATGCTCAGGCGCCCGCCAGTGCCGTTGACGGTGGCTCGGCTATGGCAAGTGATGCAGGAGGAGGATGGAACAAAACCGCATTCCGTGACCGAATTACCCAGCAAGGTTGGTTTGCCGGCGGCATCGGTGAAATCCACCTGGGTGCCTTTGAGCCGGTAGTACTGCCACTCCGGCCCGAGTCCCTGAAGCAGAGCTTGCAAACCTGGAGTAATAGTTCCTGGCGGGTACGTTCCGCCCGGCGAAGAGTTGGGCGCGATGTCGGCCGGGGTATACCCAAAAGAGTCGTGGCAGCCGATGTAATCGCAACGTCCCACATTATCAACCTGCTCAAAGGTCGCCCAAAACCAATTGGGCAGCTCGCGGCTCATCAAGTGGAGAGCGACCAAGCCATAAGTGGCGCCGTCTTGAACAAAGGTGTGGAAGCGGGATTGATCCACTCCCGGCGCGAGTTGCACCCAATTCGACTTCAACTCAATCGCCGTGGTGGGGAAGTTAATTGTAAAACTGGGATCATTGAATTTGGCTTCCTGGCCTTGCAGGTACCACAGGTTGTTCTGGGCGATGTAAAGGAAGTCGTCCAGATTGCGGTAAACGATCTCGACATTCTGCACACATTGATCGCCGGCCGCCGCCGTCGCCTTGGCGCTTAAATTCTTCGTCGGTGTCTTGCGCCCTCTGAGAATCAATTGCTGGGTTGTCGGGTGCAAGGGACGGCGGCGGGCAGCGGCGGCGTTGGTCGAGGCTTGAGCGCAGGGATATTGCGAATTGCCGGGAAAACACGGCTGTTGGCTGGTCTGGAAATCCGGGAATGTATCTGCATCGGTTGACCACTCCTCCCAGGCAACCGGTTGCGAAAGGCCGGACGCCGGAGATGGGCCGGTGGGACGACTGATCGCAGCGAACGTTTGCCAGGCGAACCGGGCGGGGTTCGCCATTTGAGCGGGAGGGGACGCGGGCGGATTCATCGCGCCGGCCCCCAAAGTCTTGCCTCGCGCGCTCTCGCGGAAGGTGGGCCAGGCGGCGATGACGGCACCGCAACAAACGATTGCTAACACCCTCTTCTGGGTCGAACGGTTCATGCTTTCTCCTTGTGATGTTGTGCGCGATTGAACTGGAAGGTTCATCGCGGATGATTGACGACTTGGTTGCTTAATCTGGGAGGGCGTTCCACGCGGGGCCAGTGGGCCACGGTTATCGTGGTTACGGTTGATACCCGCCTTGCATCCATTGGTTGAAAAGGCCCAGTTCGTCCTGCGACCAATAAGTACCACCCCTCGGCATCCTGGGAGTTTCCGCGCCGGTCAGGCGGGCATAGACATGGTTGGCGTTCGCGTGGTCGGGAAAAGTGCCATCCCCGGCCGCAGCGGACATGTAGGTGTAGTTCGTTAAATGAACGCCCATCGGGTTCATGCAGCTAACGTCCTGAGCATTGAACAGGGGGACGATTTGTTGTTTGAACGAGAGGGGCGCGTTAGTCGCTTGTCTCGGGCTTGTGGGGTCTTGCTTTGCGTCTGACATCAGTTGATCTCCTTTGGTCTAGTGGCTCGGTTCAAAGGCCGCGTGATTCCACGAGCTTCTCCCCGGCGTGGTTGATTGTTCGCAATCACTCATCGCTGATGAGGCGGTTTGGGTCTTGGTTAAGCCTCGGGTCTGCGCGGAAAACGTGTCGCCGATTCGCGGTCTGTCTTACCGGCAGCGTTGATTTTTCGGTTTTCACTGATACCACCGTTATTCGCGGCCAAAGTCCCTCACCACGAAACAAAAAATTTGTGAGGGCGAATTGATGACGGGACAATTTTGCGAATACGCCATCGTCTCAGGGCGGTGAGACGCTTCGGTGGAAGGTCTCACGCGCGGGCATTCACTTCAGACAACCGTCGTCGTCGGCGAAATTCCCTCATCCGGCGGGCAAAAAAATTGTGTGGGCTGGGACGGTTTGCTAAACTGCGGCTCCTGAGCAGTCTCATCATTCAAGACTTAATTGCGGTACCGGTCGCACTCAAGCGCAAACCGCTATAAACCGAAAACTTTGTGGGTCGCGAAGGTCAAAGACCTTGCCGCAACCTGTCTGTGGAGAGATTTAGAAGTTCTCCAGTCCGGACAATGAAACTGTGGAACAGACCTTAGTCTGTTCCACAGTTTGCGAGGAGACCGCGTGAACGGAGAAATCACACAATTGCTGGTGCAGTGGAGCGAGGGTGACGCCGGGGCGCTCGACCGCCTGGCGCCGTTGGTTTATGACGAACTGCGGAAGCTGGCGCGGCATCACCTGCGGCAGCTCGGCGAGCATCCGACCCTGGAACCGACGGCGGTGGCCAACGAAGCCTGGTTGCGGCTGGTCAAACAAGATCAAGTCAGCTTGCAGGGGAGAGCGCAATTTTTCGGGCTGGCGGCGAAGATCATCCGCGACCTGTTGGTGGACGACACGCGGCGGCGGCAACGGCGCAAACGCGAGGGCGAGCGCGTTTCATTGAGCGGCGCTGAAGGCTTGAGCGCGCAGCCGGCGGTTGATCTGCTGGCGCTGGACGACGCCCTGCAGCGCTTGGCCACGATTAAACCGCAACACAGCCGGATCGTCGAAATGCGCTTTTTCGGCGGGCTGACGATTGCCGAAACGGCGGAAGTGATGGGTCTCTCGCACGCCACGGTCGAGCGCGATTGGAGTCTGGCGCGCGCTTGGCTTTACGCGGAACTGGCGGGGCAGACATGACGCCGGCACAGGATGAACAAGTCGAGCGGCTCTTCCACGTCGCCATCGCCTTGCCGGCGGCGGAGCGCGCGGCTTTTCTAGCGCAGGTTTGCGCGCCGGATGAAGAACTGCTCGGCGCGGTCGAGCGGTTGCTCGGCGGGCACGAACGAGCCGGCGATTTTCTCGACGTGCCTGTCTGGCAAGCCGCTCCGGCGTTGATTGCGGGGCGCGCGCGGTTCGCG